>JBJOKS010000022.1:0-113223 GCA_046045965.1 Cyanobacteriota bacterium | reverse complement strand
GGATTGATAAACCATTGCTCCAAACTTCTAGCAATGGTATCGAATAAGTTATTAAGACGAGTATTTTGCATGAACGGGACTGGGGACTGGGGACTGGGGACTGGGGACTGGGGACTGGGGACTGGGGACTGGGGACTGGGGACTGGGGACTGGGGACTGGGGACTGGGGACTGGGGTAAAAACTCTTTACCTATTCCCTGTTCCCAACTTTCCTAATCACCACGGATAACTAAAAAAATTTTATCTCTAAAAAGTATGATTATGAAATCTTCCATGTATCGTAACTTGGCAGTTATAACTTGTGCATTGGGACTACCAGGACTGATAGCCGGATGCTTAGGACTAAGCGTATCCTTTGATCCTGCTCAGTCAGACGTTTTATCAACACTTGCGGAGCGAACCCCCACATTAGAAGAAAAAACAGCCCCACCAACTGCATCAGAAGCAGTAATATCTGCTAGTGCAGCAAAACCCACTACAAAAAATTCACCTGCTTTGAGCAAAAGCGCAGGAACTTTGCGAATGAGCAATCAAACATATCAACCTGTACGTTTAGCCCTATTAGCGCGACAGTCAGCAGTCAAAAACTCCGCAGCCAGCAAAACTCAAGCTCATCTTCCAGCTCATTGGGATTTTGATCCCCAAGAAGGTAGTCAAAAAGGTTTAATTTTATCCTTGCCAGAGGGTAATCTAAAACTAGATAAAGGAGATATTTTAGTGGCTTTTGCCCAAGATGGTTCTCGACGCTATTGGGGTCCCTATGTTGTTGGGGAAACCTCCTCACCAAAATGGAATTCTCAAACCAAAGAATGGCAATTAGAACTGATTCCCTAATTCTGTAATTAGGATTCATCAATAACCAAAATGTACAATCCCACATCAGACACTGATAGTCTATCCGGTAGAGAAATTTATCAAAAAATTTCTGACAACATTCAAAAAGTCATGAAAGGGCAATCTTCAGCCATTAGAAAATTATTAGCTGCCTTTGCTAGTGGTGGACACATTTTACTAGAAGATTACCCCGGAACAGGTAAAACAACTTTAGCCAAAGCCTTAGCATTTTCTGTGGATGTTAGCTTTAAACGCATTCAATTTACCCCTGATTTATTACCATCAGATATCTTAGGCGTATCCATTTTAAACCCCAACGCACAAACCTTTAATTTCCATGAAGGTCCAATTTTTGCTCACATTGTTTTAGCTGACGAAATCAACCGCGCTTCACCCCGCACCCAGTCAGCACTATTAGAAGCAATGGCAGAATTTCAAGTTACAGTTGATGGTAATTTGCGAAAACTCAAAGATCCATTTTTTGTTATTGCTACACAAAACCCCGTCGAATCTCGTGGAACTTATCCCTTACCAGAAGCGCAAATGGATCGGTTTGCAATTCAGTTTAGTTTAGGATATATCTCACCAGAAGAAGAAGTTAACCTACTCTCAGATCAAATTCAACAACATCCTATTGATACTATTCAACCATGCGTTGATTTAGAAGATATTTTAAGTTTAAAACAGCAAGTTAAACAAATTAGAATCAGTACCGAATTAAAACGTTATCTGGTTGATATTGTTAACGCTACTCGTACAGCAGAAGGTGTACAATTAGGAGCAAGTCCTAGAGCATCTATTACTTTAATGAAAATCGCTCAAGCATTAGCTTTATTTGATGGTTATGAATTTGTCACACCAGAACACATTCAAGAACTTGCAGTATCAGTTATTTCCCATCGTTTAGTTATGGAACCCCAAGCGCGTTTCTCAGGAAAAACCGCAGCGGGTGTGGTAGAAGATATTATTAAATCTGTTCCTGTTCCTAGTTGATATCATCAAAAAAAGATTTGGGTGTGTAAAATGTATTTATCAATAAAGGAGAATCTTTGATTTTATGTTACAAAATACCTATCAATTACCCTTAACATTTGAGCAAATTCTCACCTTAGTTAAACAGCTTTCTGATTCGGAAAAATTGTTACTCAGCAAGGAATTAGAAAAAGAAACTTTGAACCACAAATTAACAGAATTATTAGAGATATTTCAAACCGATGAATTATCCCTAGAAGAAATTACAGAAGCAGTTGAAAGCGTGCGTTCGGAAATTTATGATAGAGAAAAAAGAAATTAAGATAATTATTGATACTAATCTTTGGATTAGTTTTTTAATTGGTAGAGAATTAGCAGAACTAAAAAATCTGTTAGTTGATGAAAAGGTTAAAGTAGTCATTTCTGAACAAATATTAGAAGAAATAAAGCTTGTTACTCAGCGTCCCAAATTACAAAAGTATTTTCCATCTCACAAAGTAGATGAGTTAATTCAACTTTTGCGAACTATTGGAATATTTATAAATATCACATCTCAAGTGTCTCTTTGTCGAGATGCTAAAGATAATTACCTTCTAGCACTAGCAAAAGATAGTAATGCTGATTTTTTAGTAACAGGAGATCAAGATTTATTGGTAATTGGAAAATTTGAATGTACTCAAATCGTTAAATATCGGGATTTATTATTAAGATTATAACATTTAATTGCCAACATATCAAAATGAAATGCAAAAATTCATCTATCAAATTTATCATTTTACTTCCGCACTGCAACACAAACTCAACAAACGAGTAACTATGAGTGGTTTTGCAGTAATTTTAAGCTTAATTTTTGCAGCAGCTTTGGGTTTAGATACCACCCAAAACATGACCTATCAAATATTTACATTCTTAGTATCTCTGCTGATCATTTCTGTTGTTTCTAGTCTATTGTTTCGTTCCCGCTTCAGTGCAACTCGCACCCTACCAAGATTTGCAACCGTGGGAGTAAAATTAAAATACAGAATTATTATTCATAATAAAAGCGATAAAACACAAACCAACCTTAAATTATTTGAAAACTTCGCAGACCCTCGTCCCACTTTTAAAGAGTTCCTAGAAACACCAGAACCAGAAGAAAATAAACGCAGTCCTCTAGATATCAAATTAGGGTCTTATCGGTGGTTATGGTTAGTTTCTCGCAAACAGTGCGGAACCGCAAAAACAATAGAATTACCTCCTCTAAAACCTCATAGTAAAACAGAAATTACTGGAGAAATAACACCCATACATAGAGGTGTCATGCGACTTTTAAGTATAACCATAGCAAGACCAGATCCCTTTGGTCTTTTTCATGCTTGTCAAACTATTTCATTATCCCAAAGTTTATTAATTCTACCTCAATTATATCAACTTCCACCAATTCAATTACCTGGTTTAAGAAAATATCAATCTGGTGGTGTCGCATTAGCTTCTTCTGTGGGAGATGCAGAGGAATTTCGCTCTTTAAGAGAATATCGTCCTGGGGACTCTATCCGCAAAATTCACTGGAAAAGTTGGGCAAAAATTGGTAAACCCATCGTCAAAGAAGAACAAGATGAGTTTTTTGTCCGTCACGCTTTAATTTTAGATACATTTCAACCTGAAAAATATAGTCAAACTTTAGAAACAGCAGTATCAATAGCAGCTTCTTTAGCTTCTGACATACAAACCCAAGAATCTTTATTAGACTTGATGTTTGTGGGAAATGAAGCTTATTGTTTTACCTTTGGTAGAGGACTAAGTCATACTGAAAAAATGTTAGAAATTCTTGCTTCTGTAGTTGCTTGTCAACATAAAGATTTTGATTCTATTATCCCAGTTGTCTTAGAAAAGATTTCTTTATTAAGTGGTTGTATCTGCATATTTATTTCTTGGGATGAACAGAGAAAACAATTAGTAGAATATCTGAATAATATGGGTATACATACATTAGTTTTAATCCTCACTCATAACCCTAATGATTTTAATAAAACTGAATTAATGAATTATGAATTAGCAACTTTGCAAATATTAAACATTAACAATATCCAACAGGAATTAATGAAATTATGAAAACACCACCGTTTCTGCTTAGTGCAGCTTTAATTTTTTGGGGTTGGCAAACTGGAATATGGATTTTTGCTATACCTGTAGCTATAATTTTAGAATGTTCTCGGTTTGTGCAGTCACGCTGGGATTTTTCTGATGATGACATTAAGCGTATTGCTAATTTATGCTTTCTTATCCTTGTTGGTTTGACTATTTATCTATTGATTGCTAACCGTTCTTTTTATATAGTTTACACTCTTTTACAATGGCTACCTATTGTATTTTTTCCCTTGA
Source organism: Cyanobacteriota bacterium (assembly GCA_046045965.1). Classification (GTDB taxonomy): domain Bacteria; phylum Cyanobacteriota; class Cyanobacteriia; order Cyanobacteriales; family Nostocaceae; genus RDYJ01. Next base: position 109,056 of record JBJOKS010000022.1, on the reverse strand, counting down.
TAGCTGCTCAGGTTTATGCTGTCAATGATACTATCCATCTTACCACACTGTTTTTAATATTTAATGATGAAAAAACAGGAGAACAAAAAAACCAGTTCAGCATTAATTTAAGTTACCCTTATGTTGCTCTTTGTATTTTAGCAGCTAGTAACGCTAATACTGAAAATATATCTTTTTATATCGGGATGTTTTTCCTTTCAGCTATTGCGCTTTGGTTTGTGCGTTCTCCAAGATTTTCACCTGCTATTTGGCTTTGTTTATTCCTAACTGCGGGAAGTATTGGCTTTATCGGACAAATAGGACTACATCAACTTCATCTACAATTAGAAAATCAGGTAGTAGCTTGGTTTAGCAATGCTATTGGACAAGAAATAAATGCTTTCAAAAAAGAAACAAGTATGGGAGAAATTGGAGTTTTAAAGCAGTCTAATGATATTGTTTTTCGAGTAGCTTCTGAGACTAAAAGCGATTTTCCCATCCTGCTGAGAGAAGCAACTTATAACAAATATCAATCTTCTTTATGGATAGCATTAGGTTCTGATTTTACCACCATTAAACCTGATAGTAATAATACAACTTGGCGGCTAGGAAATCAAACAGAACATAATTCAAAACTCACTATTTATGGGACACTAAATAATGGTAAAGGTATATTGAGATTGGCTAATGGTACATTGGAAATTAATGATTTACCAGTGAGCAAAATGGAGAAAAATAAATATGGAACAGTAAAAGTTACAGGAAAAGTTAATGACATCGCTTACAAAGTTAAATTTAATGATCAAATTTCTTTAGATAGTCCACCCACAACAGATGATTTACAAATTCCTACAGCAGAAGCAGCAGCAATAAATGAAATTGTTAATAAATTAGATATTCAAAGAAAATCACCTCAAGAAATTTTAAAGATTTTAAACTCATTTTTATTAAAAAATTACCGTTATTCACTGCAACTCACAGGTAAAGACAATGCTTCTACACCTTTATCAACCTTTTTACTCACAACTCGTTCTGGACATTGTGAATATTTCGCTAGTGCAACAACTTTAATTTTACGTGCTTTAGGTATTCCTGCTCGTTATACAGTCGGTTATTCTGTACATGAATATAGCAAATTAGAAAAGCAATATATTGTCCGCAGTCGTCATGCTCACGCTTGGACAATGGTATATATAAATGATAAATGGCAAATTTTTGATACCACACCTCCTGACTGGACAAATATTGAAAATGCAACTGTTTCTAAATTCTCAATAATTTCTGATTTATGGGCATTTTTAGGTTTTCAAATTTCCCGTTGGTTGAGAAATATCAGAAATAGTGGTTTATTTAAATATATTTGGTGGTTGTTGCTGCCTTTGTTTTTAATAATCATAGCTAAATCTGCACCTCCAAACAAGGTCAAGCGGGTATTTAATCAAAAGATATTATCTACAGAAAGTCAAAAATATGATAGCATTAAAAATGATTCAGAATTTTATTTAATAGAAAAAGCATTAAATGAATTAGGATTTACACGACAGCCTTCAGAGTCTTTAAAGAATTGGATGGAGAGACTAAAAAAGGAAATACCTACATCTGATTTAATTGAGGAATTATCATCATTGATAGAACTTCATTATCGCTATCGTTTTGATCCCCAAGGTATTCCAGAAACTGAAAGAGCCAAATTAAAATTTGCTGTGCAATTATGGTTAGATAAATATAGTGGTCAGCGGTCAATTAAAACCAGTATTTAGTTATAAATGTGAATGGATGAAAAATTTTTTCTTCCCCTACTCACAACAAACAAGCCTCAGTCCACTAAACCAGTAAACGCTTTAATTTGCACATTTAGGCAAGCAGGGGGGCAGGGAGCAGAGTGCAAGGGAGAAGGATTTACAGTTTTTCTCTATGGTCAAAAATAAGCAAGTTAAATGTCCTACAGCTTACTACGGCTTACATTCAGGAAGTTGTCAGGATTGCTAGAACACCTTTCTAGTTCTCATGCAAAAGCTACCAAATAATTACTGGTAGCTTTCAACAGTAAATATCAGGAGCAACCAAAATTCATTAAATTGCCTTCTCTACAGAACTGGTAATACTGGTTTTTAATGCCATTCTCTTTTTTGCTTTTCTCATCAGTGTTAGGGCAAAAAGAGAACCCACTGTGGGGATGGTTGCACCACCAGGGATGTCAAAGGGTACGGGGGTGGCTCCACTGGCTTGGCGTAGGGTGGGTCCGTAAATCACAGTGCCAAATGAATTTGTCGGTGCTTGAAAGCCTGTATCGGCACCGCTCCCTCCTATGGCACCAGCTATAACCGTAATATCGGGAATAGTAGTGACTGAACCGATATTTGCGAGCGGAGTCGAGTTGAAAAATATCGAGCCTATCAGGTAGTTACCAGGAGTCAGGGTCAGTTGTGAAATATCCTCGAATAGCCACTGACCGCTAGTGCTTGCCGATGCAACCGGCGTACTACTGTTAGAAATCAAGACACTCGCCAGCAATGTGCCGTCGCTTCTCCATAGCCCCGCTTGTATGGGTGAAGTACCTATTCCATCCGAGCCAGAGTCCCATACGCCGATGCCATCCACGGTAAAACTATTGGTAACACCGAAACTCCAACCAACCGTTCTTCCGCTTATGTTGCCACAGCTACCACAGGGTACTTGGGTGCCGCCGGGGTTCACATCCAGCACCAGCTGGGCTTGAGCTTCCGGAACCCAGCCTACTAGGCAAAGTGTCAATAAAACTGGCGCGGAGGCATAAAGTTTACCCTCGAAGAGTTTCATCGGAAATTTCCTCCTGGTTTTTTACATTCCAAATTTATCGGGGAATACGACTAAATTGACTGTCAAATGTATATTCCACAGTATTTTATCCGTATAGCAATCCTATGAGGTCTTTTTAAGGAGTAAATAATACAAAATTTAATAAAATGTTGACTAAAAATTTACTTTTCAACCGTTTTTGGTGATTTACTGTTTCTCAAATGCCTTTTTTTCACTCAATATGTTTGTTTTTATTCTTACTTGGATTTTTTCTCCCCGTAATTTCCCTTTGTGACAGTTTAGGTGCGAATGTGGGTTATACGTGAGTTACCGAATACAGCGTGTAGGCGGTAGTTTATTGCCCAAATTGTAGCGATAAAGCTGCTTCAAATCTAAGATAGCTTGACGGTAACGTATCTGTTGACCAGCTAGAGTACGCTTACCAAAACGGACTGCGTTGCTAACTTTGAGAATACCCTCTTGATCCCAATTTACTAGATCCGAACCTTCTGCTTTAGCTGGTATACTTTGACGGCCAATACCACCAATTAATTCTAAACCTTCACCGACTAAGCGATCGCTCAATCTTCCCTGTAAACACAAACTTTCTTCCCCTAAAGTCCTAGTATCATAATAAGCTCCCACAACCTGATTTCCTGTTTTGCGAAACAAAAAGCAATTGCCAATGATAGCATCTGGAGGAGCTACATTAGTTGTTTTCGGTTGTTGACTACAAAACCGATGGTTACCATCAGGAATAGCATTCACCAAATCAATAGCAGCAGGTTGGGATAGACTTTTATTAGCATTCATTGCATGGCACAGCAACAAGCTGAAAGTTACCAATGGCACAGCCAATAAAGAAAAACGTTTCATGTTGTAGGGTATATATAAATCAATATAGATTTTATACAAATGCTTGAGCCGCTTTCCAGAATTGTTCTCCTACATCCCACACCCTACCTTCTGTGAGAACAAAATCGCACCAAGCAACGACTTTTGAATTATTGTGTTTAAGTGAAAGACACAATTCACCGTGTCTGTGAATATGGATTTATGAAGCTAAAATTGAGCGTTACCGGACCTGTTGACCAATGGTTTAAAAACATAGAACAACGTCCAGCCCTTGCTGTTACCATCGCCATTGTCTGGTTGCTGTTGATTAACTTTATAGCTTTTGGCTGGAATTTAGGAAATATTGGCTTAATTGACGAAACTGAGCCATTATTTGCCGAAGCTTCCCGACAAATGCTAGTTACAGGTGACTGGATCACACCTTTTTTTAATGGTGAAACTCGGTTTGACAAACCAGCGTTAATCTATTGGTGTCAAGCGATCGCCTACGCCATTATGGGCGTAAACGAATGGGCAGCACGCATACCCTCAGCATTAGCCGCAACTGGTGTCACAGCTTTAGCATTTTACGTTGTGCAGTGGCATTTTGCCAAAAAAGATGAATTAGAACAAGTTGCAAATCCTACACGTCGTTACTTAACAGCCGCTGTAGCATCAGCTTTAATGGCACTCAACCCAGAAATGATAGTTTGGGGGAGAGTCGGCGTTTCTGATATGTTACTGACCGGTTGTATCGCCTCTGCTTTGCTGTGTTTCTTTTTGGGATACGCTCAAAATTCCGCCCCTTCCCGCTTTCCCAATAAATGGTATCTGGCCTCTTACGTGCTGATGGCTGGAGCAATTTTAACCAAAGGACCAGTGGGAATAGTTTTACCAGCACTGATCATGATCGCCTTTGGCTTGTACTTAGGCAAATTCTGGGAACTGTGGCGAGAAATGCGTCTGATTTTGGGACTATTCCTAGTATTCCTGATATCTGCTCCCTGGTATGCCTTGGTGACTTGGCGCAATGGCTGGAATTTCATTAATGCCTTTTTTGGCTATCACAACATAGAACGGTTTACAGACGTTGTTAACGGTCACTCAGCCCCTTGGTATTTTTACTTTTTAGTTGTGTTATTGGGTTTTGCACCATATTCAGTTTTTATCCCTGCCTCGATAACTAGGTTAAAATTCTGGCAGCGTCAGCACATCATTAACCAAGAACGTTCTCAACACTTAGGTTTATTTGCCAGTTTTTGGTTTTTGGGTGTATTTGGCTTTTTCACCATCGCTGTCACCAAACTTCCCAGTTATGTATTACCTTTAATGCCAGCAGCAGCTATTCTGGTGGCCTTATTCTGGAGTGACCTTTTTTCCCACACCCAAACTAATCAATCTTTTAAATCTTTCCGCATCAGCAGTTGGGTAAATGTTGCCTTGTTATCAACCATAGCAGTAGGATTATTTAACCTCTTCAAATTAGTAGGCACAGATCCCGCCGCACCTGAACTTTATCAACAAATACAAAATTCAGGTTTAACAAAACTGGGGGGGATAATTTGGCTGGTTGCTGCTATTATTCTCGCCGCTTTAATATTGACTCATCGTTTTCGTCCCATCATCGCTATTAATGTCTTGGCATTTGTAGCTTTTTTAGCTATTGTTTTAATGCCAGCTTTGTTTTTAATGGATGCACAGCGTCAGCTACCTTTAAGACAATTATCTGTGCTTGCAGTCCAAGAAAAACAACCCAATGAAGAATTAGTCATGGTGGGTTTCAAAAAGCCAACAGTAACTTTCTACTCTCAAAAAACTGTCAATTACCTGAAGTTTTCCCAAGAAGCTTTAGATTATATTCACAGTCAAGCCGCTAAAAAAACAGATCCACCATCACTACTACTTTTAGCCGAGCAGAAAAAGTTGCTGGAAATGGACTTACCACCAGATGATTACAAAAATATTGCCACCAAAGGAGCTTATCATCTGATTCGCATACCCTTTCAACGACTTAAACAAGAACAAAAAGAAAAGATGGACATTTCATAATTGGTAATTGGGAAAGAAGGGAACAGGGAACAGGGAACAGGGAACAGAATTTTTGATTTTTGACTTAATTCTCCCCAGTCCCCAATCATCCTTTTTCTAAAGCTTGATTAATCTGAATTAATAAATCCTCCATAGAAATAGAACGAGGTAATATTTTGGTAGATATACCTGCGGTTAGTTTCCCTAACTCACCAACTAAATTTTCCCCCGCTTGATATTCATTAGTTTTGGTTTGCCCCATTTCTGAAACCTCATCTAATCTTTTATCTCTTCTACTAAGTACCAAAATTGGGGGTAAATTAAACTGTAAATCAGACAAATCTTTTAACGCTTTTTGTACTTCTTGATCATAGGCAGATTCTCCCAAACAAATTAGTAATAAATCAACACTTTGGTGGCGAATTTGTTGCAAAACTTCTGCCCAACAGTTGCCCATAGCTGCTTTAAAACCAGCAGTTTGTAAATACTGAATTAAAGCTTGAAACCACTCAGAACCACGTTCAGGATTCGGTGAAGAATCACCACCTTCATAATCATTTGTGAGTGTTTGGGCAACATCTTGTAGAGAAGATTTTCTATCTAACTGATAACCATGAGATGACTGACGTTTTGCCTGTGGCAAATCACGCAACATCGTCACATCTACCACTAAAATATTAGGAGGACAGCCAATACCAGAAGCAATTTGTAACACTGATAATAAAGGATCTGGTTTGCCTTTGCCACGCGGACTTTCCCTACCTAAAGGCGTTAAGCAAGGAAATACACCTAATCCTGGTATTCGGGAAGCTGCCAAGGTAGTGGCTACATCACAAGTTACCAAAGGTAAATTTGCCAACCGTTGGTACTTAGTCAACTTGTGCAGATAATCTTGGGCTATAGCAGTGTCAACATCCAACAGAATTACATCAAACTGCCACACCCGTGCTAAAAGTTCGGCTTGATCCAAATCATCAACTTCAATAACTCGATGTTCGCGCAGAGAGGGTTGGGGATTAACAGACTCTAATTCTGGATTCACCAACCGCAAAATCCGCAGTGGAGTTTTCGTTAGTGCAATATCGTTATTTTCTAAACCTGTTTGCTCAACTTCTGGTGCAGCACAGAATCTTTCTAGAAGAGGTACTAAAGCTTGATGTTCTACCGGTAAACTCAAGAAATCATCAGCTCTGTTAGCATAAGCCTGTTCCTTTTCTGCCCCCGTAGCTGTAACAATCACAGGAATATGGCGAGTCGCACTATCAGATTTTAGTAAAGTCAGCACATCCCAACCAGAGAGTAAGGGAAGTAACGGATTCAAAAATATAGTTTTTGGTTGCAAGCGACGAGCTTTTTCTAATGCTTCTGTCCCCGAACGCGCAATTACCACCCGATAACCTAAACCTTTAAGATGTTGGGTGAGGTCTTCAATATATTGAGCTACTGCCTCAACTACTAATATTAAACGTTGAGAAGAAATTGGTTGAGGAGATTCGGAATTTCCCCCCTCTGATTCAGAAAAGCTGGTTTTGGGAGGAGAAGGTGGTAATAACAATGTAAACTGGCTACCTTTACCTTCACTGGACAAAAAGCTCACATCTCCACCATGTAATCGAGCTAAAGCCCTAGTTAATACTAGCCCCAAACCAGTACCTTCAAATTGACGCGTTAAGGGATTTTCCAACTGTTGGAATTTTTGAAAGATTAAATGTTGTTGATGTTCAGGAATACCAATACCTGTATCCCAAACTGTAAAAGCAATCCACCCTTCCCAGCGATTTACTCGCAGTCCAATTTCTCCAGAAGTTTCAGTGAATTTAAAGGCATTGGAAAGTAAGTGTACCAGCATTTGCCGCAAGCGTAATTCATCTGCTACTATCTGCTCTAAACCTGGTTCAATGGTGAGGCTAAATTGGTGATCAGATGATGACTGGGTGGCTTTGCTAGGTTGACTGTTGAGGGTTTTTGCTTCTGATAAAGCGCGATCGCACACTTCCCGAATTTGTACCGGCGATGGAGTCAGTTCCATCTGTCCCGTTTCCATCCGAGTCAAATCCAAAATATCATTAACCACACTCATCAAATGGCGGCCACTTTGATGAATTAAACCTGCATAACGTGCTTGTCTCTCGTTGAGTTCTCCTAATTGTTGATCTACCAATAATCTTGACAAGCCTAAAACGGCTGTTAATGGCGTTTTCAATTCATGGCTAATACAAGCCAAAAACTCATCTTTTAACCGGTTGAGTTGAATCAAATCAGCATTTTTAGCTGCCAGTTCCTTGAAAAGTTGTTGCTGTTCAGTGACATCAGTAGCTAAAACCAACCATAGATCATTAGTTAATAGTTCTGAATTCTCATTTGAGAGAATAACTTCTGAATCACCACTCCAGATTTTTAACTCAGGACTATCTAAAGGGATTTTCGCAAACTGCCAAATTCGCTCTTGACCATTCTGCACTTCCACAACACAAGTACAAGTACCCTGTTGAGCATCCAAATAGCAGTAACTGGAAGTAGCATTTGCTCTTCCTTGTGCTTCCTGCATCATGGTTAAAACTGATGCTGAGTGAGGTGCTTGAGTCGGAGGTGCTTGAGTAGTTGGGGGCAAATTATTACTCCCCGGATGCCGTTTCATCCCCGCACATGGATCTTCCCTTTCACCCCTGGTAATATGAGGATTAACCTTGAGAGTTTGTTGATTGACGTACTCTGAGTCTTTACAGCTGACAGGAGACAAGATACTTTCTACCTGTTGTCTGATGCCTTCAGGATCTTTCAAAACTCCCAATTGTTGCCACCAAGCTGGATTTTGTGTTAGCACTTCGCCGCTACTTGTTTGCAACATTAAAGGCCAAGGTAGTCTTTCCAGCAACTGCACTAACGGGTTCTGTTTGAGTTGCTGATGATGTTTTTGCTGATAGGAGCGAGTTTTTACCCTGGTTTTATTCTCCGTCATCACGGTAACGTGAGAGGCAATTGTGACTTTATTCCTAGCGAAAAAGCTTAGTAGACGTATGTTATCCAGCAGACCCACAAATCTACCATCTGAGTCAATCAACGCCCAATCTAAATTTCTATTTTTTTGGTTTTGTTGGTAACGTAAAAACAAACTTAATTTATCCAGAGGTTCAGAAGCGGGTATGGTCTGTATTGGCAAAATCAGACTTGGACTCAAAGTAGAGATTGGCTGTTGTAGATTTAAAAACGTTTCACCACTAGCTGCTGCTAATAATTTTGGAATTAAACGGGCAGAATACAATAATCCTATGGGACATTGTTGTTGATTTACCACTACCAAGCGATCGCACTGCTCTTTCTCCAAAATCTCCAGCACCACTGCCAGAGTACTTGTTTCTGAGCAGCTGGGTACGGTTGCTAGAAAGTCATAAAGCGGGTACTGTAGCATTAACATAAGGCTTAGGGGGTCTTTCTTCCTGTAGTTGCCTCTGGCCTCAACATCTGCCAAAGTGCTGATGGTTTTCATGCCTGAAGCCATGTCCTCCAAGAAGATGCATACAATCTTTCTTGGTGAGACTGTAAAACTATCGAAGCCGTGAAATCTGCTTTGATAGGCAATTGCGAAATCCCATAATTAAGAGAGTGGCTATGTTTGCCTGTACCACTCTAGTAAACGAGCAGACCACCAGTGTCCTACTGGTATGGAAACTCCTGATCGATAGTTACAGCTAAAACAATTATCGCTCCAAAGATTCGTTTTAGAACCTTGAGGAATTATAATGATTTAGAATGAGACAATACTTTAACTTCGTTCATGTATCTTATCAAGGAGTGAAATGAAAAAATCTATATTCCGATAGATATACATATATAGATCATAAAATTAGTTACTACACGCTCTGCGGTGAACGCTTTACCAACTACCTACTAAGGTATACCAGTCACTGGCAACCACAAGTTAGAGATTGGCAATTGGTAAATCTTTTTTGACACAAGGCGTTCTTGACCCAGGTTTTACTTAAAAACTTTTACCAAACTTCATCAGCATTTAAGCAATGCTTTCAGCGATCATCTTAAATATATAAAAAATAAATGATATTACCTATATTATTCTTCTGTCCACCAGTTCTTAAGAAATATTTATATAATCCTGATGCTGGGAATAACCAACAGGGTTTAATTAGACAGTGGGGAAATTTTATTGCAGAGATTTTTTACCCATGCTTTGGTTTGTCCTTGACTGTTGCAACTCCTACAAAAATCCAATATTTACACAATAGGAGACAAGCAGACAACTATCAAGTATTGGAGGAGAATAATCAATATATTCTTGTATTGGCGTGTAACGAACCAAAAAACCAGCAATTATTCCAACAAATGAGTCCAGCCGGAAAGCAGGAACTATTAGAGGATCTCAAATCAGATTACCGCCAAATTCTGATCAACTACTTTAGCTCAGACAAAACGCTGAAAACAACAATTGATAAATTTATCAACGCCTTATTTTATGCTAATATTCCTGTGCCACAAATTATAGAAATTCACATGGAACTGATAGACGAATTTTCCAAACAGCTAAAATTAGAAGGAAGGAGTGATGAAACATTACTAGATTACAGACTGACATTGATAGATATACTGGCACATTTATGTGAAGTCTATAGATGTTCGATTTCTAAAATAAACTGAAGATGGGAACCGACATTTGTGATTGATTTAGATAAATGCCTGAGCATATTTTGTATTCCTATTCTCATATCTAGCCTGTAAATTTATGAATAAAGCCAAAAAAACCTATGTTCTCAAGCTTTATGTAGCAGGGAACACGCCCAACTCCGTGCGAGCATTAAGCACACTCAAAAACATATTAGAACAGGAGTTTCAAGGAGTATATGCTCTAAAAGTCATCGACGTTCTCAAAAATCCCCAATTAGCGGAAGAAGATAAAATATTAGCCACACCGACATTATCAAAAATTTTGCCGCCTCCGGTTCGCAAAATTATCGGTGATCTTTCAGATAGAGAAAGAGTTTTAATAGGCTTAGACTTACTTTATGAAGAATTGAGTGAAGAAGACTGGGAACAGTAAAACATTTAGTCATACAATTCATAAAAACTGATTAAAAACTTTAGTAATTTTAAAAATCGGGTTAAACACCCATATATCATTAGCAATGAGTGACCAAGAGCAACAAGAACAACAAAAGCCCCCCATTATTGGTGTAGAGAAAATTCGCACAATGATCGAAGGCTTTGACGATATTAGTCATGGCGGTTTACCTGTTGGGAGAACAACCTTAGTCAGCGGTACTTCTGGTACAGGTAAAACCTTATTATCCCTGCAATTTCTCTATAATGGCATCACCTACTTTGATGAACCAGGAGTATTTGTTACCTTTGAAGAATCACCCAGCGACATTATAAAAAACGCCCATATTTTTGGCTGGAATTTACAAAAACTAATTGACGAGGGAAAACTGTTTATTCTCGATGCATCCCCCGATCCTGAAGGTCAAGATATTGTTGGTAACTTTGACCTTTCCGCCTTAATTGAGCGGTTACAATATGCCATCCGTAAATACAAAGCTCATCGCGTTTCCATTGACTCAATTACAGCAGTCTTCCAGCAATATGAAGCCGTGGGAGTAGTACGGCGAGAAATATTCCGCCTCGTAGCACGTCTCAAACAGCTAAATGTCACCACAATCATTACCACAGAACGGGGAGAAGAATATGGACCGGTAGCTTCTTTTGGCGTAGAAGAATTTGTTTCTGACAACGTGGTAATTGTTCGCAATGTTTTAGAAGGAGAACGCCGCCGCCGCACCATCGAAATTCTCAAATTACGCGGTACAACCCACATGAAAGGTGAATATCCATTCACAATTACTAATGCTGGAGTTAATATCTTCCCACTAGGCGCAATGCGTTTAACTCAAAGGTCTTCCAATGTCCGCGTATCCTCTGGAGTTATTACCCTAGATGAAATGTGTGGTGGTGGTTTCTTTAAAGATTCGATTATTTTAGCCACAGGAGCCACAGGTACGGGTAAAACTCTCTTAGTCAGCAAATTTATTCAAGATGGCTGTGTCAGCGGTGAACGGGCAATATTATTTGCTTATGAAGAGTCCCGCGCTCAACTGTCTCGTAATGCCTATTCTTGGGGAATTGACTTTGAAGAATTAGAACACCAAGGTTTATTAAAAATAATTTGTACCTATCCTGAATCAACAGGTTTAGAAGATCACTTACAAATTATTAAATCAGAAATTGCCGATTTTAAACCAGCTCGGATTGCGATTGACTCCCTTTCAGCACTGGCTAGAGGTGTGAGCAATAATGCTTTTCGCCAGTTTGTAATTGGTGTGACAGGTTATGCTAAACAAGAAGAAATCACTGGCTTCTTTACCAATACAAGTGACCAATTTATGGGGTCACATTCAATTACGGATTCTCATATTTCCACGATTACTGACACAATTATCATGTTACAGTACGTAGAAATTCATGGAGAAATGTCCCGGGCTATCAACGTATTCAAAATGCGAGGCTCGTGGCACGATAAAGGAATTCGGGAGTACAATATTACGGCTGACGGACCGAATATTAAAGATTCCTTCCGTAATTATGAAAGAATTGTCAGTGGAGCGCCTACCCGCGTTAGCATAGACGAAAAGGCGGAACTTTCTCGCATTGTTAAACGTTTTGAAGACAAATAGACTGCTAAATCCTAAAAAAAGGTAAATTCGGTATAGCAGTATATTATTTGCTTCATTTAATATCGTGCTATATTTCTGTGTGAAGATAAGTTTTCTGCCGCTAGATGGTTTTTCGTGTGAGGGGATGCGGTGAAAGGACAGCAATTATTTCATAGTTTCTTACCTGGTGTAACAGCAGCGGTATTAACAACTCAGTCGGCTTGGGCTGGAACCGTAAAAGCTGATGAGGTAAAGCTGGTGTCTTCTCCTAGTGTTTTGACTGCAATCGATGTGAAAACCTCCGTTGTGGAAAGCAATAGGCAACTGCCCATTACTGCGGTTGATAATTCTCCAGTCTTTGTACCTACCCTTGATTTCAGTCAAATCAGTGTTCAGCCTGTGGTTAATCGGAGTGTTACCGAAATTACTGCGGTCAATAATACCAATGTGCCAGCAGAAAAAAGCCCGAAAACAGTTTTGCCAATTTCAACCGCTGGTGTCAAAGCAGGACAACTAATAGAGGCAAATAAATGTTTACAGGCACAGCATAAAAGCCCAGCTGCTTTGCTCCTAGCCTCAAAAAGCTGTTCACAAAAAAATGCGGACACCAACAGGGTAGCCCAGGTGAATATCCCTACTGAATCAGGTACTCCGAATACTTCTGAGCCACCTGCTCAAAATTCAGAACCTGTGACACCTGCTCCAACAAATTCTACAGAAGTACAGCTTGAACACCTCAATCCAGGTCCTAATCCTCTGCTATTTCCTACAACCCCAGAGGAAGTGAGACTTCAAGCAAATCAGCCCATTACTTTAGAACAGGCTCTAGAACTGGCAAAGCGGAATAATAATGAACTACAGGTGTCTATTTTGCAGTTGCAACGTAGTCAGTCTGCTTTAAAGGAAGCTCAAGCTGCTTTGCTGCCTACTTTAGATGTAAATGGTGCGCTGGCAAATAGCCGTAGTTCTAATAGTACACTGCAAGCTAAACAGCAACAGAGGTTAAATCCTCTTGCCCCTGATGCTGAATCTAATACCAGTTTCAATAGTCAAGCGGAACTCAGGTATGATCTTTATACCTCTGGGAGACGAAACGCGGCCATTACAGAAGCTGAGGAACAGGTACGTGTTCAAGAGTTGGAATTAGAAAGACAATCTGAGGAAATTCGCTTGAATGTGGCCACAGATTACTATGCTTTACAACAAGCGGATGAAAATGTACGTATTTCTCAATCAGCAGTTGAGAACTCTCAGGCTAGTTTGCGAGATGCTTTGGCTTTAGAACGGGCTGGAGTGGGTACAAGGTTCGATGTGTTGCGATCGCAAGTAAATTTAGCTAATTCTCAACAAGACTTAACTAATGCTATTTCTCAGCAAATCATTGCTCGTCGTCAGTTAGCTCTGCGGTTAAATCTGCCCCATGCTGTAAATATTAGTGCGGCTGATCCTGTACAACTGGCTGGTCTTTGGGAGCGAACCTTGGAAGATAGCATTGTCTTAGCTTATCAAAACCGTCCTGAACTACAACAGCAGTTAGCACAGCGCAATATTAGCGAACAACAAAGAAGACAAGCACTAGCTACTTTAGGTCCACAGATTAGTTTAGTTGCTCAATATGAACTGCTCGATGTGTTTAATGATAATGTCAATGTTAGCGATGGTTATTCACTGGGAGTACAAGCAAGAATAAACTTATATGATGGTGGTGCAGCAAAAGCAAGAGCAGCCCAGGCTAAAACTAATATGGCCATCGCTGAAACTCAATTTGCTGAACAACGTAACCAAATCCGCTTTCAGGTAGAACAGGCTTATTCTAACCAGCTCTCTAATTTGGAAAACGTACAAACTGCTAATGCGGCTCTAGAGCAAGCTAAAGAGTCTCTAAGGTTAGCGCGTTTGCGTTTCCAAGCTGGTGTAGGTACTCAAACTGATGTTATCAACGCTGAAACTGAACTGACAAGATCCGAAGGTAATCGCATTCGTGCTATTTTGGATTACAACCGTGCTTTAACACAGTTGCAACGCTTTGTCACCTCCAGAGCTTTTAATAAGTAAACAAATAAAAACGGTTTACAAGCCACGAAAAGCTTCATTGCCAGTAATTAAACTGCACAATGAGGCTTTTATCAGTTCTCTGGGGACTGGGGACTCTTTACTGGGGACAGAAAGCAGGGGGAGCAGGGGGAGCAGGGGGAGATTATTTGCATTTTCCCAATTACCAATTACCAATTACCAATTACCAATTACCAATTACCAATTACCAATTACCAATTACCAATTACCAATTACCAATGACTAAAATCACATCACAAGAAATTGCCAAATTTCGCTCTCAATTAGCAGATGATCCTCAAGCTATGGAAGTATTAGACTTGATAGAAGACTGTGAGGGAGACTTAGAAGATGCAGCTATGACCCTTGCTATCAAAGCCGGACAAGAACCAGGACGAACAAATTCTGAGTGGTTAGACGCGTTAGCGAGAAAATGGCGTGCAGTCTTATGTGAACAAGAATATCGAGATGATTTGCTAAATAGATCAGTTGCTGGGATGATGTCACACCTGAGAAGTATCCCAGAGTTTCCCAAGGTTTTGGCTACCCCAGTTTTAATATATGTCCTCAAGCAAGGCGTGAATAATTTTTGTGAACCGTTGGACTCGCTAAAATAATATTTAGCTGAGTATTTCGTGGAACTAGTACAGGTTGGCATAAATAACTCAACCATTCTAAATCTCCGAAAAGCTTATGCTGTCTTTGTTTTGACTTTTGACTTTTGACTTTTGACTTCCGCCCTGCGGTACCAGTCCTGATACCCTGTTAATTAAGAACAATTTTTTTCAGATCACAATTTTTAGACTAATGAATTACCTTGTTGCCGTATTATCAGATCGTATCCAAGCTGAAGCTGCTTACTTAGGCTTAGAAAAAGAAGGCATAAATAGCTCTATATTGGGTAGAGGATACAAAACCGCTGATGAGTTTGGTTTAATTGACCCCAAAGAAGAAGCCAAAAAACAAGCAAGATTAATGGCATTCTGGTTAATACCATTCGGCTTTTTTGCTGGTGCTACCTTCAGTCTTATCACTGGCTTAAATACCTTTGCTTGGGCTGGAGAAATCGGTAATCATGTAATTGGTGGTTTGCTTGGTGCTGGTAGCGGTGCTATGGGTAGCGTCTTTGTTGGTGGTGGTGTAGGTTTAGTTGCCGGTGGTGGAGATGCTTTACCTTACCGCAACCGTTTAGACGCTGGTAAATACATCATTGTAGTTCAGGGTTCAGAAACTCTGACTCGCCAAGCTACCCGCATCTTACGCCAATTTGACCCAGAAAATATCCAAGGTTATGCAGAAACAAACTAATGTTTGGTAATTGCTAATTGGTAATTGGTAATTGGTAATTGGTAATTGGGAAAAATAAATTCAAACTCTTCTGGCTCCTGCCTCCTGCCTCCTGAACTCCTGAACTCCTGAACTCCTGAACTCCTATAGGAATAATGTTACCCAGAGAAGAACTTTTAAAAGGTGTTGAAAATCGTGATAGCATTGCTCGTGTAATTGACCAAGCAGAGCAAGCTATAAAGACCTGGGAAGTAGTTTTAACTGATTTTTTATCTCCGCCGGAGTTGGCGGAAATTCAACGGGTTTTTAGCCGATTAACAGATGTGCATTTAGTTGCCTGGGGTGGATATCCTCAAGCTGAACGTCAACGAGTGGCGATCGCTCGTTCTGAATTACCATTAGATCAATCTCAAGTCGCTATTACCGTTGTCGAAATTGCTGGTAATTTCTTGTTTGATACTGCAACCCACCGTGACTTTTTAGGTGCGATGTTGGGTACAGGAATTGTCAGGGAAAAAACGGGAGATATTATTATTTTGGGAGAAAGGGGAGCGCAAGCAATTGTAGTTCCTGAACTCGCAGAATTTTTGGAAATGAGTTTAAAACAGGTGCGTTCTGTGCCTGTGAAAACTCAACCTATTGATATTAATGAGTTAAAAATTAGAGAACCGAAAAAGAAAGAATTAACTACAGTAGAAGCTTCTTTAAGATTAGATGCGATCGCATCAGCAGGTTTTGGAATGTCCCGCAGCAAAATGGTTGATTTTATCGACTCCGGTGATGTGCGCGTTAATTGGAAAGAAATTACTCAAGCTAGTTCTCAATTGAAAACCGGAGATTTAATTGCAATTCGCGGTAAAGGACGTTTAGAAGTTGGGGAAATTGCTGTTACTAAAAAAGACCGTTACCGCGTGCAATTGACTAGATATATGTAGGGAATAGGGAACTGGGGACTGGGGACTGGGGACTGGGTAGTAATTATGAAGCATGGATAAGGGGTAAAAATTATACATAGATTTTCTCGACAAAAAGTTGCCGATATTCTCAAAACCAAAAAGGCTAGTATTAAACAAGCTCCACTTCCAGAAGGTTCGCCCACTTGGGATGAATTTTGTGATATGTTTTGGGAAGATATAGAAGCAGGAGTAGCAGCAAATAAACCTGGTTTTAAGGTAGTTCGTAAACTATTGAGCGATAAGAGGTTTGACAAATGAAAAATAATGGATTTGACAAACTCATTGCCTTTTTAAATCAATTAGAACTAGATAAAATTAGTTACACTTTAGCCCATAACCGAGAAGAAACCGTTATGGTAAATGTTGCTGTACCTGGGGAACGCTGGGAGGTAGAATTTTTCGCTGATGGTTCAGTGGAAGTAGAAAGATTTATTAGTAGTGGTGAAATTCAGGGAGAAGATTTTTTGCATGATTTAGTTGCGAAGCATTTAACCTGTGCAGGTGATATATCCACTGGAAATCATATATTTAACCCATTAATATCAACAAGTTAAAATTGGATAACCCAAGAAAAAATAATTGGAATAGGTGATAGATAAGAATTATTACCAATTACCAATTACCAATTACCAATTACCCTTTTTTAAACTGTTTTGCGATCGCACTTACCAAAGATTCTCGTGGTAGAAACCTGTGCATATTGACGATGATTTTATTTCCTAAACCGCCGCTAACTACAGTAGAATCTCCCTTTTCTAAACCTTGTAAAGCATCTTGTACAACTTGTTCAGGAGTTGCTATTTGATTATTTGTTTTTGCCAAAGTTTCAGGAAACTTAGCTTCAGTGAAAAAGTCAGTTTCTGTAGGACCAGGACAAAGGACTAAAACTTTCACCCCATAATCTTTATTTTCTGCCCAAAGTGCTTCACTAAAACTGAGAACAAAAGCTTTAGTTGCAGCATAAATAGAAATATAAGGCATTGGTTGAAAACCGGCAATTGAAGAAACATTAATAATGCTACCAGAACGACGTTGACGCATTAAAGGGAGAAATTTGTGGGTTAAATCTACCAATGCCATAATATTTAATTGAATCATGTTTAATTGCCGTTCTCCGTCTCGTTCGGCAAAATCTCCATAGTCGCCAAAACCAGCATTATTAATTAACAAATCAATGGTTAATTCCTTTTGTTTAATGACATCAAATACCTCATTAGTAGCATTAGTTTCTGTCAAGTCTTTGGGAATAACCTCGACCTTTATTTGATGTTGTTGTTGTAATTTAGTGGCTATTTCGTTAAGTTTCTCTACTGAACGTGCAACAAGAACAAGATTTGTTTTACGTGCAGCAAGTTCCTCAGCAAAAGCTTTACCAATTCCACCTGACGCACCGGTAATTAAAGCTGTTGACATTTTAGATATTATCTGATTTATTTTCTCACCTTTATTTATGGTAGCAACTCTGCCTACAGGTTGTGTGCAGACAGAAAAATTTTTCTTGGTAATGTTTGTATTATTTCTAGTCAGAAGAGGGAATACTAGATTTAGTATACTCAGGGTATAACCATGTTCGGTAAAATCAAATTTGCGGCTTTTCTCATCGCAGGTACAGCGGGGGTTGTGTGGGTTGTCAATTTACCATATCCCATGATCCGCAAACCTGTAGCACAGGTAGCACCAATTTTATTGTTACCTAGTTTTATCAGTATGGATCATCACTACCGAGGTGCGATAGATGCTTTAGAACAAGCGGATCAGTTAGTAAGTCGTGCTACCAGCAGTGCGGATATTGAACTGGGTGGAGAGAAGGTAAAAGCGGCAAAAAAACACTTGGATAATTTACCAGTTTGGTTTTTGGGTTATTATCCTCAGCGTTATTGTAGTTTATTTAGTTGTAGTTGGCAGTTTACTTTTGATGAATTTGAACAGGCCAGAGAAAGAGTAGCGCGACTGGATGCGGTTGTTTTTCAAGACAAAAATGCTTTAGTTCCGTTGAATGAAGCAAAAAATTCTCTAGAGACGGCAAAACAGCAATATGCACAGGCTGAAAATACAAAAGACAGAGAAAATGCGATCGCAAATTGGCAAGCAGCTATAGATCAATTAGAACAAATTTCTCAACAAACATTAGCAGGAAAAACAGCCCAAACTCAACTTATAGCTTACAAACGCGATTTTGAAAATGCGCGGGTTAGTAGTTTTATTACTGCTGCACAAGAGTTTGATTTAGAAGCTCAAAAAATTCAACCAACAAATTCTCAAGTAGCTGCGGAATTATGGCAACAAGCAATTTACAGACTGGAAAAAGTGCCAAATGAAAATCCCCAATATGTAGATGCACAAAAATTAATTGCTTCTTATCAGGTGAAACAAAAAACTGTAGTTGATCCACGTAGTACCACTTACATTGCAGCAGCAAAACAATATGCTTTAGCAGCAGCACAAGCTTCCCAAAATCCACCCCATACTGTGCAGAAATGGGAGCAAATTGCAGAGTTATGGGAAAAGGCAATTCAAGAATTAAATAATATTCAAGTTCAAGAACCAAGTTATGTGGAAGCTAAAAAATTAATGGCACAGTATCAAACTAACTTGGGAACTATTAAAAATCGCCGTCAAGCTGAAAGTGAAGCTAAAGAAATTCTTGATGAAGCTAACAAAGAAATTCAAAGTTTGATTGCTTCACCACCAGGTGATAAGAATCAGACAAAGGCTGCAATTATCAGAGTTATGAATCAATTAAGTAGTGTGAAAACAGGAACAACTTCCTATAATGAGGCACAAAGATTATTGAAATTGGCAGATAATCAACTTAAGAAACTTTAGTAATGATAGAATGATGAAGTTTCAAAACTACTACAATAACTCTAAACTCTGTACTTGAGCTTATTGAAGTTACAGAACAGCTATTAAACTCACTCAATGCTGATAGCACAACATAAGCAATAATATGAATGCTTTCTCCTGACTACTTTTCTTGCTTCTTGTTACAAAAATTAATCTTCTCCACTCAAACCTAAATACAACCTAAATAAATGCGGTCTTTGCGTTTTCACAACTCATAATGGAATGGGTAACTGGCTAAGGTATTACCGTGGTTGGCATTGTTATTGTTTCGCACAGTAAACAATTGGCTCTGGGAGTACGAGAACTAGCTGCACAGATGGTTCAAGGAAAAGTTCCCCTGGCTGTTGCAGCAGGTATTGATGATCCTGCAAACCCACTAGGTACAGATGCGATCCGGGTTTATGAAGCGATCGCCTCCGTATTCTCCGAAGATGGTGTTATCGTGTTGATGGATTTAGGTAGTGCTTTAATGAGTGCGGAAATGGCTCTGGAGTTTCTACCCCCAGAACAGCGAGAAAAAGTATATCTCTGTGCAGCACCATTAGTTGAAGGTGCTATTGCTGCTGCTGTCGCTGCTGCTACTGGTAGGAATATTCAGCAAGTAATCGCCGAAGCACAAGGGGCATTAGTCGCAAAAGCAACACAACTAGGTTTAGTGAGTAGTCCATTATCAATAGTCAGTAGCCACCCCATCACTAATGAAGTTGCAACCAGAGAAATAAGAATAAAAGTCAGTAACCGCTTAGGTTTACACGCTCGTCCATCTGCCCAATTTGTCGCCACTGCATCCCGGTTTCAATCGCAAATTCGAGTCCAAAATTTAACGAGAAATACGGAAGCTGTCCGGGGTGACAGTATCAACCAAGTCGCCACCTTGGGAGTACGTCAAGGACATGAATTGTTGATTACTGCCACGGGAATTGATGCTCAAGAGGCTCTACAAGCTTTACAAACATTGATTATTCACAATTTTGGCGAAAATGATAGCCTGGTAGAATTAACACCACCTCCCCAAGAATTTACCCCACCTACCCAGGGCGAACTAGGGGGAATTCCAGCCTCTCCAGGTGTGGCGATCGCTCCATTAGTTCATTATCAATCTGTGGTGATTCCTTTTACCGAATATTACATAGAGAATGTAAATATAGAGTGGCAAAGATTACAATCTGCTATTCAAGTCGCTCAACAGGAAATAGAAACTTTACTCTCCCACACATCTATTCAAATTGGTGATGCGGAAGCAGCTATTTTTGATGCTCATCTTCTATTTTTAGCAGATCCGGTGATGCTAGAGGCAGCACGTCAGCATATTGTTCAAGAACGTCTCAATGCGGAATTTGCTTGGCAAGCTGTAGTGGATGAAGTGGCCAACTCATACCGCAAACTAGAGGATGCTTATTTACAGGAACGAGTTGACGATGTGGTGGATGTCGGGCGGAGGGTGTTAAGAATATTACTGGGTAATGCTCCCACCAACTTGGAACTGACAGAACCATCTATTGTGGTAGGAACAGATTTAAGTCCCTCAGATACCGTTAAACTAGATCCAACCAAAGTCATGGGTATCTGCATGACCTGTGGTAGTGCGACTTCCCATAGTGCTATTATTGCCAGAACTCTTGGTATTCCTGCGGTTTTGGGTGTAGATGCCCAGGTGTTAAACTTGCAAAATGGAACTTTGATGGCGCTTGATGGCGAAAGTGGTAAAGTGTGGGTTGCACCAGCACCAGAAACATTAGAGATACTGGAAGTTAAGCGAGAGGCTTGGAAAATTGCCCAAGCACAAGCACGAAAGCAAGCACATCAACCAGCAATTACCCGTGATGGTAGTTACGTTAAAGTTTTTGCTAATATCGGTAGTGTTGCGGATGCTAAAGCGGCTGTAAGTCATGGTGCAGAAGGTGTGGGTTTGCTTCGCACGGAGTTCTTGTACTTGGAAAGGACAAACGCACCTACAGAACAGGAGCAATTAGAAGTTTATCAGGCTATTACAAAAGTTTTGGATCATCGTCCGTTAATTATTCGCACTCTGGATGTAGGTGGAGATAAACACCTTCCTTATTTGAGTTCCCCAGTTACGGAAGCTAACCCCTTTTTAGGTGTGCGCGGAATTCGGTTCTGTTTAGAAAATCCTCAATTCTTGAAAACTCAATTACGGGCAATTTTACGTGCTAGTGTGGGGAATAATATTAAAATTATGTGGCCGATGATTGCCACTTTAACAGAATTACGAGCAGCTAAAACAATTTTAAATCAGGTACAGGAAGAACTGCGACAAGCTGCTATAGCTTTTGATGAAAATATCAAAGTGGGGATGATGATCGAAACACCCGCAGCGGTAGCGATCGCTGATCAGTTAGCGCGGGAAGTGGACTTTTTTAGTATTGGTACAAATGATTTGAGTCAGTATGTGATGGCTGGCGATCGCACTAACCCTAGAGTAGCAACTTTAGCTGATGCCTTGCAACCTCCGGTATTACGAATGATTCAGCAAACTGTCCAAGCTGCCCACGCTGCTAATATTTGGGTAGGATTATGTGGAGAAGTCGCAGCAGAAACCTTAGTAGCACCCATTTTATTAGGTTTAGGATTAGATGAGTTAAGTGTCAATCCCCAAGCGATCGCCCCACTTAAACAGGCAATTTCACATTTAACCATCACAGAAGCTCAAGCGATCGCATCTGTAGCATTACAGCAAGATTCTGCTCATAGTGTCAGGGAGTTGGTTTATCCCATCGGGTGAAATATGTTTTACAATTCAGCAGGAGTCAGGAGTCAGGAAAGGAGTTTAGAATTAATTTTTTTCTTGCCTCTTACCTTTTGCCTCTTGCCTCTTGCCTCTTGCCTTATCAACGCAGAAAGCTGCTAATTAACCACATCAAGATAAACGTCAGCACCGTAGAAAACTGATTTGGTGTGATGTTGATAAACGGTAATTGTTGTAATACCCAAGTAGCAATCAGTCCCCCAACTATTAAGCCTATAATTAGACTTGCTAGGGTGAACAAAACTGCTCGACCAAATTTGTTTTCCTTGCGGTTGAGAAAATAAATACTAACTCCAACCCCAACCACCAATCCCAGTTGCAAAACCTGATCGCTTGCAGCAGGAACAAATACACTGATGGCACTTAACCCCAGATACCAAGCTGCTGGTAAGAGTATATCTGGTAGACTTGGTTGATCTAACATTCGTTGCAGCCATGCAGGTGACTGCTCACGAGGAACGGGGCTTTCTTTCTGTGGAGATGGGACTCGCATCTCTGGAAAGCGGATACGCTCTGGTACTTTAATTTTACCTTCTTGGCGCATTCGTAAGCGATCCATTAGAATCGCATCATAAGCTGCTTCAATCAATTCTCGACCCTTGCCGTCACCACCATGTTGCTCCAACAGGCGATTGCGAGCATCCTGAATTTCATCGAAGCTAGCATCTTCTGATACCCCAAGTTTTTCGTAGGGATTTTGATCGCTCATGGCAGTTTATTACTTCGGCCTTAGTAAGCGGCAGTCTTTTGTTGAAGAAAAAACAACCTTATTTTTTATTGTAATCGAAACAATGGGTTCGGCCGATTATTATCCTTTAATCAGGATATTAGCACGGCTGAGTTGGTTCGACCCAAGAATTTTCACTTCAGTTACTTTAACATATTGTCATCACACAGTATTGCAAAACATATATTCCCCTATGGTTTAGCAATTAGAGTTTTATCCCCGAATTATAATTACCTTATTTATTTTATGGTATAAATTTGCATATTGATTTACAATTAGAACGTTTTAAATTGCTGTTCCACCGAGTACACATTATCCAAATTTAAACAAAAAGCTACAAACTGAGTCCAAACAATCTCTGGATGTATATAGTGATATACTTAAGCACCGGACTGATGAACAGAAGATTAGTGCCAACATCGTTCATAATTGTAATTACAGTTTATTTGAACAATCAGGATACTCGTACCTACACCTTGTAGATTCTTAAGTACCGCCAAAGTTGAAAATGCGTTCCTACGCAATTCCCCCGTTAATCATAATGAATTTTTGTGCAAAGTAATGGTCATGGCTCCCGCCAAGATTCTTGTAGTTGATGACGACCCAGCCGTTCGGAATTTAATCCAACGCTTTTTGATCAAACAGAACTATCAAGTAGAAGCTGCTGAAGATGGTAAGGCTGCCTTAGCTGTTTTTGAGCAATTTAACCCAGACTTGGTAATTCTAGATGTAAATTTACCAGATGCCATTGGCTTTAACCTGTGCCAAGAAATGCAAAGCCGGAATGGTGTTTTTGTGCTGATGCTCACGAGTCGCACAGATGAAGCCGATAAAATTCGCGGTTTTTCTAAAGGCGCTGATGATTATCTCACCAAGCCGTTTGGTTTGGGAGAGCTAGAGGTCAGAGTGGCAGCGATTTTAAGGCGACAGCGGGTGGTTACTACTGCCGAACAAAAACGCCTCATTTTTACCAAGCTGATGATTGATCCGGTTCGTAGGGAAGTAACACTTAATGACGAACCAGTACCGTTGACTGCTTTAGAATTTGATTTGTTACATTTTTTAGCCAGTCATCCAGGTCGAGTTTGGCGGCGAGCAGAACTTATACAAGAGGTTTGGGACTATGAATATGTAGGCGATCAGCGAGTTGTTGATGTTCACATCGGTCAAATTCGCAAGAAAATTGAAATTGATGCTAGTCAACCAGCATTAATTCAGACTGTACGCGGTGTAGGTTACAAGTTTGAATGTACTACTGAGCCACAAGAAGACCAGGTGTAGGGTGTAGGGTGTAGGGTGTAGGGTGTAGGGTGTAGGGTGTAGGGTGTAGGGTAAGAATTTTTTCCTAGTCTTCATCTCCCCATCTGCCCCTCTCCCTAATCATTTCTACTTAGCATTGATAAAATAAAGTTTCTAAGTAGATACGAGCCGCTTGGCGATCGCTCTCTCCATTTTGGAGCAAAAACAGCGATAGCGCCGCAGTCAATACTCGTGTTTGATCCCAGTCAGGATGAGTTTCTAGGTAGTTTTTTAGGGATTCGTGGAGTGCTTCGGGAATCACTGTAAAGATACTAACTGTTGTGTTCATAAGATCTCCCTTCTATATGGTCTATCAAGAGATGTTGCTTGCTCTCCAGTATTGTCACCAGCCCTATCATCCGCGCTAATATCTGAGGCCACTGTCCAAAATTGATGCTCATACTGGAACAGAATAAAAAAGCAAGCCGAATCATTGTGCGCTCAGAGAGGGTGGGTTTGTCAATGCTGCGAAATGTTAAAAATTAGGAGACAAAAAATAAATACTCACGAAAGAATAAGGGTTATAAGCAATTTTCTGTTACTTAACTTAACAAAAACTCAGTTAATGATTTTGTTAACTGATGAAAGCATAAAATCCCCAGTAACCCAGCAAGACTTGATTAATTCGTAGAGCATCTGTGGAAAACTAGTAAAATGCCTGTGGAAACTCTGTGGAATCAAAGAGGATAATTGCAGCTAATGATAAGAATTACAAAAATGTCAAGGTTTGCTAACAAAATAACTCAAAATTCAAAATCCAGCCGTAAAAGGTATTGGTAATAGGTGACTGAGTTTTCAAAGGCAAAATTCTCACCGGATGCACGGTTATACTGAAAATTAAGATTGTTCGTTTTCAAATAAGTACGAAAATTCTTAACAATTGTTTGCAACCATTTTTGATACAAGTGTTATTTAATATAATTACTAAATAATCTGGTAACAAATTTTTAACCAGTAATTACAGCTACCAAACAAAATTTATTCTCATCACCAAGTTCTGATTGTGGCAAAACTAGAGCCATCCTAGCTTTTGCTTGGAAATATTCAATGAAAATTTAGCTGTGAGGAGTCACCATGAAAGTAAATTTACTGAATTATCATAGAGTAGTTTTACTCAGCTTACTCTCTGGATTTTTGCCTGTACAGGCTATAGCTGTTAATAGCCCGCCACAGGATGCACCAACTGTCAATCAAAAACAACAAAGTGCTGATTTATCCACATCATCACCCCTAGTTCTAGCATCAGAACCAATAGAACAAGTAACATCTGTATCCCAACTTTCAGACGTACAACCTGGGGATTGGGCTTTTGGTGCATTACAATCTTTAGTTGAGCGATATGGTTGTATTGCTGGGTATCCAAACGGCACATATCGCGGCAACCGTGCGTTGACTCGCTATGAATTTGCAGCTGGTTTAAATGCTTGTTTAGACAGAGTTAACGAATTAATTGCTACAGCTACAGGAGATTCATTAACAAAACAAGATTTAACCACTCTCCAAAAACTGCAAGAAGATTTTTCAGCCGAACTTGCAACCATTAGGGGTAGAGTTGATGCTTTAGAAGCTCGTACTGCTGAAATAGAAGCCAATAGATTTTCTACCACAACCAAATTAAGCGGTGAAGCCATTATCGCCGCTATTGGTGCTACAGGAGGTGCTACCGGTCAGGATAACCCTAACATCATCCTCACCAACCGAGTCCGCTTAAACCTCACCACCAGCTTTACAGGTAAAGACTTACTAATTACCGGGTTACAAGCTCATAATTTCTTGGGAGGTGTCACTGGTGCTGGTAGTCTGCAAAATAGTTTAGGATTAGCATCACCATTACTGAGTTCCAGCAGTGCGCGGACAGGCTTTGAACCGCAATTTCCTGGAGTTGACGTAAAAACTTTAACTCCAGTTGGTGCAAACTCACTGGAACTTTATAAACTGCTGTATATTTTCCCAGTTGCGGAGAAATTAACCTTATTTGCGGGAACTGCGGCGGAAGTTTCTGATGCTTTTCCAGCTATTACACCCTTTTATGGAGAAGGACAAGAATCAATTTCTCGTTTTGGTAACTTAAACCCTGTTGTTCGCGTTTCTGGTGGTACTTCTGGTACTGGTTTAGCATCTGCGGCGGGTTTTATTTATAGTTTTTCCCCAAAACTGGATTTAAGAGCTTTGTATGCTAGTGTGAATGCCAACATTCCTCAAAGCGACGGTAGTACACCTTTGGGTTCTGGTGTATTTGGTGGTAGTAGCGTAATTTCAACCCAACTGACTTTTAAACCTACTAATTCCATAGATGTAGGATTAAACTACGCCAATAGTTATCACGAGATTAATATTTTAGGTACTGGTTTAACCAGTAGTGACATTGGTGCTTTACCAGGTTTACCTCTAGGAACACCTGTAAATCTGAACTCTGTTGGTGGAACAGTAACCTGGAGATTTTCGCCGAAAGTAGCCTTTTCTGGTTACGGTGCTGCTATATTTGTAGATTCTCCTACTGTTGAAGCTTCTACAACTTTCAGCAGTTGGATGGTAGGTTTGCATTTTAAGGATCTGCTTAAACAAGGTAATACTGCTGGGTTGCTTTTTGGACAACCTCTTTATAGCAGTGATTCAGTTCCAGAACCAGCTAGAGCAACACCTTACCATCTAGAAGGTTATTATCGTTTTCGGATTAATGACAATGTGAGTATTACCCCTGGTGCGTTTGTCCTGTTTAACCCTGAAGGTAATAGCAACAACCAAACCACCGCTGTAGGTGTACTCCGTACTACGTTTACATTTTAGGTGACAGGTGACAGGGAATAGCAAAAGAAAGATAAATATTTCTCCTCTGCTCCCCTGCTCCCTTGCTCCCCTGCTCCCCTGCCTATTTCCTGCGTTCTTGCAATTTACGATATACAGCTTTTAAATCAACTTGATGATGTGCCAGAGCGACAAGAGTATGATAAAACAAGTCTGCAACTTCACCTGCGATCGCATCAGCATCATCATCTTTACACGCCATGACTACCTCGGCGCTTTCCTCACCAATCTTTTTCAAAATCTTATTATCACCACCTGCCAATAATTTACAAGTATAAGAACTTTCATTGGGATGATCACGGCGATCGCATATCACCTGGAAAAGCTGTGATAACATATCTCCTGGTGGTGGTGTCACTTTCCCATCAACCTGGTGAAAACAACTACGTTCCCCGGTATGACAAGCAATATCTCCCAACTGCTCCACACCAATTAGTAAAGCATCACTATCACAATCATAACGGATAGTCTGCACCTTCTGAATATGACCAGAAGTAGCACCTTTATGCCAAAACTCCTGACGGGAACGACTCCAAAACCAAGTTTCTCCAGTTTCCAAAGTCTTTTGTAGAGATTCCTGATTCATCCAGGCCATCATTAACACAGTACCATCTAGATGATCCTGAATAATTGCCGGTACTAAACCTTTGTCATCATAACGGATTTTCTCTACAGGAATGGCAGATGTGAGCGATCGCAGTTCAGAAGAAGACATATCAGATTATTTTCTCTAATTAAGAATGATTAATGGTTTTAAGATATCATTCCTTAAAAAAATTAAAAATTAAAAATTAAAAATCTGCGTTTATCTGCGTTTATCTGCGTTTAATCATATAATTCGTCAGAATCAGGATTTTCAGGATTTTCAGGATGTGGTATTTTGTCTGAATCAGGATGTCCAGGATTAAAGGATTTTCGGGATGGTTTTTTTCAAACATCGTAATTTTAGAAGTTAGGAATTTTTGTCTGAATCAGGATTTCCATGATTAGAGGATTTACAGGATAGGGTTTTTTGCTTAACATCAAGATTTTAGTAATTAAGAAATAATAATAAACGTAAAATATGAGAATCAACAATATTTCTTATAGGGTTTTATCTGTAGTTTAACTGATGCTAATTTAAACTATAGAAATCCTAAATGATTATAGAACGATTAGATCATAGTTACTATTGACGTAAATCGAATTAGATTAAGGCTTTGAGTATCCTAACCTTACCAAATTATTTGTACTATTTGTTCATAACTCAAATCGGATTGCTATATATACATAATGTCAATAAACATATTCTTAAATATCAAACGCACCCTAATAAAACATCCTGTAAATCCTTAAATCCTGGACATCCTGATTCAGACAGTTTATAAAGTGCCTCAAACATATTCTTAAATATCCAACGCACCCTAATAAACCATCCTGAAAATCCTTAAATCCTGGACATCCTGATGCAGACAAAATCAACATCCTGAAAATCCTTAAATCCTGGACATCCTGATGCAGACAATTAATAAAGTGCGTCAAACTCTTAAACATCTAACGCACCCTAATAAACCATCCTGAAAATCCTTAAATCCTGGACATCCTGATTCAGACAAAATTAAACAACAGTCTCCCCAGAATTAACAACAAGTTTTTTTAATGCTAACCGCTTTTTAGCTTGTCTCATCAATCCTAGTGCAAACAGAGAACCGACTGTAGGAATAGTTGCACCACCAGGAACGTCGAAGGGTACTGGAGCAGCAGCAGCACCGGTCAAAGATACGTTGTCTAAAGAAGTAAAAGAAGGATCATTGTAACCTTGGAAATTTAATGTAGCTGAGGTTTGTGAGGCTACAAAACTGGTGGAAAAGGTGGTGAAAGCAGCTGGAGTGGTATTAATGAGAGAGGCCAGAGTCGTAGACCCCAGTGTGGCTATAATACCATTTGGTTCACTCTGCTCCGTAAAATAGTCAAAACTAAAGTTATAGGTCTGTCCCACAACTAGACCGCTGATAGTTTGCGATAAATTGGCTGGAGAACTGCTACTAGCACCTGTATCAGCGATACCAGAAAAGTTGCCTCCGACACCTCCGATATCACTCGCATTCAAAAAAGTCCAACCAACACTCGTCCATCCAGTCAAACCAGATTCAAAATCTCCATTAGTGACAAATTCCAGTGCTTGCGCTGGAGATGCACCACTAACCACCATACCAGCCACAGCACCACCAACCACCAATGGGAAAATCCGAGATAATTTCATCACGTTGTCCTTTTTTTACTGTTTGCAAATCACATCTATCAGAGACAGCAACAGGTGATTTCCAGTCCAGAAAGCAACTTGAACACCTAAGCATTCCCTTATTGACTGTATTGTAAAAAAAAGAACATTTTAGTCTAGTGGCTTCACTGAAAAATTATATAATTTTTTACCCTGATCCTTGCCTCAATAAAAAAACTTTTATGCCTATGCCGGATCTCAGAAATTACAGAAATCACAACAGCAACAAAAGTTACAGCAAACCCCAATTATGTGAGCATAGACACTTTCAGCCTGATTTTGTCTTATCCTCAAATAGAAGCTCAATTTAATTACCACCTATAGGAGATAACCTTGGTAAACACCACAATTAAAACCACAAAATCACAAGAAATCTTTGCAGCTGCTCAAAACCTGATGCCAGGAGGCGTTAGTTCTCCAGTACGTGCTTTTAAATCCGTCGGTGGACAACCTATAGTATTTGATCGCGTTAATGGCGCATATATTTGGGATGTGGATGGTAACAAATACATTGATTATGTTGGTACTTGGGGACCGGCTATTTGTGGTCACGCTCATCCAGAAGTTATCAGCGCACTACATACAGCTTTAGAAAAAGGTACAAGCTTTGGCGCTCCCTGTGCGTTAGAAAACGTCCTCGCAGAAATGGTAATAGATGCAGTTCCTAGCATCGAAATGGTAAGATTTGTCAACTCTGGAACCGAAGCTTGTATGGCCGTACTGCGGTTAATGCGAGCTTTCACCAAACGAGATAAAATCATCAAATTTGAAGGTTGCTATCACGGACACGCTGATATGTTCCTGGTCAAAGCAGGTTCTGGTGTAGCTACACTGGGTTTACCTGACTCCCCTGGAGTTCCCAAAGCTGCAACTAGCGATACATTAACAGCGCCTTACAATGATTTGGAAGCTGTCAAAGTTTTATTTGAGCAAAACCGCGACGAAATTGCTGGTGTCATTCTCGAACCAGTAGTTGGTAATGCTGGCTTTATTACTCCCGATGCTGGCTTTTTAGAAGGTTTGCGGGAACTTACCCACGAACATGGAGCTTTATTAGTATTTGATGAAGTAATGACCGGCTTCCGTATTGCTTACGGTGGCGCTCAAGAGAAATTTGGCATCACCCCTGATTTAACCACAATGGGTAAAGTCATCGGTGGTGGCTTACCAGTGGGAGCCTATGGTGGTCGCCGTGATATTATGTCAATGGTTGCTCCCGCAGGTCCTGTATATCAAGCTGGGACTCTTTCTGGAAATCCCCTAGCTATGACTGCGGGAATTAAAACCTTGGAATTACTGCAAAAACCCGGTAGCTACGAGTACCTAGAACGGATAACTAAGAAACTGGCTGATGGTTTGCTAAAAATTGCTCAAGAAACTGGTCATGCAGCTTGTGGTGGTAGTATCAGCGCCATGTTTGGCTTATTCTTCACCGCAGGTCCAGTTCATAACTATGAAGATGCGAAAAAAGCTGACACCGTGAAGTTTGGCAGATTCCATCGGGGGATGTTAGAGCGTGGTATTTACTTAGCACCATCTCAGTTTGAGGCTGGGTTTACCTCTTTAGCTCACACAGATGAAGATATTGAGCAAACCTTAGCAGCTGCAAAAGAAGTGCTTTCCAGTCTGTAACCTCTTGTTACTGGAAACAGAAAGATAGGGATATGGGAATAAGAGTAAGGGAAAGAGTGAAAATTCGCCCTGTTCCCTATTCCCTATTCCCTATTCCCTATTCCCTATTCCCTATTCCCTATTCCCTGCGTATTAACAGCCACATCCTTTATGGCCACAGCCTTGGATAGTTTCATGTCCCTCAGCACAGCCATCAGAGCAATAATATTTACCTTCTTTGAGGACTGCGTTTTCTAGGGAAACGATGCACAAGCAACTCGGACAGGCGCATTTCATTTGATTGACGTTAGTCATACATCTCTCCATTCTGAGATTGTAAATAACACAATAACACATAAACAATCATTCATGCGTTATTTGCAAGTAATTTCATGGAAAGTATATCTAAGTAGTATACGTAAATATTAATAGTATTCATTATCTAGATAATTTGTATCAAAAAAAAACTATTTTACGTAAATTTTACATAAAAAAATCAGCACTTATGGCATTCTTTTAATGAGATAATAGTGCAGAAAATAGTTTTAATTCTAAGTATAGAAAATTCTCAGTGATTTGCTATAATTTGAATTAACATCACTATAAGTTTAGGAAATCTTTAAAGATATTCCCGCAAAAATTACCTGACAACATTGAAATTTGCGCTCAATAATGTAATAAGAGTCCAATTTTCTCCCTCATTTGTCGTGCAGCGAGTTAAGAGTGCATGAGCTACTGCTTCAATCCTACCTGTCCCCATCCAAAAAATTTGGCATCTGTCCAAAGGTGTGAATCTTGTGGCGCTCCACTACTGTTGAGCGGTAAATGCGGTCAATATCGAGCAATCAAACAATTAGGTCAGGGAGGCTTCGGAGCAACGTTTTTAGCCCAGAATGAAGTCTTACCTGGAAAACCCAGCTGTGTTATCAAGCAGCTACGTCCATCAGGAACAGCCCCACATATATTGCAGATGGCAGAGGAGTTGTTTGAGAGAGAAGCTAAAACCTTGGGTAAGATTGGCAATCATCCACAAATACCACGGCTACTAGACTATTTTAAACAGGATAACCAATTTTACTTGGTTCAGGAATACATCAGTGGTGCTACTCTCCAACAGGAAGTGAAAAAAATTGGATGCTATAGCGAAGCGGGAGTGAAACAGTTCTTAAGCGAGATTCTGCCACTACTGCAATACATCCATGAGCTAAAGGTAATTCACCGTGATATCAAACCAGCTAACTTAATTCGCCGCTCTCAGGATGCAAGACTGGTACTGATTGATTTTGGCGCTGTCAAAAACCAAGTTAGCCAAACTGCGCCTAACCCAGCAGGACAGACAGCGTTAACAGCCTATGCCATTGGTACACCAGGTTTTGCTCCTCCTGAACAAATGGCTATGCGTCCAGTTTACGCCAGCGATATCTATGCGCTAGGTATCACCTGTATTTATCTATTGACTGCTAAAACTCCCAAAGACTTGCCATACAATCCCACAACGGGAGAAATTATGTGGGAACAGCTTGTGGATTTGAGTGAGCATTTCACAAGCGTGTTAAAAAAAATGTTGGAAGTTTCAGTTCGCAATCGCTACCAGTCAGCCCCAGAGGTACTGAGAGCGTTAGATATGGAACCATATCTAGACAGTTTAGCTAAGGGGTTAATAGTTAAGTCTGATGTTAAATCTGATGTGGATGTTAAAGAGCGAATTAACAACCGTCCAGACAATTCTGCTGTTTTGTTCAAGGAGTCTGCTGCCAATGATAATAATGGTGTAGCCCAGGTTGCGGCTGCGATTCGTGCTAGACGAGCTAAATTAGGAGAAACTTCTGGATTACAGGCTGGACGAAGAGAGCGTAAACAATTCATCACCAAATCTTCAAATCTGGTTAACAGTAACAGCAGTGGTTCTCAAGTTAACCGCAAATTAAATTCCCAAGATTTGCTAACAGCCTATACTAAGGGAAGGCGGGATTTTGCTTCATACAATATCTGTCTGTTGAACTTACAAGGTGCGGATTTATCGGGAACTAATTTCCACGGCGCTCAATTGACAAAAACCAACCTGCAAGATGCTAATCTCGAAAATACTGACTTTGGGAGGGCTAGTCTGAAAGAGGCGAATCTCAAGGATGCTAATTTGACTAAAGCTTATTTGAGTCATGCTGATTTAGATGGGGCAGACCTCAGAGGTGCAGACCTCAGTTATGCTTATATGAGTCAGGCTAATCTCCGAGGTGCTAATTTGTGTGGTGCTAATCTCACTGGTGCTAAGGTTACTGATGAGCAACTGGCATTAGCAAAGATTAATTGGCTGACAGTGCGCCCTAATGGTAAACGGGGATTTTTGTAGGAACCAGGGAAGCAGGGGAGGCAGGGGAAGCAGGGGGAGATTAATAACCCAGTCCCCAGTCCCCAGTCCCCAGTCCCCAGTCCCCAGTCCCCAATACCCAGTCCCCATTAGGCTAAAAATTCCTCTAGTTCGACAATTCCTTTAGAACCATCAATGCGTACTTGTTGACCATCCTGGAGCAGATAGGTAGCACCTCGTACATCCATGACTGCGGGAATACCGTATTCACGGGCAACTATCGCCCCATGAGAAAGTTTACCACCAGCTTCGGCTATGACTCCTCCTGCCCTGACTAAGATGGTAGCCCAACCGGAATCTGTATAAGGTACGACAAGAATTGTCCCCTTATTAATTTCGCCTACTTCCTGTAAATTTCTCACCACCTTAACTTGTCCTGCGGCTTGTCCTTGACTGGCGGGAATGCCTAGTAAGATATGGTCAGAGGTATCTATTGGAGAGGCGATAGGATGGGGGGGATTGTTGCCATAAACTAGAGGGGGAATTTGAGTAATTTGGCTATCTTGGAGAAATTGCGATCGCCGTTTTTGCAATAATGCTGAAAGTTGATTTCTTAGTTCTGGATCAGCATTTGCGGCTAAACGTCGCACTTCACCCAATCTTAAAAAGAAGATATCCCCCGTTTGTTGTAATAAACCATTTTGCAGCCAAATCTTTTCTAAAGCTAAAAAAGTCCAGCGCAATTCAGCTAACAAGCGAGAATAAACTTCTGTGACTCTTCCTTTAAGATCCACACGGCTTTGGACAAAACCTTGCTGACGCTTTCTGGAGTCATCCCCATTTGCTGGTTCACTTGTTTCCATGAACTGGATAAACAATTGTTTGACTAGGTGAGGCTGTTCTTTCCAGGTGGGTACAGAAATATCAGTTCCTACCTCACTTAAATAACCGTAATCTTCCAGTATTTCGGCAAAATCATCCAAAATCCTTTCACCTTCTGGAGTTTGCGCCAAGTCTTCAAAAACTCTCCCTGGGTCAAACTCAGGTAATATTTCTTTGGCATCTGCGGCTAAAATTCTCAGCGATCGCAATGATGAAATTTCGGGAGTGATACTATGATCAATTTTTTCATCCTTCACCCCAGAAACTGCTTGACGGATGGCAGCACTCAAGGGAGATAAAATACTGTAGTAAGTACCTTGGTTGAGCAAATCGAGAATCAAGTCAATTCGGCCTAATAACTGAGGTGCTGATAATTCCTCAATTAGTTCATTTGCTAATTTTGTCAACCCAGGAATAAACCTTGTGCGATAATCCTGCTTAAATTCCTTTTCTAAGCTGATTTCTCGCTGTAGCAGCTTTGTCAGTCCTGGTAAATTCTCCCAAGTTGAAGCTAGAGGGGGTTTACTCATTTTTGCACCTCTAGTTAAAAAATCCAAACTTTCTGGCGGTAAACCCATTTCTAGAAAAACTTCCCCTAAGAAAGAAGCATTAAAATAGGCTCTAGAGTAATGCAGCGTCGCCATTTTGGTAAAATCTAAATCACGAGAGCGATCGCCTAAAACTAAAGTAAACAGTTCACCCCACATCCCACAAGTTAAGGGTAAATTAATCGACCAAGTTAAGGGATGAATCACACCGGGAATGACTTCAGCGGCTATTTTCCTTGTCCAAAGTGGTAGGAGGGTGGTAATTGGTCTTGCTTGCAATACCCAGAGAGTTTGTCCGTCATAACTCCACTCTACATCTTGGGGAATGCCATGATAACGTTTTTCTAGTCGTCGAGCTAGGTACGCTACTTGCTTAATTAATGCTTGGGGAATTTTTCCTTCTCCCTCAAACTGTAAAGTTGATAACTTCTCTTCACCTACAACAAACACTCGATATTGTTCTGGTGTGATTTTTCCAGAAACAACTTGTGCAGGACTTCCTGATACTGCTTCAATCACTACCGCATCACCTTGTTGGACGATAGGATCACGGCTAAAGGCGACCCCAGAATATACACTTTGGACTTGGGGTTGAATGAGTACGGCCATGGCTGCATCTTTAGCACCAAGATCGCGCCGATATTGGACAGCCGCAGGATGATTATAGGAGGCTTGGACTTGAGCGATCGCTGTTTCTAATTCTTGTTTATTCGTAACATTCAACACTGTTTCGTATTGTCCAGCCGCAGAAGCTTGTTCTGAGTCTTCCCCAATAGCTGAGGAACGCACTACCAAGGGTGAAAGTGATGATGGTTGCAGAAAATCAATCAACATCCCAGGATCATCAAACGGCGCTAAAATCCATCCTTTTGGCACTGGATAACCCCAGCGTTTAATTTGCGATAATGTAGCGGCTTTAGCTCCAAATACTTCTGGTTCTATTTCATCGTCCAAAGTGATAATCGTTTGCTCACCACCGCTTAAATATTGCATCATGGGTTGTGATTCTGTGTCTGCTTCTGCGACTGGCAGATCCATGTCATCGGGGATTTGTTGATAAATCCAACCAATTAACCCCGCTAATGCAAAGGCAGCGACAATTTTGGCAAAATCATTAAAATGCAGGACTGCTACAAATACGGGAAATAAAATCAAAACCCCATATTTGATCGCTTGTTTAGAGCGCAGAATGATAAAACCAATGGCTGCTACTAAACTGACAAATCCGGCAATTAGGGGATCGTGCATCAAAAATCCCCAAACTACGTTTGTCGTTCCTGCACCTCTACCTACAGTATATCTACCGATAACTAAGGCGATCAAAGCTATCAATTCCCAAAATGAACCTTCAGGAAAGAAAATACGGGCAATTAATACCGCTGCAATTCCTTTGAATGCTTCCGACAGCACTGCCAGAATACCTACGAGTTTACCACCGTGATAGAAAGCAGCGGAGACGGTAATATTTCCTGTACCAATTTTTGCTAATCGCTGACGCTTGATAGCGTAAGTAATCCAAGCGATTA
Source organism: Cyanobacteriota bacterium (assembly GCA_046045965.1). Lineage (GTDB taxonomy): Bacteria > Cyanobacteriota > Cyanobacteriia > Cyanobacteriales > Nostocaceae > RDYJ01. The sequence goes on along the minus strand of JBJOKS010000022.1, from coordinate 72,903 downwards.
GCGGCATTGCCCCTAAGAGTGGGCAAGTAATTAAAATAACTAATAAACCCCAAAGCTGAAACATTTATTGTTGTTTTTGTATTTTAGATTTATATTGCATCTAAAGTTGCAAATAGCAAATCTAAATTTGAATTATTTCTAATTATTTTTTTTGCTATCTATTTGATGTCTTTACGGACACTGAGCAGCTAGGTAAACCTTTGTTGCCAGTGTCCTTTAAGCTTATCAATGATCCTAGTTTAACGCATAGGCAGACTGCAACGCCCACAGGATGAGTGCTGCTATTGATCCCAAAACTAACACAGTAGAGATTGTGACTACTTTTGGTGAATCTGCACCTTCAAATTTCATAATTCCGCGATTTAAGTCGGACATACCTTTGTAAGCCTCCTTTGTTACATTGCCATTCTGTCCGTTTTGATTGTAGTTCTTCTGTTCACCTAATGATGTTAAATTCACATTATTATTTACAGGTTATGGGTGACTGGGGACTGGGGACTGGGGACTGGGGAATTTATAGATAAGTAAATACTATTCAATGAAAGGTATTGCAGGTGAAAGTAGTGTTGATGGTGATTTTGGCGGTAGTTGTGGGGTTATTTGCGATCATAGAGTTGGGTTTGCGATCGCTGTTTGGTTTTGGTAATCCCCTCATTTATATTGGTGATGAACAAATTGGTTATTTATTAGCACCTAATCAACGCACCCGCAGAATGGGCAACCGCATTGAAATTAATCAGTATTCTATGCGAAGTGCGCCAATACAAAAGCTACCTCAAAGCTCGACACTGCGAATTTTGCTTTTAGGTGATTCTATTGCTAATGGCGGTTGGTGGACAGATCAACAAAATACCATTTCTAGTTTAATTGAAACTTCCTTAAAATCTCAAAAATCTCAGAGTAATTACCAACAGGTAGAAGTTTTAAATGCTTCTGCTAATTCCTGGGGACCGAGAAACGAATTAGCTTATTTGCGGCGTTTCGGCAATTTTCAAGCTCAAGTTATAGTGTTATTAATTAACACTGATGATTTATTTGCCACTACTCCTACTTCCTTACCTGTGGGACGCGATCGCAATTATCCAGATCGTAAACAGCCTTTAGCAATTATAGAAGTTTTACAGCGTTATTTAATTAAACAAAAACCCATACCTGAATTAGAAGCATTGCAAAAAGAACCAGGCGATCGCGTGGGAATTAATTTAGAAACCATTGGTAAAATTCACAGTTTCGCTCAAGAAAATAACAGTAGATTTCTACTAGCCATGACTCCATTATTGAGAGAAATTGGTCAGCCTGGACCCCGTGATTATGAAATTGTCGCGCGTAAACGTTTAGATGATTTTACCAAAGAACAGCAAATTAAATACATTGATTTTTTACCGGAATTTAACTCAATAGAAAATCCACAAAGTATCTATCAAGATAACATTCATCTTAATCTTAAAGGTAATCAATTTGTGAGTGAAGTAATAGAAAAATCTCTTTCAGATAATTTTGGATTTTAGATTTTGGGTTTTTAATTGTTTTCTCGAATCCAAATAGCTAAACCTCCTCCACGGCCACGAGCAGCAATAAAATCATCAGTGATTAAAAAGAAAGCAAAAAAGGGTAATTTAGCTATAGTTTGACTATAAAAATCCTCAGATTGAACTTTACCAGAACGAATCTGCTGGTTGTAGACAACACGATTAAATAAACTAATTTGCATCTGAGTAAAATCAAAAGCCAAGAGATTTTTCTTACCCAAATATTGCGCTGGACCTGTGAGTTTTAACAACATAGATCCTAGTTGTACTTGATTAGCAATTTCCCCTTTAACCGCAGATTGTTCTAAACTTTGTTCTAAACTGGGACTAAAAGAAATATAAGCGGATGCAAATTTTGGTAGATAGAAACCCTTACCTAAAATAATTCCCCCACGCTTTCTGACTTTCTTAGTACCAGTAGCAAAACAAAGCCGCCATTTACCGAAGAGAGAACCAAAAGGATAATTGAGACGTTGCTGTTTGGCATTTTTTTCTGCTTGTAACAACGCATTGACTACTAACTCAGCCGGAGGAAGTTTATTTCCCTGTCGATAGGCGATCGCGCTTTGGGTTAAAATGCTGAAAAAATCAGGCGTAATGGTAGATATCAAATCAGCCGTCATATTAATACTTGTTTTTTCTCTGTCTCAATAGATTTTAATCATAACGCATGGGATTAACATTAAGTTAAGTATCTTTCTCTAAAGGAGAGATTTAAAATCCAAAAATCTTTAGCACAATAGAATAACCCGATTGTCTTTTGTGTGGTTTGAGGAGTTGAACTCACCTATAGACATAGAGAGGTGAACTATGGATAGTATCAGCTTCCTGAATGAATATAAATCAGGACAGCGGAATTTTCAAGGAGCAATTCTACATCAAGTCAAGCTAACAAAAGCTGAATTAACTGGAGTTAATTTATCAGAAGCTGACTTGAGTGGTGCTGATTTAAGTGAAGCAAATTTGAGTAACTGCAACTTCAGTCGCGCAAACTTGACTAATGCTGATCTCAATGGTGCAAATTTGCAAGGTGCAAACTTGAGTCAAGTAAATTTGATTGGTGCTGACTTAACGAGAGCTAATTTTCAGGAAACCAACCTCAGTCGTGCAGACTTGCGAGGTGCAAATCTAAAGTTGGCTAACCTAGAGGGTGCAAATCTCCGTGAAGCAGATATCAGTGGTGCTGACTTCAGTGGTGCTAATCTTCAAAAAACAAATTTGATGGGTAGCAATATCGAGGAGTCAGAACTCAATAAAGCAGATTTAACTAATGCAATCATTTCTGAACCAGAGACAACCCAGGAAGTTCTGCACTTATGTTTATCCCATACATGGATAACATGGGCTGGAAATTATTGATTCGACAGGGTGTAGGAGTTTTACCAAATATCCGCGAAATTCCCCATCCCTCTATAGGGTGGGGATGGATAGCGGGACAAAAACGAAAGTTCATCTTTTCATCACCCCTTAATTTTTCGTGTTTTTGCTTAAGTCCTGATCTAACATCCACAACTTCTACCACTCTGTAGCAGAAAACAACTATAATTTAGAATTGAAAAATTTTTCATATCAATAGCCATTCAAATTATACCAATGGTAGATGATGAACCCTAAAAATTTAACATCTTCAGATTTCTGCGCTTGTCAACTTAAAGTGTTAGCGGATACAACTCGTCTATCTGTTCTCAAAATACTGATGGAAGGACCAAAGCACGTAGGGGAACTGAATTCTTTCTTAAAGCTGGAGCAGAGTTTATTATCCCACCATTTAAAAATATTGCGAGAAGCAGGTTTTGTAGAAGCACAACGAGATGGTAAGGCGGTACTTTACCATTTTGTTCCTAGCATTCGACAAATTAACACTGGTAAAGCAATTGATTTAGGCTGTTGTCTGCTCTCTTTTGAATAAAAAGTTTTAACGCAATTATTCGATGAAACAACTTAACACACTAGCATTTATAACTGTTGCTACCACCATTAGTTTAGGTCTACAATCTTGCACACAACCTGCAAAAACAGCTACTCAAGCAACCGACAAGCTGCAAGGAAAGTTAATTTTAACAGGTTCTAGTACAGTAGCACCGTTGGTAGCAGAAATTGGTAAGCAATTTGAATCAGAGCATCCTGATGTGCGAGTGGATGTACAAACCGGAGGTTCATCTCGTGGTATTGCTGATGCTCGTACAGGCGTTGCTAATATTGGGATGATTTCTCGTAGCCTCAAAGATGAAGAAAAAGACCTACAAGCTTTTTCAATTGCTAGAGATGGAATTGGCATAATTTTACACAAAGATAATCCAGTAAAATCCTTGTCAAATCAACAAGTTGTGGATATTTACACTGGTAAAATTAACAATTGGCAACAGGTTAGCGGCAAAAATGCACCGATTACAGTTGTGAATAAAGCAGAAGGACGTTCTACTTTAGAACTGTTTCTGAGCTACTTTCAACTCAAAAATAACGATATTAAATCATCGGTTGTCATAGGAGATAACCAGCAGGGAATTAAGACAGTAGCAGGTAATCCCAATGCCATTGGTTACGTATCAATTGGTACGGCTGAATTTAGTATTAACAACGGCGTTCCTATTAAATTATTACCTCTAAATGGAATTGCCGCCACTACAGAGAATGTCAAAAATGGGACATTTCCCCTTTCCCGTTCCCTAAATTTGGTTACTAAAACCCAGCCCCAAGGCTTAGATCAAGCATTTATTGAGTTTGCACAGTCGCCACAAGTTCATGACATTGTTAAAAAACAAGATTTTGTCCCCATATCAAAGTGATATCTTTCTTTTGTGGATATTACGGGGATTAGCTCTGATCACAGGTGTAATTGTGATCTTAATTACAGGATTCTTATTACTGGAAGCCTTGCCGATATTACAACAGTTAGGATGGTGGCGTTTTGTAAAAGATCCATCTTGGCATCCGGTAGAAGGATTCTATAATTTGATGCCGATGCTGTGGGGAAGTCTGTTGGTAACGCTGGGTTCTGTAATGTTTGCTGCACCTTTAGGTATTGGCTCGGCAATATTTTGTCAGTATTATGCACCTCCTTTGATCACTAGATTTTATCGGCAGTTAATTGAGTTACTGGCAGGTATTCCTTCTGTAGTTTACGGTTTTTGGGGTTTGGTCGTGCTTGTACCACTAATTGGCAAATTGCAAGCACCAGGAACTAGCCTGTTAGCGGGAATTGCTATTTTGACATTAATGATATTACCGACGATCGCCTTAACAGCAGAAGCGAGTTTTTCAGAAGTTCCTACAGAGTATATACAGGGTGCGGCTGCTTTAGGAATTTCTCCCTGGTCAACCATTCGCAGTGTTGTGTTACCTGCTGCTAAATCTGGTTTATTTACTGGTTTGATTTTAGGAACAGGTCGCGCTATTGGCGAAACAATGGCAGTGTTGATGGTTTGTGGCAATGTCGTGCAAACACCCAAAAGCATATTTGACCCTGTTCGCACCCTCACTGCCAATATTGCCTTAGAAATGGCTTATGCCACAGGAAATCACCGTTCTGCATTATTTGTAAATGGCTTGTTGTTGATGATAGCGATCGCTGCTTTGGTGGTTATTGCCGAAGTGATCAGCAGGAGAGACATTTATGGGTAAAAAATTACAAAATCAGATTTTATTACCTACTCTGATTCTGTGGGCGATCGCTATATTTGTCACCGCCGTTTTTTGTTGGATTTTAGGTGATATTGTCTGGCATGGTGCAGGGCAAATTTCCTGGGAATTTCTAACCACTGAACCGCAAAATGCGGGACGAGAGGGGGGAATTGCACCAATCTTGATTTCTACTTGTCTGATATTGGGAGTTTGTCTAGCAGTTTCTCTTCCCCTGGGTGTGGGAACTGCCGTACTGTTAGCCGAGTTTACCACTACTGAAAGTGTGTTTGGGCGTTTAGTTCGTCGCAGTTTGGATGTATTAGCAGGAGTACCATCCATTGTTTTTGGCTTGTTTGGTAATGCCTTTTTTGCAATTAAGTTGGGATTAGGTTTTTCGATTTTATCAGGTGGTTTGACCTTGGCTTGTATGGTGTTGCCGATATTGATTCGTTCCGCAGAAGCAGGACTGCAAGCTGTTCCAGCTGAGTATCGGTTAGGGGCTGCGGCTTTGGGATTATCACGCACCACCACATTATGGAAACTGCTTTTACCAGCAGCGACACCGGGGTTAGTTGTGGGTTTGGTACTGGGAATTGGTAGGGCGATCGCCGAGACAGCCGCATTGATTTTTACCAGTGGTTATGTAGATCGAATGCCAGAGTCGTTATTAGATTCCGGGCGATCGCTATCACTGCACATTTTCGATTTATCAATGAATGTCGCCGGTGGGGATGCTAACGCCTACGCTTCTGCTTTAGTGCTGTTGATTTTATTGTTGCTGGTGAATGGTATGGCAACTTGGACAACCCAATTTTGGTTAGCGCGGAGAATTACATGAAGCAATCTCAATTTAAACACAATTCTCCCTCAACTCTGCCTTCAATGTACACTGAGGGACTGAGTTTGTATTATGGCAAAAAAGCAGCTTTTAAAGATATCACCATGCCGATTCAGGCAGGTAAAATTACGGCATTGGTGGGACCTTCTGGCTGTGGCAAAAGCAGTTTTTTAAGTTGTCTCAATCGCTTAACTGATTTAATTCCTCATACCAAGATTTCGGGCAGTATTCGGTTAGATGATTTAGAAATTCTCCATAACAGTGTAGATGCGATCGCCTTACGTCGGCGTGTGGGTAAAATCTTTCAAAAACCTAATCCTTTTCCCTTCTCAATTTGGAAGAATTTAGCCTTTCCCCTACAAGAACACGGAATCAAAAACCGTGAGAAACTAGACTGGCTAATTGAAAGCACACTCCAAGATGTTGGACTGTGGAACGAAGTTAAAGATCGACTGCATACTTCAGCTTTATCTTTATCTGGTGGACAAAAGCAACGTTTATGTATTGCCCGTGCTTTGGTTTTGCAACCAGAAGTTTTATTATTTGATGAACCTTGTAGCGCCCTTGATCCAATTTCTAGCGGCGTAGTTGAAGATTTAATTGCTAGTCTGCGCGGACGTTACACAGTGGTAATTGTCACCCATAACCTCGCTCAAGCCAGACGCATTGGCGATCACGCTGCCCTATTTTGGGTACAAGCAGAAGTGGGAAGATTAATCGAGTATGGTACAGTCGAACAGATTTTTACTGAACCACAGCACGATTTGACATCTGCGTATGTGAATGGTATTCGCGGATAGGCTTCAATTCAGTTATCATTGTCCATCATTTAGGACTTACGCAAAAACCCTTACACCCCTACACCCCTACATCCTGTCTCCACAGATAACTTTTGTGCGTAAGTCCTATCATTCTTCACTGTTCCCCAGTCCCCAGTCTTTGGTTCTTAATAAACCAAAGGTGTTACACCACGCATGGCTCGTAAAGAATTTATACAAGCTGGGCAGTCACAGCCAAATAAATCTACTGCCATATTACTTTCTTCAATATTGAACTCTAGCATTTGAATATCATCAGGAGTAGCAAAATCTTCTGGTTGGGCTTGATACTCTGGAATTTGAGCCAATACGGAAGCTCTGGCACAGACTAAACCCACTTTATGTTTATTGCGAATACAAGACAAATTATCTTTATTTTGGGCTGTGTTTTTGGCTACTGGTTCGGCTGCTTGGGCTTGATTTAGCATTACTCCCATCGTCAAAAAAGAGCTAATCAACACAGGAGAGGAAAATAAGGTTAGTATAAATTTGTTCGTCATTTTTCTTGATAAATGTTCTTGAATTTTCAGAATACACGATTAAATCTTTCAATTCAAGAGCAGAGCTATCAGGAATAATAATAGTTGATTTATGTGATAGCTAATCTCAGCATCTGTCATAGTAAGTGGCGCAACTTAAAAAATACAATATCCAGATACCCGACTTCTAGGACAGGCATTAAATTTTTTTGGACATAATTATAGTATTTATGTCTTTTTATTATGGCAATCTCACCCTGAGCAAGAGACTGAGAAATTATTTTTTTAATCAAACAAAAAATCAATCTATAGCAGGAGTCAGGAGTCAGGAGTAAAACCCTCTTGTAGTGGGAGTTTTATGATCAATTGATGTCCTAAGCACCCTGTCCACGACTATAGATGGTGATTTATATAGGATTGGTATTTGATTTGTGAAATTATCTGTGTAGAGAGGGAACAGGGAACAGGGAACAGGGAAAGTGTACGGAGTGTTTTTCAATAATCAAATATGATTCCTATAAGTAAATAAATAAGTAAATAAAATGTCCGCAAGGGCGGACATATATTAGGGCTTCTGTCACTTTTATTGGCTACAATCATGTATGAAACATGATGCTTTTATTGTTGATGATAAAAACTAAAAAATCAAGTATTTGTGAGCATTTGACTGGACATAACTACTTTAATTATATCTTTTTGTTTGAGACTTTATGAGTCATTAGAGTTTCTGAGATGGAATTTATTTACAGAATCTTTGTCAAAATAGTATTACAAAATAACGCCTTTTTATATAAATTATCAAGTCTGAATCCAAAAAATGATGATGATTCTGACTTTTGTCAGCGCAGATGGGGTTAAGCATCTTCTATGTTTTGAATATTGCCAATTTTAGAAAAAATATAAATGCAGAAATAGTCTCATAAATATCTGGATGTATTACATAAAAAAAAGCCATAACATCATAACACAAATTCCTAAATTCAGTCATTCATTTTTAGACATAATTCCGATATTTATGTCTTTGATTTCTCAAAACTTCTGGTATTTTTCAATTAAAAATGTAAATGTGGTCAGGTATGACAGCCCTGAGAATAAGTTGTTATTCTTGGGGCTTTATTTGTGGAATACTGGGGATGTTTTAAAAGTATTGTATGAAACACCAAAATCCTCAGAACCTAATGTTTCAAAGCTTTTATTCTACAAGGAGAGAGGTTTTTCGGTAGACTTTAAGACTTTACAAATATCCTCTCAGGAACTCAGGAGTTGTTAAATTACTAATTACGAATTATAACGGCGTGGTGTATAAACCCGTATATTTTTTTCACTGGTTTCAATTTTCCGCGTTTGAGAAGAACCGATAATAATTAAAGTTCGCATATCGGCTTCTATTGGTTCTAATTGTTCGAGGGTGATGACTTTTACAGTTTGTCCTGGTCTGCCAATATTCCACCCTAATATTACTGGTGTATCTGGTTTTCTATGCTGTAGCAAGATATTTTTAGCTTCTGCTAATTGCCAAGTGCGTTCTTTAGAAACAGGGTTATAAAATGCTATAACAAAATCACCTTGGGCTGCGTTTGTGATGCGTTGGGCGATAATTTCCCAAGGTTTCAAAATGTCAGAAAGCGAAATTACACAAAAGTCATGTCCTAAAGGTGCGCCAATAGCTGCTGCGGTGGCTTGCATAGCAGAAATACCAGGGGCTACTTGAATATCAATAGTTTGCCATTCTGGTTGATTATATTTATCTATGACTTCAAAAACTGCGGTGGCCATTGCATAAATACCGGGGTCTCCTGAAGAAACTACCGCTACATATTTACCCTCTGCGGCTAAGTCTAAGGCCATTTTTGCCCGTGTTTCTTCTTCTCTGTTATCAGATTCATGAATTTTTTTACCTTCAGCTAAAGCACCAATTAAATTGATATAAGTTTTATAACCTACTAAATCTGTAGCATGATTGAGAATTTCTTTAACTTCGGGTGACATCCATTTTGATGCACCAGGTCCTGTACCAATGATGGCTAATTTTCCCTGTGGTTGTCCGATGGTTTCAGGGTCGATAATTTGGGGAGAAATGCTCAAAGTAATGTGGGAAAATGCAGAACACAAAGATTTGTTATTTGGTTCTGTACCTGCAAAAACAACTGCTTCGTGGAAACTGTATCCTTGTATGGTAAATTCTGTTAGTTGACTGGCTTTGAAAAACCGATTTGGTACTTTAAAAATATTGGCAATATTTTGGAGTATGGAGTTAGTAGCTAGGTAGAGAGGTGCAAGGATGACTGCGACTGTTTTGGGTGAAACCTGTGCGTCTTCTAGTAGTTCGTAAATGTGGCTAAGTGTTTCTGAATTGGGGGTAGTGATGGCGATCGCAACTTTTTTGGGATGATAAACTAAACAGTTAGGTTGAGAAATCACCTCTTTTTCTGTCACTTGAATGGTTAACTCACCATCATCATCAATGGGTAAGTTACTTTCACTTAACCAAGGTGCTGTTCCTACTAATTTAACTTTTGCTCCTGCTAATAAGTCTGCTATAAATTTTTTCCCATCTTCTGGGTTAGCTAAATAATATCCAGGAGGAGGAGATAACAACGTTGTGCGAAAACGCAAATCTCCTGTAGTTGTAATTGCAGCTTGGACATTTAAAGCTTCTGCTATTTGCCGTGCTAATTCATTTACCCCACTTAGTCCACCTAAAAGCGGGACAACTGCACTCCCATCTTCGGCTACAGCCAATACTGGTGGTTCTTGACTTTTATCTGTAATCAGTGGTGCTAAAGTTCTAATGAGAATCCCAGCCGCACAAATGCCAATTATAGGTGTTCCCGCAGCAAAAAACTCCCGCAGTGTATCGCCAAAATTCGTATAACTCGCATCAACATCACAGGTGCGACTTGCTAAACCGTATAACTTCGCCCCTGGTAAAATTCTGATAATTTGCCTGGCTACTGCGATACTATTTTGTCCCAGTATGACAACGGCTGGTGCAACCCTTGTTTTCATTTAATATTTAAATTATTTTTATTTAATTATTGCCAGATAGTTCTTCCTCGTCAAGACTAACTATATCAGGTTTTTCGGTCGTAGTCAATAGTCTTAACTTACTATTGCGCTGTGACTGGGGACTCTTTACTGGGGACTGGGAAGAAGTAATATATATCCTGACTCCTGACTCCTGACTCCTTAAAGCCTTTGCTTAGTAGGTATGACGATCATAGAGAAATAGGGTACTTGTTCTGGATCTACTTCATCTAAGGGTATGATGCGTTGTTGGGTAGTTGTTGCTCGTTCAATATATTTTGCCCGTGAAGTTAGTCCCAATTGATGCAAGACATCACGGACTTTAGTAAAATGGCGGCCGAGTTTCATAATTGCGGCTGCATCTGTGGCTAAAAGTTGAGAAGTGAGCATTTCTGTGGGCAGTGTGGCGGGTAGAACGGTGAGAATATCATTGTAGTAGGTGAAGGGTACACCCAAGGATACTGGACAGGCCATCAAAGAAGAAATACCAGGCACTACTTCTGTTTGATATTGGTCAGATAAACGAGTGAAGATATACATAAAAGACCCGTAAAAGAACGGATCTCCTTCACACAATACGACCACATCCCGACCTGCGGCTAAATGTTCGGCGATGGGTTCAACTTCTTTGTCATAGATAGCTTGAGCTTTTTCTGGTTCTAAGGCGCGGGGAAGATGATATAAAACCTCAATTTGATGACCGGGTAAATATGGCGACACAATTTTTCTGGCGATACTTTCCCGGTCTACTGCTGACTGATAGGCAATAACAGAGGCCGAACGTAATAAGCGTAATGCTTTTAATGTCAATAGTTCTGGATCTCCAGGACCGACACCGACTCCATACAGACGACCTTTTGAGTTCATATTTATATTTCTTCCTCGGTTGCTAAGGCGTTAACAGCAGCAGAAGCGATCGCACTACCGCCTCGTCGTCCATGTAAAGTTAAAAATGGTACACCACGGCTATCTGCTGCTAAAGCGGCTTTTGATTCTGCTGCACCGACAAAACCCACGGGAAAGCCTAAAATTAGTGCTGGACGTGGTACTCCCTCATCTAGCATTTCTAATAATCTAAACAAGGCTGTGGGTGCATTACCAATAGCGACAACTGCCCCATCGAGATGAAAACGCCATAGTTCTAAAGCGGCTGCTGAACGGGTATTTGTCAGCCGTTTCGCTATTGCTGGGACTTCTGGATCATTCAAGGTGCAGATCACGGCGTTATTGGCAGGTAATCTTTTGCGGGTGACACCTTCGGCAACCATACGACAATCACACAAAATGGGTGCGCCAGCTGCTAAAGCTTTTCTCCCTGAGATTACCGCATTGCGTGAATATGCCAAATCTGTGGCAATATCCGGCATTCCACAGGCATGAATTAGACGGACGGCAACTTGTGATACATCTTCGGGCAGAATATCTAAGTTAGCTTCTGAGCGAATAATGGCGAAGGATTTTCTGTATATTTCGTTGGCATCACGTATATAATTAAACATAAGTTCTGAGATTTTGGATTTGAGAATTAAATTGATTGAACAGTGAACAATTGTTTGAGTTCAGATATATCATAACGATTGGCAAATTCTCTAAATGATTCTTGAGAACTAACCCGTTTAATTTGATACACTTTTAACATTCGTTCCATGAGTTGAGGTAATTCAGCAAAGGTCACATTTTCATAAATTTGACGACCAAATTGTTGTAAGGTATCGTCAGCAAGATACATTTGATATCCTTCCCAAGTTTCATTTTCTGCCTCAATATTCACACCAAGCAATGTAATATCACTTTGATGATGTTGAGCGCAAGATTTAACACAACCACTAAAATGTATATTAATGGGAGAATCCAAGGTAATTTGAGTTTCTAAATATTCTCCTAATGTTAAAGCATGACTTTTGGTGTCAGTTGCAGCAGCAGCACAACCCTGGTTTCCAGAACAGGATACTAATGCGCTTTTGATGTTTAGTTCTGAATAGCTCAGTCCTAAATGGGTAATTTCTGTTTCAACTTCTGAAATGTGTTTCTGGGGAATATCAGTGATCAGTATATTCTGCCAAGGTGTGAGTCTGAGATTAGCACTACCATATTTTGCGGCTAAATTAGCTAAACCGCGCATTTGCCAACTTTGCAAACGCCCCAAAGGTAAAACAATACCGATATAAAATAAACCTAATTGTTTTTGGCGATGAATACCAAGATGATATAAATTTTTATTTTTATCAATATGCAAATTTGCGTCTTTGCTCCTATGGTTGATATTTTGATGTTCTAGCTTTGTACCTACCTGGAGTTTGGCAGTGGTTAAGTTTTCTTTAACTTGTTGTAGATAATTTTCCCAGCCTAAATTATAAATAACTTCCCGCAAACGTGGTTTCCGACGACTGCTAGAGTCTGTATGTTGTAAATAGACTTCTGCTAAAGCGGCTAAAACCGGGATACATTCCGCTGGTGTTAACAACATTCCTGTACTTTTAGATAATTTTTCTTGTTCGCCACCACAAAGATGCAAAATGAGGTATACTGAATTATGTCCCCATTTCCCCGTAGGAAGGAACTTCGGTTCTTTCCTACCCCCCCCATCTACCTGAACAGCAACAAAAGTGATATCGTTGGGGCAGTTTTTCAGAGAAAGTTTACCACCACCATCAAAGCAAACGCTAAATTTTGCCGAAAGTCCTCCTAAATGGGAGTTGGTTGTTATATATTCGTCCCAAGCTTGCACTAGCGGACGAGTATCTATTAATTCTTGAGTATCTATACCCGCAGTGGGACTAGTCATAATATTGCGAATATGATCTACAGCGGGATTAATAGAACCTAAACCCAATTTTTGTAACTGTTCGAGAACTTCAAGATTTATTTCTTTTTTTATTTCTCTTATTTGCAAGTTACCGCGATTTGTCACATCGACGTAGCCCCCACCATAATTAGCAGCTATGTGAGCAATAGTGCGAAACTGTTCACTATTCAAAATACCACCGGGTATTCGCAGACGAGATAATATCCCATCTTGGGCTGGTGTGGTGTAAAATAAGCCTGGACAAGCAGTAAATGCACTTAACAAAACTATAACTCCTTCCCCGTGCGACGCGGAGACAGAACTGAGATGTATTTCCTAGAGTTGGCATTCTGACTTGTTCAATTTTGGATTTTAGACTTTAGATTTTGGATTTTCTGATTACCCGTATCTTTTGTACTAGATGGTTTTTCAGCATCAACTATCTAAAATCAGCAATCTAAAATCTCAAATTGCTTTACAGCTGCGGCACAGTCTCGGAATTTAACCGAAGTTTCCCAAATCATAGGAATTAGAATTTTACCACAAGAGAGGATTTTTCGGTGAGAATATTGGCAAAATTCAGTAGAGATGTCTAATGTTTTTATACTAGAGAAATCGCTGTGACTTCGGGTGGACAATACCAACGTCCGGGGGGGAAAGTTCCCAAACCACGATTTACATACAATTGATTTGTACCTACTTGATGTAGTCCTTGACTCCATTGCCAATTTTCCACTACTTTCGGCCATTTCCCCTTCATAAAAGGTATCCAAGGCCAAAAGAATTCAGGAATTTTGTGACGGGAAGAAGAAATCCAATTTGGGACAGATCCAACACCGGGAATAACAATTTGACCCCCATGAGTATGTCCTGATAATTGTAAATCTACGCGCCAGTTTTTCAAAACTACTGCACTATCAGGATTATGAGATAAAACAAGGCGAGGAATATTGATATCTAAAGAATTCATCACAGGTGCGGGATGAAATTCTGGAGACCAAAAATCAGCGAGTCCTACTAATGCTAAATCTGAACCTAAAGGATAGGAAATTTGATTCCAAAGTACCTCAATTCCTACAGCAGTTAATGCCGAGGTAATTTCGGTTTTTGAATGAGTATAATAAAGGTCATGATTACCCAAGATAGCATAAACACCAGCGCGACTTTCTAAATGCCTTAACCGCTTTGCTAATTGATAGATGGGTCGGGGATTATGAGTAACAAAATCACCTGTTAATACTATTAAATCAGGTTCTAGTTGATTGGTGACAGCAATTGCTTCGGCAAGTAAATCTTCTGTTAGTAATAACCCATCATAATGAAAATCAGAAAGTTGAACTATTTTAGTGTTTTGTAAATGTTGAGGTAAGCCAAAAATTTCTACAGTTAAATATTCAATGCTTAATGGTTCTGAAAGTATTTTGATCATATATCAGGGAACAGGGAACAGGGAACAGGGAACAGGGAATAGGGAATAGGGAATAGGGAATAGGGAATAGGGTGGAAAGTCTCTTAAATACTGAATTATTACTTTTTATAATTGCCAACGAAAAGACAAAGTTAATCTACCTAAAAACTTTTGCCAAATACTGCGCTTTCTCCATTCTGACATATTTATCTGATGACTGTGAGAGAAACCATAAACAAAGAATTGTTGTACAAATTGAGCTAATTTAGACTCAGATAAAGAAATATTCAATTCATCATTATGGAACATACTGCGGGGATCTAAGTTAGCACTACCTGTACTAACAAAATTATCATCAATGAGCAAAACTTTGGCGTGCATCATGCTGGGCTGATATTCATATATTTTAATTCCTGCTGTTAATAATTCACCGTAACCTTGACGGACTGCATAGTAAACTAAAGTTTTATCATTCTTTGCACCCATTGTCAGAATACGAATCTCAACACCTCTTTGTTTTGCTGCTAATAAAGCTCTCCGAGAGTTGCTATCAGGTAAAAAGTAAGGGGTAGCAATGTAAATGCGGTTTTTCGCTGCTAGGAAAGCTGTAGAAAAAAGAGCGCAGACAGAAGAAAAAGGAGATGGTGAACTACTAGGTGTTACTAACATAGTTAAACCACCAACAACTTGAGTTTTAAACAGTTCTGCTCTCAGACTGGCCACACCACCTTCGTACAACCAATGTTGCATAAAAATTCCTTCTAGAGTAACAACAATTTGCCCACTAAAGCAAACCTCTAAATCTAGCCAAGGGGGGGTGATATTTTTAGGCATAATACCATCCCAATGATCAGAAACACCCATACCGCCAACAAAAGCAATTTCACCATCAATTAATAATAATTTGCGGTGGGTGCGGATGTTATAAGTGAGGGGAGTTTGCCAATTAAATTGATGAAAAAATCGGACTGCTACACCTCCAGCTTTTAACCGTTGCCAATAGTTGGTAGAAATTGAGTTTACCCCCACGCTATCGGCAATAAAGAGGACTTCTACACCTGTTTGCGATCGCTCAATTAACGCCCTAGCAAATTCATCAGCCCGCTGCCCAGGAGTCATGTAAAATGTTTCAAAATGAATTGTTTTTTGGGCGCATTTAATTGCCTCTAGTCTAGCTGTATAAATAGCATCAATATCAAACCAAAATTTTGCTGGATCACCAGAAGTAATGAGTGAATTTGACACGCTCATCATTGCTGGAAAAAAATGAGGTTCCTCAAAGTTAGGAACATCTGTCATTCTGTACTTGATTTTCTTATACCAAGAAATCCTTAAATAAAGGACGAATAAAGCAAGTACAAATAAAACTAGGATAAGGCAGCCACTTAGCCATATTATGCTACTGATTAAATCTGCATTCAATTTAAGTTTTCTATAACAACAAAGTTCATTTTAAATATAATACTTAATAATTGCCTGGTCAACTCATCCTCAAGGTAGATACTTAAAGTAAAAATCTCTTACCCTGAGTGAGAGGAAAATCATTATTTTTTTGTTTAAAATTGTTTAATGAATGTAAGATAAACTTAGATGGAATATAGAACCAAGGCATTTGTAACAAGTAAATATTTAGATTGGCTATTTGGACTATAAAAGCATGAAAATACAACCAGAAATCACCTATCGTAATCTAGAAAAATCAGATGCAATTGATACTTTAGTTCACGAAAAAATCGCCAAGCTGGAAAATATTTGTAACTACATCAATAGCTGTCATATCGCTATTGAAAAAATTCATGACCGTCCCAGCAGTGGTTCTCCTTACCGGGTGAGAATTGATCTGACTGTTCCCCCAGGACATGAACTAGCAGCGGAAAAAAATCCTGGTGAGGGTATTCAATATCAACCGCTAGATGCAGTCATTAGAGACACCTTTGATGCTATGCGTCAGCAGTTAGCTAAACTTACGCAAATGCAACGTGCAAGTGAAGTAGCTCACCGATATGAAGAAGTACAAGAAAGTACAGGTTTTGTCACTAAAATATTTCGAGAAGATGGCTATGGTTTCCTAAAAACTTTAGATGGTAGGGAAATATATTTCCATCACAATAGCGTTTTACATAATGATTTTGACCGTTTAGAAATTGGTACGGGTGTGCATTTTTCTCAAGAAGAAGGTGAAGAAGGACCCCAAGCAAGCTCTGTAAAAATCGTTGATAAACCCGGTGTTCGTGCTGGTAAATCATCAGAAACTATGATTGAACCGCCTTTAGATTGGCAGGAATAGATAAATGAATACACAAGTTGATGAATTGAAAAAGACTGCATCTCAATTATTGGCTGCGATGCTATCTAATCCTCATATTTACCCCCAAGTTAGTGATGAGGGAGGTTCTGGAAATATGGAACAGCAATTAATTATTGCGTCTGTAGAAATGGCGGAAAGCTTAATGGGATATATTGAAAAAACTCATTCCCAAAGTCAAAGAGAAGTTAGAAGCTGATCAATTTTAATTTGCATGGAGATACCCCTTAAAAAGGGGTAAAAAGGGGCTAGGAAAAATTAAAGTTTAACGGTGTGAAAGTTCTAATAAACTAATTGTTTGTGGTGTAAAACTTGATGGACTTTCCCAATAATCTGCTTTGTTTATATTCACCTTCAACAAAGCAATATTCGGATCATCTACTCCATGATGAAACCAAGTTTGTAATTTTTGTTGCCATTTTTCTTGTAATTTATTTCTATCTCTGACGAGTTCTGCTGTACCGGATATGGAAACATATCGCTGTTGATCAGGTGAAGAAAAACTCACATTTACTTGTTGACGACGTTCAATTTCTAATACTTTATGGGAATTCGCAAAGGTAAAAAACCAAAGTCTACCATCTGTGTCAATGTCGCTAAAAATAGACATAGGACGACTATGCAAACTACCATCATCATCGACTGTGGTTAACATTGCAGAGTCAACATCTTGAATCAGTGTACGCAATGTTTGAATTTGTTGATTTGGGTTTTCTGAATTTGTCATGGAACTATTTTTATGTAAGTCATAGTTATTGAATATCCTTTTTAGTATTAAGGTTTTTATGTTTCTATTACATGAGTCTAGAGGTGTAATTCTTATGTGAGTCACCAAGCCATCTAGTGTATTACTAAAGTAATAATTTTAGAGGAAAATAAGCTTTAATTTTGCTATTTGCTTACCAATACTTCTCTGACTTTAGGATGATGGAAATAGTTATAATTTTAATTACACTTTTATATTGATTGACTTAGATAACTTACTCACAATGGAGGTTAAAAAATGGCATCTACATTAGACACTATTTTTGAAGGGTTGACAGCAATAGTCTTCTCACCTGTGATTTTACCTATTGCGTCAGCTATGAAACAACCTGTAGTCCAAAATACTATTAAAGATAGTATTCTTTTATCAGAAAGGGTCAAGGATGCAGTTGCAGAAATGGGCGAAACTGTGGAAAAAGCAACCGCAGATGCTAGAAAGGAAAAACCAGAAAGTTGGAAATCTAGAACTTATTCAAACCGGTTCACCAATGGTAAAACAGAAGCAGCAAAAGATTTTATAAATGTAGTATCTGATCTTAATGCAGATGTGGGGAGAATGACAAATGGTGTTGCTGATTTACGAGTAATATTACCTTTAGCAATAGGTTTACTTTCGCTGCGACAATTGTTAAGAAAAGGATTTGAATTAGAAGAAATACCTTGGTATATATTGGCTTGGTATGCTTTTGATATTTTTACCAGATTGAATTTTGAGGATGAAACTCAATTAACGAATTTATCAATTAATACTGTTTCAATGGAATTTCAGGAGCAACAAAGTAGTGATTCAAATAATACACAACAGTGTCAAAGGGAGAGCTAGATATAAAATTGATGAACTTTATCGTTCGCAGTCATTAAAGATATATTTGGAGCGATCGCTTGCCAGTTACCCAGAAATATTTTCTGTTGCTGCTAATGTGTTAACCAGTAATATTCTGGTAACTTTTCAACCGGATGTTAGCTATAAAAAAATTGCATATCTCATTGATCAAGCTTTATCAGATTATAAAGATAAGGCTGGATTTTATGATGTGAAAGTATTAGCTAAAATTCCCAAAAAAGATAAATTTACTGTACCCAAACAAGAACAAAAAACCGAAAACTGGCATTTAAGGACAGCGGATAATGTTCTGCAATCATTAAATACTTCTAACATTTCAGGATTATCTAGTGAAACTGCCAATAAACACCTCAATAAATATGGTAAAAATCTATTATCAGCAACAGTAAAACGCTCAGAAATCAGTATGTTAGTTGAGCAGTTTAAATCATTACCAGTTGCTTTATTAGGTGTTGCTGCGGGAATTTCTATTTTCACTGGGGGAATTATTGACGCTGTAGTAATTTTGGGTGTAGTTGGTTTAAATGCTGCCATTGGTTATCTTACAGAAAGTCAGTCAGAACGCATTATTAATTCCCTAAAAAATCGCTCAGAAAAATCAACCTGGGTAATTAGAGATAGTAACTTACAAGAAATACCTACAGAAAATGTAGTATTAGGAGATATTTTAGTCCTTAAACCTGGTAGCTATATTGCCGCAGATGCGAGAATTGTTGAAGCTGAAAATTTAAGTATTGATGAATCTGCTTTAACTGGGGAAAGTGTTCCCGTTACTAAAATTACTACTTCTTTAAATGCTGAAGATGTGCCTTTAGCTGATCGCATCAATATGATTTATAAAGGTACATTAGTAATTAATGGACAGGGAATAGCTGCGGTAGTTGCTACAGGCAAATTTACCGAAATGGGCAAGATTCAGCAATTAGTAAGTGAAGCAACAACAACCCAAACTCCCCTTGCTAAACAATTAGATCAAGTGGGTAGCCAACTGGTTTTAATTAGCATGGGATTATGTGGTTTAGTCTTTGGTTTGGGAATATTACGAGGATATAATTTATTAGCAATTTTGCAATCTTCTATCTCTTTAGCAGTCGCAGCAGTACCCGAAGGTTTACCAACAATTGCCACCACAACCCTAGCTTTAGGCATTCGTGATATGCGAAAAAATCACGTTCTTGTCCGCAGTTTAAATGCAGTTGAAGCCTTGGGTTCTGTGCAAACAATTTGCTTAGATAAAACCGGGACACTCACAGAAAATAAAATGTCTGTAGTGGAAATTGTCACCGACAGTAAACACATTCAAGTAACTGATGGTGAATTTATTGTAGAGGAAAAATCTATTAATCCCTATACCTATAATGAATTATTAAAATTAATTCACGTGGCAGTGCTTTGTAATGAAAGTGAAGTTAGTCAAAACCATGATGGTGAATATCAAGTTACAGGTTCGGCCACAGAAAATTCTTTGATTTACACAGCGATTAGTGCGGGTGTAGATGTGATGGCATTGAAAGAAAAATATCCTTTATTGCAAACTAATTTGCGGTCAGAAAATCGCAACCTCATGAGTACAATTCATTCAACTCATAATTGTCATCAAATGGTTGCAGTTAAAGGAAATCCTGCGGAAGTTTTACAAATTTGTCATCGGTGGATCAACAACGGTGAAGTTGTACCTTTGACAGCAGAAGATAGGCAAAAGATGGAAATAGAAAATGATCGTTTGGCAGGAAAAGCGTTAAGAGTTTTGGGTGTAGCTTATGGTTATATTGAGGAAGTAGAAAATAACAATAATCATGAATCAGATTTAATTTGGTTGGGTTTGGTGGGGATGGCTGATCCAATTAGAAAAGGTGCAAAAGAATTAATTGCAGACTTTCATCAAGCGGGAATTGATACGGTAATGATTACTGGTGATCAAACTCCTACAGCTTATGCGATCGCAAAAGAGTTAGAATTAAATCGACATCCTCAATTAGAAATTCTCGACTCTAATAACCTCAATAATCTCACACCCGAAGCATTAGCAGCACTCAGCGACAAAGTTGACGTTTTTGCCCGCATTAGTCCTAGTAATAAGCTACAAATTGTCCAAGCATTGCAGACATCGGGTAAAGTTGTCTCTATGACCGGTGATGGTATTAATGACGCACCAGCATTAAAAGCTGCCCAAGTCGGTGTAGCAATGGGTAAAGAAGGTACAGATGTTGCCCGTGAAGTTGCTGATATCGTGCTGGAAGATGACAGATTAGAAACAATGATGATTGCGGTTAGTAGAGGCAGAACAATTTACAACAATATCAGAAAATCTGTGCATTTTCTCCTAGCTACAAATCTCAGTGAAATTATGGTGATGACAACCGCTACCGCAGTGGGTATTGGTGAACCTTTAAACGCAATTCAACTGCTATGGTTGAACTTAGTAACTGATATTTTCCCTGGACTTTCTTTAGCTATGGAAGCACCAGAACCAGACGTATTAAATCAACCTCCTCGTAACCCTAATGAACAAATTATTAAAAATACCGATTTCGGCAGAATTGTGTTTGAATCTGCTGCCATATCTATTAGTACCTTAGCTGCTTATGGTTACGGTATTTTTAAATATGGAATTAGTCCTAAATCTAGTACCTTAGCTTTTATGACTTTAACATCAGGGCAATTACTACATACTATTAGCAGTCGTTCTGAAAAACACAGTATTTTTAGTAAAGAAAAATTACCATCTAATCCTTATTTAAATACTGCTGTTGTTGGTTCTTTTGGTATTCAAATTTTAGCTTTAACTGTGCCACAATTACGGGGTTTGTTGAAGATTGCACAATTGAATATAGGAGATGCTGCTGTTATTGCTGGTGGTGCTTTGTTGCCACTTTTGGTTAATGAAGGGAGTAAAAAAATCAATTAAAATCATGATGGTAACGAACCGCAGAGGCGCAGAGAACGCAGAGAAAAGAGAGGATTTTTCTATGAAAAAGGATTTTATGTTTACGTCGGAATCTGTTACGGAAGGGCATCCTGATAAGCTTTGTGATCAGATTAGTGATGCTATTGTAGATAGGTTTTTACAACAAGATCCCTACGCGAGAATTATTACAGAATGTGCTGTGTCTACAGGAATTGTTTTTATTGCTGCTAGATTTGAACCTAGTGCTAATGTGGATTTTACAAATATTGCTAGGCAGGTAATTGAACAAGTTGGTTATCACAAAACGGAATTCAATGGTAAAAATTGCAGTATTTTAACTAGTTTAACAGAATTGCCTCCTGAAGAACATCATTTATTTGATGAAAAAATTTTATCTGATGCGGAAATAGAGAAAATTACTGTTACTAATCAAGCTACGGTTTTTGGTTTTGCTTGCAATCAAACTTATAATTTTATGCCTTTACCCATTTGGTTAGCACATAAATTAGCTCGACAAATTAGTGAGGTGAGAAAGCAAAAAATCCTCCCCTATCTGACACCAGATGGTAAAACTCAGGTAGGTGTTGAATATAAAAATCGTAGACCTTATAGAATTCACAGTATTACAGTTATTGCTAGTCAAAATCAATCTGCAAAACCTGATTTACAGCAATTACGTGATGATATTCGTGAAACTGTGATTGCTCCTGTGTTTGCAAATGAAGCAATTAAACCTGATGCTAAAACTAGAATATTTATTAATCCTGATGGCAGATTTATTATTGGTGGTCCTACTACTCATGCAGGTTTAACAGGTAGAAAAAACGCTATTGATACCTATGGTGAATATTCTAAACATAGCGGTTCGGCGTTAAGTGGTAAAGACCCTGTGAGAATAGATAGAATTGGGGCTTATGCTGCCAGATATGCTGCTAAAAATGTTGTTGCTGCTAAATTAGCTGATGAATGCGAAGTGCAGTTAAGTTATTCTATTGGACTTTCTCGACCTGTAAGTGTGCAGGTAGAAACTTTTGGAACTGGGAAGATTTCTGATGAGGAAATAACGGCAATTTTAGAGAAACATTTTGATTTTCGGTTAGCAGGAATTATTAAACAATTTAATTTAAGGTTTTTACCTTCATTAACTAAAGGTGGTTTTTATCGTCAGCTTGCTGCTTATGGTCATGTGGGTAGGAGTGATATAGAATTACCTTGGGAAAAGGTGGATAAGGTGGGGGTGTTTTGGATAAATTAAAGTTAGCAGCCCATTGATGAAATAATACTTGCATCTCTACATTGACTATAGTTATGCGATCGCATCTGCTAAAATAAATATAGCCAAAATGTCGAAATTAGTCAAAATTGCTATACAAACCTACACTTTCACAGATGCTCGCAATCAACACGGAGAAGTTTTTGACAAAGCCACTACTGAGCCAGTTCTACTCACCAAACAATCACGCCCTAGTCATGTAATTATCTCAGCCCAAAGCTACCAACAATTAATTCATCGGCTGAATGAATTAGAAGATATGGTTTTAGGTCAATCTGCTGAGGTTGCACTTACTCAGTCTAAAATGGTTAGTATAGAAGCCTTTACATCTGCACTGGAGGGTTTAGCTCATGGTAAAATGTGACGTAGAAAAAATAGAACTACAACTCGACCAAAAAACCCTGGAAAAAGCCCTTACTTTGGCAAAGTCCCACAATTTAGACTTTTCACAGTTGGTTGCTTATGCAATTGATAAACTAGCAGTAGCAGAACCAGCAAAGGACCGTTTACTGGGATTATTTGCTGATGATCCTGAGTCAGTAGACGCTATGCTAGAAGAAGTAATGAAAGATCGAGCAGCACACCCATTAAATCAACGCTTTGGATATTGAAATGTAAGCATTCAAATATAAACTGAATGCCTACATACTCCAAATTAATATCACATCACGGCTTGATTCAACTTACTTACTCTTAGCATAAACCAAAAGACTCTTGTATTTTTCAACTAGATAAATTTTCCCTTGGGCTGTAAATGATTCAATGATTTCTTCAGCTTTAGCATAACCTACAGACTGTGTATAGAACAGTATTTTCCCGTGAGGATTCAATTTTCTGAGAAATAGATCAACCATTGATTCATCATTATGATGCACAAAGGGAGCGTCTTCAGCCATATAAAATTCACCAATATGAAAGAGTGCAGCCACATCTAACATCGGTAAAGAACGATCTGTTAAAGTGTAGATATCTGTACAAAGTACCTTGTAAAATTTAGCCAATTGGCGATTTTTACGACACATCTGAACATAAGCTTCATGTTCAGGAATAGAAGCAGTAATACCAATAATTTCATTGGGTTTATCAAGTTTCTGATTTTCTAATCCTAAAATGTGATGAGACCCTGTACCAAAATGAAATACTGTCTGATCTTGAATATTATACTTTTGCAAATATTCGATTAATTCCAAATCACATGGACAGAGGTGCGGTTGTAATTCCCATGAGGATTTTGTGCGGTAGTAATCATTACCAACCCAGTGTGGTAAAACAGGCTGACTCAAGCTCACTGAGTAGTACAATTTTGCTAGTTGGCGATTACTGAATACAATATCACGAATTGTTTTCCTAAAAGTAAGAACCATCTGTTAACCCTCAATAGTTTTGCAAAAGTGAATGGAATTTTGATATTTCAGCTACTAAATCATTCAAGACATTCTGCTAAAAATGTTGATATGTGTTTCATACTTGATGAGCATTAGCTATTTGGACTGCTCACAAGTTGAGAAAATGCCCCTGTTTAAGTACCAAAAAACTGGAGTAGATGCGGTTTTAGATGTCAATTGACCAGGGAAAATTATCTTGTATTTCAAATCACCTACCAATTGCATCAACTGACTTTTTACCTTGAAGATATTACCTCCAAGAATTTTGGTACTTTGTTTCTAGTAATGCAGGTCAGCTTAACATAGAAAAAATTTGCAAAAATAAAGATAATATCAAGTTAATATAAAAACTTGTTTAAGTTTTGGTAGGATAAAATTTTTGTTCAATATTATTACTAGGGTAAGATATTTAATCTTGTATAAATGTTACCCTAAGTAATATGTAAATTATCCAAGTTTTACCTGATTTTCATACAGCTTTAGCCAAGGTATACCCCGTTTGGGAACACTGCTTAAAAAACGATGTCTCAAATCATCTAATAAATAAAATGCTAAGGAACTAACAACAGCAATAATTGTAGATATCACTGCTAATTGTACAGGGACACCGATAATAATTAACAGTAATGCCAATATTGCAAAAACTACAGTGCTGATATTACAAATTCTTTGCGCTTTTTCTATCAACATTAATGAATTACGACAACTAGGACAATGTTTTGTGTGTCTGTTCCATCTATCAAATAATTGCTGATCATCTAATTCTTGAAAACTAGCTTTTATATCTCCTGACCAAGCGGGACTACCTCCAGCAAATTCATCTAACCATTTCCTAAAAGTGACTACACCTACATCAGATTTAGCTGGCATAAAATAAGCTTTTTGCCAAGGTTTTTTTATTGATGATTCCAGGGTTTCTTGAGAGTGCATCATGGCTAAATCTTGATCACCAAGTTTGTAACCAGATATATGTTGTAATCCCGTTTGAAAATATTGGGGAAGCAAATTAAAAAACAGATTCTTAGAACTAGAATTCATCCCAGTTATAAACTTGACAATGTAGCGACAATAACCTGGTTTTGTCGGCACAAAATATAATTGAAATAGGTTGCTTTTGCCATTAGGATATTTATATATAGTCGTATTTGCAGAAGGTGGTGTAAATTTCCGCATAGCTTCCATATCTTTATTTGCAAGATTATAACCGCTATGTTTGAGGGTAAAACCTCCTTGAACTGTGATTTCTCCGATATTTTCAAACTGCTGGATGGGTACGGTTTTTTCTGGTGAAAAACTACCAATTCCTTCATGTAAAAATTGAGCATGGGAAGGATCAAAACTACTTTCAACTGATACTGTATAACCGACTGGTGCTTCAAACATATACCAATCTGTGGCATTAAGATCCAGTTCTGTTTCTGGGATGGTGGCTGGTTGTTTAGATGTACAATCTGTAAATGCTGTTAAACTATGATCAGGCCATACCCAAAGTAAGTTTTGTGCTACTTGTGTGGGATAGGTTGTAACTTGCGATCGCTCACTTTTACAAGCTGTTTCTTCTGCTTCACTACCTGCTAACATGGGAATTTTTGTACATTTTCCCTCACTGTTAAAACACCAACCATGATGTCTACACATCAACATTCCATCTGCATTGATTTTTCCCAGAGATAGACGCGCTAACTTATGAGGACAAGCATCATCCATTACCACCCAGTTTTGATTTTTATCTCTCCAAATTACCAATTTTTTACCCAGCAGGTTGACAGGAGTAGGTTGAGTAGGATCTAAATAACTGATGGGACTAATAGGATACCATTGTTGAGTCCAAGAAAATTGATTTTCCATGATTATCAAAATCCAGTTTGTTGATACTATTTTGTTAAACTATGCCTTTCTTCAATAATCTTAACAATTAACATTTAACAAAGTACAAGGCACAATAAACAATAAGTAAACAATAAGTATAAGTAAGCGCGAACACCCTATGAGTTACTGTCTTAACCCCCATTGTTCTAAACCGGAAAACCCTGATGATGTCAAGTTTTGTCTAACTTGCGGTACTAAGTTACTGTTAAAAGAACGTTACCGCGCTATTAAACCCATTGGACAAGGTGGTTTTGGGAGAACTTTTTTAGCGGTGGATGAGGATAAACCCTCAAAACCTACCTGTGTAATTAAGCAATTTTTTCCCCAAGCTCAAGGTACAAATACGGTACAAAAAGCGATAGAGTTATTTAACCAGGAAGCAGTACAGTTGGATGATTTGGGACAACATCCGCAAATTCCCGCACTGTTGGCTTATTGTACTCAAGATGACAGACAGTATTTAGTCCAAGAATTTATTGATGGGCTAAATTTGGCTCAGGAATTAGCAAATAGAGGTGCTTTTAATGAAATTCAGATTCGACAATTATTAAATGATTTATTACCTGTGTTGCAATTTTGTCATGGTAAACAAGTAATTCATCGAGATATTAAACCAGAAAATATTATTCGTCGGGGTAGTGATCATAAACTAGTAATTGTTGATTTTGGAGCGGCAAAATCTACCGCAGGTGAGGCTTTAAATCGCACAGGTACGAGTATTGGTAGTCCTGAATATGTTGCACCAGAACAAATGCGAGGAAGGGCAATTTTTGCCAGTGATATTTATAGTTTAGGGGTAACTTGTATTAATTTGTTAACAGTGCGATCGCCTTTTGATAGTTATGATACCCATAACGCTGCTTGGGTATGGCGACAATATTTGAAAAGTCCGGTTAGTAAGGAATTGGGTAATATTATTGACAAAATGGTAGAAACTATCCCTAGTCAGCGTTATCAAACAACTGATGCAGTTCTTAAAGATTTAAATAATAATTTAAATATTCAATCTCCCGCAGTTATCCCACCCACAATTATTAATCAACCTGTTAAACAAAAATCTCCTATTTCTCCACCTGCTGTTGTTCCTCAAACTCCTAGTCAACTTGAGAAGGAATTATTGGAATTAAAAACACAGTTTACTGGTGGTAAGGTGCAACCGCAAAATGTGACACCACAATCTTCTGTTTCTACTAATAATCCTAATAATAACGATGCTGTAGATAAAGAATTGGAGGAGATGAAGGCTAAGTTTTTGGGGAATGGTTGATTATTTTTATTCTGGTTTGTATCAGAAATGCTTTTCTTTATAAAGTTTTTAGCTTAACCGTTAAAAAGCTTACTTCTGAATGCTGATAGCTAGTGTATTTATCAGGAAAAATTTATGCAGGTTACAACTAAACGCTATTGCTTAACCCAACCTACAAAAACTAAAAACTACCAAGTAAAAAAAGCCAAGTAAAAAAACCATCAACACAAGTGAGATGGTTTACTTTTTTGAAAATTTTGTAAGTTGCTAAAATTAATGCTGGAGCAAAATTTAAACAGTTACGGGAACTCCAAAAGAACTCATATCAAGTGGAAAAGTAGTAGGAACAGAATTAAGCAGATCAACCGGAAGATTAGGAAGATTAGGAATTTGAGGTGTTAGCTCACCAACATCATAAGGTATAGAAGGTATATCAGGAGCTACAGGTATCTCCATACCACCACTAATAAAAGCTGCTTGTTCATCTGTTATTTTTTGAAAAATTTCAGTATTTTTGGAGATTATAGAATTAATCTTTTTCAGCATTGTTTAATGTCCCTAAAGACAGAAGCTATATCCAATTAAAGATAGAATCTTTTCACTTTATCTCCACCTTTTGATACATTTTTAAGATTCCTACTTTTAAAAACTCTTGATTTGTCATATTTTACTATTATTAAACACCGCACTACATCCCTTATCTTAACGTATTTCCATTAACTAAGGGCGATCTGCTTGCAGATGCGCTTTACGATCGCACTAGTTCAGTTCTCTAGCTAGTTTGTCTTTAATTTCTTGCATCTGTTGATTTTCGACAGCATTATAAAGAAGGAGATATATTAAACTGGTGTTTAACATAGTCTTAATGTCTCGTCTGGCAATATTTTCGATACGACTAATTGTGTTATCAATATTTTTGTCTTCACTTAAAGCCTGTTTTACTTCTTCTATTTTTAAATTCTTTAATATTGTAATGAGTTTTCTCATAAAAGGTTCAACAAATTGGTCTAATACACCATGTCCACAGCAAAATGATAAAATATCTTCTGGATGTATTGAGTATTGTTCTATTAACCGATTTTGTATATTAGGAATATCAATTGTAAATATTGATTCATACCAACTATCATTGTCCATGACATTTTTTAGATTTTGTAATATATTTTTCACTCTATCTTCAATATTTTGAAATAAGATATTTTCATCTCCAATATTGTCGAATTGACTATCTTGAAAATTTAAAATTCTTGCAAATGCTTCATTATTTATAAGATGCTCAACATTATTGTAGTTGATTTCTTTAAAGTAGAACCAAACGTAAAATAGAGGAGAAACTCTTCGGGAAATATTTTCAAGTAAACTGCTAAAATCATAGTTTTCTGTGGTTAAACTTTTGCATATTTCATTTAATGAAAAATGATTACACTGAAAGTTTTCTTTACTATAAACAACTGTATGGTAAATATAGTCAGCGATATACCAAACATTATTATCGTACAAGTATTCGCAATCACTATCAATACAAATAATAAATTTTTTATTAACGAACTCTCTAAACTTTTTTAAAGTATCTTTTCCGCGTGTTCCTTTCTTACTGGGATATGGGAAATAAATTTTATTTCTTAAATTCGGTTTAACATTTTCAATAATAAGTCTCCAAAATTCTTCATCATAAACATCTTCAACCAATACAGAAATTTCACACCTTTTTTAGCGAGCTTCTTCTTGCATTCTTTGGGCAGCTACTTCATACAAATTCATTACTTATCGTCCTCCCTGAAACCCCTTAAAAGCTAATTTATTTAAGTATATATTATTTGCTTTAATTCCATAGTAAGTTCGTGCATCTTCAAGAAATGTAATCTCATCCATATTTCTTGCTTTCCCAAGCAACGTGCTAAAAGTGATAATATCAGGACGCAATTCCATGTTTTCATTTATGTTTTGAATAAGTTCAATACCTTCTTCAACTCCACTGACTTTTTTGATCAAAGTATTAAGAGTTATATCATTAGGCTTGACATGAGATGATTTACTATAAGTTTCTGCTTCCATTAAATCGAAAATATCTTTAGCATCTTGATAATTAGTGAGTTTGGAAATAAGAGTAGTAAATGTGATGACATCAGGATAAATCTTGTTTTCTTTTAGAAATTTCAACAATTGAAGGCATTCATCTTTTGTAAATAAAGTATATTCATTAATTTTGCGATTAAATTGATAAAGTTTACGTAAATTGTTGCCTGAAAAGCCACTAAAAATATCTTTTATTTCTTCTACACGCTCTCCTAATTGATCAGTTTTTTCTTTGAGAATTGTACTTTCTGTTACTAAATCTGAAGTTGACTGAATATCTTCTATGTGCGTAACTTCTTCAATCCAACCTTGATACCAAACAGTCGGTGAATGAGTGGTAAGAATAATTTGACAATTTGGATTTATCTCTCTTATATTTGCTATTAAACTCCTTTGCCAATCAATATGCACGGATATTTCTGGTTCATCCATTAACAATATATAATCTTTGGCATCTTGAAGTAATGTTGTTAATAAAATAATCAATATCTGTTTTTCTCCAGATGATAAATCCTCTGGTAATATGGGTGTTTGTATGCCTTCTTTTAAAAAATGAAATTCCTTTTCATCAAATTTCTTTTCTGTCTCAGAAAATAGTTGATTTAATATCTTAATGAATTTATTTTTAGTTTCATAGATAGATTCAATTTTATCTAATTGATTTTTTCTTGATGCTTGATCATTAATATTATTTGTTTTAAAATTAATTTTAAATTCTTCCTCTACTTGATTAGATAAATCTCTTTGATAAGTAACAAACTCGTATTTTAATTTATTAAGTTGGTAGTCAAGTAATGTGGTATCTGAGCTTAACCCGTTTTCAACGACATCAAAAGTATTAATAAAGTTTATATTCAGTTTATAATTAGTAATTTCTTTGTTTGCCGTTATACTTCTACTTTCACTATTAACTCTGACGACAATATCATCTTCTAACTCGATAATTATTTCATCAATGGGGTCAAATAACCTAAAGTTTAATTTGCTATCTTCAACAGGCAATACTGCTTCATGAAGCATTCGTAATATTGTTGATTTTCCTGAACCATTTTTGCCAATCAAAACATTTACATCTTCATTGAGTGTCCATAAAAAATCATTTCCCCACAGATTTTTAATTTCAATTTTTCGTATATACATAGCTTTTTTATGTTTATGAGATCATTTTTGATTTTTAATGACAATATTATTGCTATTGTTGCTTAATTATTTTACCTTATATATGTATTTCACTATTGTTAAATATCGCAATACATCTCTTATTCTAACGTATTTAATCATTCTTGCAAGGTTATTGGTTTTACTTTAGTTAGCCCAACCTTCTATTTTACAGGTATGTTATGGAAAGTGCGGGGTGGAGGAATCGAACCCCCAGCGTTGACTCTTCGACAGGAATTTCTTTTAGCTTCCAGCACTGCTTTCAGTACATTTGGGTAGTCACCAGACCTCCGCAGCAACGCTACCCCGCATGAACCGACAATAACGTATATAACAGGTGCAATCATAAGACTATCCTTAATGTTCACGAAGAAAGAGGACAACTCTTGCACTGTTGAACAGCCATTGAAAACTTCCAGAAGAACCTTTATTACGAAGCTTTTGGGAAAGCATAGACACCTGCTATCCCCGCATGATATTTTTTTGAAAATTATAGCATAGCTTTTGAGCTAAATTCAATAAATATCTTACAATTAAGGGCGGGTAAACCCCGCCCCTACAGGCAATTTTGCCAAAATAAACAGCAAGAACTAACTTGAAAGCTTAACCAGATGCAATTTACTTCTTAGCTTCAGCGATAGGAACCCATTCAGTGTGGAAAGTTCCTTCTTTATCAGTACGTTTGTAGGTGTGAGCGCCGAAATAGTCGCGTTGTGCTTGAGTCAAGTTTTGAGGTAAACGTTCCCGACGGTAGCTATCGAAATAATCAAGAGAAGCACTAAAAGCTGGAACAGGAATACCCATCTTAGCAGCAGTCACAATTATTTCCCGCCAAGCAGCTTGTCTATCCAGAATTGTTTGCTTAAATTCAGGTGCTAACAACAAGTTAGGTAATGCTGGATTTTCGTCAAACGCCTTCTTAATCTTGTTCAAGAAACCAGCGCGAATAA
This sequence comes from Cyanobacteriota bacterium, assembly GCA_046045965.1. Taxonomy (GTDB): domain Bacteria; phylum Cyanobacteriota; class Cyanobacteriia; order Cyanobacteriales; family Nostocaceae; genus RDYJ01. Next base: position 41,619 of record JBJOKS010000022.1, on the reverse strand, counting down.
TACAACCACCCTTCCAAATTCGAGCCATTTCACCCAGATTTAGACCCCAATTATAGGTGGTAGAAGCTGTAGATATCAACGCCATACCTTGAGCATAAGAACAGATTTTGGAACAATAAAGTGCATCACGCACCATGTTCACGAAAGTCTTAGTATCCTTAAACTGAGCAGGAACAGGACCAGTTAATTGTTTAGATGCTGCAATCCGTTCATCTCTAATCGAAGAGAGAATCCGGGAATTAACAGCAGCAGTAATTGTAGGAATAGCAACGCCTAATTCCAAAGCAGTTTGTACAGTCCAACGACCGGTGCCTTTTTGTCCCGCAGCGTCAACAATCAAATCAACCAAGGGTTTCTTAGTTTCTGGGTCAACGTAGGGGAAAATATTGGCTGTAATCTCAATCAAAAATGAATTGAGTTCGTCGGTTTTATTCCACTCAGCAAATACTTCATGTAGCTGTGCAGCATTTAAACCACCGACATTTTTCAGCAAATCGTAGGCTTCTGCAATTAACTGCATATCGCCGTACTCAATGCCGTTGTGAACCATTTTTACATAGTGTCCAGAACCACCCGGACCAATGTAAGTTACACAAGGACCATCATCAACTTGAGCAGCGATTTTGTTGAAAATGGGGGATAGGTACTCATAGGAACTTTTTGTACCACCAGGCATCAAAGAAGGACCATTCAGCGCACCTTCTTCACCACCACTCACACCCATACCGATGTAGCGTAAACCTGTGGGTTCTAATTCCTGAGTCCGTCTTTCGGTATCTTCAAACCAAGAGTTACCACCATCAATAATGATGTCACCCTCTTGCAGTAAAGGCTTAAGCTGTTGAATTACCGCATCAACAGGCTTACCAGCTTGTACCATCACTAGAATTTTGCGGGGACGTTCTAGTGCAGCAACGAATTCTTCTAAGGTAAAGGCTGCAACCACATTCCGTCCTCCAGCGCGTTGCGCCATGAAGGCATCGGTTTTCTCGCGAGAACGGTTGTAAACTGCAATTGGGAAGCCATTGCGCTCAACGTTGAGAGCGATATTCTCGCCCATAACGGCTAATCCAATCACACCAAAGCTTTGTAGTGTCATAGTTCAAATCTTTTCTTGGGTTTGGCTAACTCTTGCAGATCCTTTCTCTTTAAGGGTAAACCGAGATTTTAGCTTCACTCCTAAAGAAGATATTAAGAGTTGAAGTAAACGACAAAAAATCACAACTATGTCCAATAATTAGTTTTTATTTGTATCTAAGTCAACAATTTAGTGACAAAATTTGCAAAATGGAAATAGTAGCACAAATGAAACAGTAAGGAGTTTGAAAAAATGCTGGCCTATCTCCTAGCGTTAGTAGTCGGATTTGGCAGTTTAGCCATTTATTTAGCGGCTTTCTTTTTCCCAGAAATCCACCGCAAGAATGATTTTATCTGGAGTGGCGTAGGTTTATTTTACGCTTTGGTATTATGGATTTTTGCACCCCGGATTACTGGGGGTCTGTTGCTGGGTCATGTAGCTAGTGTAGCTCTTTTGGTGTGGTTTGGTTGGCAAACTCTTTCTCTTCGTCGTCAACTTACACCAGAGGTACAACAAACGCCTCTCCCCAGTCCTGAGCTAGTTAAGGTGAGTATCCAAGAACAGGTATCTAAGTTTTCTTTCCAGGAAAAGCTGGGACAATTACCAGCGTTAATTGCTAATGTCGTCAGTGGTGTGAAAGGTAAGGTACAGCAGACTGTGAGCAAAAAGCCAGCCGCACCTACAGAAAAACCTGTTGTGGAGATTATTGATCAAACTACTCCAGTTCCAGAACAACCAAGCGAAACAGCAACACCATCTGCTGAAGCGGTAAATGTTTCTCTACCTGAACCAGTTGTGGACTCTATTCCCACTGCTGAAACGGAAGCAGTAGCAGCAGAGGTGAGTGAAACCAAAGAACCGGAAGCAACAAAAGTGAGTGAGGAAGTTACACCTGAGAGTGAGACTCAAGTCAAAACTGAAACTGTCCCGGAATTGACACCCCCAACGCCTCCAACTCCTGAGTTAGTAGCAGCAGCGCAAGAGGAAACTGAGGAAAAACAACCCGTTCCTGTTGAGGAAGTTGCCCCAGATGCTGTACTTGCTCCCCCAGCAGAAGCACCGCCGGAAAAATTACCGCCAAGTCCAGAAACTGGGGGTTAGGGAGCAACGTGATTTTGTGAAGTGCTAAAAACCTGTAATATAAGTTGCCAACTTTTTGGCGATCGCTACTTAGAAAAGGTAAAAATAAGGAACTTCGACCAGGGTTTATTAGGAATAAGCCCTGGTAATTGAGATATAAAATCCGATCTCACATTTTCGCATTGCTCCCAACGGTTAGGTATTGGAAGGGACTAGGGACTCGGGAAAATCAATTGCTTCCCAGTTTCTTTCAGCATTTATAAGGGACTTACGTGTATTAAAAATTCTTAAGTTTTTTTTAAAACTTACTCAGAAAAGAAATAATATTTGTAATCAAGAAAGTTTGAGGCAATGATTGAAAAGCAGTGTCAGATATAGAGCCATTATCAGATACAGAAAATACACTAGCCGCTGAACCTTTAGCACAGCAATGGGCTAAAAAGTATTTGCAGAACCTCTTGGTTGATACTTATATTCAAGAACATGATCAGCCGCTGAATTTGTCAGAGATAGTATCACCAGCAGGACGCAAGAAAACAGCCCAAAAAATCATGGCATCTTTACGAAGTGTCAGTGCTAAAGCTTGGAATAAAACAGAGGAGCTACTAGCAGATCAAATCATCCAACACCGTATAGACTTCAACATCATTAATCCTTGGGAGATTTCCGGGGATTGTTATCAGATTTACCAAAAAGCTTTGGATGTATACACCCAATCAGCAGTAAATCGGCCTCTTGCTTTTGTGATGAAATTAGCTGAAAAAGATCATCAAATATATCAAGAGGCATTAGAGGTTTATACTGAACAGGTAGCTCCTAACGAATTGGCGAAGGTTATTGGTGCAGATTTAGGAGCAATGAGAAAAAAATATACAATCATTGACCCTAGAGCCATTGGTTTTGTGAGTATGCAGTTTCACTACACTGGACAAATGCTGATAGCACCGCTAGAGGGTTTTGAGCGATCGCTGATAGGTGCATATTTTAAAGTTATTGATGACCATTTGTATATGCCTTTGCAGCGAGCTTATCTGGCAGCTGCGAAACATGATTATAATTCTCCAGTTATATCCGCAGTGCAAACACTATTACCAGCTAGTACAGAGATTGCCAAGAAAGTTTCTAAAAGAATTATTGAAATTTTCCCCAAGTATGAAACTATGTCTGGTATGTTGACTGATGAAGTGGTCAGAACTTCCAGCATTCGGGATGTGGAAATGTTCCAAGTTTATTTATGGGTATGTGCTTTAGAAGGCAGCATTTCTGCTATTCAAGAAGAGTTATTTCCTCTGTGTGTGATGCTCTATCCTACCTTAAAAGTGAAATGGGAATTAATCCGGCAAATGTTACATTTACTGAGGTTTGAAATTCAAGATCACCTAACTGTTGTACAAGCTAATACTTTAATGCCATATTTTCAGGTATTATCTTCTCTGTTCTCTTCGGAAGTGTTAGATTAGGGTAATTAATTGGTCGATGATTAAACGAGAAGTATTATAAGTACAGGTCTTGTAGTTACCTTATTTAATATTTTGATACAAGGGAATGGTAATGATAAATTCTGTACCCTTTCCTGGGGAAGAAATACACTCTAATTTTCCCTGATGTTGTTCAGTAATAATCTTATAACTAATAGATAAACCTAAACCTGTTCCTTTACCTATAGGTTTAGTAGTAAAAAAAGGATCAAATAATAGCCTTTTTAATTTCTCTGGGATACCAACACCGTTATCTTTAATGCGAATAACGACTTGTTTATCATTAATTAATTCTGTGTAAATACAAATTTGTAATTGACCTAAACCAACAAAGTTCTTGATTTTGCTTTCTTCCAAAGCATCAATTGCATTGGCAAGAATATTCATAAATACTTGATTAAGTTGTCCTGTATAACACTCTACTAATGGTAAATCAGCGTATTTTTTAATCACTTCAATTGCTGGACGCTCAGATGTAGCTTTGAGACGATTTTCTAAAATCATGAGTGTACTATCAATACCTTCATGGATATCTACTGCTTTCATTTCTGCCTCATCTAAGCGAGAAAAGTTTCGCAGCGATCGCACAATTTCGGTTATTCTTTTAGCACCAATTCCCATTGAATTCAGCAATTTAGGCAGGTCTGCCATTAAGAAATCAATATCTATTGCTTCTGCTTCATCTTCAATTTCTGGAACTGGGTGAGGATAGTGTTTTTGATAAAGTTTTAAGAGTCTCAATAAATCTTCAATGTATTCATTGGCAGGAGTGAGATTACCATAAATAAAGTTAATTGGGTTGTTGATTTCGTGTGCTACACCTGCTACTAACTGTCCCAAACTTGACATCTTTTCACTTTGAATTAATTGAGCCGCTAATTGATGTGCCTCCTGCTGCACTTCTGCTAAAACTTTTTCTAATTGTTCTTTAGCTGTAGTCAGTTCCTGTTCCCGTTCTTGAATAGTTTCAAAGGATGTTTCTAGTTGTGCGGCCATGCGATTAAATGATAGTTCTAATTGACCAATTTCATCATCGCTAAAAACTGATGCTTGTTTTTTGAGATTTCCTTGAGCAAATTCTTGTACTACTTGGGTAAGTTCAATAACTGGTTGAGAAATAGATTTGGCAACTATAATAGCTGCCAATGTAACTAACAAAAGTGTAATACTTCCTAAAATAATAACAATATTTTGCAGGGTTTTTAAGGGTGTAAAAACTTCTCCCACATCCATTTTTACCAAAAGTCCGGCATTTAAAGAAGGTAAATATCTCCAAGCAGCAATAGTTTCTTTACCCCGGTAATCAATTGTGATACTATTTCCTTTAATACCCTGATTTGCTTGGTTGAGTGGGTGTGATTGATTGTTGCTAATATTGATATATCTTTGAAAAGCTGCTTTTGGATCATGTCTAGTGGGAGCAGTAAAAATTATGCGTTCATTAACTAATGAACTGACAATTGTTTCACCGCTTTTACCTAAGCCAGTATAGTCATTGACTACTTTATTAAATTCTTGATTATTCAGTTGCAGCACTAATACACCAATAATTAGATTATTTTTAAAGATAGGGGCAGCAATAAAAGCTGTGGGTTCATTATTAGATGTATAATAGGTGAAATTGGATATTTCCACTTGCATTAATGTTTTGGCACGGTCAAATACTTTAGCTATTTCAGAATTTTTATAAGTTCCTTTATAGTAGTTTTTGCCTATTTCTTTGCTGTTATTGATAGAGAAGATAGTATTTCCAGATTGAGAGATTAACAAGATATCAGAATAACCAAATATATCTAAATAATTAGTAATAAATTGACGATATTGTTTGTCTATCTGCTGATATTTTCTCGCATTAATTCCATTGTCGTTAACAGCTTTTTGATATTTTTCAGATGCATCAATTATATTTGGTATTTGGGCGATAGTTGCAGCATTTTTTTGTTTTTCGTTAATATAAAAATCTAAAAATTTAGCTTTATTATCTGCAATAGAAATTAAATTATTATTAACTTCTTTTATTAAAGAATTCCGTCCAATGTAATATTGTATAGAGGTAACTATACTCAGGGGTACTAAGGCAATTAATAAAAACCACAATAGTAGTTTGTTAACAAGTTTTTTATTTTTCAAATCCTTCACTCCAAATTTAGATATTTATCTAAGTAGGTGAACAGAAAAATTTAAAGGTATGTGAAGAAAAGTAAAATCACCCAAAACTCTCTTCCTGTTCCCTGTTCCCTGTTCCCTTGCCCCAACGACAATTTTTAACGCCAACCTACTTAATCATTATTAAGATTAGCCCAATTTTGATTCCAGCCTTGATAAAGATTGTTTATAAATACTTCCCAGTCAGCTTTAGAACGGGAGATAGGATAAGGTACAGGACGAATTGGTTTACCGGAATTCCAAACAATTTTAAATTGTCCGTCTGACTGAATTTTCCCTACCCTGACTGTTTTCCACGTATGTTGGTTATTAGCATCTATGTAGACAACTCCTTGTGGTGCTTTAAAACTTTGGTCTTTCATATATTCCCGAATTGTATTAACTTCATCTGTACCAGCGTCTTTTACTGCTTGCGCCCACAAATAAACTCCAAAATATCCAGCTTCAATGGGGTCAGATGTTACTCTATTTTTACCATACTTTGTTTTAAAGTTTTGAATAAATTCCCTGTTTTTAGGATTATTAATATTCTGAAAATAATTCCAAACTGCATAATCACCTACCACATCTTTATTTGGTAGAGATTTCAATTCTTCTTCAGCAATACTAAAGGAAATTGTAGGTATGATATCAGAGCTAATTCCCGCTTTTCTCAAAGCTTTAAAAAAAGCAATATTGCTATCACCATTAATTGTATTTAAAATGACGTTTGGTTGAGTCGCCACAATTTTATTGATCACAGTTTCTACTTTAGTAGAACCCAAAAGTATATATTCTTCTCCTAAAATTTCTCCTTGCAAGGCGGTTACTTGATCTTTAATAATAGCGTTGGCTGTACGCGGAAAAATATAATCAGAACCAACTAAGAAAAAGCGTTTACCTAAATTATCAAAAGACCACTTGACAGCGGGAATAATTTGTTGGTTTGGTGCTGCACCTGTATAAACAATATTTGGTGATTCTTCTAGTCCTTCATACTGAACAGGATAAATCAGGAGATGATTGTATTTCTCAAATATAGGCTTTACTGTTTTACGACTAGCGGAAGTCCAGCAACCAAAAACTGTCACTACTTTTTCTTGAGTAATTAGGTTTTCAGCTTGTTTCGCAAATGTATTCCAGTCAGATTTACCATCAACAATAATTGGTTGAATTTTTCTGCCGAGAATACCGCCTTTTTTATTGATTTCTTCAATAGCGAGTAAGGTAGCATCTACCACAGATTTCTCACTAATTGCCATTGTACCAGTCAGAGAATGAAGAATACCAACTTTTATAGGTTTTTGGGAGAGTTGAAACTGGATATGAGTTAAAAAATATATTGTTAACCCTAATCCAAAAGCTACAAATAAAAGAATAATTTTTTTATTCATCAGTTTTCTAAGCTGTAAATTAACTAGAGAAATGCTGGAGGATAAATTTTGAGGGTTAGTGTCATAAGTTGCTGTGGAGTGATTTTACTATTAAATAAACCATCCTGGAGAAACATTAAAAAATTCTCCTCATGCTTTTGCTTGAGCTTAACTAATTGCATCCAACATTAACCGTAAAATACCAATAGTCTTAGGTCTAGGAACGAAACCCCACCTAAAACTGGTTTACAAGAGAATACAGGAGTACAAATGAGTTGATGAGTCTAACTTCTTCTCCTTCTTCTCCTTGTTCCCTTTTAATAATAACTGATTAGTAACTTTGACTACGTTTATTATTTTTTCAAGTGTTCTAAATAAACGGCAAAATATATTATAATCTTGTTACATATTTGTTAAGAAACATTACACGCCTCTTAACAAAAGGAAATATTTCTTATGGTAGTTTCACTTGATAAAAAGCCATCACATGAGGTTGTTATCATTGGTGGTGGCTTTGGTGGACTGTATACAGCAAAGGCTTTGGCCAACGCAAATGTCAATGTTACTCTCATTGATAAACGCAACTTTCACTTATTTCAGCCGCTTTTATATCAAGTTGCCACAGGTACTTTATCACCTGCTGATATTTCCGCACCATTGCGATCTGTATTCAGCAAAAGCAAGAATACAAAAGTGTTGTTGGGGGAAGTAAATTATATTGATCCAAAAGCGCAACAAGTTATTCTGGGTGATGAAGTAATACATTATGATACATTAGTTGTTGCCACAGGTGCTAATCATTCCTATTTTGGTAAAGATAACTGGAAAGAATTTGCTCCTGGCTTGAAAACGGTGGAAGATGCCATAGAAATGCGTCGGCGGATATTTTCGGCATTTGAAGCAGCAGAAAAAGAAACTGATCCCGAAAAACGCCGTGCTTTCTTAACTTTTGTGATTGTGGGTGGTGGTCCGACTGGTGTAGAATTAGCAGGTGCGATCGCTGAGTTGGCATACAAAACTCTCAAAGAAGATTTCCGCAACATCAACACCTCAGAAACGAAAATTTTACTATTGCAAGGGGGCGCTCGCATCCTCCCACATATTGCGCCAGAATTATCGAAAGTAGCAACAGAATCTTTGCAAAAGTTGGGAGTGGTTATCCACACTCAAACTAGAGTCACAAATATTGAAAATGACGTTGTTACTTTTAAGCAAGATGATAAATTGACAGAAATTGCCTCAAAAACTGTATTGTGGGCAGCAGGTGTTCAAGGTTCGGCTCTGGGTAAAGTCCTAGCAGAAAGAACAGATGTAGAATGCGATTTCTCTGGAAGAGTAATTGTAGAACCTGACTTGAGTATCAAGGGTTATAAAAACATTTTCGTAATTGGAGATTTAGCTAACTTCTCCCATCAAAATGGTAAACCCTTACCTGGTGTTGCACCCGTAGCCAAACAACAAGGAGAATATGTAGGTGGACTAATTCAACTCCGGCTTCAAGGTCATACTTTGCCAGAATTTCATTACACCGATGTGGGTAGTTTGGCAATGATTGGACAAAATTTAGCTGTTGTAGATTTAGGCTTCATTAAACTCACAGGTTTCCTTGCTTGGGTATTTTGGCTCATAATTCACATCTACTTCTTAATTGAGTTTGATACTAAATTAGTAGTAGTAATTCAATGGGCTTGGAATTATATCACTCGTAATCGTCGCTCTCGATTGATTACAGGTAAAGAAGCTTTTTTAGCACCACAAACTGTTAACAATAGCAGTGATTCTCAGACTAATGAAAAGAAGCAGCCAGTTAAGCTCTAGGATTTGTGGTTTGTAGTCCCACTGCATTGAATTTTATGGAAAAACCCGCCATTCTTCCCTTCACTCTGGCGGGTTTAGCTAAATCTTTAAATAAACAATGCTGGAGAAACATTAAAAAATTCTCCTCATGCTTTTGCTTGAGCTTTACTAATAGCTATTTTCCTATTTACAACTACTGATGATAAATTAAGGTAGTTAAATTAAATATTAAATAATTAGAAATATAAAGCGATCGCCATGAATCTTCTTCTCTGTCACCTGTCACTTGCGTAATGTGCTAATAACCACAAAGCATAACGCTCCAAACTTACCAAAATTGCTGTGATTGCCAGCGCCCAAGCAAATAATACCAGATTACTGACGTTATTTGCTCTTAAAGCAAAACTGAGAGCAGTGGAGACAGCAGCTGGGTGCATGGCATCTAGTAAAATCATGAGGCATCAACTACAGCTTGTTATATCCACTTTAAGACTTGAGAGCTATTGCATCTTCCTACGAATGATAGACAATCTTGAAGGAAATGAAAAACATCGGTAATCTAATCGTTTTATCATGCGATTAATTACCCTTTAGCCAAAAAAAATTATGACATCCACAATTTCTATCAATGACCGTCACGCGTTAAAACTTTCACCCCTAGAAGTTCCCAACCGTTTATTACTCGGTCCTGGACCTTCTAACGCCCATCCTGCGGTATTGCAGGCCATGAACACCACACCTTTAGGGCATTTAGATCCGGCATTTTTAACCCTAATGGATGAAATTCAATCTTTACTACGCTACGTCTGGCAAACGGAAAACCCCCACACTATTGCCGTTAGCGGTACAGGTACAGCCGCAATGGAAGCCACCCTTGCTAATACCGTAGAACCGGGAGATGTGGTATTAATCGGTGTAGCTGGTTACTTCGGAAATCGCTTAGTAGATATGGCGGGAAGATATGGCGCAGATGTACGCACCATTACCAAACCCTGGGGACAAGTCTTTTCTTTAGATGAAATTAGCACAGCTTTAGAAACTCACAAACCGGCAATTTTAGCTTTAGTTCATGCAGAAACCTCCACCGGCGCACGTCAACCCCTGGAAGAAGTGGGTGAGTTATGCCGTAAATATGGCACATTGCTGTTAGTGGATACTGTCACCAGTTTGGGTGGCGTTCCCATCTTTTTGGATCAGTGGGGAGTGGACTTAGCTTATAGTTGCAGTCAAAAAGGTTTAGGTTGTTCTCCTGGTGCTTCCCCCTTTACTATGAGTCCCCGCGCAATGGAGAAATTGCAGAAACGCGAGACTAAGGTTGCCAACTGGTATTTAGATATGTTGTTGTTAGGAAAATATTGGGGTACTGAACGCACATATCACCACACAGCCCCGATTAATTTATATTATGGTTTACGGGAAGCTTTGCGTTTAGTAGCAGCAGAAGGTTTAGCAAATTGCTGGCAACGTCATCAAAAAAATGTCGAGTATCTTTGGGAAAGTTTGGAAAGTATCGGTTTAAAAATGCACGTTGATAAGGAATATCGTTTACCAACTTTAACTACTGTTTGCATACCTGAAGGGGTGGATGGTAAAGCAGTGGCACGGCAGTTATTACTTGAGCATAACATAGAAGTTGGTGGCGGTTTGGGAGAACTTGCCGGTAAAGTTTGGCGTGTGGGTTTAATGGGTTTTAACAGTCGTCCTGAAAGTGTAGATCACTTAGTGGATGCTTTGAAGCAGGTTTTGAAAAAGTAGAATTTATAGGGTGGGCAAATGCCCACCAAAATCATAATTTTCTCACGCAGAAGCAAGAGGAGGATTGTTTTGTGAATTGGTTAGGAAATAAATTCATGCTTCACAATAAATCGAAAAAAGTAATTACATTTTCTTTATTATTTACTTTAATACTTTTGAGTACCATTACCTTTAGCACTCTCCTCCACCATCAATCTGCCTATGCTGTTAAAGAAGAAGAATTGGATAGAATTATCAAAAACAAAAATTTTAGTGAAGTAGTAAGTAAAGTTGAGCAACAGTGGGAAGTAGACTATGAACAATATTTTGGTAAAAATCTGCCAAATTTTTCATTAACCCCTGAAGGTATAGCTGAGAAACTTGCTCAAACATCTCAACAAACTGCTACACAACCTGCTGTAGTCTGGATAGTTTCACGCAAAAAACAACTGCAACTAGTAATTATCACCCCTGGAAAAAAACCACAGATATCTAGTGTGGCAGAAGCTGACAAGAAAACTTTAATGGATGTTGTAAAAAGTCTAAATATCGCCATCACCAGTCCCAGCAGACGCAGAACTAAAGCATACTTGCAACCAGCACAAACACTATATAATTGGATAGTAAAACCATTAGAATCTACTCTAGTAACCGAAAAAATCGACACCATACTTTTTTGCTTGGGAGCAGGTTTACGCACTCTGCCAATAGCAGCATTACATGATGGAGAGCATTTTTTAGTAGAAAAGTATGGTATCGCTCGTATTCCTGCTTTTAATTTGATGAATCCTCACTACCATCAAGGTAAATATTCCCAAGTTTTAGCTATGGGAGCATCGGAATTTTCCCAACTTGAATCTTTACCAGCAGTACCAGTAGAATTGGGTGAAATTACTCAAGAATTGGGAGCAAATAAAAAATTTATCAATCAAGAATTCACTATTAAAAATTTCCAAGCACAACGCAAGAAACAGCCATATCAAGTTGTTCATTTAGCTACCCACGCAGAGTTTAACCCAGGAACACCCGCTCAGTCTTATATTCAGTTCTGGGGTAATGAAAGAATCAAATTAAATGAAATCGAAAAGTTGCAATTGGATAACCCAGCAGTAGATTTATTAGTTCTCAGTGCTTGTAAAACTGCATTAGGAAGTCAAGAAGCAGAGTTAGGTTTTGCCGGGTTAACAGTTAAGTCAGGAGTGAAATCTGTTTTGGCTAGTATTTGGAATGTCAGCGATGTGGGAACTCTCGCATTAATGACAGAATTTTATCAGCATTTGCAACAAACTCCACTGAAAGCAAAAGCACTCCAAGCAGCACAAATCTCTATGATAACAGGAAAAGTAGGGTTAAAAATGGGTGAGTTACAACGTTCTAGTGGAAGTTTGCAATTACCATCAGAATTAGCAGAATTGAGAGATAAAACTTTTTCTCACCCTTATTATTGGTCTGCTTTTACAATTATTGGCAATCCCTGGTAATCTCTTCTATTGGGGAATATCAGATCCCCGACTTCTGAAAAAATTAAAAAAGTTGGGGATCTTCAATTTTTTCGTTCATAAATAAATTTTGATGATAAGATATATTCAAAGTCTTATGGAATCTCCGCTTCATTATCTTCCTGCGTTTGTAGAAATAATTACCAATTCTTCAAATTACCCTCATGAAACGTATTACTTCTTTTCTTCTCGCTACTGTGATAGCGTCTATTTCAGTGTTGGGTATTACAGAAAATGCTGATGCACATCCTCATTATCGTCGTCGTCAGACTACTACCCATGTGAGACGTTATCGGACCTGCACTGGAAGAAATCGTTATAGATATTATCATGGCAGGTATTATAGATGTCGTAACTACAGAAGCAACAGAAGACATCATTAATATTAATTCACAATTCGTAATTCGTAATTCGTAATTCGTAATTTAAAAAATATGAATTATGAATTATGAATTATTTCCTTGTATATCTATGTTTAACACCAACGGGAAAATACTCAACGTCACCTGTAGGTTTTAATTCTACTTGCGGTGTTTGATATTCTGAAGGAACATAATTAGCAAACTCGCTATTTAACCGCAACAATTGAGAAAGTATAGAATTCGTTATCTGTGTAATTTTATCCTCGCTACCCTCTACCCCTGGTGCTAACTCCACAACCACAGATAAAAAGCGATTTTTATCTAAATCTTCTTTTACTTGTAACACAAATTTACCCGTTACCCATTCTCTAATTATTGATTGTTCTAATCCCACTGTCACATTTTCTGGGTAAATATTAGCACCAAAATAAGAAACTGTAAAGTTAGAACGTCCAAAAACATAAACAAACGGTAATTGATTTATTCCTCTATTTTCACCTAACTCCGCAACCGGATCAAAACCCCATTCAGCTAAGAATTCCAGCATCTGTTCATAACTAATTAACCCACCATTATCTAAGATATTATATCTAATTAAAGGAATGCCATTATTACCAGAAAATATTAATCTACCATCTTCAACTTCAAAAAACCGACTACAAGGATCATACTGTACCAATGTTGGTAAACGTGACTCACCAAATAATGCTTTTGCTGCTGCGGGATTTGCTGCTAAAAATCTTCTAATACAAATACTTAAAGGTGTTTCATTACCTAAAACTCCTGCGTCTGCTGTTCCATACATAGAAGCAAAATCATAACAGGGATTTTCCGATCCTATCCTTTCACCAACTAAATTCCGCCATTCTTCACTAAATACTTCTCCTGCCATTACTAGTTTAATTTGATGTTGTTTCCATTGTAAACTATTGGCAATTCCCGTATCAATTACATCTTTTAAAAATGGCGGATATCCTAATAATACAACTTGCTCAAAATTTCCGCCTAATTCTTGCACGACTCGCAATATTTCGGTTTTATTATTTCCCGGAGTAATAACTGTAATCGGATAGCCTTTACAAGCTAAATACCGACAACAATTAGTAGTGAACATTCCCCCTACCCATGTTCCCAAGGTGAAACAAACTATTGCTAGAGTGCTTTTAGTATCTGCATGAAAACTATCATGAAAAATTTGCTCAAACCGGGTGGCTATTTGTAGTTCATCTGTGAAGAAACGCGGCCAAAATGTCGGTTTACCAGTTGAGCCAGAGGAAGCCGCGATCATATCACAGCTTCCTAATATTCCATCTTGACATAGTTCTGGTAGAGAGTAAAGAGAAATATAATTTTCTTTACAAATGACTGGTAATTTTTGGAAGTCTGCTAAGGTTTGAATTGTTTCAGGATTGATGCCATTTTCTGCTAAAAATGCTTTGTACGCTGGTACGGTAGCAGCTACATTTTTAAATAGGTTAATTGCTATTTCTTGCGGTGTAGTTTTTTGGTGTTGTTCCAGTGTTTCTGCTAGGGGAGTAGAAACAAATTTTTCTAGTTCTTGAATCGCTTTTTGGGTTTTTGGGTTCATAAGGAAGGAGTCAGGAGTCAGGAGGCAGAAGGCAGAAGGCAGGAGTCAGGGAATAAGGAATAGGGGGAGATGGGGAGAAATTATTTGTATTTTCCCTGTCACCAATTACCCATTACCCATTACCCATTACCCATTACCAAAATAGTTCGTAAATTACCTTTTTGATATTGTAGAACTGTATCAGTCACTGATCTATCTTCCCTACCATGTCCGTCTATTGCAGCAAGAAACACGCAAATAATAGCAGTAACAGTTTTTGTACTCAGTGCGGAGAAGCTTTACCGCTCACTGTAGGACAGGTGATAAATAATCGTTATGAAATTGCGCGTATACTGGGGCAAGGTGGCTTTGGGCGGAGTTATTTGGCGATTGATAGGCAAAAAGCCCGCCAAAAGTGTGTTTTAAAAGAATTTGCGCCTCAAGTAGCTAAACCAGAAGATTTACAAAAGGCTAAAGAATTATTTGAACGAGAAGCAAGTGTACTCAAAAAAATCCGACATCCGCAAATTCCGCATTTTCATGATTCGATACAAGCAAAGATTGGTGCTAAAGATTTTTTCTTTTTGGTCCAAGATTATGTGGAAGGTGCTAATTATTATCAGTTATTTGAACAACGTCAAAGTCAGGGAAAATCTTTTAGTGAGGAAGAAGTTATTAACCTGCTGCACAATATTCTGCCGATTTTGAGCTATATTCACTCTTTAGATATAGTCCACCGCGATATTTCACCGGATAATTTGATTTTACGCCAAAGTGATAATTTACCTGTGTTGATTGATTTTGGTGGTGTAAAACAATTACCAGCTTATCAAGGTTTTTGGCGAACGCAGTTAGGTGGAAATGGTACTTTATTAGGTAAAAAAGGCTACGCACCAGAAGAACAGTTAATTCAGGGAAAGGTGTATAAAAATAGTGATTTATACTCGTTAGCTGTGACGGCTTTGGTGTTAGTGACTGGCAAAGAACCGCAATTACTTTATGATAGCTATAACGGGACTTGGTACTGGGGAAAGGAAATTAAAGTAAGTCCAAAATTAGAAGCAATCTTAAAAAAGATGTTGGCATATAAACCCAGCGATCGCTATCAAACAGCTGATCAAGCGATCAAAGATTTACCTCCACCATCTTCTGCTTCTACAGCTATCCATAATGTAAATACTATGCAACCTCAAGTTAATACCCAAACTCCTTATATTACCAAGTTGAAAACAATGGTCGCAGCACCAGGGAAACAGGTTTATCACAGAACTCACGCTGCTGTCAAAAATATTCCCATGCCTGTATGGTTGCGTCCTTTTGCTGTTAGCTTTATCATCACTACGGGAGTGACTTTAACAGGTGCAGGTGTTTGGGCTTTAGGAAATTTTATGGTAAAAGGCATCACATCAATTAGTTTACCTAAAGTTGAAGTTCCCAAAATACCATCTATTAATCATCCTTCCGGTGTGGGAAGTAACCGCAGTATTCAACAAGTGTTTAGTAAGTTACAAGAGTTGGAAATTTCTTCAGTGGTTTTCACTAAAACTGTTGATGAACGTTTTTATACTTTAAGACCAGGACTGCGGGGAAGAGTATTAACAGATAAACCAGAAGATAGGGTTTTACGAGAACATTGGAATAGTACAGCAGATGAGTTGTTAAAGAAAATTGAACAGGCTAATCTTAGTCAGTCCGCACGCAAGAAAATAGGTAGTTATAGTCAAGAAGATGCCAACAGGTGGGATAGACTGGCAAAAGCTGGTAAATTAGGTAAATATCGTTCATTTAGGGAGCTGCGAGAGGAAACATATCAAAAATTTGATCCATTGTTTCCTGGTCAACAACGTGGGAAACTAAATCAGCAAACTTTTATGCAGTTTTGGTATGCGATCGCCTCTGATCAAGTCGGTGACAGGTGACAGGTGACAGGTGACAGGTGACAGGGAAGAGAGCAGGGGAGGTTAATAACCCAATTACCAATTACCAATTACCAATTACCAATTACCAATTACCAATTACCAATTACCAATTACTAATGACTAATTACTAATGACTAATTACTAATGACTAACATTTATTGTTCTCAAGGACATCAAAACCCATCTGGTAGTAAATTTTGTCTCCAATGTGGGGAGAAAATGTTGGATCTTCCAACTGTCAACAGTGGTATTCAACCAGGACAAACTTTAGGCGATCGCTATGTAATTGTTCGTCTACTCGGACAAGGTGGGTTTGGGAAAACTTATTTAGCAGAAGATATTAACCGTTTCCGTGAACCTTGTGTTTTAAAGGAATTTTCTCCCCAAGTTCAAACTCCTTACGTCGTCCAAAAAGCTGAGGAACTATTTCAGCGGGAAGCTACTGTTCTTTATCAATTACAACATCCCCAAATTCCCCGCTTTCGGGAACTATTACGCATTCACTTACAAGGTAAAGAATCTCTATTTTTGGTGCAAGATTATGTAGCAGGGGAAACTTATAATTCTTTATTAAATACCCGCAAACAACAGGGGTTAAAATTTACAGAAATAGAAGTACGTCAGCTATTACAGCAAATTTTACCAGTTTTGGAATACATCCACTCTGTGGGTGTGATACATCGTGATATCTCTCCTGATAATTTAATGCTTCGCAGTGCAGATAAATTACCAGTATTAATTGATTTTGGTGGTGTCAAACAAGTCGCCGCAACTGTAGCTTCTCAATATTATCAATCTGGTGAAATTACATCTAGCAGTGGCGGAACTTTATTAGGAAAAATAGGGTTTGCACCTCCAGAACAAATGCAAACAGGTGTGGTCTCTCCCCACAGTGACTTATATGCTTTAGCTGTGACAGTGTTAGTTTTACTGACAGGTAAACAACCTCAAGAATTAATTGATACTCATAATCTAACTTGGCAATGGCGGCGGGAAATTAGCCTCAGTCCCATTTTAGGAGATATCTTAGATAAAATGCTATCGCCAAAACCAAGCGATCGCTATCAGTCAACCCGTCAAGTTCTTTCAGCACTCAACCCCCCAGCAGCTAACTATTATCCTCCCACTCAACCCCCAACTCCTACACCCCCACCTATTCCCACAGCAGAAACCGTTGCTGTTTCTCCCCCCAAAACTCCAGCACCCCCACCTATTGTTATTCCCACACCTCAAACCTCTAGTGTATGGACAGCTACAAACGTCTTTATTGTCACCGTAGCCTTATTTAGCAGTATAGGTCTACTGTGGTGGGGCGTTAATAACCGTGCAAAAAATCCAGATGTAAATGACCCAGACATTACATTAAGTCCTACCCCTACGGAAACTCCCACCCCAGAACCTACAGATAATTATTCACCAGCAGAAAGAGAACGCAAACAAAGATTGAGCGATCGCCGTCAACAGCTAGGTATAAATAATAAGTTTTATGTCAGTTTAGTAAATCAAATCTTTTGGCAAAAAAACCCCAGTCTTACAGGACGAACCCTCAGCGATAAACCAGAAGATGAAAGTTTGCGTGCAGAATGGGATAAAACCGCCTCCGAAGTCCTAGAAAAGCTTTCTTCTCTAAGTGATAGTTCCCGTAGGCTAATGGGAACTTATACATCAGCAGAACGCGATCGCTGGAAAGTAGAAGTTAACAAAATCAACGTTGGTAGTCGTTCTTTGTATGACTTAGGAGATGCCGCTTTCTTGCGTGTATTCCCGGAACAGCAAGGTAAAAATTTCCTAGAACAACCCATAGGGCAAGTTTGGCACGCATTTGTTAGTGATAGACTTAACGCCATCCTTGCAAACAGCGCATTTGAAAGAATAGTTTTTCCTGAAGGTGCTACAGGTAAAACAGTCAGTGGTACTCTCCAACCAGGAGGAGGTAAAATTTTCATCGCTGGACTAGCCAAAGATCAAAATATGGAAGTTAAACTAGATGCCAATTCTCAAGTTTTACTTTCAATTTATTCTCCCTCTGGTAAAGTCACATTTTTAGAAGATTCAACAGTGCGTACTGTATCCAAAACATTACCAGAAACCGGATTTTATGAATTTGTAGTAGTTTCCAAAGCCTCCAAACCTATAGATTATCAACTAACTGTCACCGCAGAAAATCCCCCAGAACCAGAACCTACAGAAACACCTACACCAGAACCCACAGCAGAACCCACAGAAACACCTACACCAGAGCCTACAGAATCAGTACAAACACCATAATCATTTATGTTACATAATTTTAGTGTGAATTCACATAAATAAATTACATAAAATGAATATAAATTTAAGTAATATTCAGTAGATATTCGGTAGATATTCATGGTTGATTAAGGTAATGTACTCTGAATCGCCTTATATCCGTGTAATTATTTACGAGATAAAACTTAAGTTACATAATTTTACATCACCTTAATTTCTTCAGTGCAACTTTTATCTTGAATATTACAACCACTTGGGCGAAAACAGTATCTATTTAGTTGGATTAAATAGAGTTTAAGCAAAAAGAGCAAGCTAATGAAAAAGCACATCAATCTCTCGCTGTGTACTACCGTTTCCGCCGCTGTGACGATTTTTAGCCCAAATGCTGCGATCGCCTTTCAGCTAAGTCCCCGTTGGAGTAGCACTGCAACAGATGGCAGTGGTTTAGTGCAAGGTGATCCCACAACAATTACCTGGTCTATTGTCGGTGATGGGACACCCATAACAGGTTTTGCTGGAGAACCAAATGCTCCTAGCAATTTGATTTCATTCTTGGATGGAATATATGGCAGTGCTGGAACACCGAATATCCAAAATAAAGCCTGGTTTAATGTTATTAGTGCTTCTTTTAATCGTTGGAGTGAATTAACAGGTATCACCTATCAATATGAGGCGAATGATGACAATACTTCTCTTGGGTTTACTTCAGGCTTATTAGGAACTCGTGGTGATGTTCGCATTGGTGGACATTTGATTGATGGGAATTTTGGCATTTTAGCCTATAACTTTTTCCCTAATGTAGGGGACATGGTTATAGATACAGCCGATAGTTTTTACAACAATACATCAAACAACTCATTGGGACTACGCAACACTTTAACCCACGAGCTAGGTCATGGCATTGGTCTGGAACACGTTGAGTCATCTGATGGTAACTTCCTCCTGGAACCGGTTCTTAATCTAGGGTTTGATGGACCTCAATTTGATGATATTCTTGGGGCGCAGCGACTTTATGGCGATGCACTGGAAACTAAACAGAGTGGTAATGAAACTATTGCCGATGCACACGATCTCGGTTCGTTCAATATCAATGATTCTTTTGCCATTGGTACTGATGCAGTTGATTTGGTTGTAGCACCCACTGAAACTGATTTTATTAGTATTGATGGTTTGTCAGACACAGATTTCTTGAGATTCAACGTCAGTAGTGATGCAGTATTGGATCTGGCTCTACAAGCATTAGGAGTCCCCTACAATCAGGGTCCACAAGATGGTATCCAAAGTCTCTTTGATCCCTCCACTCAGAATAATTTAGGTCTAGAAATTCTAGGGAGTGATGGTATTACTTCTTTGGGATTAAGTAATATTGGTGGTTTAGGTGTTTCTGAAACTTTATCCAATATTTCATTAAGTTCTGGAGACTATTTTATTAGAGTTTTTGGCACCCAAGATGCTGCACAATTTTATAGCCTTAATCTCAACTTTTCTGCTGCTACTGCTGTACCATTTGAATTTTCACCAAGTTTCAGCTTGATGATACTAGGATTATATTTTGGTAGCAGATATTTATGGCAAAATCGACGTAAACCACAACCACAGAAACACCCAAATAATAACTGACACCAATACCCATAATGACAAAGACTAGAGCAAAAATCCCGCCAGTAACAACCACCAATGTTGCTGAATTTTAGAGAATTGATATGATTGAGAAAAATTAAAAAATTTCTCTATTCCTATGAGCGCAAAAATTCCGACAGAAAAAGACAACTTACAGACAAGGGTAAATACCAAAATAAATCAAGAAATAGAAACCGAAAAAGTGTTATGTTCCCATTGTCAGCGCACTGCTACAAACGGTATTAAATGCAAAGGAATTTGTGTAGCTGACAGTGATTATTAAAAGTAATAATTCATTAGTGGGAAAAGACAAGAGGTAAAACCAAGGAGTAACAATTGCCAATTTCCCATTAATGATACTTACGAACAGGTTGCAAACCCTCACGAATTTTAGCAATGATGATATACAAAATTGGCACAACCAACATCCCACCAAACACCGCAGTACCCAAAGATTGACGACTACCAGCACCAGCACCAGTAACCACAGCTAAAGGAAAAATCCCCAAAAGAGTAGAAATAGCAGTCATTAAAATTGGACGCAAACGACCTTGTGCAGCTTCCACAGCAGCTTTAGCCAAATTTCTCGCTCATACAACATTGTCCTGAAACAACGTTATAAGAAAATAGGCTGAAAACTCCGAAGAGAATCCCTAAAACCCAAAAAGTTTTTAAGGATTAACGCCTTTTAAGTCGGGGATGAAAGCCGACTAAGGGCTGTCTTCCCTCAGTGACGCATTCTTTGTCTTGACAGGTTATGCTTTACAGTTTAGCATAACATCATGGTTATTAGGTCGTCACCATGATAATTTACGAGTTCAAAGTCAAAGCAAAAGACAGGCAATATCAAGCAATAGATGAGGCTATTCGTACCAGCCAATTCATCCAAAACAAATGTTTACGCTATTGGATGGATAACAAAGGCGTAGGTAAATATGACCTCAATAAATATTGTGCAGTATTAGCATCAGAATTTCCTTTTGCTGATGAACTCAACTCAATGGCTAGGCAATCTGCTGCTGAACGTTCTTGGAGCGCAATAGCTCGGTTTTACGATAATTGCAAAAAGAACGTTAAAGGTAAAAAGGGTTTCCCTAAATTCAAAAATAATTGTCGTTCTGTTGAATATAAAACAAGCGGTTGGAAACTATCTGAAACAAGAAAAGCAATTACTTTATCTGATCAGAAAGGCATAGGTACTCTGAAGTTAAAGGGGACTTATGATCTTAACTTCTATGATATTAAGCAAATTAAGCGAGTTCGTTTAGTTCGTCGGGCTGATGGATATTATGCTCAATTTGCGATTGATGTTCAAGTTAGGGTTGAGTCTCAACCAACAAATCAAATCGTTGGGTTAGATGTAGGGTTAAAATATTTCATTGCTGATTCAAAAGGCAATGTAGAATTTGCTCCACAGTTCTATAGAAAATCAGAGAAACAATTAAATCGAGCTAATCGTCAGAAATCCAAGAAGTTTAGTAGAGAACGTAAAAAAGCCAAGCAACGACAATCTAACAACTATCATAAAGCTAGAAATAGGTATGCACGTAAACATTTAAGAGTAAGTAGGCAGCGAAAAGAATATTGCAAGAGATTAGCGTATTCCGTGATCCAATCTAACGATTTGGTAGCCTATGAAGACTTAAATGTGAAAGGCATGGTAAAAAACCGACATTTAGCTAAATCAATATCTGATGCTGGTTGGTCTACTTTTAGGCAATGGTTAGAATATTTTGGGCATAAATATGCAAAGGTAACTGTTGCTGTTCCTCCCCATAACACCAGCCAAAATTGCTCTCATTGTGGACAAAAAGTACAAAAATCTCTATCAACTAGAACTCATGTTTGTCATCATTGTGGGTTTGTGGAAGATAGAGATGTGAACGCCAGCATCAATATCCTAAAATTAGGATTAAGTACCGTAGGGCATACGGGAACTTACGCTACAGGAGATTTGCCCTCTTGGGCGATTGGTGTAAACCTGTCGTCTAACGGCGAGTCTATGAATGTAGAATCCCCGCGTCTTTAGACCGGGGAGTGTCAAAGAGTAATTAAGGTAATTAAAAAACCGGACTTGTTCTGGCTTGATCTCAATAGCAAAGGTTTAGCGATGTTCACTTCATCAGAAACTCCTATAATTGCGGCTGTTTTGCTGGTCGCTTTCGGCATTTTGGGTTGGGGCTTTTATCGCGCCAGACCTTTTGGTAAGCTGGGTATCTTAGCCTGGTTACAGTCTGTAGTATTAATGGCTCCCTGGCTATTATTCTTTGGTTTTTTTGCGGCTGGAATTTATATCAATATCGCGGGTGTGTTGTTATTGCTAGTGGTTTCAACTGGGCTGTATATCTTCTTAGGTAGACAGTTACGCAATGCTGGACAAGATGCCATTCTTAAAGCTAAAGCAACGGAAAGACTTGCTAACCAAGCTTCAGAAGCAGCAAGCACCCCAGAAAATGCTAACCAACCAGTAGTGGTTGCAGAAGTGAAACTGGAGGCCATAACAATACCGGAAGCAGATTTAAATACCATCAAAGGTATTTTCGGTATTGATACATTTTTTGTCACGGAAACCATCCCCTACCAAGAAGGAGCAATTTTCAAAGGTAATTTACGGGGAGAACCGGAGGAAGTTCACAACCGTCTCACCAAAAGTTTGCAAGAGCGCGTAGGTGATAAATATCGCCTGTTTTTGGTGGATAACACAGACGATAAACCAGTAATGATAGTTCAGCCTAGTCGCACTGATCCCAGACCTTTGCAGTTACCACAAAAAGTCTTTGCAGTGATCCTATTAGTAGCAACTATCGCCACCAATTTAGAAGCAGCCGGGTTACTACTGAATTTTGATTTATTCGCCAACCCATCACGGTTTTCTGAAGCTTTACCCATCGGGTTGGGAATATTTACAATTTTGATAGCTCATGAAATTGGTCATTGGTTATTTGCTCGCAAACACCAAGTCCGTCTAAGTTGGCCTTTTTTCCTCCCAGCGGTGCAAATTGGCTCTTTTGGAGCAATTACCCGTTTTGAATCTCTATTACCTAACCGCAAGGCGTTATTTGATATTGCTTTGGCAGGTCCAGCTTTTGGCGGTATTGTTTCTTTGATCATGTTGGTGACAGGTTTGCTACTTTCTCACCCAGGCAGTTTATTTCAATTACCAAATAAGTTTTTCCAAGGTTCTATTTTAGTAGGTAGTTTGGCGCGGGTTGTTCTGGGTTCTTCTCTCCAAGCTCCTTTGGTCAATGTCCATCCTCTGGTGATCATTGGTTGGTTAGGTTTGGTGATCACAGCTTTAAACTTAATGCCAGCAGGACAACTAGACGGGGGGCGCATTGTTCAAGCAATTTATGGCCGCAAAACCGCAGGAAGATCCACAATTGCAACTTTAATTTTGCTGGCTTTGGTTTCTCTGGGTAATACTCTGGCTATGTATTGGGCAATTGTGATTTTCTTTTTACAACGGGATGCAGAACGCCCCAGTTTGAATGAAGTCACTGAACCCGATGACGCAAGAGCCGCTTTGGGTCTTTTGGCTCTATTTCTCATGATTAGCACTCTTTTACCTCTCACTCCCGCTTTAGCTGGAAAGTTGGGAATAGGGTAATAGGTGACTGGGGACTGGGGACTGGGGACTGGGGACTGGGAACAGGGAACAGGGAACAGGGAACAGGGAACAGGTAGAAGGTTATTCACCCCATCACCCCATCACCCCATCACCCCATCTCCTACGGTTTCCACCCTGCCAGTAAACTAGGATAAGTTGCTGGTGTGGGGAAAAGTTCTTGGAAACCGGCTTGACGTTCTAGGGCTTTTTCTTGGCTGATGTTCCACAGGGTTTCATAGAAGAAGAAGGAAACTCCAGCAAAATTGCGATTGCGTGTTTTTTGTACTTGGGTTTGAATCTGCTGCATGGGAACTGAGCGATTTTTTAACCCAGTCAAAATACCAATACTCACTGGTATATGTTTCCTTGCTGCTTTCACTTCTGGGTATTCTAATTCGCTGACAAACACATTCAAGTCATTACGATATATCTGTAAAACCAAGTCTTCTATTAATCCCATCCGTTCCCATTTCTGCCAGTCTGCTAAAAAGTATTCATAAGAAAATCTTTGGGGATTAGGAGCAACGGAAACTATACAATTCTTGTTATTGGCTTTAATCGCTGTAAACACCCGTTTCATGAAGTCGGTGATTTTATTAGCTCTCCAGCGCACCCATTCTGGATCTTTGGGGTTTTTAGATGGTGCTTTACCACGGTGTTCTTTTTTGTAGAGTGCTACTGTGTAGGGATCATAACCAAGTTCTGATGGTAAGCCGAAATGGTCATCAAATTGAATCCCGTCAATATCGTAGTTTTTGACGATTTCTACAATTAAATCTTGGATAAATTTTTGGACATCGGGACGAAAAGGACTCAGCCAAACCCGATCATGTGTACCTTCTTTAACAATTTTACCGCCGTCACTGCGGCTAGTAATCCATTGGGGACGATTTTTGGCTAAAAGGGAATCAGCAGGAGCCATAAAGCCAAATTCAAACCAGGGAATCACTGTTAAGCCTTGTTTATGTCCCTCTGTGACGATTTCTTTGAGCATATCCCGTCCTTGTAATCCCGGTGTGGGATCTAGGGATTTACCAATTACTTGATTTGCAACTTTGCTAGGATAAAGTGTATACCCCCAGTTCCATACCGTTGGATAGACGGTATTGAAGTTTAAATTATGTAGAGTTTGTAAAGATGTTAGCAAGCGTTGGCTCTCAAATAAAACATCGCTATCAATATTTGTTAACCACACTCCCCTTAATTCAGATGTTTGCTTTTGAGGAGTAGTTTGAGCTTGTAATGGTAAGGATAGCATGACTACAGCTACCATACTCAGCATAAATATAACTGCAAATAACCCTGATTTTATCCGTTGACGCACATTCTACCTCAGAAATTCCCTGATTAAGAGACTCAGATCACAGCCGAGATGTTGCCTGATGATTTAAGATTCGGGAATTGTGGTAGCGATCAGCGATCAGTAGGGTTTCAGCATTGCTCAACCCCTACAGCAGTCAAACCCCTGGGTGCATTGATTTGTAAGTAGATTTTGTATTTCCTGGAACTTGGAATGTGCTGTACCAGTCAACTAGAAAGTTTCTTGCTTGAGTCTGGGTGTAGGGAAGAGATTTCTACTATTTTGGAAATTCTCAACGGATATTTAGGCAAATATTGGAGTTCTGCTGACTTAAGATTTGCTTTTCTCTCTCAATATATTGCTGACTTTCCTTCACTCAGCAATTATGCCTTGCTTGGTGACTATTGTTTCACATCTAGAAAGTAAAAAAATTGGCTTAAATTTTCCGGATTTGCAAAAAATTTTGAGTTTATTGTTACACGTAAATATATAAGCACGATGAATATCAAACTCGATAAACATACTCCAGACAGTCTGGCATCTTTATTTGTCCTTCTCATGGAAGAAGGAATGACACCAAATCAAATCATGGTTGGTATTGTTCGTCTAGCGACGGATAGCAAAGAATTAGAAGGAACTATTGTATCTGCTGATTGTCTGCGCTTCCTGTTGGCGACAATGCCATTAGATACAAGTGCGCCAGGGGTGACTGAGTTTATCTTATCTCTGGCTAACGAAGGTGTTAGTACCTTGATGTTGTTGGATGCTCTGGGTTTTGCCTGTTATGTTCGTGGTTTGTTCGATGAGGCAAGTATTATCCGCTTGACTTATCAGAGATTGCAAGCCGATAAAATCATTTCGCAAATGCTACGCGATTAAAAATTAATGATCAATAAATGTTTTTTTAGACTGCTAATGTCAAATCAAAAAATGCCCAACCAAAACATGGATGAACTGCTAAAAGATTTATATGTGTCCTGTGAGATATTTAGCCAGTTGTAGTGAAGCGGCGACAAAGTTAATGGACTGCGACAACATATAGGGGTGTTGTACAGTGCTTCATCAACAACTGGCGAGTAAGTGTAAGTTCTGAGGGTTGGCTGCAATCCGTCCCTCGGAACAATCCTTAACTGTCCCGTTCTTTTTGTTGATATTTCCATTAAAACGGTAACGGAAAAATTTTGTCTGCCAAATTGCCAAAACCTCGGATTATTTGGCTCACGGTTATTTGATTGCATAGATGGGGCGTTGAGGAGCGCCCCTCTTCTTATTTGGGACTGGGAAGTCCTTGAGGTAGGTTTTCACCTATTTCTTCATATAGTTCGGTTTTTCCACGCCGATTTACCATAAGCCACCGAATGCCCCACCCTCAACGAAGTAGAGAGGGGATGAAAAGCTAATCTTTGCAAATAATATGTTTTTTAGCATCAAAGCTAATTATACCTTGTTCTTGGAGTTGACTGAGTAAGCGTGTAATTGTGACTCTGGTGGTAGCACAAGCACTGGCAATATCTTCATGGGTGAGGCGAAAAGTGAGGCGGGTTCCTCCTGGTACTGGTTCACCAATTTGCTGTTTTAAAAGTTCTAATAACTGGTATAATCTATCTTGTACTTTGCGCTTACCAGCAATAAATAAAAAAGATTCTGTCTGTTGTAATCGCTGTTTAATCTTCGGTAGTAGAATTTCATTTAGAGAGGGGAAAACTTCTATTTCTGATAGGTAAATTGAGACTAATTCAACATCTGCAAGGGCTGTAGCTTGGTAAATCGGTAGAGATGTCATACTAGAGCTAAAAACCATTCCTGCTGTTGCTAACCCTGTGAGTATTTCTGCACCTGTTTCACAAAATGTACTGATTTTAACTAAACCCTGTCTAACATACCAAATTAATAATGGGTTGAGGGGAATAGTTTCTCCTTTGGAATATTTACTTGTAGGACGATTCTCAATTAAGTCTATGTGGTTTTGAATAGCTGTTGATTCTAATTGCTGATGTTGAGAAAGTTTTCGGATTAAGCAGTGTAATTTTGGAGATTTTTCATGCAGATGTGAAACAGATTTGACTGTCAAAGAGACATCAAAGCAATCACCATCACGAGGCTTTAATGGTAATAATATTTCTCGGAATTGCTCAGATTTAGATATCTGGATCAGCTCGTTGTAAAAGTATTCGTGTTGTTCCCGTGGAATAAAATTAATTATGGGTTTACCAACTAGAAAATTTGGGGTAATGTTGAGTAATTGTGATGCAGATCGGTTGGCTTCTGTGATCATACCTTGTTGATCAGTTACTAAGTAAGCTACTGGTGCAAATTCAAATAAATCTTGGTAATGTTGGCGTTGTGTTTCCAGCAAGTTACGGGTTTGCATGAGTTCTTCGTTTTGCTGGTAAAGTTCTTCAGTCGCTAATTGCACCATTCTTGATGTAGTGTACAGTTCTTTAAATGCTTGCGGTAGTAAATCCGAGGGAATCCAAGGTAATACGGCAGCAGTTTGGTATAAATCTGCTAAATACTGGTGTAATGCTTCTGCTCGTTGGACAAATATTTCTAGATTCACCTTGGATTCCCACTTCTTGTTTGCAGAGATTGAGTCAAAAATTCCACTACTTCAAATTCAAATTTGGGAAAACTAATAGCATCTTTAAGTTGCTAAGAAATCAAACTTTATTTAAATTTTAAGCAATAATCACTATATTATTATATATATATAAATAAATTTATATAACTTTAAGTTAAGGTAAAGCTACAAAACTTAACAATTAACCATATGAGGGAACTCCAAAAAAGATAGCAGGAGTCAGGAGTAAAACCTCATCCTAAATAAAGGGACGGCGATTATTAAGCGATTCAAGACGTACCCTTAAAGCATAATGACTGAATAAAATCAGTGCTTTAATACTGAGATTGGAGATCGCCTGTTTTTTCCTGCAACTGTTGATTTTTGTGTTGTGTCTGTATCTCATACCACTCATCCATACAGTATTCAGACCAACAAAAGCAGTATTCATACCAACAAAAATCACATAATTCTGTATCTGCTATTTGCTCACTATTTGAATGGGGTGTGACGCTATTACGAGGACAGTGGATGTAATTACTCATTGATGTTAGCTCCTATAATGTCATTAGAATTACTTTATCTCTAAGCATACTTGCTCATAAAGCTTTCCGGCAATTTCCCAAGTAAAGTTAGTTTCTATAAACTGTCTGGCGTTAATAGAAAGTTGATGTCTGAGTTGTGAATCTTCAAAAATTTGACTAAGAGCATTTATGTATTCTGCGGTTTGATTTGCTCTTAATGCTCGTCTTGGTGTGTTGATATCATCTACAGCTAATCCTTCTAAACCGCGATCGCTCCCCACCACTGGAATACCTGCGGCCATCGCTTCTAGAGTTTTATTTTTAATACCAAAACCTGTCCGCATTGGCACTACACACACAGTAGATTTATGTAGATATTCTGCCATTGATGGTACACGACCTGTTACATTAATTCCGGGTTTTTGCCCAAGTGCTAAAACTTGAGGATCGGGACGAGAACCGACAATATCAAAGGTTGTATCAGGATAGAGTTTTTGAATTTCTGGTAATACTTCATTGCTGAAAAAACATACCGCATCAATATTAGCTAAATTATCCATTGCACCAATAAAAATTATCCGATTTCCTCCCGGATCTGTAGGACGATTAGGAAAGGAAACTAAATCTACACCATTAGGAATGACAGCAATTTCAGCGTTTTTGTTAAACTGTTGGAGTTGTTGTTTATCCTCTTGGGTTGTAACTACAATATTGGTAAATTTGGAACAGTAATTTTTTTCATAACGCTGTAATAAAGGTAAATTAATTTTGTCTCTTAATTGATTTTCTGATGTACCAGTTGCTAACAGATTTAAACAAGTTCCATAGACAGAACTATGAACATTAACAATAGTTTTTACTTGCTGTTGAAAATCAGGACGGATGTATATTTCATTAACGCTATGTTCACAAGTAATGACATCACATTTACCGGATTTTACAAAGTTGTCAACCCATGCTTGCATTTCCAGTGAATAGCGGTTCACGACACTGGGGGGTGTTCCTGTGATAAAAAATGTACCTAATCGCTGGATTTTTTTGAGTATTCCTGCTGAGTTAGCTGATTCTGAAGGACGTTCAAAAACAACTAGCTGATTTACGCAATCTCGTAAACCTGCAATTTCTGAGTCTGTAACATCAGACTCCCGTTGAGTTACCAGGGTAATGTGATGATTTTGACTAAGATACTTGAGTAAATTAAAGGTTCTAACTTGAGTTCCTCCCCTGGTTGGTGGATAGGGGAAGGTTGAAGATAACATTAAGATATTCATGTACCTGGTAATTTTATGGTAAAAATTGCTGACTTTGTATATAGAGTAGATTTACCAAAATATAATAGCACTATGTTTCGTTAGACTCCTGAATAAATACAAATTTATACTTTAAGTTTTGTTATTTATCTGAGTCTTCAGTAAAATTACAGTTTAGTCAGTCTAGTTTAAAAAGTACATTTCCCACAGTAATTTTTTGATTATGCCTAAAGTTAGTGTTTGTATCCCCACTTACAACCGAGCAAATTTACTTCCTTACGCTGTCAATAGTGTATTATCTCAAACTTACACAGATTTTGAGTTAATTATTTGTGATGATGGTTCAAAAGATAATACTGCGGAAGTAGTTAATAAATGGGATGATCCCAGGATTCGTTATATTAGACAACCTGTTAATGGTGGCCGTAGTCGTAATATGCGTTCTGGTTTTGAAGCTGCTACAGGAGATTATTTTATTAAATTTGATGATGATGATGCGATTACTCCTGAATTTTTAGAGAAAACTGTGGCGGTTTTGGATGCTGAACCAAGTGTAGATTTTGTTTGTACAAATCATTGGATTATTAATCAAAATAGTGAAAGAGTTGAATCTGCAACTTTGGAAAATTCTAAGAAGTGGGGAAAGGATAAACTTAAACAAGGGGTGATTCCTGATTTAATTCGGGAAACTTTTATTAACCAAAGTTTGCAGGTTGGTTCTACTTTATTTCGGCGAAGTTGTTTAGTAGAAGTAGATTTTATGCGTCCTCAAGCTGACGGATGTGAGGATTTTGACTTGTTGGTGAGGTTAGCTATTGCTGGGAAACAAGGGTATTTTTTACCTGAGTTTTTGATGGAATATCGGTTTCATGGTGGACAGACAAGTTTAAAACAAAATTTGCATTTTTTGAAAGCTAAGATGTTTTGTATTGATAGTTATAAATTTGATGATGTAGAGTTGGAGAAATTGCGATCGCACAAATTAGCAGGTACTCAGCAAATTTTAGGTTTAAGGTTAATTGAAAATGGTGATACGGTGGAAGGTAGGAAGGTTTTAAAAGCATCAAGTCAGGTTTTGGGAAGTGATAAGAAAATCATGCTTGGTTTGATGATGTCTTATTTACCTGTGGGTTTAAGGAAGTTTGCTTTGGAGGTTTTTCGTCGGGTGCGTCCTAAAGATTATACTGAGCAGGTCAGGGAAGCAACATAAATATTTAGTTTTTTCTTCTCGTTCCCAGTCTCAGACTGGGAATGTTATGATAGAGGCTCTGCCTCTACTTTATCATGAAGGCAGAGCCTTCTGAAATTCATTCCCATACAGAGTATGGGAACGAGGAAATAAACCACGAAGGCACGAAGAACACGAAGGAAGAAAAGGTTAATTTCTTGACCACTCATCAATGATGGTTAGTATTCCCATTTCTCCCAATCCTTTAACAGAAATCTTTACATCTCGATAATCTTCAAATTCTTGATTGGGTTTTTTATTTCTTGCTTCTATAATAGCTTTAGCTTTTGCTTCAGGAGTAGGGATTCGAGAATTTTTTAATTTGCGGTATAATTCCTGTTGTGTTAGTGTGTTGAGTAGTTTTAGCGGATCATTTACTTGAGACGACTTTTCTTTTTCTGGGTGCTTCGTAATATTATTACTCAGTTCCTTGAACTTATCATCAACTCTTTTTCTCTCCTGTACAATTTCTAATTTTAACTCATTGATGACTTTTTCTAGTCTTACTTCCAAGTTATTGAGACGTGATGAATCTAAATTTGTTACTTGAGGTTGAGTAATTTGAGGTTGAGTAGTTGATGGTTGATTAGAAGTAAATAATCCGGTAATAGCTTCAACTTGCTTTAAAACCAAATCTTCAATTTTTGGGGAAATAACAAACGCATTTACCATTTCACATTGACGCGGATTTTTTTCTCTTGCAGTCACCGCAGCATAATATTCAAAATATCCATCAATCACTGCAAAAGTTTCTAAACCAGTAGGTTTTAAAACTAAAGGTTTAATAAGTCCCCCACCCTCTATAATCATATCAGCTAAGGTATCTAAGGCATGATGATCAAAGTTAGAACGCGGAACATCACAACTAATATTTTTGACATCAACTGTATAAAATTTCATCTCAATTAACCTCCTATTTTTTGTAAAACTTCATCTGCTAAAATTTCAAATTCTAGTGCAGATTGTTGAGCATTAGTTTTTGTTTGTGCAAATTTAATAATTGATTTTGGATCAGGATATTCTAACTCTCCAACTGTTAAGGTATAATTCATACATTCTGATAGAGAACTTCTATCATAAATCACTGCTTCCATCAATGGTAAATCATACCGTTCAGATATAACGCTTCTTTGTTTGGGAAATGTGTATTGCAAAAACTTGGAATTAGTTGAAATTTTAGAAGCAACAACACCGATTATATTGATTGGAGGTTTTCCAATCATTTCTCGATATTCATCTATTTGCTTAATAAAGTTTTTCACAGTTGGTAAACCTTGATTAGCAAATGGTTTTAAATCTGAAGGTATGAGTAGATAATCAGAAGCTATCAAAGCGACTTCTGCGTAATAATCTCTTGATGGAGGTGTATCAATGATAACGATATCATATTGATTTTCTATTGGTTTGAGTTTGGAAATTAATCTGCTTCTACTTACAGCTATTTGGTTTAATTTGTCCTGTTTATCAATAAGGTTAATATGGGATGGTACAACATCTATTTCTGGATTATTAAAATAATTAGATTGTTGCATTATTTCCGGTATGAAATTAAAATCAGCAGATTCTAATATGTGTGAAACATTTTGATCTCGTAAATTATCATCTTCCTCAAATTGGAACTTGATCAAACCTGTCGCAAATGTACTATTAGCCTGAGAATCTAAATCAATTAATAAGACTCTTTTACCTTTGCTACTCAATGCTGCTGCTAAATTTACTGCAACGGTTGTCTTACCAACTCCACCCTTATTGTGATAAATTGCAATAGTCTTCATAGAATGCTCCTTATTAGATTCTAACTGTGAAACTTGAACCTCTAACCGATCAATTAACTGCCTATTCTTCAAACTTTCTCTACCAATTAACCCCCTAATTTCCTCAATCTTTCCTTCAACATCATTCCCATCACATCGAAAAACTAACTCAATTTCATTCCCTATCTTTTGATAAACTCTGATTTCCTTACCATTAGTTAACAACCCAAAGCGCACATTTAAACTCGTTAAATAATGCCGTAGTCGTAAAACATGATGGTCTAAATTTTGCTTTGGGCTTTTTGCCTCCATCACTACACTTAACGGTGAGTCAGCATCTAACACAAAGGGAATGGACTGTGCTGAAAATGCTAAAAAATCTAAGCGAATGCTACCAACAGCTACTTCCTGATGCCATGTATCAGGAGTATACCCTAACTGCGGTAGCAAATATTGAACTATGAGTTTACTCTCAACTTCGCTTTCATTACGACACAATGCAGGGTTAAAAAGCAAGGTGGTTTACCTCTGTGCAACATTAATCATGGTGGAAATTTTTGTACATGATTAATTTTACCTTAATATGATGCTTTTATATGAGTGATTTTACGGAAATTACTGTATTTTAATTTGACATTTTGATTCTCAATCAAGCTTTTGCAGGTTATCATTATTTTTATTTTTTGACATCTACCAAAAGAATAAATTAGCCAAAGTTAAAATCTATTAGATAATATGTACGCTACCTTGATGGGAATGTGTCAGCAGAGGAAATAAAAATGGGATATGTAATTGCAACTGCAAACATGAAAGGTGGAGTCGGTAAAACTACCCTCACCGTTAACTTAGCGACTTGTTTAGCAAAAAATCACGGAAAAAAGGTATTGGTTCTCGATTTAGATAGTCAAATTAGTGCTACTCTCAGTTTAATGTCGCCATTTGAGTTTGCTAAACGTCGCAAACAAAGAAAGACTTTTAGATATTTGATAGATGAAGTTATTAATCCTGATCCTAATGCTCAATACAAAATTCATGATATCATTCAAAGTGAATTATGTAAGTTGCCAGGATTGGATTTATTACCAGGAGATATAGATTTATATGATGAATTTGTCGTCTCCGAAATGCTGCATAATCAAGCTTTAGCTTTAGGTGAACAAGATTTTGAAACTATCTGGAATCGTTTTGAAAGAGTGCTAATTAGAGACATTTTAAAACCAGTGCGTGAAGAATATGATTTTATTCTATTAGATTGCGCTCCTGGTTATAATCTCATGACTCGGAGTGCTTTAGCAACTAGCGATTTTTATCTTCTTCCTGCTAAACCAGAACCTTTATCTGTGGTGGGTATTCAATTATTAGAAAGACGCATTGCTAAGTTGAAAGACAGTCATGAACATGAAGCAAAAATCAATATCAAAATGTTGGGAATTGTCTTTAGTATGTGCAATACTAATTTATTGACTGGCAGATATTATAAACAGGTAATGCACCGAGTTGTGGAAGATTTTGGTGTAGAAACAATTTGTCAGGCACAAATTCCCGTTGATGTAAATGTAGCGAAAGCTGTTGATAGTTTTATGCCGGTAACTTTAATGAGTCCGGGTTCTGCTGGTGCGAAAGCTTTTATGCAGTTAACTGAGGAATTATTGCGGAAGTTGTAAAATTTTCGTGCATATAGACCCCCGACTTCTGACATCAATTTATCATTTATTTACAAAATAAAAAAAGAAGTCGGGGATCTGTGGATCTGTTATTATATTAATTACCATATTTCACTTAAATCTAAAACAAATCCTGGTAAAATATCTTCACCGTTTAATGTTTGTGGGTTATCTAATTCTTCCACAACTTTACCAGGACGATAAATAAATACTTTTCGTTGTTTTCTATCAATTAACCAAGCTAATTTTACACCATTTCCTATATATTCTTGCATCTTTTCTTGTAGTGGTTTTAAACTATCGCTAGGAGAACGCAATTCAATTACAAAATCAGGTGCAATAGGAGCAAATTTATTTTGTTGTTCTGGGGTTAAACTATCCCAACGTTCTTTTTTAATCCAAGCAACATCAGGAGAAACATCTTTTCCATTGGGTAATTTAAAACCTGTAGAAGAATCAAACCCTTTACCTAATTTTGTTTGTTTATTCCAAATTCCTAATTCCACAGCAAGATCAAAATTACGATTTCCAGTATCGCTACCAGTTGGTGGCATAATTATTAATTCCCCTGCTGCTGTGCGTTCAAATCTTAAATCCCGGTTATTTTGACATAGTTGAAAAAATTGCTCATCTGTTAAATCGAGATTTAATGTGAGTTGAGGAGGTAAAGTTGTTATTGCAGTGTTCATGATTTTTACCTCAAGGTGTTAGTTTCTAGAATTTAGATGTAGAGACGTTTTATTAAACATCTCTACATTAATTTTAATTTTGAACCGATGTTAAAATTCCCCAGCTAATGCAGGAACACATCTTTCACACAATAAAGGATGTTCCTGTGATTCTCCTACATGAGTAGAATAATTCCAACAGCGATCGCATTTTTCACCATCTGCATTTACTACCCCAATAGTCCAATCTTCTGTAGTTGCTGTATATTTCACATCAGCAATTTTGGCAGCATCATCTACTATTTCTACCTGAGATGCTAATAATAAATATCGCAACTCATCCACACCGTTACCCTTTTCAGGATTGAAACCTTTGATAGCTTCACGTAACTGTTGATGGGGAATATTTACTAAGACCTTTGCTTCCAAAGATGAACCGATCATTTTTTCCATCCGCGCTTGTTCCATCACCTTATTAACATCGGTGCGGAGTGAACGCAGCGTATCCCAAAATTCCGCTAATTCTGCATTTTCCCATTCATCCTTAACCTTAACCCAACCAGCTTCAAACACTGATTTATAAGGAGTTTGATAGGGGATAAATTGCCAGATATCTTCCGCAGTATGACATAAAACTGGTGCGATCGCCCTAGCTAAATTCTCCAATGCAATCTGCAAAACTGTTTGACAACTGCGACGACGGAAACTATCAGCAGCACTGATATATAATCTATCTTTGGCAATGTCTAAATAAAAATTAGACAAATCCACAACACAGAAATTCTGTACAGTTTGGAAAAAGCGGAAAAATTGGAAGCTATCAAAAGCAGTTGTCACCTCATTAAACACCTCACGGATACGGTGTAACATATACCGATCCAAATCAGGTAACTTATCAAAATCAACCGCATCTTTTTGAGGATCAAAATCATGCAAACTACCCAACAAAAACCGTGCAGTATTGCGGATTTTATTTCTCACATCAGCTAATTGTTTAATGATGTTACCACCCAAACGCACATCACCAGAATAATCAACTGAAGACACCCACAAACGCAAAACATCCGCACCATAAGCGGGTTCTTTTTTCTGATCCTTTCCACCATTAATAATGATTTGTGGATCAACCACATTACCCACAGATTTACTCATTTTTCGGCCTTGTTCATCTAACACAAAACCATGAGTTAAAACCGTTTTATAAGGTGCAATTCCATTTACCGCAACACTGGTTAACAGCGAAGATTGAAACCATCCCCGATGTTGATCAGAACCTTCCAAATACATATCAACAGGATAACCTAATTCTGGTCTTTGCTTCGCTACAGCCGCCCAAGATGAACCAGAATCAAACCAAACATCCATTGTATCTGTACCCCGGCGGTATTTACGCCCATTACTGCGGTAAGGTTCGGGTAACAACTCTTCAACAGACAACTCCCACCAAGCGTCAGAACCCTTCTCTGCAATGATCGCTTGCACGTGGTTAATGGTATCTGCATTCAGTAACGCTTCCCCAGTTTCCTCATCATAGAACACAGGAATGGGAACACCCCAGGAACGCTGACGAGAGATACACCAGTCAGAACGTTCCGCAACCATCGGTGTAATGCGGTTTTCACCTTGTGCGGGAATCCAACGCACAGATGCGATCGCCTTTAAAGCATCTTCCCTAAATCCTGCCACAGAAGCAAACCATTGTTCAGTAGCGCGGAAAATCGTCGGTTTATTAGTTCTCCAATCATAAGGATACTTGTGTTGATAAGCTTCCTCTTTCAACAAAGAACCCGCTTCCGTCAACGCATCAATGATAGCTTGATTGCCATCACCCAACACATTCAAGCCAGCAAATTTACCAGCCTCGTCCGTGAAATTACCATTATCATCAACAGGCGCAAGAATCGGTAAACCATAACGCTGACCGACAATGTAATCTTCTTGACCATGACCAGGAGCAGTATGCACCAAACCAGTACCCGACTCAGTAGTGATATAATCACCACCAACCACCACCGGACTTTCACGGTCAAAAAGCGGATGACGGTAAGTAGTATGTTCTAAATCCTGACCCGCAAAAGTCGCCTTCACAGTCAAATCAACATCTAAAGTTGCAGTCAACCTTTCTACTAACTCTGCCGCAACTATCAGATACTTGCATCCTCTCTGCGTCTCCGCGTCTCTGCGTGCTACCTCAACAACCGCATAATTTAACGCCCCATTCACAGCCACCGCTAAATTACCCGGTATCGTCCAGGGAGTAGTTGTCCACACAGCCACGCCCAAATCAGGCAGGAAAGCCTCTAAAACAGATTTTAGTTTTTCGGAAACCTTCACCACCGGGAAAGCGGCGTAAATACTCCGAGAAACGTGACCTTCAGGATATTCTAACTCTGCTTCTGCCAAAGCGGTTTTAGAACTAGGACTCCAGTGTACAGGCTTTAAACCGCGATAGATATATCCTTTTAAGTACATTTGCCCGAAAACGCCAATTTGCGCCGCTTCGTATTCTGGCTTTAAGGTTAAATAAGGATTTTCCCAGTCACCCCACACCCCATAGCGTTTAAAACTATTGCGTTGGTCATTAACAGCATCAAGAGCAAACTGCTTTGCTTTTTGACGCAATTGCAAAGGAGTGAGGTTTTGCCGTTCTGCTTGTTTCATATTTTGCAGAACTTTTAACTCAATCGGTAATCCGTGACAATCCCAGCCCGCAACGTAACGAACTTTACGACCTTGGAGGAGGTGGTAACGGTTAATAATATCTTTGAGAATCTTATTTAAGGCGTGACCAATATGCAACTGACCGTTAGCGTAGGGTGGTCCATCGTGCAGTATAAATAATTCGCCTGGGTTTTCTTGAGAGAGGCGAGAATAAATGTTGTTTTCTGCCCAGAATTTTTGGATTTCGGGTTCGCGCTTGATGGCGTTTGCCCGCATATCAAAGTTGGTTTTGGGGAGGTTAACGGTATCTTTGTATTTTCCAGTTTCGGTCACAGTTTCATGCCTAAGATATGTTTGCAGTTATTTGATCAATTATAAGAGATAGGCATGAAAACCAAAATTTCCCCTTTTGCTCGCATTGAAAGGGATATCTAGGCAATACTGCCTTAATCTGTGATAAAATTAACACGCTAATACATGAGAATTGCAACAACTTATGATAAATCCAGAGGAAAAACGCAACGACTTAGAACAAAAGATTAACCATATTAAGGAACTTGAGAAAAGATTAAAAGAATCCACTGAAGAGGATGAAAAACAGAATCTTAAGGAAGAGATTAAAAAGACATTGATAGCAGCAGAACAGGACTGTGGACTTGCACTTGCTAAACTTGCTAAACAAAAAGAGATTATTGAAGCTGAAGTCTATGAGGAGTTTGCAAGTATTAAAGGCAAAGAAGAAACTGAGGAATTATGGAGATCCAAGGACTGGAATGCAAAGCGTGTATTGATGTCTGAGCTTGAAGAGGAAGGATTCACCCCGGAAGAAATTATCAAACTAAACTCAAATCTCCTTCCCAATGCTGAAAACGCAGTTGTTGATATTCGTAAATTGCGTGATTATTCTCTAAATCCAAATCATCCTACAGGAAAAGATAAAGCTCGTCTATTTTCATCAATTTTAGGCATGACTGCTGAAAATGCTGAGGAATTACGCCAGATTATTTTGGAACAAGTTAAAATTCAAGAAGCGTGCCTAAATAAAAGTGATCAACATGGACAACGTTACTATGTAGACTTTACTTTAACAAGAGAAAATAAAAATGCGAACATCCGTAGTTGTTGGATTATAGATCCTGGTTCTGATTTTCCAAGATTAACGAGTTGCTATATTAAATTGTAATATGATGAGGTAATCGAAAATGACTAAAATTATGCCCAAATTACTAGACGTAGTAGCATTAACAGTTGATTTACCTGAATACAACTTACAGACTGGTCAGGTTGGTACAATAGTTGAATTATTAGCAGATGGTACCGTATTTGAAGTAGAATTTAGTGATAGTAATGGACAAGCTTACGAATTTGTGGCTTTAAATTCAGATCAAATTATGGTTTTACATTTTGAGCCAACATCCCCTAATTTAGTGCCAGAAATGGTTACAGCATAAGTAACTGTAGGTTGGGTTGAGGTACGAAACCCAACACCTCACACTTATATTTTGATGTTAATGTTGGGTTTCATTTCATACCCTACGGGAAGCAAGCTACAACCCAACCTACTCGTTACCAATGTGATCATCAAAAATAATATCCTCACCTGCACCCCACATTATGTCATACAAACCTTGACGCACAGCGCGGTGAAAACTTGAATATTCCCAATCTTTTGGTGCTGTTACTAAACCATGTTTCACGGGATTATAATGAATATAATCAACATGATTTTGAAAATCTATCTCATCTCTAATTAAATGCTCCCAAAAACGATGTTGCCATATTGCGCGTTGTTTTTTCTTTTTTCTAGATAAAGATATATTTTCTGGTACAATAGTTTCACATTTACGACTAAAATAACTTTTAATCAAACGCCAACGATTTGAAAAATCATGATCATTTTCTGGTAATGTCCAAATACAGTGGAGATGATCAGGTAAAATAACAATGGCATCTATAATAAATGGATGTTTTTGCATTACATAACGAAAAGCATCTCTTAATAAAGAAACATTTTTTGGTAAACATAATATTTTTTGTCTTTTTTCTGTCACCACTGTAAAAAAGTATGTTCCACCTTCCACCCCAGCGCGACGATATTCCATACTATAAATATCCTGTGATTAAAGTTGTGTTTTATAATCTTGATTATACCCCGTAGGTTGGGTTGACGCAAGGAAACCCAACATTAATTATAAAGCGAAGTTTAGAGAAAATGCAGTTTTTAGTTTATTTTTACCAAAATGATTTTCAGCCGTAGGTCTGGGTTGACGCAAGGAAACCCAACATTGTATTATATATGCAAGTAAATACGGCAACTTCGATTATTTTACCCCTACTTAATCCTATGATCTTCGCAGGTAAAAGACCCAATAATTTAGGCGTTAAAAATGGTAGATTAGCACCCTGTCCTGCTAGTCCTAACTGTGTTTCTAGTCAGGCTTCAGATTCACTACATCAAATTGCACCGCTGAGTTTTACATCAACCCCAGAACAAGCATTATCTCAACTCAAAAGTATCATTAAATCTTTACCTAGAACTAAGATAATTACTGAAACTGAGGATTATTTATATGCAGAATTCAAAACTGCTTTAATGGGATTTGTTGATGATGTAGAATTTTTTCTTGACTCTAACTCTCAGGAGATTCATGTACGTTCTGCATCCCGTTTAGGTTATGGTGACTTAGGACTAAATCGGCAACGTATAGAAACAATTCGCGCCCTATTTAATCCATCTAACTAATGAACTAGATTAGTACGAAAATGTCCATTTTCTTGAGCAAACTTCTCTTTGAGAATTTGTTTATAAACCTCTTCATAACCATCAGTCATTTGTTTCACACTAAAATGGTTTTCTACATATCGCCGACAAGCATAGCGGTTTAATCGATCTACCTTTTCAATCGCATTAACACAATCTTGTGTATTATTGCAAAGGAAGCCTGTTTCACCATCAGCAATTACTTCCTCCGTCGAACCCATTCGCATTGCAATTACTGGCGTACCCGCAGCCATTGATTCTACCATTACTAATCCAAACGGTTCTCGCCAAGTAATAGGAAATAATGTTGCTACAGCACCTCCCATGAGGACATTTTTTTCAGCATGATTAGCTTCACCTAAATACTGAATTTGCTTACCATCAATCTGCGGTTGAATTTCTTTTTCAAAATATTCAACATCCACCGCATCAACCTTACCTGCCATTTTCAATTGCCAACCAGCTTTTTTCGCAATCTCAATTGCTAAATGTGGACCTTTCTCTGGAGACATTCTTCCTAAAAATGCCAAGTAAGGCTTTTCTATCGGTGCGGGATAAAATTCATAACTACTAACATCAATCCCATTGTAAATTGTATCTACATAATTTAACCCTAATCTGGGTTCTCTTTGAGCATCAGAAATGCTTATATAGGGCTGTTTTTTGGCATATTTAAAGATTTTTTCATTATCTGAAGTAAAAATTCCATGCAAGGTGTGAACTGTCGGAGTTTTTACCAGATTTGTGTATGCTAAGGGGTTGTGTCCAGTATGGGAGTGAATAATATCAAACTCTTCGGCTCGTTCATAGACTAAAGCTAGTTGCAGCACTTCATAAATACTGTATTCTTTGACAGTAGAATCGAGTCTTAAAGCACGAGGATGAACTGATACTAACTTAGCTAAAGTTAGAGAATCCCCGGATGCAAATAACGTAACTTCATGTCCGCGTCGAACTAATTCATCCGTTAATAAACTAACTACCAATTCTATTCCACCATAAGCTGGAGGCGGTACTCTCTCCCACAATGGAGCAATCTGAGCAATTCGCATGATCAACCTCCTAAAAGGTAAGACTGTAAATTATTGGTGTTTATTTTTCTGATGTAAATTAATGACCAGCGATTAACTATAGCAGTAAATCACTTAAAACACCAACTATATAGATAATTGCTTCAAAATCTTATGCCGTAACTGAGATATTTTTTGTCTATCTCAGGTAGGGAAATTATCTTCTACTCCAGACATAAATTAGTTAGATACATACAAAATCATCGTCTTTTAAATTAATGGTTAATTCCCAAAAATAACGAATTTATCCCCAAATATCCGATTTATTATTGACTAATATTTAGAGGTAAAAATAGAGAAAATTACCAGTAATTTCAACCTTGGCATTTTGCCAAATTGTCTTGTTTGTTAAATTACCTGCCCAACCTGCAAACTCACTGTCAAAATCTTGACTATTGTAATATATTTCGTATAACCTAATACAATAGTTGCAAATTAAGTATAAACATGAATATCTCTAACTCAAGCAAAAAAAAGTCTATGACATGGCAAGCAGTTTTCTCGCTGCTGGTATTTGTGTTCATGTACCTGCCTATCCTGGTACTAGGCTTTTATAGCTTTAACCAGTCACCCTACAGCGCCACGTGGCAGGGTTTCACCCTAGAATGGTATCAAAAACTATTCACTGATACTCGCATTTTATCAGCTGTGAAAAACAGTTTACTTGTTGCCT
>JBJOKS010000021.1:0-113233 GCA_046045965.1 Cyanobacteriota bacterium | reverse complement strand
GGTTTGATTCAATTTGCCGCATTGCTTCCGCGAAGCCACGCCCGCTATTTGTGCCAGTTGCGTCACTTGTTGCAGTACAAAAATACTATAATATAGCGATCGCCTGTGCCAGTTGCGTAAGTCCTGCTTTTAACTGACAAAGGAAAAAGAACTAATTATGGCTATAGATCCTCGTGCTTTCATGAGTACCCTAGAACAAAGAATGGAGTTTACCTCTGAAGATAAATCTATTCTGAAATTAAATGCAGAATGGGGGCTAACAATTGCTCCAGAAATGGCAGATCATTTCTATACTTATCTAGGACATGATGCAGAAATGAATGCTATTTTAAATGCAACCGATGGTAGAATTCATCGTCTACGGGAAACATTCGTGCTATGGTTTCATGAAATGTTTACAGGAATTGATAATTGGGGTGGTGAATATTCTCAACGTCGTTGGCAAATTGGCATTGTTCATGTCAAGGTGGGAATTCAACCTCAGCATATAGTTCCAGCTATGGCCACCGTAGTTAATGAAGTCGGTAAAAAACTCAAAGTAGAAGGAAAACCAGAGGAATTAAAAGACGCTTTAGGTAAAATCTGTATGATAGATTTGGCATTTATTGAACAGTCTTATATAGAGGTTTCTACATCTGCTGTTTTAAAAGAAACTGGTTGGTCAGCAGCTTTATTTAAACGTCTAGTTACACATGGTGCAGAATCAATGTAAGATTTTCAATGATTTGCTAATTTATCTCTAACAACACTTTTAAAACTCCCTTAGTTTGCGCTTTTTCAAAAGCAGCTAACCCTTCATTTAGAGAATAACGATCATCAATTAGTGGTTCTACATCCACTTGTTTTGTCGCTAATAATTCTAATGCTGGGGTAAATGGTCCACAACGAGAACCTATCAGGGTAATTTCATCTACCACCAATGAAGACATATCCACACTTAAATTACCAGCATAGGTACTTTTTAAAACTAACGTACCTCTGGGACGTAAAGCGCGACGTGCAGTAGCAAAACCTTCGGGATTTCCTGTACAATCAACGGAAATATCAAAAGTTCTATATTTGATATCATCAGCTAACCCAGTTTTTATTCCTCGATTTTCCAGATTTTGTAATTTATCTTTGTGTCTTCCTACTACCAATAAATCACAACCAGTTAAGGCTAAAGTTTGCGCTATTAATTGTCCTAGTTTTCCATCTCCTACAACTAAAACTCTATCATCTGGATTGATTTTTACCTGTTCTTGAATTTCTAAAGCTGCTGCTATAGGTTCAGTGAAAGTTGCTGCGTCTGTGGAAACATTTTCCGGTACAAGATGCAAGTTTTGTTCAGGTAAACACAGATATTCAGCAAAAGCACCATTACGGTTAACAATACCTAAAACTGTGCGATTTTCACAGTGGGTAGGTTCTCCCCGCAGACAAAACCGACAATAACCACAAGCAGCGTTAATTTCACCAACAACTCTTTTATTAATTAAATTTTCTGAACCTTGTTCGACAACACCGACAAATTCATGTCCTAAAATACCTTTGTAGGGATAATAACCTCTGAGTAATTCTAAGTCAGTGTTACAAATTCCCGCACGCAAAACTTTTACTAAAGCTTCTCCCTGTGGTGGTTCGGGAATGGGAATATCTGTTTTTAGTTGTAATTGCTGATTTTCTAACCAGAGTCCTTGCATAATTTTTCTAGTTGTCAATTTGCAAAAGCCAGATCCCCGACTTCTAAGATCAATATCATAATTTATGGAAAATATAAACAAGAAATCGGGGATCTTATTTACCGAATGCTGATGAATGATAGATGAATGCTTAAAGTTTGAGGTTTGAGAGAAATGGTGTAAATACAGATTCTATTTTTGGATGACTAACAACCATTGTCGGAAAAGAGCGATCGCTATAATCTTTACCAGGTGATAATGGAAAAGGTTCATCTTTTAAAGATATCCAACTTCCACCCGCAGCTTGTACAATTACCCAAGCACCTGCAATATCCCAAACCTTTGGAGTTGCTTCAATACCTCCCAAAACCGCACCAGTCGCAACTGTTAAAAAGTTATAACTAGCAACTCCTAACATTCGCAACTTACAGGGAAAACCAGGTTGAATAATTCCCGTACTACGAGAACAAAGATTAAAAAAGTGATTACTGCTAGGATCATCTTTACTGGTGTGGATGGGATGGTTATTTAAAAATGCTCCCGTTGGCGTTTCTAAACCTGAAGAACCAGCCCAAAAACCATGAAATGTTTGATTTAATGGTGGTACATGAACATAACCAAAAATGGGCGTACCTCGATAAAGTAAACCCAAAGAAATTGACCAAATGGGAATACCTCGTGTAAAGTTGGTTGTTCCATCTAAAGGATCAATTACCCAACACCATTCTGTATCAGGAAAAGTTTGGTCACTTTCTTCACTTAAAATTCCGTAACCTGAGAAAGTAGAAACTA
The DNA here is from genome assembly GCA_046045965.1 of Cyanobacteriota bacterium. Classification (GTDB taxonomy): domain Bacteria; phylum Cyanobacteriota; class Cyanobacteriia; order Cyanobacteriales; family Nostocaceae; genus RDYJ01. Next base: position 110,780 of record JBJOKS010000021.1, on the reverse strand, counting down.
TAGCATCTCTAATTTCTTGATCAGCCCATTTATCAGCTTGAGTAACTAAACTACCATCTGCTTTTTGAGAAGCTTGCACTTTCCCAAAATCGTGCATTAATTGTTTTCCCACTCTCGTTGTAGTAGTTTGGGAAAAATCTAAAATTGTGTTCCAAAAATCGTTCATTTTTTATTTATCAGTTATCAGTTATAAGTTGTAATTACTTTCTTCCCTGTTCCCTGTTCCCTGTTCCCTGTTCCCTGTTCCCTTTAATCTAAATCACTTTCTAAAACAGAAGCTAAAGCTTGTTTAGTATTGGTTTGAAATTCTGTCACATTGACTCGCTTTAAGAACCAAAGAGAAATGATCATTCCCAAAGCTTCCAAACAAAAAACCATACCATAAGCTAATACTAAATTATTAGCAAACAAATTGCGACCAATATCTAAAACAGTACCACCAATTACTACAGCTATTCCTCTAGATATAGATTGTGCTAGTCCCCATGCACCAATAAAAGTACCTGCTGCTTCTGCTACTGTTAAATCTAACATTAAACTCACTGCTGCTGTAGTTAAAAAACCTGTAGATAAACCAAATATCACTAAACCAAATTTTAGGAAATTAGGATTAGCAGAAAAGCCAGAAAAGCTGAGTAATAAAGCAGAAAAAGCTACTAAAATACAGCCTAATTTGATAGTTCTCCGTTTACCCAAACGTGGAACAATGAAAAATCCTGTGATCCCATAAGCAATTAAAATACCTATACCATAAAAAACGTTGAGTTGGGTACTTTCAGCTAACGGCATATTAAATACTTCACCCGCATAAGGTTCTAAAATTGGATCTTGCATAAACAAGCTGATAGTCATCACCAATAAAAAGGTGAAAAATATCCCTGTTTGCGGACTAGCTGTTAATATTGACCAAGCTTTACTAATGCTAATATTATCTTCTCTGTTTCCTGGTGTGGAACGATTAGAAAAACGAGAATATTTTTTTTCTACACCCAAAGTAGCAATTATTGATAAACTAAATACCACACTGGGAACAATGATAAATAGTCTATTAATGGCAGATTGTAAAGTTTCTAAAGGTGCATTTCCATCCAGTTGTTTTAATAAACTAGAACTAACAATAGCCCCAACTATAATACCTACCATTAGCATTGACCAAACAATACCAACGACTTGGGAACGGTTATCTTCTTCGGAAATATCTACTAACAAAGCTGCAAATGTCGTCCCACTGACGCAAATTGCTAAACCATAAACAGCGAACACTAAACCTAAAACTCCTGTCCAAGCAATAGTTGTAGTTGTCCATACCCAGCTATCACCACTACTTGCGGCGTTTAACTGCCATATTACTTGTACAGCTAAAAAAGCAGCGATCGCAAATATTCCTGCTCCCACCCACACATAAGCAGTACGATGATAACCTAACAACGGTTTAGCATCTGACATCTGTCCAAATAAAATCCGGGTAGGAGATACAAAAGCAGGTATAGCTAACACTAAAGCCACTATTGTAGCCGGAATCGCTATTTCCTGAATCATGACTCTGTTTAATACCCCCAGAGTCAAAATAGACATCATACTCAACCCCATCTGAAAAAATCCTAACCTAAACATGGTCGGTATATCGACCTTTGGGACTGCTAGAGAGTCTTTTGGGGTATTAAATGTATCGTCAATTGTCATAGCTACTGTTTGAGATGGTTTACAGAATTTAATCTCATTAATCAAGATAAACCGAAATGTTCAACCACTGTGGAGTCACCTGAACAGGTTAAGGGAAAACGCTAAACTAAATAAGTAAAGAAATGTAAATATAATCTATTTTAGCAAAATGGAAGCGATCGCATTAGGTCAAAATGGCGTAGCTGTTCCTCCTTTGTGTATAGGAACATGGGCTTGGGGTGATAAACTTTTTTGGAACTATGGTGATAGTTACGGTGAAGAACAGCTACAAGCAGCTTTTACCGCAGCTTTAGATGCTGGTGTCACTTTTTTCGATACTGCGGAAGTTTACGGTTTAGGACTTTCGGAAGAGTTTTTAGGAAAGTTCATCAAACAAACATCCCAAAAAATCCAAATTGCGACTAAATTTGGACCATTACCTTGGCGTTGGGATGGAAAATCTGTATCTGAAGCGTTAACAGCAAGTCTCCAACGTCTACAACTTGAAAGAATTGAATTATACCAAGTTCATTGGCCATTTGCTTTCTTTCTTTCTCAAGAAACTTTGATGAACACCTTAGCTGATGAAGTGCATAAGGGAAGAATCGGTGCAGTAGGTGTCAGTAATTATTCTGCATCACAAATGCAAGAAGCACATCAAATATTAGCTGCCAGAGGAGTACCTTTAGCCGTTAACCAGGTGCGTTATTCTCTATTAACACGCCAAATTGAAACAAACGGTATTTTCCAAACTGCCCGTGATTTAAATGTCACAATTTTAGCTTATAGTCCCTTAGCTCAGGGATTATTAACAGGCAAATATACCACCGCCTACAAACCCACAGGTGCAAGAAGCATAGACCCGCGATTTAGTCAAGATGGTTTAAATAAAATTGCCCCAGTATTATCTTTATTACAGAAAATAGGTGAAAAATATGGTCGCACCCCTGCCCAAGTAGCCCTTAACTGGTTAATCGCTCAGGGGAACGTAATACCCATTGCTGGGGTTAAAAACGCCGAACAAGTAAAACAGAATGTTGGCGCTTTAGGTTGGCAAATGACAAATGATGAATTAGGCGAGTTAGACACAATTACCCGCCCTTGACACAATTTTAGATTTTAGATTGGTGATTTTAGATTACGAAAAATGAACAGTTTACAATTCCATCAATTCCTAAATTTCAATCCAAAATCCAAAATCCAAAATTAACTCAAACCCCTATTCCCTATGTGAACCTAGTTTTTGATTGCTAGGTGTAACAGAAGGTTCGCGGCGGTTTGTTCGTAACTTGGGTTTGGCTGATCCCCGTCCTTCATCACCATTGTTGTCAGATTTAGACCAAGAAGAACGTCCAATACGTTCACCACGTTCACCACTGCTGCGTGGTTGTTCACCACCATCACGACGCTTGTTGAGCTTAGGTTTGGGAGATGGTTCTTCTTGGGGAAGGTCTACACCAGATTGCAACCAGTCAGGACGGGTTTGATCATAAGCAATTTGCAAAGCCGCAGCAGCGATCGCTTGAGCATCATATTTTTCAATCAATTCACTAATGATTGGTAAAAATGAAGCTAGACGTTCACCAGTTAACGCTTCTGCTACCTGTTCTTGCAATTTTTTGATGTGTCTGGCTTCAATTTGCGCTCTGGTAGGAATTGTTAACACCTGCCAATTTTGGCGGTTATGGCGTTCAAATGCCTGTTGTTTGCGGCGTTCAAAGGGTTGTACCAAAGAAATCGCAGTTCCTTCTTTACCAGCACGACCTGTCCGGCCAATTCTGTGAACGTAGGTTTCCACGCTATCGGGTAAATCAAAGTTGATCACGTGGGAAAGTAGATCCACATCTAAACCCCGTGCAGCAATATCAGTCGCTACCACCCAGCGTACTTGGCGATTACGGAAACGGGTCAATAATCTTTCCCGCGCTTGTTGGGACAAGTCACCATGATATTCATCCACACTATGACCAGCAGCTTGCAATTGATTGGTCAATTCTGCGGCTGTGCGTCTGGTGCGAACAAAGATTAAAGCTGTTTCTGGATCTTCCATTTCCAGAATTGGCTGTAAAGCTTTAGCTTTTGTCCAGTGGCGGGGAATCAGGTAAGCTACCTGATTGATTTTATTGGGTGAAGCTTTTTGTTGCTCAACGGTGACAGTCACTGGAGAGTTTAAAAACTTGTTCACCAATTGGCGAATGGATGGGGGCATAGTTGCCGAGAATAAAGCCGTTTGCCGATCTTCAGGCGCTTGGGACAAAATTCTGATCACATCATCGATAAAGCCCATGCTCAACATTTCATCAGCTTCATCTAAAACAAACCATTTCACCTGGTCGAGTTTTAAACTACCACGCTCTAGCAAGTCGATTACTCGCCCTGGTGTACCTACGACAACATGAACACCGCGTTTTAGTTGCATCATTTGACGGTCAATTGACTGACCACCGTAAATAGCCAAAACGCGCAGTCCGTCATTACCCATGAATTGGGAAATAGCATCGTGAACTTGCATTGCTAATTCACGGGTAGGTGTTAGCACAATGGCTTGTACAGCCCTTTTGCTCACATCCAGTTTTTCTAACATTGGCAGTGAAAAGGCTGCTGTTTTGCCTGTTCCTGTTTGTGATTGACCAACCACATCACGACCTGCTAACAGCTGGGGAACAGCTTGAGCCTGAATATTTGTGGGTGTGGTAAAGCCAAGTTTTTCTAGAATTTCAACACGCTCTTGGGAAATGCCTAGTTCTTGAAAGGTAAGATTCATTAATTCTCCTCGATTTTATTGATTGTGAGTTTGGGTCTTGTAAACCGATACTTATTTGAAAATTAGGTCATGGGAAATTAAAGATATAACCAATGACCAATGACTAATGACTAATGACAACTTCACCATAGAGGTCGTAGGCATCGGCACTGTGGATTTTGACTGGTACTATAGTTCCTAGCCCTGCGTCGCCTTTAACATAGACCAGACCATCGACTTCTGGGGAAAATCTGCCGGAACGGCCGATTAATTCTCCACTTTCGGGGTTTTGTTGCTCAATCAGGACATCAACTATTTTGCCAATTTCCTGTTGATTTCTGTGCAGGGAAATGGGTTGCTGAAGTGCCATGAGTTGATCACGACGCTCTACCATCAGTTCTTGTGGTAGTTGATTTGGCAAATTGTAGGCGGGGGTTTCCTCTTCCGGTGAAAAGGTGAAGACACCAACATGATCAAATTCGTGTCGCTTGGTAAACTCTAGTAAATGCTGAAAATGCGCCTCTGTCTCTCCAGGGAAACCAACAATAAATGTGGTTCGCAACACTGCTGATGGTAGCGCAGCTTTGATGCGCTCAATAATTCCATCATTTACCCGTCCCTGCCAAGGACGATTCATAGCGCGGAGAATCTCTGGATGAGAATGCTGCAAGGGCAAATCTAAATAAGGCAGAACATTTGGTGTTTCTTGAATTGCCGCGATCACATCTGGGGTGAGTCCGGTAGGATAAGCATAATGTATTCTGATCCACGGTACGTCTACTTTCCCTAAAGCGCGAAGCAATTCCGCTAACTTTGGCTTACCGTAAATATCCAAACCATAATTAGTGGTGATTTGGGAAATTAGAATAATTTCTTTTACCCCTTGGCTTGCCAATTGCTCGGCTTCAGCAACTATTGATTCAATAGTACGCGATCGCTGGTTTCCTCTTAAATAAGGAATTATACAAAATGCACAACGATAATCGCATCCTTCGGCAACTCTCAGGTATGCTACTCCTTCAGTTGTTGTCCGGTAGCGTGGTGTAGTTTCATCAGCTATATAGGTGGGTTCGGCGCTAATTTGTTTAACTCGCTCTCCCTGTTCTACTCGCTCAATTACATTGACAATTTTGTGATAGTCACCTGTGCCAACCACGGCTACTGCTTCTGGCAACTCTTCCAATAATTGTTCTTGAAAGTGTTGCGCCATGCAACCAGTAATCACTACTTTTTTATTAGCTTCTGCTAATTCTACTAAAGTTCTTACCGATTCTTCCCTGGCGGCTTCGATAAAACTACAAGTATTTACAATTACATAATCAGCTAACTCTTCATTTGTGTCTACACCATATCCTGCTTCTACCAGCAGTCCTAACATATGTTCTGTATCTATTCGGTTTTTCTCGCAGCCCAGGTGAGAAATGGCAATTGTTGGCTTGTCACCCATATTTTGAAAGTATCTTCAGTTTTTTTCTCTTGTATTCAATCATTACAAACATTAAGTAGGTACTTTTTCCCGATCCCTCATCAGGACACAGCAGTAATAACCCAAGTTGCTATTTGTCTAGTTTAGGCTGGTAATTGGTAATCCGTAATCGGTAAACCGTAATCGGTAATTGGTAATCGGTAAAAAGCAGAAGCAAAAAATATAAATATTCTTTGTGTTCTCTCTCTGCTTTGTCTTCCTGGGGTTAAAGCCAGTCCCTGATGGAGTAAACCCCCCCAATCAAGTTTTGACTCACCTGTCACCTTTTCCCTAACTAGCAAGCTACCTCAGTAAATTTCCACTACCAGTAGTTCTTTGTAAATGCCCGTGGACGTATGACCCTAATCAGTAAAGATATAGAGGTCATGTTATGATGTTTTTATTAATCTGTTTCCCAGGGTAAATTTAAGTGTCTTTGGGTATTTGTGACACTCTTAATATTTTTTAACGATTCGCTTATTGGTATTTTATATTACCCCAGCGTGTGCGTTGTTAATTTACCCATCGGGAAGCCGCCCAAAGGGCTGTTTGTGAGAAGTCGCTACCCTCAGGGAAATCGCGAACGCGACTGCGCCCATAAAGCAGTAATGCTACCCTACTTCAGGCTGGTGCTGCGACGATGCGCGGACAAGATGCCCAAACCACGGGAAGCTGCCTTGCGTCTTGTGAGTGGCAAACTCCTCTTGTAGCCAAGTTTTATCTTAACATATCTTATGAAAGGTTTAACGCCAATTTCCATCTTGAGCAGGAGGAGATTGATTAACTTCTGAATAACACGCCAAAGCAGATAAGTATTCTCACCTTTTGAGCTTTGAGGCTGGAAAAAAAATTTTCAACACTGGACTTTGCCAAGCAAATTAAAGACGTGGACTTATATCAACTATTCAAAACTCGCAAACCGATTATTGGCGTAGTTCACCTGCTACCCTTACCTACCTCAGCTCGTTGGGGAGGTAGCCTGAAAGCGGTAATTGACCGCGCTGAACAAGAAGCTACAGCCCTTGCCAGTGGAGGGGTAGACGGCTTAATTGTAGAAAATTTCTTCGATGCTCCGTTTACTAAAAACCAAGTTGATCCGGCTGTGGTCAGTGCGATGACTGTGGTGGTGCAACGAATACAGAATTTAGTGACTTTGCCTGTGGGTTTAAATGTTTTAAGGAATGATGGGAAAAGTGCAATGGCGATCGCTAGTTGTGTAAAAGCCCAATTTATCCGGGTTAACGTCCTCACAGGTGTGATGGCTACCGATCAAGGATTAATAGAGGGAGAAGCTCATCAATTACTCCGCTATCGGCGAGAACTAGGTTCTGATGTGCAAATCCTGGCTGATGTCCTCGTCAAACACGCCCGTCCTTTAAGTTCTCCTAACCTAACAGTTGCTGTTAAAGACACAATAGAAAGAGGACTGGCAGATGGGGTAATTTTATCAGGCTGGGCAACTGGTAGCCCTCCCAATTTAGAAGATTTAGAACTAGCTTCTGGTGCGGCGGCTGGTACACCAGTATTTATTGGTAGTGGAGCTAATTGGGAAAATGTTGGTACGCTGATGCAAGCAGCAGATGGTGTGATTGTTTCCAGTTCTTTAAAACGTCATGGTCAAATTTCGCAACCCATTGATCCAATTCGCGTCAGTCAATTTGTGGAAGCTGCTCACCGGAGTTGGAATTCCAAAGGTGAAACTAAATCAAGCCCCTCTGTAAAGTTACATTCTTAGGGACTGTGGGGACCCTTGACTGGGGACCGTTGACTGGGTACAGAAAGCAAGGGAGGCAGGGGAGGCAGGGGAGGCAGGGGAAGAAACAACTAATGACTAATGACTAATGACTCCTGACTAATGACTAATAACTAATAACTATGATTCGCCGTCGTTCTACTCCTTGGATTCATAAATGGTCGCGTCCGTTAATTGGGGCGATCGCTGGGCTGGGTATCCTCAACACAGGTTATCTCACCTTTGAAAAGCTCACAGGAGGTAATGCTGTTTGTACTACACCAGAAGGTGTTAAAGGTTGTACTGATGTACTTTCCAGCCCTTGGGGTACGGTTTTTGGTCAGCCTTTAGCTCTGTTTGGCTTGCTGGCATACATTGGTATGTTCGTCTTGGCTTTAGCTCCCCTGGCATTAAAATCAGAAGAGAAAGAAAGCAAGAAAAATACTAAACAAATAGAAAATCTGACTTGGTGGTTGCTGTTGGTGGGAGCGATCGCTATGTCAGTATTTAGTGCATATTTAATGTATGTTCTGGCATTTAAACTCCAAGCCCTATGTTACTACTGTATTGCTTCGGCTCTCTTTGCTTTGAGTATGCTCACCCTCACCATCCTGGGACGTGACTGGGAAGATGTAGGGCAAATCCTCTTTACAGGCGTTATTGTCGTCATGGTGACGCTGATTGGTACTTTAGGCGTTTATTCTGGTATTAATCCCAATCCTGATGCTGGTTCCTCACCTATAACAGAAGGAAGAATTCCCCCTGTTCCCCAGAAAAAACCCAACCCTGAATTTGGATGGGAAATAAACACCATTTCTGGAGAAGCTGAAATTGCTTTGGCAGAGCATTTAGTCAAAGTTGGCGCTCAGGAATATGTAGCCTATTGGTGTCCTCATTGTCACGAACAAAAGCTGCTGTTTGGTAAAGAAGCTTATAAAATCATCAGTGATAATATTGCTGTAGAGTGTGCTGCGGACAGTCCCAAAGGTAAGCCAGAATTATGTCAAGCTGCGAAAATTCAAGGTTTCCCCTCGTGGATTATCAATGGTAAAATCTATAGCGGAGTGCAGAACTTAGAAGAACTGGCAAATCTTACTAGTTATACAGGTTCTCGAAACTTCAAGTATTTTAGGTAAACCACTGATAAAGTCTTGGATGATGACTGAAATCTGATACTGCTAATACATGACTCTATCCCCGGCTTAAGTAATAACTGAAGCTGGGGATTTTGCTAATTCCGCTTAAAATATAGCTGTAGCCAAGATAATTAGGACATAATTAGTCCTTGAAACCAAAGAATAATAAGGGTTTTACTCTTGCCTTTTGCCTATTGCCTCTTGCCTTCTGCTATATCTTGAGGAAGCAAAAATCAAAATGTGTCCGTTATTTACCTATCAGCTATTGGTGTAATTTTTGTATTGCACTCAAACGAGGTTTTCATGAATCAGCAGTTAAGCAGTCATGTTCTGCAAGTTATATCAGAAATTAAACACAAGTTGAGTCAAGGACGCAAAGAATTAATAACTGTTGGGGTGATTAGCATTTGTGTACTGCTGTTGCGATTTTTGGGACTATTACAGTCTTTGGAGTTAGCAGCTTTAGATCAATTTTTTCGCTTACGTCCCTATGAAGCAGCAGATGAACGCATCACTATAGTTGCTATTGATGAAAAGTCGGTTCGTCAAGCTGGTTCTTGGCCGATTTCTGATCAGAAAATAGCTCAGGTGTTGTTAAAATTAAAAGACTATAAACCCCGTGCAATTGGCTTAGATATTTATAGAGATTTGCCTGTAAAATCTGGTCATGAAAAACTGGTAAATGCTTATAATTCCATACCAAATTTAATCGGAATTGAATTACTGACCACTAACAAAGATAATAGGGTTTTACCTGCTCCAGAATTAAATCAAAGTGTTCAGGTGGGTTTCAACAATTTGTTGTATGATCCTGATGGCAAAGTCCGTCGCAGTTTGTTATATCTGCATTTTAATAATCAAGCTTATCAAAGTTTTGCTTTGAAACTAGCTTTATTATATCTGAAGTCCGAGGGCATTACACCTCAAAAATCTGCCAAAAATCCTGAATATTTGCAGTTAGGTAAGGCTGTGTTTACTCGGTTTGAAAGTAATAATGGTGCTTATGTAGGTGCTGATGCTAGAGGCTACCAAATTCTGTCTAATTTTCCTAAACCTCTTTGTCACAATTCATCTGTCCAACCTTGTGGTTATGCTCATGTATCTTTAAGTGATGTATTAGATAATAAAGTTTCAGAAAAATTGATTCGCGATCGCATTATACTCATCGGTTCTACTGCTCCTAGTCTTCAGGATTTTGTATTTATTCCTTACTCCAGTCGTTTGATAGGTATGAGTGAGGCTAAACCTGTAGCTGGTGTCCAATTGCAAGCTTATTTTATCAGTGAATTAATTTCTGCTGCTTTAGAAGGAAGACCTTTACTTAAAGTTTGGTCTGATTTTTCAGAAAGCTTATGGATTGTGATTTGGTCTTTGTTTGGCTCGGTAATTATATCACGAATTAAACAGCCTATAAATAGTATATTCATATTTTTACTTTCTGTTTTGGTGTTGATCATAACTGTTTATATTGCCTTTTTATTTGGGTGGTGGATACCCATTGTTCCCGCCATGTTGACTTTTTGCAGTTCAGCGATCGCTATGACTTTTTATATTGCTTATATACAGGAAGAACTAAAACGCTCTCAGGAGTTTTTACATCAAGTTATCAATACAATTTCTGATCCGATTTTTGTCAAAAATGAAAAATATCAGTGGATTGTTTTAAACGAAGCCTATTGTCAATTTATCGGTTATCCCTATAATTTATTGATGGAAAAATCAGACTATGACCTTTTTCCACAACATCAAGCCGATGTATTTAGGGAACAAGATAATCAGGTTTTTCAGACTCAACAAACCCAGGAAAATGAAGAGGAATTTACTGATGCTTATGGTAAGATTCATTTGATAGCTACTAAGCGATCGCTCCACAAAGATGCAGCTGGTAATTTATTTCTAGTTGGTGTGATTAGAGATATCACTCAACGCAAACAAATGGAGGAAGAACTCAAGCGTACTGCTGATGATTTATTTCGCTCCAATCATGAATTGAAACTCCAGGAAGTCCAATTGCGCCAATTAGCATACCATGACCCTCTCACTGGTTTATACAATCGCAAATTTTTCCATGAACAACTTTCTGAATCTTTTAATTGGTCGCAAACTCATAATTTCATGTTGGGATTATTATTTATTGATTTAGATGGCTTTAAAAAAATTAATGATACTTTGGGACATGACATGGGCGATCGCTTACTGGTTATTATTGCTCAACGCCTGAATAATGCCTTACGTGCCAGTGATACAATTTCTCGTTTGGGTGGTGATGAATTTACTGTAATTTTACGGGCTATTACTAACAAGCAAGTAGCTGCAACAGTGGCAGAAAAACTTTTAAGTGTCATAACTGAGCCAATTATTTTGAATGGTCATATTACTATAATTTCTGCCAGCATTGGCATTAGTATTTACCCAATAAACAGCGAAAACAGTGAAACCTTAATTACACAAGCTGACACAGCAATGTACCGGGCAAAAAATTTGGGAAAAAATCGCTATGAGTTTGCTGGATGATCAGTAGTAGTACAAAATAAATTTTATAGTTAGGAGAGGGAATAGGGAATAGGGAATAGGTAAGGAATACAGACATTTTTGTTTTCAATCAATATGTACAATTAATTTTGCGTGGGTACTTATCAAAAATTTCACTTTATCACCCCACTGCTGGAAAAAATTAGGGATTGGAAATACTTTATTGTCTAATTTTACACAATTTTTGCAAAAATTAAGTTTTGTATTTATTTATCAATATTTCTACTAAAAAAATAATAAATCTTAAGTTTTATTTCTGAAAGTTCGGGGTTTTTAGGTTTAGATGCCAGGGTTTTCAGCCTAATTTATTTTAATTTATATAAAAATTAATAAATATTCTTAACTTTTTGTAGTGTTTGATGTAAAAAAATTAGTATTTTCACGGTCAAAAATTAAGCTTTGGTTAAAAATAAACCGATTTGATAATTTTATCCTGATAAATAATGAATATCCATCTGATGACTGATGCTGAAAAGTCCATATTATCAGTAATATTTCTTAATAATGTGGATTGCTTAAGGATTATATTCCCCCCTCTGGGCACCAAGCTAGTACAAGTCTTTTCTAGTTTAAATATCTATTTACTAGTAGCACCAATTTCATTAAGTTTTGATTTGTTTATTAATAACTTAATCAGTATACATTTGCCAGTTTAAAAATCAGGACGCATTGATATGTTAGTAACTCTACTGAAATATATCGAAACAAATGTAAAGATCACAAGTCTCGTGATCTTGTGTATACTGGGTACGTTGATCTTAATGCCGAGAATGGCAGAAGTAGCAATAAACTTTAATACTTTAAACTTTCAAATTTTAATTTTGAATAGTTTTAGCGATACTGAAAGACCTCACCTCAAGACTCATGACATAAAGAGTTTTGATCAAGATATGTATATTCCACCAAACTATGGTGCGCCTGACAGTCAACATGGTAGCGGTACACGATAAGCTTGTTATATTTAGTGAGATTGCCACCAACGATGATTTTGAACAATTGTGTGAACTTGCCAATCAGGGTTGGGTTGAGGATAATCTAAGCGGTAGTGTCCACCCCTACTTTCAGTTCTAAAAGCGGCACTTTTAAGAATTAAATAAGCTACATCTAATAAATTCCGAGTTTCTGCCCAAAGCCGCAATTGCTGATCAATATTGGGTAGATTGAAAATAGCTGGTGCAGTGGGAGGTAAACCTTGCAAGAATCGACTCAAAGGTAAATTAGCAAAATCCTGTTGCCAAGATACAATTGTAGCGATCGCATTTTCCAAACTTGATTGTTCTCGACAAATACCCGCACCTTGCCAAACTAAACGCGGTAACTTTTCCCTAAGAGCTTCCATCTGTGCTTGTTGATTCTGCCAATCAGTTGCAGACAACTCACAGGATAAAGGAATAGGCTGTAAATCTGATGGCTTCACCTCATCTTGCATTAACCCTTCCAGCTCTAAATTAGCCATCTGCGCCCCAAATACGATACATTCCAACAGAGAATTACTAGCTAGACGATTAGCGCCGTGAACTCCCGTACTAGCAGTTTCTCCCACAGCATACAAACCGGGGATATTGGTGCGATTTTGTAAATCTGTGAGAATACCACCCATCCAGTAATGAGCCGCAGGAGCCACAGGAATTGGTTGATTAAAAACATCAATACCCCAATGCTGACAAACTTTAATAATATTGGGAAACCGTTGACGAATTTTATCAGCAGGAATAGGGCGCATATCTAACCAGACATTGGCAGTAGCAATATCATCTGCTGTGCGTTGCAAATGACTGAAAATAGCTCTACTCACCACATCTCGCGGAGCAAGTTCACCTGCTGGATCGTAATCAAAAGCAAAACGTCGCCCTTCGTCATCAACAAGGTGCGCTCCTTCACCACGTACAGCTTCACTAATGAGAAAGCGCCCTGGTTTGGTGAGGGCAGTGGGATGAAATTGGACAAATTCTAAATCGCGGAGAATAGCTCCAGCACGCCAAGCTATCGCCACCCCATCACCTGTACTGACAGCGGGGTTAGTAGTTTGGGCAAATACTTGACCACCTCCACCGGTTGCTAACACTACAGCACCCGCCCTTACATGAGTAACTTTACCTTGATAAAACAGGCTGATTCCCTGACAGCGCCCAGTTTCTGGTTCTATCCATAAAGATAAAGCTAAAGCTTGTTGAATAACTTGGATATTTTGACGGCGCAATACTTGGGCTGTGAGAGTGGTGGTTACTTCCCTACCTGTGGTATCTGCGGCGTGGAGAACTCGATGACGAGAATGGGCAGCTTCCAAAGTTAAAGCTAAAGTTTTACCATGACGGTCAAAGGCTACCCCTAAGTTAACTAAGGATTGAATACAGCTAGGGGCTTGTTCGGCCAAAAATTCTACAGCTTTGAGATCACATAAACCTGCTCCGGCCTGTAATGTGTCTTTAATGTGCAGTTGCGGTGAGTCCTCTGGGGAGACAGCAGCGGCAATACCGCCTTGCGCCCAATCACTTGCGGATAAAGTAACAGTTTCTTTAGTAATTAAACCTACTCGTAAGGATTTAGGTAGGCACAGTGCTGTATATAGTCCAGCAGCACCAGCGCCGACTACTAATACATCAAATTGGTTAGGAATATCTAATAAATTCAAAATGATAAAAGGAGTTCAGGAGTCAGGAGTCAGGAGTCAGGAGTCAGGAGTCAGGAGGCAGAAGGCAAAAGGCAAAAGGCAGGACTTAGGGGGGAGATAAAGAACTAATTTGCCCAATGCCCAATGCCCAATGCCCAATGCCCAATGCCCAATGCCCCAATTACCAATCAGGGTTATCTATAGATACCGTTGTTAATGCGATCGTCTCCTTCGTTGAAGTTAGGCTCGTATTCTGTCACGGTAAAGTTGCCTAAGTTAGCTTGCAGGGTCTGTTTTTGGCGATCGCTCAATCCTGCCAGATTCAATACATCCTCTACACTCTTGTAAGGAGCATTCTTGATGATTTTCTTAGCCAGGGTGGGATAAAGCCCTGGATACTGTTGAAAAGCAGCAATATTGGTGTTATTCAAATCTATTTTTTTACCAAATTCTGTTGCCAGCTTCTGATCTGCCTTGTTTTGGCGTGCAATTGCCAAAACTTGGACTTGAGGCCAAGCCAGGTTGCTAAAACTCGCAGCTTGGGCTGTTTGGGTTGTTCCCAGAAATCCCCAGCAGCCTAGCAACAAACTAAATACTGTTAATAAACGTACCAATCCTTTCACGATTTTTCTACCTCTTTTCATCAAACAGAAATCAAAGCTTTCAACTACAAGCTTTCAACTATGGGCATAAGTGCGAGGCATGAAGTAATATTTTCACCCTGCTGAAGTTCAGGCTGATAAATTACTAGGTTCCTCTGAGTTCATGCTTTGGTTAATAGCTGATAGCTGAATCAACACATAGCAGTCATCAAAAACTAATATACAGCTTAGTGAACTACCCAACTTAGCTGTACTTGAAGTTGAAAATTCGGGTATTACTCGCTATTACCACGTTAGGGATTTTTTTTTGATTTGACTTTGTAAAAATTTATTACTAATTGTTGATCTTCCGTGGCTGATAAATTCACGCAAGAACAGCAGCTAGTAAAAACAGACTGTCTACTAAAATTGTACTCAAAACTGCTCCACTAAAGGCGTACCAATGTCGTTGCTTTTTACCTAAAGATACCAGTCCGACTGTCAATAGCGTTAAGGCCAAAATGATTGCCCAAGCTTCTCCCCAGGGAGTTTGCACTTGTGCTAAGGCATTTTTTAAGATTTGTGACGCTCCACTGGCATCTGTTCTCATAATTTGCCGCCAATAGGGCATTAAGTCTACTAGGTAAAAGTATATGTCTGTTAAAACTGTGCCGAATAGAGAACCGAGATAAAACCAGTTGCCGACTTTGCCCCAGTTTCTGCACAAACACCAAATAGCAAAGGGTAGGCCGATTGATTCTATGGGTAAGTGCCAGATGGGTTCCCAACGTAACCAACCCCAGTAAATTGCGCCTGTTAACCAACTTAAGCTAAATCCTAACAGTAAATCTCCCCAGAGGTAGGTTTGCGGTCGTGACATTAATGTCAAACTCAGCCAAATCCAAAATCCGGTGATGACTAAACTAAGACTGGGTAGCGATCGCACTAGCGGCGCTTCTATAAATACTGGTACTGATACCAAAAACACTGCGGCCATAAACACTAACCAGCTTTTCCTACCAGCAACGGGAGCCAGTAGCGAAGGCGACAACAAAAGGGTAGACTCTAATTCTTTGATACCTCTTTGCTTGGTGTCAGCGGTATGCAAGTCAGTATCAATAGCAGAGTTAGCAGTGGTGTAGGATGACAACGTATTATTAATCAAAGTTTTTAATATTTGTTACTAAACTTTACTTATCTTACAATATCACATTCTTAAATCCCCCCCTGGGGCATCTTAATTATACTAGAAATTTCAGTAGATATCAAGGAAGGTGGGGAGATGGGAAGATGGGGAGAAATAAATATTTACCTCCTGCCTTCTGCCTCCTGCCTTCTGCCTTCTGCCTCCTGCCTTCTGCCTTCTGCCTCCTGCCTCCTGCCTCCTAAAAATCTTGCCCGGAAAAATTGATGACAACAGTGGATCAGGTTGGATAATTTGCTAGAATTACGCATTCATTTTGGGAGTTTGGTTAATGGAGTCAATCTTAGAAGCAAATAGTATAGGTTTACTATGCTCGCAACTGCTGGCCGTGGCAGAAAATATGGAAAACATCACCCCGGAATGGTTGCAGGCGTTTATTTTAGGTATTGTGCAAGGTATTACAGAGTTTTTACCGATTAGCAGTACAGCACATCTGTTAATAGTCACCAAAATATTTGCTTGGAAAGAACTAGGCTCTAAAGATTTTGTTGATGCCATTCAATTTGGTAGTGTGATTGCAATTTTGTTATATTTTTGGTCACTGATTTCTAGTATTGTTAAAGGTGCAATTACCGCATTCAAGGATAAAGATTGGGAACGGGAAGAATGGAAAATTTTTGTGGGTATTGCTGTAGGCACAATGCCGGCATTAATGGTTGGCTTTCTGTTGAAAGACGTTTTACCTGAAAGTGCATTAATTATTGCTATAATGTCAGTTATCATGGCTATTTTGTTAGGGTTAGCAGAAAAAATTGGCACTCGCAAGCGTGATTTTAATTCCTTGCAAATTCGAGATGGTATATTAGTAGGATTAGGACAAACTCTAGCTTTAATTCCTGGCGTTTCTCGTTCTGGTTCAACCTTAACTACGTCCTTGTTTTTAGGATTAGAACGTGATACAGCCGCGAAGTTTTCATTTTTGTTAGGTTTTCCTACTCTGACGATAGCTACCTTATATAAAAGCCTGAAAATATTTAAGCTATTTCAGGAACAACAATTACCAGATAACATAGTTTTACTATTAGGTATCGGGATTGTTTCTACCTTTATTTTTTCCTACCTGTCAATTGCATTTCTGATTAGATACTTACAAACCAAAAATACCCTTGTTTTTGTTTGGTATAGATTGGCTTTTGGCTGTGCCATTTTATTAGCGATCGCAAATGGTTGGCAAGGATAATATTGAAGGAGTCAGGAGTCAGGAGTCAGGAGAAAGATAAATATTACCTATTACCTGTTACCTGTTCCCTATTACCTATTCCCTATTACCTATTCCCTATTACCTATTCCCTGATAACTTACTACCATGAATCCTGCGAAAATTACCAAGGTGCTTCCCGAATCCATCGCTGCTGAAATTGGCTTTGAAGTTGGTGATGCGATTGTTGCTATTAATGGGGTAAAACCCCGTGATTTAATTGATTATCAGTTTTTGTGTGCAGATGAAATTTTAGAACTAGAAGTATTAGATACTGCTGGAAAAACTCATCATATTGAAATTGAAAAAGATTATGATGATGATTTAGGTCTAGAATTTGCCACGGCATTATTTGATAATTTAATTCAATGTAATAACCGTTGTCCCTTTTGCTTTATTGATCAACAACCACCAGGTAAACGGTCTAGTTTGTATTTAAAAGATGATGATTACCGTTTGAGTTTCTTATATGGTTCTTATTTAACATTAACTAATTTACCAGAAAAAGAATGGCAGCGCATTGAACAAATGCGGTTATCTCCGTTATATGTTTCTGTTCATGCGACAGAACCAGAAGTGAGAATTAGACTCTTAAAAAATAACCGTGCAGGACAAATTTTACAACAACTCCAATGGTTTCAAGAAAGACGGTTACAAATTCATGCTCAAGTAGTAGTTTGTCCGGGGATAAATGATGGTGAACATCTGGAACAAACACTAAGAGATTTAACATCTTTCCATACAGGAGAAATACCAGCAGTAGCATCAGTAGCAGTTGTTCCCGTTGGGTTAACGCGATTTCGTCCCCAGGAAGATGAACTGATTCCTGTGACGCGAGAAAAAGCCAAAGAAGTAATATCTCAAGTCAAATTACTAACTCAAGAATTTCGGAAAAAATTTGGTTCTAGTGTAGCTTGGTTAGCAGATGAATGGTTTTTAATTGCTGGTGAAGAATTACCCAGCGAAGCAGAATATGAAGAATATCCGCAAATAGATAATGGTGTTGGTTCAATTCGTTTGTTTATTAAACAATTTACCAGTGTTGCTAAGGAATTACTACCACCAAAAGTTTCACCTTCCAGAAAATTAACTTGGGTTGTAGGTAACGCAGTGGAAAATGCATTTCAACCACTTGTTAAACAGTTAAATGCTGTGGAAGGTTTAGAAGTCAATATGCGTGCTTTATGTAGCGATTATTGGGGTCAAAATATCAGTGTTACTGGATTATTAACCGGACATGATTTACTTTTCCATTTAAAAGGGCAAGATTTAGGAGAGGGTATTTTATTACCTAGCGTTATGCTCAAACATGGGGAGTTAATATTTTTAGATGATATGACTGTTGAGGAAGTATCTCGTCAATTGAATATCAGCATATTCCCTGTAGCGGGAGTTGAGGATTTAATCAATACTTGTTGTTAGAAGTCAGTAGTCAGTAGTCAGTTGTTAGTTGTAGGGAAATTTTAATAGGGAATAATACCCAGATCCCCGACTTCTTAGAGAACTTGGGGGTCTATCTATTGTTATATATTAATATGTGAGGAAGAAGTCGTGAATACTCACGAATTAAAATTTAGAAACTATATGAAATTCCCATTCAAGACAGTGGGATTATTTTGTTTAAAGTTGAATTTTTTAATGTTTAATATTTGGGGAATATTACCCGCAAATGCGGCAACACCAACAGGAGTATTGAATGTAATTCAAAGCCAGGAAAATGTCGAGCAATGGACAGAGATTAATAAACGCTTACAGGCTGTAGGTGCAAAATATTGTGTAATTCCTCTAGCTCATATCAATAATGTGGAAGATATAGGTCAACAACGGGTATTGTTATTGCCAAATGTGGAGACATTAACGCCAGTACAAGCGATGGCTTTAGAGGAATGGATGAGAAGAGGAGGGCGTTTAATTGCCAGTGGTTCTGTAGGTACTTTATCAAGTTTAGGAGTGCGCCAATCATTACGAAATATGCTAGGTGGTTATTGGGGTTTTAACCTCAATGATGCTCAAGAATTACAACCTGCAAAAACCAATACACAGGAATGGGCAACCCAAAAAGAACTCTTTAGTAAAGTGCTGGGTGCGGTGATGATTCCTGATAATTCTAACACTCAGATTGCGGCTGTTTGGAATTCTCAAGATCAGGCAGCAGCAGTATTAATAACTGAACGTTCGACTTTTTTAGGTTGGCGCTGGGGAACAGATACAGCTTCTACAAAAGAGTTAGATACTGCTTGGTTGAAAGCTTTACTCAATAGTTATTTAAAATTATCAACTGCACAAGGGGTAAATCCTACTTTAAACTGTCCACCGTCGTCAGTTAATAAAAATACAATAAAAACTCCGGCAATTAGTAAAAAAAATCCAACTAAACCAGGAAATCAAAACAGACGGGTAACTGTTAGCAAAAAACCCAATTCACCAAAATTAGCAACTCAAAACAGACGGGTAACTGTTAGTAAAAAACCTAATCCATCAAAACCAGCAACTCAAACTGGACGGGTAACTGTAGAGAATATAAAGCCTCAACCCCAGCCTATTCTTAAAGTCACACCTCAAAACTTGCAGGAAGAAATTGATTTACTGCAAACAACAGTAAGATTAGATGTTATACCTAATTCTCATCAACCAATTTCTAGTAGTGATGCAATAGCTTTACAACAAGAGTTAGAAAATCTAATTGGTAGAGTAGAAAGCACCCATTTAGCAGCTTTAGCTGGTGGTGCGACTAACAATAGGAACTCTCCATCTTTGACGGGAGAAAGTGCAAAAACATCTACCACTATAACAAATCCAAGTTTAGAGGAAACTTTAGCCCAAGCGAGGGAAGTTGCCAAAAATATTCCTGTGTTAATTTCCCAAAAAAATTATGCCTTGGCACGTCAGCAATGGTTAAATACAAAGAGGAATTTATGGCAGCAGTTTCCTGTTAATCAGCGCATAGCTCAACCAGAAATTCGCGCAGTTTGGTTAGACAGAGGGACAATAGTTAATGCAGGGAATGAAGCGGGATTAAGACAGATTTTTGATCGCTTGGCGAAAGCAGGAATTAATACCGTATTTTTTGAAACTGTTAATGCTAGTTATACTATTTATCCGAGTCAGGTTGCACCACAACAGAACCCTTTGATTAAAGACTGGGACCCACTGGCATCAGCTGTTAAATTAGCCCATGCAAGGGGGATGGAATTACACGCTTGGGTGTGGACTTTTGCTGCTGGAAATGTCCGTCATAATGAAATTATTGGGGTTAATTCTGATTATCCAGGTCCTGTATTAGCAGCTAATCCTAATTGGGCAAATTATGATCAAAGAGGTCAAATGATTCCTGCTGGTCAAACTAAGCCTTTTTTAGATCCTGCTAATCCCGAAGTTAGACAATATTTATTAAAGCTGTACGCAGAAATAGTTAGTAAATATCAAGTTGATGGCATACAACTCGACTATATTCGCTATCCTTTCCAAGATCCTTTTTCTGGTAGAATTTACGGTTATGGTAAAGCAGCAAGGGAGCAATTTCAACAGCAGAATGGTGTAGATCCTGTGAATATTATTCCTAGTCAGCGGGACTTGTGGCAAAAGTGGACTGCATTCCGCACTGAAAAAGTTGATAGTTTTGTGGCTGAAGTTTCACAGATGCTGCGAAAAAAGCGATCTTCTTTAATTTTGTCAGTAGCTGTGTTTCCTTTGGGAGAATATGAACGAGTTCAAAAGATTCAACAGCATTGGGAAGTTTGGGCTAGAAGAGGTGATATAGATTTAATTGTGCCAATGACTTATGCTTTGGATACTCCTCGTTTTCAAAGACTAGCCCAACCTTGGATTAATTCTACTCAGTTAGGTTCTACTTTATTAGTTCCAGGGATTCGTTTGCTTTCTTTGCCGACGGTGGGAGCTTTTGATCAACTACAATTACTGAGGGATTTACCTGTTAGCGGTTATGCCTTGTTTGCGGCGGAGAATTTTAACAGTGCATTAGATGAATTATTGAGTAATACTCAAGGTAAGATACAACGTTCACATACTGAACCTATTCCTCAACGTCAACCATTTCGGACTGCGGCTTTTCGTTTTACTGCTTTACAGCAAGAATGGCAGTTTGTAAGAGAAAATAATGAACAATTGTCTAAGTCGGTAACTACAATTGCTGATTTTGAGAATCAGTCCCAGAAGTTGCAAAATGCTTTAAATCAGTTGGCAGCTTTTCCTTCTGCGAGTAATTTAATTATTGCCAGAGGAGAACTTACTCGTTTCCAGGCTAAATTTAAAATTTGGATGAGTTCAGCGGCCAAAGACAATCCCTATCGAGTTAAAGTATGGGAAAATCGGCTGTTAACTATAGAAAGGTTATTACGTTACGGTGAGAGGAGAGTAATTAATCAAATAGGGAATAGGGAATAGGGAATATTTATCTTTTTGGGAAAATATGCAAGCATCGCCTAACTATCTTGTCCTACAAAGCTTAGAGTCAATTATTGACTATTCGCCGCTGACGGTTGCGCTGGAAACAACTGTTTTAGATGCGATCGCGCTGATGGCAAGACACGGTAAAGCTGTGTTGGTAAAGTCAGCATCCCTATTAGTAGGATACTTAACACAAAAAGATATAGTAAGACTGATCGCTTTAGGATCTGACTTGAAAACTGCCAAAATTGCTGAAGTGATGCAGACTTCTGTTAGTGAAATAAAAATACAGTCCGTTAACGCTTTGGCAACTGTAGCATCTCTGTTGTTTCAGTCTGAGTGGCAATTATTATCGGTTGTAGATGAGCATGATCAAATTGTGGGAGTGATTACGCCGGAAAGTATTTGTCTGGCACTGGCACAAGTACAAGAGCAAATTAGCCAGGATCAGATAGTAGAAAATCAACTTCTGCAATCTCAGCAGATGTTGCAATTAATTATGAATACCATGCCCCATAGTATTTTCTGGAAAGATATTAATTCCAACTTCTTGGGTTGCAATCGCAAATTTGCCCAAATGGTTGGTGTTGAAAATCCAGAAGAAATTGTTGGGAAAACAGACTATGATCTAGTTCCCCACCAGGAAGAAGCCGA
This sequence comes from Cyanobacteriota bacterium, assembly GCA_046045965.1. GTDB lineage: Bacteria > Cyanobacteriota > Cyanobacteriia > Cyanobacteriales > Nostocaceae > RDYJ01. The sequence goes on along the minus strand of JBJOKS010000021.1, from coordinate 88,855 downwards.
ATTTTATCGTGCTTATGATGCGGTGGTGATGCAAAATAACCAGGCTGAATATCATGCTATTGGAACTAAACAGCAAGCTGATGGCAGTCAGATTTGGCTAGAAACTAATAAAGTTCCCCTCTTAGATACTGAAGGAAAAGTAGTAGGTATGCTGGGAACAATGGAAGATATTACCGAGCGGATGCAGGAACAGGAAGCTTTAGAAAAAAGTGCGGAACGTTTTCGCTTTCTAGCTGAATCTATTCCCCAACAAGTCTGGATTGCTAATACTGATGGTAGTCTTGAGTATATAAACCAACGTACTCTTAATTACTTCGGCTGTATTCCAGAGCAAGTTCTAGGAGAGCAGTGGCAGAATTGGGTGCATCCTGATGACTTACCAGCAAGTATCAATGCTTGGAATCAATCTTTAGCCACAGGTACAAATTACGAAATAGAATTTCGGTTGTGGGAAAAAGCTTCAGGAAGCTATCGCTGGCATTTAGGACGTGCTTTACCATTGCGCGATCGCCAAGGACAAATTATTAATTGGTTCGGAACTAACACAGATATTCATGATCGCGTATCCACAGAAATTGCGCTGAGAGAGAGTGAAGAACGTTTCCGCAATTTAGTTGAAGCTAGTAGTGATTGGGTATGGGAAATTGATGAAAATGCCGTTTATACCTATGTTAGTCCTAAAGTACGGGAAATGTTAGGTTATGAACCCCAGGAAGTTTTAGGAAAAACTCCATTTGCACTAATGTCACCTGAAGAAGCAGAGCGTGTGGGCAATATTTTAGTGCCGATTTTTGCTGTCAGAGGATGTTTTAAATGTCTGGAAAATACTAATGTGCATAAAGATGGTCATTTAGTGTTTCTGGAAACTAACGGAGTACCCATTTTTGATGTCCAGGGTAAATTTTGTGGTTATCGTGGTATTGATCGAGATATCACTGTTCGTAAACAGGAAGCGGCTAAATTATGGGAAACCCAACAGCAGCTACAGGCAATTTTGGATAATTTCCCAGGAGTTGTGTATTTACTGGACAGGGAAAATAAATACCTGCTAGTTAACCGCCAATATGAAAAGCTCTTTCATACTACTCAAGAGCAGGTATCAGGTAAAAGTTTATATGATATCTGGCCTCATGATATTGCTGAAGCATTTGTCGTCAACAATGCTGAGGTTATTGCTGGTGGTATTCCTCAAGAATTTGAAGAATTTGCTACTCACCCAGATGGCTTACACAACTATTTGTCTGTGAAGTTTCCTTTAAAAGATGTCAATGGTATTACTTATGCTGTTTGTGGTATTTCCACAGATATTACAGACCGAAAACTGGCTGAACAAGAATTACGTAAAAGTGAAGAATATTTACGTCTATTGGTTGAAGGTGTGAAAGATTATGCAATTTATATGCTTGACCCTGAAGGGAAGGTGATGAGTTGGAATTCTGGGGCAGAATGTATTACTGGATATCAGTCATCAGAAATTATTGGGCATAATTTCTGTTGCTTTTTCCGACAGGAAGATATTTTAAATCATATTCCCAAACAACAACTAGAAATAGCCAAGACTAATGACAGATGTGAATGTGAGAGTATTTTTGTTCGCAAAGATGGCTCTCACTTTTGGGCAAATTGTATTTTAACTCCATTGCATGATGAAAATGGACAGCTACGAGGTTTCTCTCAGGTTACTCGCGATATCACAGAACGTAAATTAACAGAAAAGTCTTTATTAAGGTTGCAGAAAGCAATAGAAAGTACAAGTGATGCTATTAGTATTACAGATATTGCAGGTCAGGCTATCTATGTTAATCCTGCCTTTAGAGAAGTATTTGATTATACGGGAATTCAATTAAATGCCTATGGTGGTCTGGCAGCTAATTTTAGGAATAAAGAGTTATTTAAGAGAGTATTTCAGACAGTCCAGCAAGGTCAGTCTTGGCATGGCGAAGTAACTATGAAAACTCGCAATGGAGAGAGTGTAAAAATTGACTTGCGTACAGATGCCATTAAAGATGCTACTGGTGATATTGTGGCAGTTATTAGTATTTGTACAGATATAACCCAGCGCAAATTAATCGAGGAAGGTTTACGACTGCGTGATCGAGCGATCGCTGCTAGTAGTAATGGCATTGTTATTGCTGATGTTACCAGTCCTGAGAGTTCAATTATCTACGTCAATTCTGCTTTTGAACGCATGACTGGTTACTCGGTTGCTGAGGTTTTAGGGCAGCATTTTCCCTTTGTTCAAGATGTTGATATCAATCAACAAGCTTTAGAAGAACTGAGAACTGCTATGGAAGCAGGACAAGACTGTACAGTTGTTTTACGTAATTATAGTCAAGATGGGAACTTATTTTGGCATGAGTTAAATATTTCTCCTGTCTATGATGTATATGGTTATCTTACACACTATATCGGTATTCAAAATGATATTACTGAACGCAAGCAAACAGAAACAGCTTTATTGATTAGCCAACAAAGGCTACAATACTTACTCACAGCTAGTCCAGCTGTGATCTATACCAGCAAAGTCACAGAAGATTTTGGTGCTATTTTTATCAGTGATAATATCAAAGGTATGGTAGGCTATGCAGCACGGGAATTTGTTGAAGATTCCAGTTTTTGGTATGCTCATATTCACCCTGAAGATGCTCCATCTGTACTGACAGAACTCTCAGAGGTTTTAGAGAACACACAGTATAATCTAGAATATCGCTTTTTACACCAAGATGGTACTTATCGCTGGGTATATGATCAAGGTAAGGTAGTTTGGGATGACGCTGGCAACCCTTTAGAACTTGTGGGATACTGGGCAGATATTACCAGTCGCAAGCAATTAGAGCAAGAACTGAGAGTAGCTCTAGAAAAAGAAAAAGAACTCAACGAGCTGAAATCCCGTTTTATCTCCATGACTTCCCACGAATTTCGCACCCCTTTGAGTACCATCCTGTCTTCTTCGGAGTTGCTAGAACACTACCGTTACAGATGGACACAGGAGAAGCAATTAACTCATCTGCGTCGGATTCAAACCGCTGTCCACCGCATGACAGAAATGTTAGATGATATCTTGGTGAGTGGTAAGGCAGAAGCAGGAAAACTGGAATACAGACCTTCATCTTTTGACTTGGTGAAATACTGTCGTCAATTAGTAGAAGAAATCCGGTTGAATTTGAGGACTCAGCATTTGATATCCTTTAGCAGTAACTGTGAATCTATGTCTTGCTATATGGATGACAAATTATTAGGACATATTCTCAGTAACTTACTCTCAAATGCAATTAAATATTCTGCCGATGATAGCTTAGTCAAATTTACACTTGCTTGTAGAGATGAACAAGCTACATTTGAAGTTCAAGACCGAGGAATTGGGATTCCAGAAGAAGACCTTCTGCACTTATTTGAATCTTTCCACCGTGCTAGAAATGTCGGTAATATTTTAGGTACTGGATTAGGACTAGCGATTGTAAAAAAATGTGTAGATATTTACCAAGGTGAAATTTCTGTGAATAGCAAAATTGGCACAGGTACAAAATTTATTGTTCAACTACCTTTAAAAAAATATACAATATGAGGTTAATTATGCCCAAAATTTTAGTCATAGAAGATGAAGAATCCGTGCGGGAAAACCTGTTAGATTTGTTAATGGCTGAGGAGTTTGAAACAGTTTCTGCTGCTAACGGAAAAATTGGCTTGAATTTAGCTATTTCTGAAGTTCCAGATTTAATTTTATGTGACATGATGATGCCAGAGCTTGATGGTTATGAAGTATTAAAAGCAGTACGTCAACAACCAATAACTTCGACAATTCCCTTTATTTTTTTGACGGCAAAATCTGCTAAATCTGATATTCGTCAAGGCATGGATATGGGTGCAGATGATTATTTAACTAAGCCGTTCACCCGCTCTGAGTTATTGAGTGCGATTATGAACAAATTAGAAAAATATGCCAATTTAAAAAAACATTTATCAGTGCAAACTGCGGTTCATAAATTAACCCCCAGAATGCAGTTATTAAATAAAGAATTACACCAAGCGATTTTCAATCATGATTTTAAAGAGTTTGAGATTTATTACCAACCAATTGTTGATATCAATACTGGCAGAATAACTGGGGCTGAAAGTTTATTACGTTGGCATAGTTATGAGTTAGGTTTTATTTCTCCCGCAGAATTTATTCCTTTAGCAGAGGCAAATGGGTTAATTTTTAACATTGACAACTGGGTATTAAAAAATGTCTGTCAACAAATTAAAATTTGGCGCGATTTAGGGATTAATTCTTTGACTTTTGCTGTCAATTTATCAGCAATTGAGTTTAATCAAACGGATTTAAGTTCTCAAATTATTAACTTGATAGAAACTAATGATTTAGATACCAATTGCTTAGAAATTGAAGTTACTGAAACAATGATTATGGAGAATGTAAGTTGTGCGATCGCTATTATGAAACAGTTACGTTCACTAGGAGTGAAAATTGCAATTGACGATTTTGGTACAGGACACTCGGCTTTAAACTATCTGCAACTTTTCCCTGTTAATACTATCAAAATTGATCGTGCTTTTGTTCAAGATGTCTATAAAGATTACCCCAAGTCAATCATTACTAAATCAATGATTAAAATGGCTCAGGATTTAAATCTTAAAATTATTGCTGAAGGGGTAGAAACAGAATCAGAATTATTATTCTTGCGAGAAAATAAATGTGATGCTATTCAAGGTTTTTTATTCAGTCGTCCATTACCAAAAATAGAATTTGAACAACTTTTATTTTCTAATAAAACTTTATCTATACAGAATAGGCATTCTTAAAAATGCCAGTTATCCAATCTAAAATGCACAGTTTAAAATCTAACAATTAGTACAGGTAAAAATCATTTATGAATCAGCAACCAAATGAAATGAATGTCAATATAGATGAATCTTGTTCTCATTCAGGTGAACGTTACTGGGGAAACGTTGAAGTAATAGAACAAGGAGAAAATTATAGAATTAGTCGGGTGGAAATTAAACCTCGACATGGAATTAAAGCCCAAATCCATTATCATCGTCATGAACATTGGGTGGTAGTTTCTGGTGTAGCCAAGGTAACTTGTGGTGATGAAGAGATATTGCTGAATTGTAATCAGTCAACTTATGTACCAGCAGCAACTTTGCATAAGGTAGAAAATCCCGGTTCTATTCCTCTAGTGATTCTGGAAATTCAAAATGGTGAGTATTTGGGTGAAGATGATACAGAACGTCCTTTTGAACTAACTCCAGTTGAATGAAAAATCTGCAACTACCTATTTCTTGGACAGCTATTTTAGCTGAAGAACTGGAAAAACCATACTTTGGTAAACTGCAAGATTTCTTAGCGCAGGAACAGGAAACCTATACTATTTATCCACCAACAGAAAATATTTTTTCTGCCTTGGAATTAACGAGTTATGAGCAGGTAAATGTTTTGTTATTAGGGCAAGATCCGTACCATAATCAAAACCAAGCTCATGGATTATGCTTTTCTGTTAAACCAGGGATTAAACCACCTCCATCACTGATGAATATTTTTAAAGAACTAAAAACGGATGTGGGTTTTGATATTCCCAATCATGGTTATTTGGTGAATTGGGCTAAACAGGGTATGTTGATGTTAAATGCGGTGCTGACTGTGAGAGCGCATACACCAAATTCTCATAAAAATAAAGGTTGGGAAATTTTCACGGATGCGGTGATTAATAAGGTGAATCAGAAACCTGATCCAGTGGTTTTTGTGTTGTGGGGTGGATATGCACAAAAGAAGTTGAAGTTGATTGATACAACTCGACATATTGTTATACAGTCGGCTCATCCTTCACCGCTGTCTGCACATAATGGATTTTTTGGCAGTAAACCTTTTTCAGCTATTAATGCTGCTTTGCGCTCTTGTGGTAAACCGGAAATTGATTGGGAATTGGGTAATTGGTAATTGGTAATTGGTAATTGGTAAAAATCTTTTCCCTCTGCTCCCTGCTCCCTGCTCCCTGCTCCCTGCTCCCTGACTCCTGACTCCTGACTCCTGCTTTCTGTTAAAACCAACCTTCTTGTTCTAGGGTTTCAATTAATTGTAAGCCACGGGGATCACCGACTCCCAGGAGTGAGGCTTTGGCATCTTCTCTAACACCCAAGTCCTTATCTTCGGCAAAGGCTTGAATTAATGCGTCGATAGCTGTGGCATAAACTACATTAGAAGGTAATTCCTTACACAGTTGGCCTATTGCCCAAGCGGAGTTACTTCGCACTGCGGCTGTGGGGTCTTGAACTAGGGCTTCAATTAAGGGTGGTATTGCGCCGACAACTACTTCATAACCGACTCCTGCCATTTGTGCTAGGGCGCTGGCCGACCAGAGACGCACGGCGGAAATATCGGTTCTGAGGGCATCTGCCAGGGGTATTAAGGAACGGCGATCGCGACAGTTTCCTAAAGCCCAAACTACGCCTTTTCGCACATAGCCATTAAAATCACGATTGAGTTGATTAATCAATGGCTCAACGGCATCTGAACTGGTATTGCGTCCGATGGCATAGGCGGCACTGACTCGCACTAGGGGACAATTATCAGTTAATAGGCGAATTAAATGGGGAATTGCCCGTTGATCTTGAATATCACAAAATGCCCGTGCTGCTAACATTCGTTGCTGGGACAGAGGATCTTCCAAAAGTGCCAGCATTAAGTCTGGATCAGGTTTGGCTATTTCTGATTCAGCGGTAATTGGTTCTATTTGGTCTAGGGGGCTTTCTAAATCCGCCTCAGTATCAAGTAGGTTTATATCGTCTTCGTCGTACATAATATTTTTTTTATAAGAAAATCAAGTGAGCCAAAACCACCGAGATAAAGTATCGGAGCTTGGCTGAGATACTTTATTGTACTTCAGGCGGTGGATGTAGGTGAACGGATTGCCCCTTCAGGGGCAGTCATGGTATATTGTTTTTAACAGGAACGGTAATCAACCTGTATAAAAACCTAACTGCCTAACGGCAATCTGTACCTTGACAATTGAAGATATGGGGTTCTATTCCATAGTTCTAGTTCCTTGCCAGGAATAGGTAAAATCTTCATGGAAGCTAGACAACACAGAATTTAAATTCAAACAAAATTTGGAATAATCCAACTACCTCCGGGCAGGGGGAAAGTAACGCTTAGGGAGAGAACCACCTCGCTTGTTAGACACCGCAAGGGATCTAAACTAAGTGGACTCGTTGAACTAAGAATCTGCGCTCCTTTAGGACGCAGAGTGTCAAAAAGATGAATTATATAGCAGGAGTCAGGTAAGGTGAGGAGGCTGAGGAATAAGGGTTATCTTATGCCTGTTCCCTGTTGCCTGTTCCCTGTTCCCTAATGAAGTAATTTTATCATCCAGAGGGATTGTGTTTGATAACCCAGTTGTTGATAAAGATTTAATGCGGGTGTGTTGGACGCAAATACTTGTAATCCGATTTGGTGATCGCCCCTTTGTTTTGCCCAATTTTCTATATATTGCATTAAAGCTGTACCGATTCCGCGACGGCGATGTGCGGGTACAACGTAAAGTATAAAGATGTGAGCATGACGACTGCCTGTAACTTGATCGATGGCGTTACCTGCCCACAAACAAGCTATCGGGGACTGGGGACTGGGGACTGGGGATCGGGTAAATTCTCCTTTGCTCCTCTGCTCCTCTGCTCCTTTGCTCCCGGTTTCCTGCTCTCTTGCCTCTTCATATACCCACCATAAAGGGGTATCAGTGGAGAAGTATTGCTCAACTGTACGGGATAGGTGGGAAAAATCCTGTTCAGGAAATAGTTCCTGGTAAGTTCGCTGGATGAACTTAACCAAGAGTGCTTTGTCTAGGGTAGAGCCTCGGCGAATAGAATAGCCTGGCTGGGGAAAGTCAAAAGTCAAAGTGTGGTAATGGGGACTGGGGACTAGGGACTAGGGACTGGGAACTGGGGACTGGGTAGTAATTATGAATTATGAATTATGAATTATGAAGATCATGCCGATAGGTGCGGGTGCTGCCATGTCGGCAGGTAAGAAAATACGGGCGCTGACTGCGACTAGGGCAATCAAAAATACTAAGACGACGAGGAGGGGGGCGATGTATTGACGAAAAATAGACATATTTGGATTTTAGTTAACCAAGGACTTGTAAGAAAATCTAACTTAAGATTTGTGAAGTTTTCTTAATTTATTGTAGCGATTTTGGGGACAGGGAAAAACAAGGTTAACGCTCATCCCGATCTAAATCATCAAGGACTCGTTCACAATACCAATTTTCTGGCATTCCGGGATAATTCTGTTTGGCTTGCTCAATTAACCGTTCTGCTGCGGCTACGTCACCAGATAATCTGGCGATGAGTCGGTTTTTCAAGTAGTTTCCGGTTATTTCTTCGTCTACTTGGGTGAGTGGAGTGCGATTGACTGGTTGTAACTGCTCTCGTCGCAACTGCCAAAATAAAACGTAGTAAAGTGTGCCAAAAATTAAGACCAGGCTAATTGTTCCCAGGAGGGTGAGGAGGTTAAACGCAAGATATCCTAGAACTAATTGGGAGAGTACGTACCCCAGTAATAACCCTGTGACAACGAGGACAAATGTACCGACAAGAATTACTACTTGGTTCCCCATAAATCCTCTTCTGCTTCAAGTCCTGGTCTGGTGAATGCTAATGGTTTTGAGTTCCAGGGAGCAACTAGGGGTAATAGCAGCAATCCAGGTAGGGCTGCTACCATAGAGATCAGGAAGAATGAAGGCCAGCCTGTGGCTTTGGCTAAATCTCCTGCGGGTGCGGAAAGAACGTCTCGACTTAAGGCCATAAGGCTAGAAAAGAGGGCAAATTGTGTGGTGGTGAAGTTGTGGCTGCATAAACTCATTAAATAAGCTACGGTTGCCACTGTGACTAATCCGGCGCTGGTATTTTCAATCATGATGGCGATCGCTAACATAGAGTAATCTTTACCAGTGATAGCTAGTGCATAATAACCCAAGTTGCTGAGTAATTGCAGTGCGCCAAATATCCAAAGGGCGCGATAGATGCCGATTCTGGACATTATTATCCCACCTAAGATGACTCCTACGGTAGTGGCAACCAAACCAATAATATAAACTGTTGCGAGTTCTTGGTTATCAAATTTAATCTCTTTAGCGAATAAGTTAGCTGTAATGCCTACTAGGGAGTCACCCAGTTTATAGAGAATGATAAATATGAGAATTATCAATGCTTTGGTGATGCCGAATTTTTCTAAGAATATTTGTAATGGTAAAATTACTGCTTCTTGTAATGTTTGGGGTGTGATATTCTCCTGATTTTCATTTAGTTGAGGTTTGGGGAGAATAATTGAGGCGCTAATCCAAGTTATGAGCAATCCACCTAATATCCAATAAAATACTTTTAAGGGAATAAATTCGGAAATCACACCACCTACTAAACTTGTAATGATGGTGATGATCACTAAGAGAAATATAATATCTTTACTTTTTAAGGATCTGTTATTTGCGGCTATAGAACTATTTTCTATTTGTGGTTCTGATGGTACGAAAAGAGTAGTAATTAAACCAATTGACATAAATCCTGCCATGAATAAATAAACTATATTCCAAGGCATAAATCCGGCTAACCATGCTGCTAGGGAAAAGGCGATAAACAGGGCAACACGATAACCTAAGACCCAGAGAGAAGCGCCTGTTTCCAATTCCAAAGGATTTAAAATTTCTGTGCGATAAGCGTCACCAGCAATATCTTGAGTTGCACTTAAAAAAGCAATTATAAATGATGTAATTGCTAATGTCATTAATATTTGTGTGTTCTGGCTTGGTTGTTGTAATGCCATTGCTAATATAGCTATTACTAACCCGATTTGAGTTAAAAATAACCAACCTTTTCTGCCTCCTAAAAATGGGGGAGAAAATCTATCAATTAAAGGCGACCAAATGAATTTTAAGGAGTATGGTAAACTAACCAATCCAAATAATGTGATTTTGGCAACGTCAACATCGGCATCTTTCATCCATAGTTGAAGTGTGCGGGTTGTTAAGAATAATGGCAGTCCAGAGGCAAAGCCTAGTAACAGCAAACCAGACATTTTTCGGCTTTGAAATGCCTGTCGCAGTGCTTGAATTTCTTTCATGGGAGGGAACAGGGAACAGGGAATAGGGAACAGATGAGGCCAATAAAGTCAAAATTAAGTAACTTCTGTTTTTTGTGAAGTCAGGAGGATTTTACTTTCTTTGTTGCCAGTTCGATTAAATCTTCAATTCTCTTAATATTTGGATCTCCTGCTAAATATCCTATACCCCGATGTAAATGTAGGCGAAATTGGGTGATGAGGGTTTCTTTGTCTGTGTCTAAGCCGTCGTTGTGACAGCGTTGTTTGAGTGCTAGAAGCAATATATCGGCTATTTCGCCACCAAATACACGCCAGGTCATTTCGACGTTGCTATCTTGGGGTATGGGTACGGGGGTGGGTGCGGCTGGTTCGGCGAGGGAACGACAAAACGCCCAACGACATAGTATATTCCATTGTTCTATTTTGGTGTGGCGTTTGAGTTTGATCAGTTGTTCTTTGGCTGTTTGGGAGATTTTAATGCGTTCTATTGGTGATTCCATGATTTTTGATTAACGAACCGCAGAGGCGCAGAGGACACAGAGGAAAGAAGGAAGGAAAGATTTACCAAAAATAACCGGGTTTGATGGTGGTTTCTCGTTTGCTGGAGTCGTATTTGAGGAGGTATTCGCGGGCGATCGCTTCGGTTTCTTGGAGGGTTTGATATTCTTTTTTAGCTATTTCGGTGTCGGTGGAAAGGAGAATTACTTGATGGCTAGCTGAGGGAAAGTATCTTTCTACTAGGTTGTTTCTATGGGATGAGTCGAGTCTTCCTAAAGGTGTGTCAATAGCGACTGGGAGGCGTTTTCCTGATACTTTTGCTAAACCCCACAGGAAGGCGATCGCTAATAGTTGTTTTTCTCCGGCGGAAAGTCGATGTTTGGCTACTGGTTTACCGTTTAAATCATATAATGATAGGCTGAAGGTTTTAGCATCAATAGCAATACGATGGACTAAATCTGATTTATGTAATAAATACAAGAAACAATTTTTTACTTCTTCTTCTAATTTATTTAATTTCCTCAAAGTCAATCTTTCTCTAAATATTTTTAATGTATTCTGTACTTGAGTAGCTGCATTAATCAAATGTTCATTACTTTGATATTTGAGATTTTCGCTCGTATAATTATTTAGCTCTTTTTTGGTTTGATTAATTACTGTTTCTAATTCTATTAAATTACGGCTGGTTATTTCTCTTTGAGTTTGTACTTTATTCAGTTCTGTTTGCGCTTTCTGCAAATCATTTTTTAGCTTTGTATATTCTTCTGGTTCTGCGGCTGTTTGCATTTGTCTTTCTAGGGTGAGAATTTCCTCCTCATAATTATTTAGTTCAATTAACTGCTTTTGGGCAGTATCTTGGTTAATTTGGAGACGATATATGAAATTGTCAAGTAAAGTTAAAGTTTCTTCATCAGCATTTAACCAATTAGTTTCTGTAGATGAATTAGCTGCATATAGTTTATTTATGTCTTCAGCTAAGAAAGATTGAATATTATTCAGTTTATCTGATTCCAAATTAGACTGATTTAACCAATCAATTAATCTTTGATCTCTAGCAATTAATATATCTTTAGCTAATTGAATTTGTTGAATACGAAATTCTCTTTCACATTGGGTTTGAACTTGAGATAATAAATTAGGAATTAAAGCCAAAGGTAAAACATCAGCCGCTACTTCACATAAAGATTGACGGATATTTTCTGTAATCTTAGTTTTATCTTGCGTTTGTGTTTCCAATTGACTGCGTTCAGCAGCAATTTTACCACCTTCTGAAACGAACTTATTTAAAGCTTCTTCGTGTTTTATTTCTAATTCTTCTAATTTACTATTTAATGCTTCTAATTCTTCTTTCGCAGTTTCTTCATCTTCCAGTTTTTGACTAAGACGGTTTTCAATTTCTTCTAATTTAGCTAAATCTTGATTATCTGCACTTTCCTTTTTTTTACGATTGACTAATATTTCTAAATCTATTGCTAATTTATCAGCTAATTCTAATCCTAAAAGTCCGTTAATGGCATCTATAACAAGAGGGGGAGGTGTTTCTTGTTCTGCTAGTTCCTTGACTTGTTCACCGTCAAACAGAAATAAATTAGAAATACCTAAAGGTAAAATATTTTCTATATATTCATCCCAGATATTCGCTAAAGAATCAATAGGCCAAGTATCATCCTCTCCTAAAATACCTAAAGAGTCTTTACCATCTTTAGGATTTTTTTCCCAAGTTCTGACAACACGATATTTAACTGGTTTATCGTCTTCAATATGTTCAAAAACTAACTCAATTCGAGTTTTATCAATGGGGTTAGCTTTGCTATTAACGCATTGATTTAAAAAATCACTATAACTGAGATTACCACGAGTTGAACATTGAGCGCGATGTCCATATAAAGCCAGACGAATAGCATCCATGAGGGTGGTTTTTCCACCACCATTCATACCACCTAAAAGAATGATAGGGCGGATATTATCATCATCTATTTTGGGGTTGAGGTTGATAACTTGTCTCCCAGCATAGGGACCAAAATTTTGCAGTACGAGTTCGAGGAATATCATGGTTTGGGTGGTTTTTTAATAATGATCTCGTTCCCTGGCTCTGCCTGGGAACGCTGTACAAGAGGCTCTGCCTCGTTTATAACTGTCTGAGGCAGAGCCTCACATTAGGCATTCCTAGCCAGAGTCTAGGAACGAGAAAGGATTTATTATCACTCTTCCTTTTTCTTAAACTTCCTACCTGCAAAACTATCGGGTTTATTCTCTTCCTTTGCTGGAGTTTCACCGATATTTAATTGTTTAAATGCTGCGCGAATTGTCGCCACATCACCTTTACTAGCGGCTTCTCTTAAATCCCGTTTTAAATGGGCATTTTTAATGGCTTCCTCTTGAGAACGAGAACTTGTATCAAAGCATTTTTCTAAACTTTCATAAATTCCCACACGGCGCGTTTTTTTCTTAAATTGGCGTTCTGTATCTAGTAATTTAGCCATCAGTTCTAATTGCATTCCATCACCATCACAAATTTCTTCTAATACTTCCCATTCATCGCTACCAAGTAGGCTATAATCTGAACCAGGACGGGGATCTTTAAATGCTTCTCCTGTGACTTCTTGATAGATACGGGGTAAACTATCATCAAATTCGTGTTTTTCTTCTAGCCAGATCCGGCGAATTTCGCTGAGTTCTTCCATAGAAATTAAGGTAATGTCGCGCATATTTTCTGGGGCGTTTTGCCGCATTTCGGTTTGCGCTGTTAATAGTTTTCTTAACCAATACTCACGCCAATATTTTGTATATGGTCCTGGTATTGGTTCAACAGATGTTTCACCGTTTTTATTACGTTCAAATAATTGAACTTCTCCCCAGATCCGGCGAAAATCTCTTTTCTCTCTATCATGTTCAATGTCTAATTCTCGACGAAAATCAACTATTGGTTGCATCCATTCTTTTTCTTCATCATTTTGAATCATGGCGTTTAAAGATTTGTCACTGCTAACTAATGTGCAAACCCAACACCCAAAACGAGAGTTACCACAACTAGGAGTAGATGTATCAACAACTAAAGGACATTCATTATCTGCTGTTGACTCTCTATACATATTAAATAAATCTTTATTACTATGTCTCCAAGGATTTTCCCATTGCATTAAATATAGCCAAACTTCATCATTACGCCAATCTTCAATAGGTGTATATAACAAAGAATTAATGAGACTAGGATGAGGACAAAGCCTATCTCTGACTCTTCCCTCTTCTCTCTTTGTCATAATTAAAGCGCGATTTTTACTTTCAGTTTTGCGAGTTCCTAATATAACAATTGTTTCACCACTAGCTCTAACCACATCACGAATAAAACGGTTAGAAGGATCAATTTTTAGCCTTCCTGTACACCAGCGAAATGTATGACGGGGTGCAGGATAACCTTTACCTATTAAACCTGCCCAATATGTTTGTTTAGTTTCTGGTTGTAGTAAATGTGGTGTCATTGGCATTTTTTGTTCTTGAGCAGCAATTTCCATTTGTTTTAATGAATTACTTACCCAAGCAGAAACATAAGGATTTTCTACACCTGTATCTGTGGTAATGACATGAATAGTTTTAGTTCTTTTTTCCGGTGGAAGTCCAGAAATTGCATTCCAAATAAGTTGTAAAGTTGCTGTACTGTCTTTTCCACCGGAATAACCGACAACCCAAGGGATAGCATCTAAACAATATAATTCTTGAATTTCTGTAGTGAGAACTTGAATATAGTCTACTAATTCTGCTACAGTGCGATTTTGCTGAGTTTTACTGTCTGGTTGTTGTGCTGTATTCATGACTTTATACCTGTAAATACATGGATATGAATTAATTCTTCCTATAGAAGCAAATGTAAGCACAGGAAACTAATTATACTAAGTTAGTTTACATTAATTTCCCAAAATAGTTTTCAAAAACTATAATCCTAGTATCCATTTTTTTGGAAAAATAAGCTATCTACTCTGGGAATAAGTTTTTAAAAACTACTATGATTGATACCACATCTGAACCAAATCGTAACATTTCTCAACAATATCCAGAAAACGATAATCAGAACCAACAGACGTTATCTGTATTACTAGAGCAGTTTTTAGGTAAAAAAGATCAAATTCTTGTACAGCAAACCCAGATGGGTGGTATTGAAGCTTATGTAGGTTCTGTTACATTGGAATGGTTTGCAAACAGAGTTCAGTTTGCTTCAGCTTTACCATTGTTGCAAAAAAATTACAACCCGGATACAGAAAATATTGAAATTGATGCGGATAGTATTGATGAAGTTCAGCAGCGTCCTCTTGACTGGTCACGTCAAGCACCGTTAGTACAATATTTAGCAGCTAGAAAAAATCATAAGTTCCCCCCAGTATTGGTTGTAATTAATCAACCTTGGGTTGATAATGCAAAAGCGGATGAGTGGGATAGTCAGGGAATTGCTAAAAAAGCTACTACTGTTTTTACACCTTTAGATGAAAATGGCACAGTTGGTTTGTTGAATGTTGCTGAAGAAAATATCAGCATTTATGCATTAGATGGTCAACATAGATTGATGGGAGTTAAGGGTTTATTAGAATTAATTAAAACTGGAAAATTGAGACGTTGTAAAAAGGATAAAACGCCTAATGATAGTTTTATTACTTTATCAGATTTACTAGAACATTATCAAGTAAGTGAAACTGAGTTACAAAAAATACCCCAAGAAAAAATTGGCATTGAGTTTATTTGTGCGGTTGATGCTGGGGAAACTTACACAGAAGCAAAACGACGGGTAAGGTCGATTTTTGTTCATGTAAATTTAATGGCTGCACCTTTAACTAAGGGTCAGTTAACACAATTAAATGAGGATGATGGTTTTGCTATTGTAGCGCGAAAAATTGCGGTTACACATCCACTTTTAGAAGATAAAGAGAATCGGAAAGAACGCATAAATTGGAATAGTGCAACAGTAGCAACTAATTCTACTGTGTTAACGACGCTGCAAGCTTTACAAGATATGTCTGAACGATATTTAGGGCAAAAATTCCCCCATTGGAAACCTTTGGAAAAAGGGCTAATTCCTATGCGTCCAGATGATGAAGAATTGCAGGAAGGAATTGCAGATTTTAGGGAGTTATTTGATTATTTAGCGAGTCTTCCTAGTTATAAGATTTTAGAACATGAAGATACGCCAGTTTTGCGAAGATTTAGTTTTGAAAAAGGTGGTGGTGAAGGAAATATGTTATTTCGTCCGGTTGCTCAAGTTGCTTTAGCGCAAGCTTTGGGAATTTTGGTTTTTAAAAAAGGTTTTACGTTAGAAGCTATTTTTAAGAAGTTGCGAAAATTTGACCGTCAAGGTGGTTTTAGTGAAATGGAATTTCCCCATTCTTTATGGTATGGGGTTTTATATGACCCTAATAAGAAGCGGGTACAGGTTGCAGGAAAAGATTTAGCGGTGAAGTTATTAGTTTATATTGTGGGGGGAATGACTGAAAAGATGGAAGTTGCTGCTTTGCGTAAGGCTTTAGCTGATGCTAGAACTATGGAAGATAATACTATTGGTTTTGATGGGAAGTTGGTTGAACAGCAAGATGTTGGTTTACCAGCAGTTTTATAGTTGAAAACATTTATTTTTTTGCTGACATACCTGCCCGGAAATTAATTTCCGGGCTAATAGCTAAAGTACGTTAAAACGTACTATATTTTGATATCGAATTAAACCAAAATACAATCAAAATTTATTTTTCACATAGAAAAAATAAAGGTTACATAGTCGGTTAAAACCGACTTTAGCTTTGAGACTCTTAATTTATTCCCTGGCTGATGTGTGAAGATACTTTAATAGTTAGGGTTGAAAAATGTTTTGACGATGCCATTCTAAAGCTTCAATATCTGGAAAGTATTTCTCTATTCTAGGAAGTGTGAGTTTTTCACCATGAAAATCTTTTATTGGTTTAGCGTGGGGAGATACTTCTTCTAAGTCTTGACTAACTATAATTTTGTATTTCTCATCAACAGCAAACCAACCTCTATCAAATGCCCAATGATGATTTTTACATAAGGCTATGCCGTTATGTATTCTACTGTCATAAAATTGGGAAAATGGTTTTATATGTGCGCCATCAACTATATTTTGAGTAATGGTTTTGTTAACTATTAAGCCACAAAAAGCACATTGACAACCATAGACAGAAACAACTGCTTTTCTAAAGAAAGCATTTCTAATTATTGTTTTTTTCAAAGTATACTTAGGTTTGCTTTCAGTATACTCAGCAAGTATTTTTTCATCTTCAAAATTCTGATTAATTTGTAAAATGCTATCTATTTGGTTATCTCTATCAGGAAAGAAAGCTGCTATCAGTGCATCTAGTAATTCTTGTCTAGAGAGTTCATTTTGCAACAATTCAAATAATTCACTATCTAAATAAGCATATTCAACAGCTTGTTTTAATCTGTTAGTTGTTTTTGGTTGTAAGCCATTAAAATCTAATTTAAATTGTAAGTGCCAAAAACCTTCACTTTGTAAATGGAAAAAAGGATAATGTAAACCTCCTGTATAAGAATGTGAACCTATTATCTGCCAATATTTTTCAAATGTTTCAATTAATTCATCTGATACTCTAATTTCATTATTTTCAATAATATCTCTACTAATTAAATCTATAACGGATAACACTAATATAGGTTTATGTAGAGCAGTACCACGTTTTTTACTGCTACTTACATTCAGTTTAGATAATTTCTGACAGTATAATGTTAAAGTGTCCATATTTTAGAAAATTGATTGAATGTAATTACATTGCAAATTGTTAATTTAGAAATTTTCTTAAATCAAATTCTCCAGGTTCTTCATTTTTAGCCTCTTTATCAGAAATCAAAAATAATAAAATGGTGTCTGAATAATCAATTGAACCTCTAAGTTCACCTTGCAAAATTTCTAAACCACCATTAGCGTATTCTTCAAAAATTTCATGACGTTGTTTTTCATATTCTTCCTCATTAGGGGATAAAACTTGAATATTTTGAGTTTCTGTAATTCCCAATAATTTAATTAAAATATCATATCCCATTGATATAAAAGTTTCCAACCTAATTGGTGCTGGTTCACGTTTAGAAACCTCATCAAAAGGAACACGCTTCTTATACTTTACCCCCAAAGCAGCAGCAAAAACAATCACATCAGCGAAAGTCTGAAAAGGACCATATCCACCATCAGAAGAAATTAAAGCCTTAACCAAATCAGCCTTATCTTTTGCAACTCTGATTCTACCAGATTCAGCCATAAAAATAAAATCTAAACTCCAACTATCTTACAGCAAATTGCATTAACTAAAACAAAACCTTTGCGTTATTCTCTCTGCGACTCTGCGACTCTGCGTGAGAAAAAATCATAAATTTACCCCTCAGTTTTCACCGTCAAAACTTGCGGAGGAGTAGAATCAGGAGGATACAAAAAATCTACCTGAACCTGTCTTTTTTCCCCTGGTGCTAACTTTAAATTTACCAAAGCATCCCCCGGTTGTCCGCGACGCTGCACTAAATGGACATAGCGCGTTTGTTCACTTCCTCTATCATCCCGATAACGTACCCGCACCGTCCCCCGGAAAAATACTTGTTCCACAGGTGGTTTTAAAAACAATAATCTATCAGTACCACCCTCATCCTTAACAGGTGTTTGCATTGACACTGTTACATTTCTAACTTGACTGCTAGAATTGAATAAAGGCAGACTTAAATTATACTCTACACCATAATTACTATGGGCAAAATACGCCGTATCAGGATAACGTTTTAACATTTTTGCACTCTGTATTTGTCCGGTGCTAAGAGTGATTAAATGTACAGTTCCCAAAGGATAAGAAAACGATTTTCCTGGTTGGGGTAAAGTTAAATTATTTACACTTGTATTATCTGTAATATTTGCTTCCCATCTTGTCCCCTCAGATACACCAGCAACGCGACTAAATACTGTGGGTTCTCTGGGAGGGTCCAAAGGTGTGGGGATAGGGTCACGTTTTCCTGCTAAACTGCCAGTATTGAGAAGCTTTTCCCATGCTACGACGGTGGGGGGAGTTTGACTACTCATAGCTAAGTTTGCCATAAAAATGGGGCGATCGCTACTCAAACGCATCATCACCGTGCGACCATTGGAAGAAGGTGCTTGGACAGAAATTGGTAAATTAGCTAAAATTTGCGTTTTTCCAGGTTCTAGCACCAACTTTTCGGGAAATATCCCCTGTCTAATTCCCCGTAAAACATCATTCATAGTTCTACTTCCAGGACCAGCATAAACCGTTCCTTGGGAATTATCCAGCATATCCGGTAACTCAATAAAAGGTGCTTCCCTAGAAAGATAACTTGCAGCATTTAAAACTTGTAAAGTTGCAGGTTCATTACCAGGGTTATGGACAATTATACCTTGATAAACTGTACGATTCTGAGAGGAATTTTCTGCTCTGACAATATGATGAGAAAAGACATCAAACCGACCTTGAAAAAGATAATTTAAATGTGCATTTTTTACTTGTTTTCCATCTGGTGAAAAAGTAGAAAGTAAAATTCCATCAGTATTCACAAGTTCAGGACTATTACTATTAAAAGTAGGAATAGTGTCTAATTTTCCTGGTAAAGTGCGAACCTCTTGGGGTTGAACTTCCACACCTGCAATATATTGAGGAGGAACAGCATAAATATTTAAAGCTCGACAGATCAAAGCTGCAACTTCTCCTCTAGTTACTGGTTGCAGAGGTTTCAATTGTTTAACATTAGGATAATTAACAACAATACTATTAATTGTTCCCGCAGCTATAGAACTTTGAGCATAATTAGGAATTTGTTGAGCATCATCAAAATAACGTTGTAATATTTGCGCTGGGTTAGCAACAGAATTATAATTTTTACCCCCAGCTATCACACCAATAATTTGCGCTCTAGGAATTTGTTGGTTAGGTTGAAAAATACCACCTGGATAACCAGAGAAAAACCCTTTTTGATAAGCAGTATTAATAGCTTTATTAGCCCAAAAATTGCTAGGTACATCTTTAAATATTACCGCATTGCGTTGAATAGGAGCATCAGGAAAAGCATTTAACATTAAAACTGCTGCTTCCGCACGGGTAACAGTTGCATTAGGACGAAAACTACCATCAGGATAACCGGTTAATAATTTTCGTTCTCCTAATATTTTAATACAATCATTACCCCAATAATTTCGAGTATCAGAAAACGCTAAAACTGGGGAAGATAAGAGACTTAAAAAGATGATGAATGAGATTTTTTTGATTGACATTTTCACACCTGATAATAATTCAAACTAAACGCAGATGAACACGGATGATTTTTTCTTTTTTCCTTTGCGTCTTTGCGCGAGATAAAAAATTGAACGCAGATGAACACAGATAAACGCAGATAAATTTCTTCTCTTCCTCTGTGTCCTCTGCGTCTCTGCGGTTCGTTTCATCTTCTACCTTTCCACCTCCACAATTTCAGTATACTCAAAACCATTAGGACTTTGCCTAATTAAAGCATATTTTTCCCCACCAACATCAATAAAATCCTGTTCACAGTCAGGTTTAGAAGAATAATAAGTCAGCACATATTCCTTACCAATTCTATCAAGAATTTCCTCCTCAACTTCCACCCTCCATTGAGTTTTTGTCACCAAAACAACCAACTGATTTGCTAACTTAGGAATAGTTTGTGCAATGTGACGACGAGAATTAGCATCCAAACTTCCAAAAGGTGAATCCATGACAATAGGAAAAGTGCTACTATCAGGAACCATCATGATTTTTCGCTTTTCACTCCATTCTCTAACTTTATCAATAATACTTGCGATAAAGGACAGACTGAGAATTTGATTTTCTCCCGTGGAAGCTGCAACTGGTGCTTCTATTCCTGTGGTATTTTCGACTAAAGTTAGTTCATATTTTTCGGTAATCTTGGGAATATAAGGAGTCACAGAAATTTCTGAAAATATTTCCTGTACTCGCTTTTCTAACTGCAATCTAAATTGGTTTTCCTGTCTATTTTTTACCTCAATTAATCTTTCAATTGCATCTTGAGCAGCATTCATCCGACGCTGTGCTAATACTTGTTTTTCTTCATTCTGCTTTTGTTTAGAAATTTGTTTCACCAAAACATCAATGTCTGCTTTGATGTGAGAAACTTCCTGTTGATTTGCACCTTGTTCTCGATTTAAATCATCAATTTTTGCTTCAATGTCATCTAACCGTTTTTGCAAACCGCTAATATCTTCATTGGGGTCTTTTCGTAAAATCTCCTGGATGTTATCTAATTCACGTTCAATTTGAGCAAGAGCTTCTTTTAGCTGACTAATTCTTGCTTGTTCCCTATCAACATTTTCCCAAAATAAACTTGCTTGTTTATCAATATCATCAATTTGCGCTCCCATTCTAATTGCTGTTTCTTCCACTGAAGAAGAACCTGTTTTTTTCAGGAGAGATTTAACGTGAAAATGTCCATTTCCACCTTCTTTTAAATCTGCACCACAAATACAGCGTCCAGATTGAATTAAATCTGCGACAAATTCTTTAGAAATTCCCGATTTTAATTCTCCTCTTTGTTTTAAATCGGTAATTATTTTCCGAAACTCATGGTTAGTCTCATCCAATAAAACTGTGTAAGCTTGTTTAGAAATAATCTTTTTGAGTGCATCCTTATTTTTTCTTAGTTCTTCCTGATTTGTGCGTTTTTGAGTTTCTAAATTTTGTCGTCTTTCTTGTAATTCTTTAACCGCAGTTAATTCTATCAATCGGTTACTGACATCTTTTTTAAACGTCTGTTGATTTTCCAACTCTTGTTTAATTTCAGTTTGTCGTTGGGTAATTCTTTCAATTTCTTGTTCTAGTTTAGTTTGTTCTTTTAATAACTGTTTGGTTTCCGCATCACCAATAGCTGCTAAGTCATTATCTAAGGTTTTCTTGGCTTCTTTTAAATGTCTAATAGCTAAGTCAATGACTTTCACACCTAAAAATGTTTCTGTTGCTTCTGCAATTTCTGTTTTTTTATCAGAACGGACTATTTCTTCAATTCTTTCCCCATCAAAAAAGAAATATTGATGTAAACTTGCTGGTAAAATATTATTGATAATTTCTTCTGCTGGTTCTATGGGAAAACCCCATTTACCTTCTTCATTAGCATATTGAATTGTTAATTTCGTTTTCGTTGCTTCCAATGTGGCAGAATTTTTATAAACTCGACAAGTGCGTTTTGCACGGTAGCGTATTCCTTCATGTTCCCAACCAACTTCTACCCAACATTCTACTGCTTGATTTTCTTCAGCTTCGCAAATTGCGCGTTTATTAACTAACTGTTCTATCGCAGCAAAAGCAGCAGTAAATTTTTCATATAAAACCCAGGTAAAAGCATTTAATAAACTGGTTTTTCCTGCACCATTATTACCGTGAATAATTGTAGTATTGCGAAAGTCTCCACTAGCAATGACAATTTCTGGTGTCTGACCATAAAAAGAGCGAAAATTGCAAAGTTTAATGGAAGTCAATTTCATTGTACTGCTTCCTTAACTATGGTTAAAATATCATCGTTAATTGCACCTTTGCTTTTTCGTGCTAATCTCGATTTTTCTAATTTACATACTCGTTCAATTATCTGCTTGACTTCCGGTGGTGCAGTTGTAATTGGTGCTTGTACGTCTTCAATGTTTAATTCTGTAGACATGACAGGTTTTCAAAATAGACTTTTCATCTATTTTAACCATCTCTGTCTCAATAATTCCAACTGCATTAGCATCAACAACTCTAAGTATTAGATCAATATAATTTGCTACTATGCCATCGTTCGCGTAGCGTCCCGTAGGGATAGTTGATCTACGAATAAGAAGTTGCTTAAATTTGAATTAAAGGTAAAGTCACAGTAAATGTTGTCCCTACATCAATTTGACTATCAACTAAAATTTCACCACCATGCGCCTCAACACACTTTTTCACAATTGCTAAACCCATACCTGTGCCGGAAATACCACCGACGTTATCCCCACGATGAAAGGGAATAAATAGTTGGTTTTGGTCTTTTTTGGAAATGCCAATTCCCCAATCTTGAATTCTGAAAATGGCTGTTTTATCTTGTCTAATTAATTCAAAATTTACTTTGCTATCAGGGTGGGAATACTTAATAGCATTACTGAGGAGATTTCCTAAAATGTGCCTTAATAAACCTTCATCCCAAAGGGTTGAGCTAAAGTCACCATGACTTGTAAAGTCTATAGTCACTTGCTTTTCTAAAGCCGTTAAATGAATATCTTCTAGTATTTGGTGACAAAATGCTTCTAAATCTAAGGGACTGAGTTGACTTTGTAATTTACCAGAATCAGCTTTACCCATGAATGAGACTTCATCTAATAATTGCGCCATGTTTTTGATAGCAGAGCGAATCATTTTTAAATGATTGATTTTTTTCTCTTGAGTTAGTTTGTCATCATTATTTTGTAGTAATCCCGCAGCTAAGAGTATAGTATTCAATGGATTACGAATGTCATGGGAAAGCATGGAAACAAAGTCAGATTTAAATTGATAGAGTTCTTGAGCTTTTTCCAGTTGAGCAGTTCTTTCTTCAACTGTTGTTTCTAATGTTTGATTGACTGTACGTAATTGTTCTAAAACTTGTTTTCGGGCGATCGCATACTGCACGGAGCGAACTAAAACATCTGGTTTTACTTGCCTTTTAACTAGATAATCTTGCGCTCCTTCTCGCACGGCTTCAATGGCTAATTCTTCATCATTTGTATTTGTCAGAACAACAATTGGAGTGCTAGGAGCTTGACTTATTAGTAATGGTAGGGATGATAATCCTTGACTATCAGGTAAAGTTAAATCCAGCAAAATTACATCATAGCTTTGCTGATTTAACTCATGAAATGCGTCTCGTAATCTTTGGACATGAACTAAACTAAACTCTTTAGATTGGGCTTGCTTCAGAAACTCTTGTAACAACCTAGCTTCCGCCAAGTTGTCTTCAATCAACAAGATTTTTACTGAGCAGGTTACAGCCATCATTTTCAGGAGTCAGGAGTTTTTGTTCGCGTAGCGTGCCGGAGGCATTGTTATGAATTATAAATTATGAATTTATTCCGATGGTAAGGTAGCGGTAGAGAACCAAAATTCCTCAATACCTTTGACGATTTGGAATAATTGAGTGAGGTTGCGGGATTTGGTAATGTAGCAGTTTACGTGCAAGTCGTAACTGTGGTAAATGTCATCTTCATTTTTGGAAGTTGTTAATACAACTACGGGTATGCGTTTGAGTTTGGGATCAGATTTAATTTCTGCCAATACTTCTCGGCCATCTTTCCTTGGTAAATTCAAGTCTAGCAAGATCAGGTCGGGGCGTATTGCATCAGCATATTCACCTTCTTGACGGAGATAGGCCATAGCGTCTATTCCATCCCTTACTGTTACTACCTGATGAGGTAATGAACTAGTTTTTAATGCTTCTTGAATCAGACGGATATCGGCTTTATTATCCTCAACTAAAAAGATTATTTTGTGTGTTTCTTCCGTTTCTACGCTCACGATCACGTCCTCCGGCTGGAATGGTAAAGTAGAAGGTTGCGCCCTGTCCGAGTTGTGACTCTACCCAGATCCGCCCCCGATGGCATTCAATAATTTTTTTACAAATTGCTAAACCCATACCAGTACCGGGATATTCATCCCTGGTGTGTAGGCGTTGAAAGATAATAAAAATGCGATCGCTAAATTGCGGATCTATGCCAATTCCATTATCGCGCACTGAGAACAACCATTCATCTTCTAATCTTTCTGCACCTATATGAATTTGCGGTGGTTCGTGAGAGCGGAATTTGATGGCGTTACCGATCAAATTTAAAAATAATTGCATCAGTTGAGTACCATCAGCCATGACAGTGGGTAAGGAGTCATGGATAATAGTTGTCCCAGTTTCGGAAATGCGTTTGCGTAAATTGCTTAATGCTCGTTCTAAGGCTGTTTCTACTTCAGTTGCTTGAAATGCGATCGCTTGAGTATCTACTTTGGAATATGCTAATACATCATCAATCAAGGTTTGCATTAAGCTCACTCCCTCGACTGCATAATTAATAAATTCCTTCGCATCTTCATCAAGTTCGGACTCATAACGCATCTCTAAAAGCTGCACATAATTTGCTACTTGATTAAGTGGTTCTTGCAAATCATGGGAAGCGACATAAGCAAACTTTTTCAATTCCGCATTAGACCTTTCTAAATCATGTGCCAACTGTGCTAATTCATCCGCTTGACGCAGCACAATATTGACGATTGCTTTCCGTAATTCCAATGCTGCTTTTACTTCTACATATCGCCAAGGTAAAGATGTTAACCTAACTGTTTCTTTCCACAGTTCAAATGATTTTCGGGGACACAGTTGCAAATTTCCCTGGGATTGATTGACTTCAAAAGCTTTATTTGGATCACCACCCCAATTCACAGTTTGAATTACTTCTGGTCTAAACCATAAAACATAATTGCGTTGGGAAATGGGAATAGCTAATAAACCACTAGCAACGTTTTTGAAGCTAATCGCATCGGGATAAATATTAGGAAGAGAATCCGTATAAAATACTTCATCTTCTACATTATTTTTCAGCCATTCAACTAAAAAATTCAGTTCTTCTTCTTTGGGAGTTTCACCAATCAGAGTGTAATGTCCCCCAAAACAAACTGCTGCTCCTTTAGCACTGGTTAAATCTAGAAGATTAGGCTGGTTTTTGACCAAACCATCAATGAAGTTATCTTCTTGGGACATATATTCAACTAAGAGTGATTGAATATATGTCAAACTCATTCTATAATCGTAATCTTCTGTTTCTTCTCTGGCAGAAATTTCGGAAAATATCACTCTTCCTAAAAATTCGCAAGCTTTTCGTAATTCATAGGAAACATATTTGGGTGTTTGATGATGACAAGCAATTAAACCCCAAAGTTTTTGATCTTTAATCAAAGAAATTGTCAAAGAAGCACCAACACCCATATTATGTAGATATTCTATATGGCAAGATGCAGGACTTCTCAGACTAGAGTTAGTTAAATCAATGGGACGATTAGTTACAGGATTATGATCGGGAAAAATTTGTACAGGTTCTACATTAGCATCGGGGATTAATCTAATGGAATTGGAAATAAATAAGTTTCTCGCAGGTTTGGGAATATCTGACTCTGGATAGTGTAACCCCAAATAAGGCTCTAATTCGGCTATTTTTTCTTCAGCGATAACAGAACCATGTCCATCATCATCGAATTTATATAGCATTACTCTGTCAAATCCAGTCACTTGTCGCACTTCTTGGACAATAATTTGACAAAATTCCCGCAGATTTTTCGTACTTTCTAAACGATTGATCGAAGCTCTGGCTAAATGATAAAAACTGAGAAACGGAATATTTTCTTGCGAAATTGCAGGTTCTAATTCTAAAATTAAAAATCCTTCAGAATTTCGATGAAATACAGCATCGAATACTGTGTATTCATCACCTTTTTTTCTAATCCAAAGTTTGGTAGGGTTGATAAAATCTAAATTTTGCTCTGATATCCCAGATTTAATTCTCTCTAACTGGAATGAATCTACTAAATCTTCTAATCTTTTCTGCACCATATTTTCGGGAGAAATGCCGAAAACATTTAAGGTATTATTGCTAACTTGTAATACTTTTAACTCGGGTTCTTCTAAAACCAACACAATACCATGAGGTTGAATTTTGCTCGAAAGGTGAATTGGTGCTTCTTTCAAGCTAGTTATATTAATAGCTGAAACAGGTTGCATTTTTAAGCCGATATCCATCACAATTTCCCCTCTATTATCTAGGTGCATTAAGAGTAGAGTTAGCGATAGATTTTTTCACCTATCAGGTTTAGTAACTTACGCGGATTTAACTCTCTTAGCACTTTTAAATTTACTATTAAATTAACTGGCAGCTAATTAAGTAGCTGATCAACTGAATGAGATATTTAGCTAACTTCTCATTTGTTATTTCCAAGCTTGTTTAATTTTCTGGTCAGGTCTATATCATTCCCTTGCTATTTTGTAATTGGGTAGAGTTACCCGAATTGCTCAACTGCTTACAGTGTAACAGGTGGTTATTCTGACTACAGATAAGAAATGTAAAATATGGATGATTAACTAAACGCTTGATTATGTAGATATATTAAGTAAAATCACGCGGACAATTTTCTGGGTTTATATCCAACTTCTAAACCACATCCGTAGGTGATAATCTTCCATAGAAAGAGGTAAACCTAAATAAATAGGTAGCCAGAAAATGAAAGCAACTATAATTGTAAAAGTGATTGTCAAACCAAATATACGCATCCCTCTATAATAACTACGCAGACACTGATCAACAAACCAAGCAAGAGCAATAAATGTGAAAACCACCGCACACATATAATGGTAGATAAACACACAGCGATTTACCTTGATCCAAGGTAAGAAGTTAGCCGCATAATTAATAACTATATATAAAGCAATCCAAGTATCAACACTCAGATTTTTGGAAATAAATAACCGTTGTTGCTGTATTCCCGGTAAAATTATTTTTACCAATAACATTCCTATTAAAAATATAATTGCTGCAATACCAAACCACCAGAGGAAAGGATTACCCATTGCATGAACATCATAAACCACTTTTCCAGCACTAGGAGGTAAAGGAGGACCAAATACAGGAATGGGATCTTTAAAGCTTTGAGTGGTTTCATAATAATAAGCCATTGGCCGAGTTAATAATGGCCATTTATACCATGCAGCACAGTAAGGATGTACGCTTGCATCATTACCACCCAATTGAAGATGAAATCCTAAAATTTGTTTATGAACTTCTATAAATCCATACCTTGTATCTAGTTGTAGGTGAGGAATCCAAATTAAACTGTAAATTATTATCGGGACAATTCCTAGAAAAAATCCCATTTGCAAAATATTTATTTGCGTAATTTTTTGCAGTGGGATTTTCACAGTATTTACCTGGGTTTCAATGTGTTCTTTATAAGGACGCAAATAAGAAAATAAAGGTAATCTTGGTGACGGTGAAAAAGATTGCAACCAACGAATTATCCAAGCTGCTATCCACATTCCATAAGCACCTGTAAGAAACCATAAACCATTCCATTTTGTCCCAATTGAAGCCCCAAAACTAATCCCTGCTATCACTAAAGCAAACCAACGTTTTTGATTTTGTTTTTCTAATGCTAATAATAAAAACCATTGTCCAATCAAACCAAAAATAACTATATAGATATTACTTAAAGCATAGCGAGATTCAACCAAAAATAAACCATCCAAAGCTGTAAATAAACCTGCTAATAAAGCAAAACCACGACGATAACTTAACTGATAAGTCAGTAAAATAACTATTAAGGGAATTAATGAACCTGTAAAAGCATTTGCCCAACGATAACTCCAAGGAGATAATAAAGAACCTGTTGCACCATTAATAGTATTTTGCCAAAAGGGAATATGATTACCAATCCAAATTCCTAGACCAATGATATATTGACTAAGTGGTGGATGAGCATTAAAAAAGGGCGTTTTGGTAAGATAATTATTACCAAATTGGGCAAAGTAAATTTCATCAAATACGAGGGTATTAAATCGTTCTAATCCCCAAAAGCGTAAGCTAAATGACAGGATGAATATCACTGTCATACCTATCCGAAACCATTTTTTAGTCATTGGTTATTTATCAGTTATCAGTTATCAGTTGTCAATTTTTACTTATTATTTTACCTATATTTAATTGTAGAGTTGTAATTTTAGGCTATAGATTTGATTATAATACTCTGGTCAAGAAAAATTAACAATTATTCTCGATAATCACTGTAGAAAAATAACGTGGACAATGCACCATGTCAAAATTAGAACATCTGTTGAAAATGGCAGAAGATGAGCTCACAGAATACAGCACTGATGCTCGTAAGATGGAAAAACTACGCAGGAAGATCAGTTTATCCCTATCCTTAGCAGAACAGAGGCAAATTAAAGCAGAATTATTAGCTACAATGCAAAACAGTAAAATTGCAGAAATAGTTGAGGAGCAAAGACAGGCAGCAGCCTTACCATTTTGGGGTATTGCTGGTTTA
Organism: Cyanobacteriota bacterium; assembly: GCA_046045965.1. GTDB lineage: Bacteria > Cyanobacteriota > Cyanobacteriia > Cyanobacteriales > Nostocaceae > RDYJ01. The sequence goes on along the minus strand of JBJOKS010000021.1, from coordinate 60,178 downwards.
GGTTTGTTATTTGGAATTTCTCTCAATCAACCGATAGGTTTGTTAGCAGCTATAATTGGCACAGTTGCAGCTTTTAGAATTCAGAAATGGGGTTGGCAATTACAAGCCAATCGTCTTTTGTTACGCACATTAGAAGATATTGAAGTGCGTATTGCTCAACCGAACAAGTGATTTTATACATGCTTTTTTAGGAAGTAGAGCGTTTCTTGACTCATCAATGGTTTTTCCTCGTTACCTTGGGTGATGACTATCAAGCGGGCGCTCCCCGCTATCACACCACTTCAACTTGTCCCGTGTCCTAGTAACATAGTTTACTAAAAATACTAAATATCATCTAGATAAGGTTTCTAACCTTGCTAAACTAACAATTATTACCGTGAGACATCGGTAAATACTAACAAGTTACTGAGGGAGATAAATATTATGACAAAGTATGATCAAATTTTCAAGTCAAAAGAAATATCAGAAGAATCACTAAGTCCAGAAGAAGCAGTAGCTGCCATAGCCGTAATTACCGCAATAGTGGATGCTTCCATTGAAGACTTAGATGCAGAAAGTTTAGCGGATATTCTCTGGGAATTCGAGGTTTTTGATGAATACTCACAAGAAGAAATGCTGGAAATAGTTGACAGACTAGCAGCGATCGCCGAAGATGAAGGACTAGGAGCATTATTTAATACCGCCAATGCCAGCCTTGCTGATGAGATAGTATTAGATGGCTTTGCAGCTGGTGTCATCATGCTTTTAGACGACAAAACTCTCGCTATCCCCACACAAAAACAGCCTTACATCAAACAACTACAGCAAGCCTTAGAATTAGAAGATATAGAAGCAGAAGAAATTATCAAAGAAGTAATAGCTGCAATTGAAGAAGCAGAAGAACAAGAAGAATATACAGAAACAGAATACGAAACAATAATATTAGATGAATTTGGTCAACAAATATATCAATCTCCCTTGGGTAATTTTATTGTTCCCATCCCAGTTATCCCAGAAGAAGGGGGAAAAATTCAAAGTCAAGAAGGAATAGTCGGCTTTTCTGATGATGTTGGTACTTTGCTGAGAATTGATTATTATCCGCTCCCGAATGAATATTTAGAAACAATAAAATCTCAAGGACAAGAAACATATCTCCACTCAATTCTCATCGATAAATATCTACCACAAGCCATTTTTGCCAATGTCCAAGGTGCAGAAATCAAGTATACAGAATATCTACAAGATACTTTAAAAGGCTATTATTATGTATTAATTGATATGCCTAAAGGCTCAACAATTTCCAAGCAAGAAAATAACGGTCATGCCATCAGATTAGATGCCTATCGGGGGTTATTAGCCTTTATCAATGGAGACTTTTTGTATATAGTGAGCAGTCAGCGGACATTTTTTAACGGTGATATTCCCGGTTCTATTTTAGATGAAGCTGAGGACATTAAGCAAAATATTCTGGAGTTTGTGGAGACGATGGAGTTTAGTTGATTTGGTTTTTGTTGTGGTAATAAAGGGGTGATGTTTGAGAAACAAAGCCCCGGTTTAATATTCCATAACCTTCACGGAATATTCTGTTAAAGGTAAAGACAACATACTCGCCAAATTGAAGTGCTTGCAATAGCTACGGTTGGTAGGGCAAACGTAAGTTTACACTTACAATCAAAAAGCCATAATTTTTTTGACATCACGAGTATAAACTTTTTGGCTATATTCATGCCATTGTTGATTGGAAGTTTGGGGTAATCTTGTCAATGTTGCAGCTTGGATATATGCAACAAATGGACGGCGTAAATGTTCATATTGGGCAAATTGTTGACTGATTGCTTCTATATCATGCCAATAATTCTGCTTGGTAATATTAGCAATAATTTTCACTACTACTAGTGCATCTTCTAAGCCTTGATTTCCACCTTGCGCCATAAATGGTGGCATTCCATGTGCTGCATCCCCAACTAATATAACTCTTCCTTGACTCCATGCAGGTGTAATTTTGCCAGCATCAGTTTCATTGCTAGTATGGTGAATATAGTAAGGACGTTGCTGCATATTTGCCGATGGAGAAATTGCCACTAATTCTTTTAAGCTGTCAGGAAAATCGGCTTTTTCTAATTCTTGTAAAGCTAAATCAATTAAATCCTGTCCAGATTTATTTTGCAAAGCTTCTAAAGTTACGGGTAGATGGATTATATATCCAAATTGACCTGGTATTCTGGAAAATAACATCATCCTGGGCTCGATTACATCTGGAGAATTTTCCGATATGCAATCATTACTAATGGTAGCAAGAAAAGTACCTGGCAAAAATGTATTTACTATTTCAGTTTGGAGTTGTTCAGGAATACCCTTTATCTCTCTGCACATTATAGCCGCAAAGCCAGAGTATTGAGGTTTAGCAAACGCAGAGTAGGGGCTATCTTTATAGATTACCTGACGGACATTAGAGTTAATTCCATCTGCACCAATAATTAGTTTTCCCCGAAACGTTTTAGATATTAATTTCGGAGGTAAGTTATCTAAGTTTTGAGTTGAATTATTCGCTAGTGTTGAATTTTCTTCCCAATAGGCATAGGGGTTATCTTCAACATTACCATCAGAAACACACTCTACCCGCACACAACCATTTTCTGGTTCATCCACTAAATTAATACAACGATGGTTAGCTTTGACTGTTTCTGGAGGAATAAGGTTTCTCAGGGTAGTTTGTAATTCAAACCAAGCTAATGATAATCTCCCTTCACCATAATCTTTAAACCAATCATCAAACCCCAAAGAAATTGATCTAATTAACTGACCTTGGAGATTTTTGTAAACCCATTGAGGTGAAGTTTTAGCGGTTTTTTGATCATCAGATTGCTGAGGAGAAAATAACTTAATAGCATTATCCTTGACTGCTGTATAGGCATTTAAATCTAACTCTTTTAGTGCTTTTAATCCATTAGGTAAAAGGTCTAAAACTTGACCAACTTGACGAAAAGTGCGAGCTTGGTCAATAACAAGTATATTTTCTATACCCCGCTGGCGTAAACCAATCGCAGTTGCTAAACCAACAGGACCAGCACCAACGATAACTACATCATAGATTTCTTGAGGATTTGTAATTGTGTTCTGTTGTGACATTTCTTTTTCTAAAATAAATAGTAGGAATTCAAGAATCAGAATAGAGTTAGTATTACTTATAGTAATCTACTAATAAGGGATGAATCAAAGATTTTATAAGTATTTGAATTAAGGGACTTCCAAATAAAAAAACACTCAACCACCTAACGTAAAAATCTCTCAAACCCTTATTTCTCTGTGTCGCGCCAGTTGCTACAAGTCGGGGAACCCGCCCAACGCACTGGCTTCTCTGCGTCTCTGCGGTTCCTTAATCGAGATAATTTATTTCTTGGAAGTCCCTAAATCTTCTCAAGATACTTTAGTTGCGTTTCCCCTAATTACGTCAAAATCGCTCCACCCATTAACCGCGCATACCTATACTGCAACTCATCCTTCATCAACGGCCAACGCGCTAAACTTGCATCCATATCAATCACTTTCTCTGCTGCTTGTCGCGCTAACAGCAACACATCCTCATCTTCCACCAAACTAGCCAAAGTAAAATCCGCTACCCCAGATTGCCTAGTCCCCATCACTTCCCCAGGACCACGAAAACGCATATCCATTTCCGAGATAAAAAACCCATCCTGAGACTGTTCCAACACCTTCAACCGTTGTTGAGCATCCGCACTTCTCGAACTACTCATCAATAAACAATAAGACTGCGCTGCACCCCGTCCCACACGCCCCCGTAATTGATGTAACTGTGATAACCCAAATCTTTCCGCGTGTTCAATTAGCATCACCGTGGCATTTGGTACATCTACACCTACTTCAACTACAGTAGTAGAAACTAATATCTGCGTTTCATTATCCCTAAATTTGGTAATTGCTTCATCCTTCTCTGCTGAAGTCATACGTCCATGCAATAACCCAACTTGAAAATCAGGAAAAACGCTTTCTTGTAATTTTTGATGTTCATCAACAGCCGAACGCAAATCTAATTTTTCTGACTCTTCCACCAAAGGTAAAACTACATAAACTTGTCTACCTTGGGCAACTTCTCGCCGGATTAAATCGTAAGCTTTTGGTCGTTGTTGACCACTTAATAAAGTAGTTTGAATTTGTTGTCTTCCTGGTGGTAATTCATCAATTTGACTAACATCTAAATCACCATGTACTGTTAAAGCCAAAGTTCGAGGAATGGGAGTTGCTGTCATAGTTAAAACATGAGGTTGTTCACCTTTTTGTTGTAACTTCGCTCTTTGTTCTACCCCAAAACGGTGCTGTTCATCAATAACAACTAAACCCAAACTTTGAAAATTAACTTTATCTTGAATTAAGGCGTGAGTTCCTACTAATAAAGGTAATTCACCTGTTTCTAACTGAGAATGAATTTCTCGTCTTTTGGCTATTTTTGTCGAACCTGTTAATAACTCAACAGGCAAATGTAGCAGGTTAAACCAACTAACTAATTTGCGATAATGTTGTTCTGCTAATACTTCAGTCGGAGCCATTAAAGCAGCTTGATAACCAGATTGAATAGCAGCTAAAATAGCAACTACAGCTACCACTGTTTTACCTGAACCTACATCACCTTGAACTAAACGATTCATCGGTGTAGGTTTTTGTAAATCATTAAGAATATCGTTAATAACTCTTTGTTGAGCGCCTGTAAATTTAAAAGGAAGAATTTCGTTAAATTGTTCTAATAATTTGCCCTTCGGTGCAAGAACGGCGCTGGTTTGAATTTCCTTAGCTTTTTTCTGACGTTGTAATAAACCAACTTGCAAATAGAAAAATTCATCAAATACCAAACGCCGACGGGCAGATTTTAAAGTATCACTATCTTTAGGAAAATGAATATTAGGAATTGCATCCTTCAATTCCATTAAATCATATTTTTTCCGCAAACCACTGGGTAAAGGATCTTTCAAATGAGCCGCCGCAGGTAAAGCCGCAATTACAGCTTGTCTCACCGTATTTGCCACCACTCCCTCAGTTAAAGCATAAATCGGCACAACTCGGCCAATAGTTAGAGAATCAATTGTATCTCCTGGATTTGCTAACACTTCCAATTCTGGATTATCTAAAGTTAAACCATATTTACCACCTTTTACTAACCCACAAGCTGCCAAAACACTACCCACAGCATAGCGGCGTTTTAAACTTTCCTGCCACCCACGACTGCTAAACCGCGCCCCAGCAAAAAAACGACTAACTTTAATTTGACCTGTGTTATCTTTCAGAATCAATTCTAAAATTGATAACTTCTTATTTTTCGGGCTAGTAAAATAATTAAACCGCTTTACAGTTGCTATGATCGTTACCGTCTCACCACCCTGTAACTCTTGAATATTTACCTGACGTGCATAATCAATATGATCACGAGGATAGTAGAACAACAAATCACGTACAGTCAGTAAATCCAACCGCGCTAAATTCTCAGCTTTTTTAATGCCAATTTCCGGCAAATCACTAAGTTTTTGCTCAATTTTTGGAGCTAGTTTTTTACTCACTTCGGCAACAATTGGGGTTGTGAGATTTATGGTTTTACTTGGATATATTCTCCCCTGCTCCCCCTCCTCTAGTTCTTGCTGTAATTGGTAGAGGTATCTTCTAACTTCGGCGACTAAATGCTGTCTTGCTTCCACTTCCAGATTTGAATAGTTAGCAAATTGCATTGCTATTTCGTACCAGCGCGAGCGTTCTTTTGGAGGCAACGCTTGGGGAAACTTCCCAAAAGTCAAACTCAGAAATTCACTGAAGCGGTATTGCTTACCCACCAAATCTGTAAAGCCAGATTCTGCCTCTACGGCTAAGGCTTTATGTAATCTTATCCAATCGGGAGTGTCATTAATCATTAGTCAAGGGAATAGGGAATAGGGAATAGAGAATAGGCAGAATTTCTTTCATTGTAAATTTTGACTTTTGACTTTTGACTTTTGATGTTCGCCTTGCGGTGCTAGTCCTCAAACCAACTGGCACGCCAGGCAGCTTCAGCTTCCGCACTTTTGAGTTCTCGCTGTTTTTTCTGATACTCTCTTCCTAGCTTATTCAGTTGCAATAAAATATTACGAATTTGCTTGCGCCCTGACAAAAGTGTGGTATCAGCAAATTCAATGTCTCCTAGTCGCAAGTTCAGGGTCATAAGCTGTGTCAAGCTAGAATCTTCTGATTCCGGCTCATTACTGATTTCTATTACTAAGTTTAATAGATTAGGAGGACCCGGTATCACCTCGGCTGAAGCTTCTGAAGCTGCCGCTGCTGCTGCTAAAATCGGTTCTGGTAATTTTTTGGGTAAAAGACCAGCTTTTTGGATTAAAGAATTAGCATCATGGGAAACTTTCTTCAGTGTATCCTGAATCCCTTCCTCTAAATCCTGATGCCATTTTGCTAGTTCTATCGGGTTGGAAGGATCTAAATATTTTTGATTTTCAATTTTCGATGGTTCATTGTTTTCACTCTCGTCTGTTTCCTGAATTTCCTGAATTTCTTCAGTTGCTTCAGTTTCCTGAATTTCCTCAGTTTCACTACCCTGAATATAAACCAGCAACTGTTGTGCGCCTTTTTGACCTAATTTACGAATGCCTTGTTGTAATTGTTGGCGCTGATTAAGTGACAAGTTGAGAAACTTCTCAGGATAGCCTTGAGTACAAAGGTGATAAACTGCCACAATTAACTGTTTTTGTAAAGCTTCTCCCAGAATGTTTAAATAATTGACATAATTGCTGTTTAGTTCTATGGCGATCGCTCTTATCGCCTGTTTTATGGCTGTAATATCCCGTTCTATTCGCTCAATTGATCTGGCCATATCTTCCCCTTTTTCTCTATCTGAATTTTATTTTGATACAAATTGAAAATTTGTCGTGAAAATAATTATCCAGATCATCTGGAGTTTGGATTATAGTTGATTTTTTAAGCACCTTGGCGTTTGCTATAAAATCTGAATTTTTTAATTATCAATTATCAATTATCAATTATCAATTATGAATTGGTATTAATCCCATTCTAACTGCTAATAAAATACAGGCCAGCAAAGTTTGCTAGACCTGTTATTTAAGTAGAAATTAGTCAAAAGTCCATAGTCAAGAAGTTTTAGTTAATTAGATACTATTAACAACTCACTACTGACTATTGACTAATAACTAAACTACTTAGCGCCCATTTGAGCAGCTACTTCTTCAGCAAAGCTAATTTCTTGCTTTTCAATGCCTTCACCTAGCACATAGCGCACAAAGCGATGTACTTGGATCTCTTCACCTACTTTAGATTTAACTTGCTTCACCAAGTCTTCTACAGAAATACTTTGGTCACGGATGTAAGGTTGATCCAGCAAAGCCATTTCTTTAAGGCGTTTATCAATTCGTCCTTGAACAATCTTTTCTTTAATGTTCTCTGGTTTATTCCCCAAGTCATCCTTGCCCATTTCAATGTCTTTTTCTTTTTTGACAACTTCGGCAGGAATTTGATCTACACTGACATACTCGACATTGGGACAAGCTGCAATTTGCATGGCTGTGTTTTTAGCCAAGTTTTGGAACTCTTCGTTACCAGCAGCTGCGTCAGTTTGGGCGCTCAGTTGAACCAAAACACCAACTCTACCACCAGTATGAATGTAGCTGTCTACTACTCCTGGTGTGTTACCAAGAGAAAAGTTGACAAAGCGCCGCACCTGAATATTTTCACCCAGGGTAGCAATAGTTTCTTTGATGAACTCATCTACAGTCACGCTGGTATTTTCAATATAAGGTTGAGCCAGCAAAGACTCAATGCTCTCAGCAGTTACCGCTTGTTGTGCCAGTTTCTTAACTAAGGATTTAAAAGCGTCGTTACGGGCAACAAAATCTGTTTGGCAGTTAACTTCTATGAGTACACCCACCTTACCATCAGGCTGAATGTAGGTGTCTACTAGACCTTCAGCCGCAATGCGATCGCTTTTTTTACCTGCTGAAGCAATACCTTTTTTTCTCAGCCAGTCAATGGCTTCTTCTATATTGCCTTCAGTTTCTTTCAGCGCCTTTTTGCAGTCCATCATGCCGGCACCAGTTTTTTGGCGTAGCTCTTGGACGAGTTTTGCAGATATTTCCGCCATGTTGCCTCAATTCCGTTTCGTTTCGTTTTAATACTCAATTACCTTAAATCAGTAATTGCCACCACAGCAGTTAAAGAAATGATGATTCTAAGGATCAAGCCAATTGCTTAACCCCTAGTAAATCCTCAATTCTTATTATTCTTCATCTTCGTCGTCGGGAATCGCTGCATCAGCGTACTCACTTTCGTCGTAGTCGTACTCTTCCTCAGCGCCTTCATAATCTTCATAATCCCCTTCTGCTTCCAGCTGACCATGACGGCCTTCATAAATAGCATCTGCTAATTTGCCAACAATCAGTTTAATTGATCTGATTGCGTCATCATTAGCTGGAATGGGAATGTCTACTACATCTGGATCACAGTTTGTATCCAACATGGACACAATAGGAATACCCAATTTTTCGCATTCTTGAACTGCGTTATATTCCCGTCGTTGGTCAACAATGATCACAACATCGGGGACTTTCCGCATATTTTTAATGCCACCCAAGTATTTTTGCAGCTTTGTCATTTCCCGACGCAGCATTGACGCTTCTTTCTTAGGCAATAAATCCAGTGCGCCGTTTTCTTCCCGACGTTCTAAATCTTTCAGACGGTCTGCTCTGGTCTTAATGGTAGCCCAGTTAGTGAGCATTCCACCTAACCAACGCTGGTTAATGTAGTGAGAACCACAACGGGTAGCTTCTTGAGCAATAATCCCTGCTGCTTGCCGTTTTGTGCCAACAAACAAGAATTTCTTCCCTTGCTCTGCTTGCGATCGCATATAGTTGTAGGCGTTATCCATCAACTGGGCTGTTTGCACCAAGTCAATGATATGTACACCATTGCGGGAAGTGTAGATGTAAGGAGACATCTTTGGGTTCCAACGTCGGGTTTGATGCCCAAAGTGAACACCTGACTCCATCATCTGAGCCAAAGAAACGACTGGCATATTTTCTTACTCCTATTCGGGTTAAACCTCCACCCAGGTGCATTTCCATAACGGAAACACCCGAATTCCCGGATGTGCGGATTTTAGACAACTGTTCTAGGGTAGCACAAATATGTTGAGTTTTTGGGTCAAATTGAACTTTTTCGTAACAAGTCAATTAATCTAACTCGCGTCTATAATTTATCAAAAAGCGATCGCTTTCTGCTTCAGCCCCATTTTTTAGCCATTCAATCGGGTTTTCTTCATCTACTTTATCTGGATTTACCCACACAATATCCCTGAGTTCCTCTATTTTTACAGATGCTTCACTAAAAAATTTTCTAGCTGTATTATCATCCAGGGATATAACAATTTTATCTGTTGCCAGTGCTGCTTCAATTAAACATAAATCTTTCGTCATTTCTTCAATTCTTTTATTACTCACATTGGCAGCAATACTTTCTACTTGACTCCATAAATCACTATCAATCGAAATATCTAAATATTTAAATTTTTTCTTAGCCACCATTTGAGTAAGCCATTTTCGAGCAAATGGTGATTGATGTTTATCCCACTCTTTTTTAATATCTGGTGTCATCACAATTTGGTGACAAATTTGCAAAACCGCCATCAGAAAATTACGGCAGTTTACTGAAGTTGGATAAGTTGCTTCATTAGTACCACATGAACGTGCAACAGAAGCATCAATTACCAAACGCTTAGAATCTACTTTATCCCCCATGTATCCCTTGCATTAAACGAGCTTCCGCAGCACTTAAATAACGGTTTTCCAGTTGTAGAGATATATCACCAAAATCCTCTGGCCAATCTCCAAAAGCGCCAGTTTCATCTAAATCAGCACTATTGACTCTTGTTATACCATCATCTTGCCGTGTAAACCAGTGCAGTTTGACTAAATCTGGCGATAAATTACCTTCAGCGACTAAAGACTGAATTGCTAAAATTAATCTATCACTATGAGTTTCTATAACTACTTTTACTCCCCGTTTTGCAGCATTTGCTAATATTTCCGCCATAGCAACTTGAGCGCGGGGATGTAAATGTATTTCTGGTTGTTCAATATAAACTAATTGTCCTGGTTTAGCGACTAGCAAAGCGACTAAAACAGGTAAAGTTTGGGAAACACCAAAACCAACATCGGCAATATTGACCATATCATCTTTTGCATCCGAGTTTCTTGGTAAACGACCAACTCTAAGCTCAACTTGTGTATCATTAACTTGTTTAGCGTGAACTTTACAAGTTAGTCCCAGATTTTCCAGTAAATTAGCTAACTCTTGAAGACGTTTATCTCTAGGTTTTTGCCAATGATTGATAATACTAGCAACATAATTATCAAATGTACCAGGAAATTCATCTCCTATAGCAGTAGTTTTGTAGTTACGTTCAGGATTTCCTCGTAATCCAGGTAAGTGGATTATTTTTCTGATATAGTTTCCAAATATTTCAGAATGACTAGGATATAGAGTGTTATGTACCGGGTTAAGCAATGGAAAAATTTCATTCATTTTGTATCCATTTATAACCAAGTAAAAATTTAAAAAACAACGATTACGGTCAATAATCCAATATATACTGGTATTTTTTAGCTCTTCTAAATTTTTAAGTGTTTGCTCAATTTCCGAATAAATTTCTGGTAAAATATCTTTAATATCTCCTGGTAAAATTTCAGGTGAAAGCACAATTTTTTTATCGTCTTTTTCATGAATCATTTCAATAATTTCTAAAGACTTTCTTGGATACTTTATAAATTTATTTTCAATAGATTGATTATTTTCGATTCCAATACTTACTATAAATTGATTATTATGTTTTTGACCAGAAACTTTAGAAAATACTTGTTCTGCTGAAGTAAACTTAATGTTAGGTCCATCAAGTAACAAAGCACCAGGATCATAAGTAGCTTCTAGAGTTTGTTTCATCAACAATAAAGGCTGCATAATACTTGATTTTCCCGAACTATTAGCACCAGCCAAAATTGTTAATGGACGCACTTCAATACTGCACTCATCATAAAGCGACTTATAACCACTGACAGAAATTCTTGTAATTCCTTTTACACTTTCCTGTTCATTGACATTATTAGAATTAGACTGATTCATAATTTCAACTTATTATCTCAATATTCTTATTATATTCTCTTGCTTTTCTCTGTCCTCGCCTCTACGTCTGGAGCATGATAAAATCATTTACCCTGCATCTCCTCATAAGCCTGATAAACCCCCTTCACATTATACCAATTCAAAAAAATCCGCGCAACTTCCAACGCTAACTGCGGCTTACCCAAATTAATCAACCATTGCAATAAAGGTGCGCTAGTTCTTTCATTAAACAACCCATTTAAAGAAAGTATTCCCCACAACAAACGATGAAACAAAGTCATTTGAATCATCATTTTCACTTCCCAGGTAGGATGTTTTTGATAAAACAAAACACCCATCCTTCCCCGTTGAATTTCCTGATCAATTAACTTAGGAATTTGTTGTAAACTAAAAGCTGGATGCCAATGATAACCAACAGCTTCAGGACATTTAATTAATTGCAAACCTAAATTTTTTAATCTCACACCTAACTCCAAATCTTCCCAGCCATAAAGTTGAAACCCAGTATCAAATAAACCAGCTTTCTTTAACCAATGTTTAGGAATAGCGACATTACCCGTAGCAAAAAAAGCCGCAGAAAAATCTGTGATTTTATAAGGTTCAGAAGTGGGATTTTCAAAATTACAAGTATTAATTACCGCACCGTAGGTAAAAAAACCGTCGCTCCCTAATTTCTCTCTTCCTTGTACCAAAGCATCTGTATGGGCTTGCAAGAAATTAGACAAAACCACCAAATCGCTATCAATAAAAATAATCGTGTCACCCTCGGCTTTTTCTACCCCCAAATTTCGCGCAGCAGCAGGACCAGCATGATCTTGTTGAAAACACCGCACATGAGGAAACTCATCTTGATGTTCTGCTAACCAGTGCAGAGTACCATCAGTAGAACCATCATCTACTAAAACCACCTCATAACCTTGTATATGGTTGTCTTGGTTAAACTCCTGTATCTCCAAAGCACGCAAGCATTTTTGCAAAATCGGCAAACGATTATAAGTAGGAATTACAACACTAAAAAACACTGTTTTACCCAAAACACTATTATTCATACCCAGAATATGACAAAAAGAACACGGTCATGGTTTCTTGAAAAAAATTATCTCCATATCTATATATAAAGAAGTTTTTTAATTTTTAATTTTTAATTTTTAATTGAAAAGCAGTTGCATCATTAAAATATATACTGTGTAGTCAGATATAATAATGACTCATTGTTTGTTTTCCCAACTGGAGAAACTGATGGGTCGCGCCAAAAAGGTTGTTTTAGCATATTCTGGTGGAGTGGATACCTCTGTTTGTATCCCCTACTTAAAGGAAGAATGGGGAGTAGAAGAGGTAATAACCCTAGCAGCAGACTTAGGCCAGGGAGATGAATTAGAACCAGTAAGAGAAAAAGCTTTAAAATCTGGTGCAAGTGAATCTCTTGTAGTTGATGTTAAAGATAGCTTTGTTAAAGATTACGCATTTCCCGCAATTCAAGCCAATGCACTCTATGAAAATCGCTATCCTTTAGGAACAGCCCTAGCTCGGCCCTTGATTGCTAAGATTTTAGTAGAAACAGCCGAAAAATATGGTGCTGATGCGATCGCCCACGGTTGCACAGGTAAAGGTAACGATCAAGTTCGTTTTGATGTTTCCTGTACAGCATTAAACCCCAACTTAAAAATCCTCGCACCTGCCAGAGAATGGGGAATGAGTCGAGAACAAACCATAGCCTATGGTGAAAGCTTCGGTATTCCCGCACCTGTAAAAAAATCCTCTCCCTTCAGTATAGATAAAAACTTGCTTGGTCGGAGTATTGAAGCTGGTACTTTGGAAGATCCAGCAAACGAACCACCAGAAGAAATTTATGAAATGACCAAAGCCATAGCCGATACTCCCAACGAGCCGGAATATCTAGAAATTGGCTTCCAAAAAGGCATTCCTACCACAATCAACGGTACTGCAAAAACACCAGTTGAGTTAATTGAACAACTCAATAAAATAGTTGGCAATCACGGTATTGGGCGGATTGACATGATTGAAAACCGATTGGTTGGGATTAAATCACGGGAAATTTACGAATCACCCGCAATGGTAGTCCTAATTAATGCCCACCGCGATTTAGAAAGCCTGACTTTAACAGCAGATGTCACCCAATACAAACGGGGTATTGAAGAAACCTACACCAAATTGGTATACAACGGGCTTTGGTACAGTCCACTCAAAGCTGCAATAGATGCTTTTATTCAACAAACACAAGAGAGAGTTTCTGGTGTTGTGCGGTTAAAGCTTTTCAAAGGTAACGCTACCATAGTTGGCCGTTGGAGTGATAATTCCCTTTACACTCCTGATTTAGCAACCTACGGCGCTGAAGACCAATTTGATCACAAAGCCGCAGAAGGCTTTATCTACGTCTGGGGTCTACCTACCCGCATTTGGGCGCAGAACAATAAGTAATTAGGTGACAGGGAATAGGGAATAGGGAATAGGGAATAGGGAATAGGTTATTCTTCCCAGTCCCCAGTCCCCAGTCCCCAATCCCCAGTCCCCTATTCCCCAGTTTGATGCTTAACTTGGCGAGATTCCCACCAAATAGGAACAACAATCACAGCAACTAAGATAAGTAAAGCCAAAATTGCAAATTGACTTACCCAAGCCACTAGTTGTTCAAGGGAAACAATTCTCCCTGCAAAGAAAGCTAAAGTCACCATCACACTAGCCCAGGCAGTAGCTCCTGCTAAGTTATATACCAAAAATTTCCCAAAGGGCATTTCTGCTATACCAGCAAGTGGAGATGCAAAAATTCTTAGTAAGGCGAAAAAACGACCAAAAAATACAGCTTTAGCAGCATTCTCACTAAATTGTTCTTTAATACTCAGCAGTCGGGTTTCAGATATGCGGAATATCTTACCAACTTGTAGCAGGAAAGGCCAACCACCAATCCTGCCAATCCAATAGCCGCAAGTACCGCCAATTACAGCACCTGTAACAGCGTCACCCAGAACCAGCCAGTAATTAAGCTCATCACTACCAGCCAGGAAACCGCCGACTAAAGTCACGGTTTCACCGGGAAGAGGAATGCCCAAATTCTCTAGCAAAATTCCCAAAAAAATTGCCCAATAACCGTAAGATTGAGCAAATTCTTGGATGTTTTCTAGTGAAATTAGCTCAAAAGACATCCAGCACCGCCGACTTTACAAATTTTTACGTTTACTATATCTTGGCTTGTTTTTGGTGAGGCTGTCAATATAATTAGTAATTCAGAATTCATAATTCATAATTCATAATTAAAAACTCGTGAGCCTGTGTTTGTTGAAGTCTAAATCTATTTGATTATGTAATTATGAATTTTTCATCAAAATGCCACAAGAAATCATTGGCTTGCTGTTTGATGTGCATTCTTGAGATTTAGTTATTAAAAATTTATAAAACTACACAGAAACCATAATAATTTTGTAACAGTTAAATTCGCTACCGAAATCCACAGGCATTTATGCCTATAGTAGAGCTATCTATCAAATTTTATACTCTCTTTAGTCATGATTCCTGTAGCACTTCCATATATATCGACTATAATTGCATTAAGTCCCCGGTAATCAATTAAAAGCAGTATTTCCACTGTTGACGATTAATCAGAATTGATATAAAACCCGTTTTCTGAACATTTCAACTACCCAGTTCAACTACCCAGTTAAATTCATGACTCTTACACAAGAACGCCAAGTGATTTTGTTCAAACCCCAAGGAAGCATAGACTTACAGGTTGGTACGGCCTTGAGCGAAAAGATGGCTGGAGTAACACCACAGCCTGATCAACTCTGGGTTATCGATCTAGCAGAAGTTGAATTCATGGATAGTTCTGGTTTAGTTCCCTTAGTCCAAGCACTGAAAGCTGTACGCGCAAGCGGTTGTCGGTTAGTTCTGTGCAACGTGCAAGCTCCTGTAAGACTCGTCTTAGAACTTACTCACCTAGATTCAGTGTTTGAGATAGTTAACAATTACGAAGATATATGTCCTAGCCTCAAGGAGCAAAGTCTGGTGACAGCTGGCTGAATTATCGACTTTTCTCAGGGAAAAAAGCCAAGTTAAGTAAAATTTTTTCGCTTCTTAGCTTGGCAAAACATTACTAGATATCATCACCCTTTAAATTCTCGTTCTAGCAAGCTGAATCTCTATTCAACTAGAGGTTTGGCAGCTAGGCGATAAAAATTGGATATGAAAATTTTATTTCTAAATATAGCTGTGGACAGAGTGCTTAGAACATCAATTGATCATGAAACTTCCACTACAAGAAGGTTTTACTCCTGACTCCTGCTATATGTCATAAATATTTCATTCAGACATTCTGAGGAGTGGATATATTAGGTTGTCCAGATATAGGACTAGAGAAATTTGGTAAATCTATACCACTATGACTTGAGTGACGAGTTTTAAGTGCTAACCGATAACTCACACTTTGCAGTTCTGCCTGTAGTTGACGATTTTCTCTTTGTAGCATTGCTACCTTATCTCTAACTGGAGCCATTCTTTCCTCAAATTTCCGACGGTAAATTTGTGGTAATTCTTGTACTACTTGCTCTAACATCCGACTGCGATCAGTTAATTCTTGAACTGACTGTCGTAATTGGTGAATTTCCGAGTCACGAGATGTAATTTGCTCTTGGTAGAATGTTACTTGCTCCTCAACAGCTTGGAGTTGTTCTCTTAAAACCTCTAATTGACTCATATCGCTCTCAGGCTCAGTGCGTTGAGGGATAAAATTAGTATTACCTTTTACTAGTCGGAACAGTTCTTGAGATAGCTGTTGTACTAATTGATCTCTCAGCTGCAACTCTTGACGCAACTGCGATACTTCAGTAGAAAGAGCTTGGATGTTGGGGGTGTCAGATTGGCTCACAGTGGGTTACATCTCTTAGGTATAACTGCGACAAGATTAACTTTGGCAAGTGCTTGAAGAACCTCTTACATACAAAATTTTGCTCCTCTGCGACCAGGTAAAATGCAAATCACAAGCTATATTTGCCGGAGGTTTTGCACTTCTTGTCACACAAGCTTGTTGTACGCGATATAAAACTTTTTTATCAGAACACAAGGTCTTAAGACTAGTTTGTATAAAACGTAATTGCTCAAAACCCTTGTAGTCATAATTTGGAAAAAAGTTCTAATCTCTTTTGTTGTGTCCTTTCCTATACTTTATGTGTATGAGATAAACACTTACCTCATGATTTTATCCAAAACATATCGCAATTAGAAGTAATTGACAACTGTTGAAATACGCAAATTTTTCTAAAAATCCTATGTATTTATTAAATAACTTACATATTATCTATCCGTAGACAAGCAATATACCTGCCGTTGAGTGGGGAATCATTTGAAAATTCCTCACTCAGCACTTTTTAGGCGGTTACAACTTCTTTCGCTGGTTTTTCTTCGCGGACTTCCTGCTTAACTGTTAAGTAGCGAATCACTTCTTCACTTAATCGCATAGCACGCTCTAAAGGAGCGATCGCACCTGCTGGGGCTGTGTAGTTAAATTGGATGTAGATGCCGTCACGATGTCTGTTAATTTCATAAGCAAGACGACGCTTACCACGATTCTGAATTTCCAGATTCTGTGCGCCTTGTTCAGTTAACAAGTTTTGGTATTTAGTAACGGCTTGCTCTACCTGCTCATCTCCCAAGTCAGGGCGAAGAATGTACATTGTTTCGTAAATTGTGGTCATATATTTTTAGTCACCTTATGGACAAAAAAGGCTGCTCCTGTAGATTTTATACAAGTAAGCTTTGTGAGTTACTGATAAAAATCAACATCTGAAGCAACAAGGAACTTTGACACTCTCTGTTATGAAGGACAGAGATTCTCAAGCAGCCCAAAAACGGACTCGTGAAGGCGTAGTCAAAGCGCCCCTATAGCTCCACTGAGAATCTCTCAATGTTACCTTTACTTAACTCAAATAACTTTGAGTATTTTATCACGCACAATCCAAACTTTTTGCTTTGAGTTTTTCTTCGCTTTGTGGGTTTTTCACCATAGTCAGGAAGAGAATCTTTAGAGCAAAAACTTGATGGGGATGTGTTTTTGATATATTAACAATAAATTACTGTTGCATTCTATTGTTAATATGTAGACTGCGCCTTTTGGCGCATATCGCCAGAAGTAATTCACCACCTAAAGTATGATTAAGTATTGGAGATGGGCGGAAATACTCACTCTAGGTGGTTTTGGCTGACTCAATTTTCTATCATCTTACCAGTTTTCGATTTAAATCATTAGCCTAATCTGCCTAAATTTGCATCTCTAAGGATATTAATCAAGGTTATGGCGCAACGCTATGTGCGAGTTAAGAGTCAAGAAGGACAAATTTACTACGGGTTGCTGCAATTATCCCTCAACGTCGAGGTTTTGGACGCTCCACCTTGGATGGAAGGGCAACCCACGGATTTAATTTTGGAACCAGACCAATACCGAATTCTGGCTCCCTGTTCACCTTCCAAAATAGTGGCCGTAGGCAAGAACTATGCGGATCATGCAGCAGAAATGGGAACTTCCGTCCCCGCTGAACCGCTGATTTTCCTTAAGCCACCCACCACTGTTATCGCCTCAGAAATGGAAATTAAATATCCTCCACAGTCACAACGGGTAGACTATGAAGGCGAGTTAGCATTAGTGATAGGCGATCGCACTTGTGACTGTACACCAGAGGAAGCTCAAAGCAAAATTTGGGGTTACACCATTGCTAATGATGTCACAGCCAGGGATTTACAAAAAAATGATGCTCAATGGACAAGAGCTAAAGGTTTTGATACATTTTGCCCTTTAGGTCCTTGGATTGTCCGAGAATTGAACCCAGGAGCCAAATTGCAAACCTTTTTGAATGATAAACCCCATCCCGTCCAATCTGCCTGTATTGATCAAATGGTATTTTCCCCAGATTTTTTGGTGTCTTATATTAGTCAAGTGATGACACTATTACCTGGGGATGTCGTGCTAACAGGTACACCTTTTGGCGTAGGTTCATTAAATGTAGGCGATCGCATCCGTGTCGAAATCGAAGGTATCGGTCGCCTAGAAAACCTCGTTGTCAGCCGTTAACACCAAATTTGGATACTTAGGATGGTTTGAGATTTTGGGAACAGCTGATTATCAAAACTGTTAATCCAAAATCTAAAATCCCAAATTGGTATTTAACCTAGCGCACCTGCATATAAACAGCATCAGAAATTGCTGGAATTTCCGCATAACGGCCATTTAAAGACTGAAATACGGAAAAAATTACAGATGCCACAATACCTAAAAATATGGTATTGGCTATGGTTTCTAGGGCAAAACCAGCACCAGGAACAGGAGTTAAAATTTGCAGAACTACGGAACACAAAAATATCACAATATCTAAAAGAATGGCCTGCATTGTGTTGAAACGAATAAAATGACTGATTTTTTCATTTCTCACCACCAAAATGAACAAGGCAAAAAACACAATAATTTGACCTATTGAACCCAAAGCATCGTAAACTGATTTAACTGGTAGTATGGGTAACAACAGCACTCCTAAGACTGGAAACTGTCTCACCAAAAAGCTGCCAAATTCTAAACTCTCAACTAGAGGCAGCAAATAAGGTAAACAAGCGAAAATTCGATCACCAACAGTAGTAGAGCCGCGCCAATTCATGGTAAATTCTCCTATGGCTAAATTTGAATAGCTATTTGACCATAGGATAACGCAGCTGCTTAATATTGCTGGAAAATTAGATTATTTTATATTAGCGAGCCGGAAGCCCATCATACACTCATACTGCTCTGGCTGTTGTTCCGTACATTTGCGAATAGCTTGACCACAACGCAGTTTATCTCCATACCAGCGGGGTTGTCCGCTATTGTTAGCAAGCAAACAAGACTGACAAACTTGCTCAGGGGCAAAGATTTGATCATCCGTTAAAATGACTAGCATCCAAATACCTCCATCGCTCCTTTTGGCATCAAGGCACAGACGCAGAAAATAGCAAATTTTTGCTAACTGCTCCTTGTTTTATAAGAAAATAGGCTGAAAACCCTTGAGGTTAAGTTTTGGATCTTGGCGGAAAAACTTAGCCGTCCTTGATAGCAGGGGACGGCAGTTGCTGCCTCTTTCAGAGCTATGCCTACGGCACGCTGCGCGAACGCTAACAAGCCGGGAAACCCTTTCAGCAGTTCCTCCTGGGGAGCCACTGCGTTGCGGGGGTTCCCCCCGTTGTAGCAAGTGGCGTGGAAACCCCAAGACCGGACTGTTTCACCAACGCACTGCCTCATGAAAGCCAATCAAGGGCTGTCTTCCCTCAGTGACATTCCACTTAGTTCAATCTCCTTCCTTTACATATAATCCACCTTTGTCTAAAATAACAACATTATTCTTCAGGAGGTGATATTTTTGTACAAATGCCAGCAAAATCTCATTAAACCCGATAAATCTCTCAAAGCCATATTAGAATTTATCTGTTCTGAATCTCACAAATTAACTAATTGCGGTATTTACTATGCCAGGCAAATCTTCTTCAAAACAGGGAAGATAATCGAGAAGTTTGATTTGATTAATGAATATAAAAACAATAAACATTACCAAGCCTTGCATTCTCAAGCTGCACAACAAACTCTTTTGTCGGTATTTGAATCTTTCAAATCATTCAAGGCTTTAAACAGCAAGTACAGAAAAGGAGAACTACAATATCAACCAAGACTGCCTAAATACAGAAAACCTGGATTAGCAGCAATATCTTACCCCAAACAAGCACTGAAATTAGTAGAAGGGCAGATTCAAATACCATTAGGCACAACTATCAATAGATGGTTTAATTTGAAGAACTTTCTGCTACCAATGTCATCTAACTTAAACTTTGATGACATCAAAGAGCTAAGAATAGTACCTCGTAATCGTTGTTTCTATGTTGAGCTTGTTTATCAAACTTCAGAGACACAGAAACAGCAAGTAAGTCCAGATAGATGTCTGGGAATAGATACAGGAATTGGTAATTGGTTAACTTGTGTTTCTAACCTGGGAACTTCATTTATTATTGATGGTAGACATTTAAAATCTGTCAATCAATCGTATAATAAACAGATTGCCATTATTAAACAAAATAAACCCCAAGGATTTTGGTCTAAAAGATTAGCTGCTATTACAGAAAAACGAAATCGTCGGATGCGTGATGCTGTCAACAAAGCAGCAAGATTGGTAATAGACCATTGCTTAAAACATGAAATTGGAATTTTAGTCTTTGGGTGGAATAAAGGACAAAGACAAGAAGTTAATTTAGGAACAAAATTTAATCAGACATTTGTGCAAATTCCTACTGCTAAAGTAAAAAATCGCATTTCTCAACTATGTGAACAATACGGGATTGAGTTTGTAGAAACTGAGGAAAGTTATACATCCAAAGCTTCGTTTTTAGATCATGATTTTCTCCCCAAATACAGTGAAAAACCCGTGACGTGGAAAGAATCAGGGAAACGAATAAAGCGTGGATTGTATCGTACTACTAACAATTTTTATGTTAATGCTGATGCTAATGCGGCAGCAAATATTTTAAGAAAAGTACAGGCAACATTGGGATTAAACCTCGATGGAGTCTATAGGGGCGCTTTGACTACGCCTTTAAGAGTCCGTTTTTGGGCTTCTTGAGAATCCCCGTGTCTTTATACCGGGGAGTGTCAATGTATGTTATATATCTTAGATATTTCTTTTTGTTAGTCAAAATTAATACTTGCATTTTTAGAGCTAGTCAATGACAGACAGAGGATGGAAACTGAAGTTCACAACCAGCTTGCTAATACATGAAACTATTAATTAGCTTGTTGTTAAATAATGAAGTTAAGACTCAAAAAAGATTAAAAGAACAGTTATAACGCTGTCACCACAGTGCTGTACTGCCAACAAAATCTCACGTTTTACCAATTTATCAAAGGATAATTCCCGTGAATAAGACCAACTCAGACATACTTAAATCCTCAGATCCTGCTGTTAACGAATTAATCAACCAAGAACTACAACGGCAACGTGATCACCTAGAATTGATTGCTAGTGAAAACTTTACCTCCGCTGCTGTACTAGCGGCACAAGGTTCTGTATTAACCAATAAATACGCAGAAGGCTTACCAGGTAAACGTTACTATGGCGGTTGTGAATTTGTTGACAAAATTGAACAAATAGCCATTGACAGAGCCAAACAACTATTTGGTGCTGCTCATGCTAACGTTCAACCCCATTCTGGCGCACAGGCAAATTTTGCCGTGTTCCTGACCCTGCTAGAACCAGGTGACACAATTATGGGGATGGACTTGTCCCACGGTGGACACTTAACCCACGGTTCACCCGTGAATGTTTCCGGTAAATGGTTCCAAGTGCGTCACTATGGAGTTAGCAAAGAAACAGAACAACTAGACTATGACCAAATTCGTGATTTAGCCCTCAAAGAACGTCCTAAGCTCTTAATTTGCGGTTATTCAGCTTATCCTCGGATCATTGACTTTGAAAAATTCCGCAGTATTGCTGATGAAGTTGGCGCTTACCTGCTGGCAGATATTGCTCACATCGCTGGGTTAGTAGCGACAGGTCATCATCCTAACCCCCTTCCCTACTGTGATGTTGTGACGACAACAACTCATAAAACCTTACGTGGTCCCAGAGGTGGATTGATTTTAACCCGCGATGCAGAATTGGGTAAAAAGCTGGATAAATCAGTTTTCCCTGGTACTCAAGGCGGACCATTAGAACACGTAATAGCTGGTAAAGCCGTGGCATTTGGGGAAGCACTCAAACCAGAGTTTACAACCTATTCAGGCCAAGTGATTGAAAATGCTCGTGCTTTAGCTACCCAACTACAAAACAGAGGCTTGAAATTAGTATCTAATGGCACAGATAATCATTTAATGTTAGTAGATTTACAGTCTATTGGCATGACGGGTAAAAAGGCAGATCAGCTAGTGAGTGGTGTAAATATCACAGCTAATAAAAATACAGTGCCTTTTGACCCAGCATCACCATTTGTTACCAGCGGTTTGAGACTTGGTTCACCCGCTATGACCACAAGAGGCTTAGGTGTAGCAGAATTTACAGAAATTGGGAATATTATTAGCGATCGCTTGCTTGCCCCAGATTCTAACGCAGTGACAGAAGATTGCCGTCGGCGAGTTGCTGCCTTGTGCGATCGCTTCCCCTTGTATTCTCACCTAGAAATCCCCTTACCAGTTCTAGCCTAAGCGATATTAGATTTTAGATTTGAGATCGTAATTTCTCATCTAAAATCTAAAATCCAAATATTATTGTGCTGATAAATACTCCCCGATGTAGTAAATCTAAGTAGAAATTGCCCTCACACAATTTTGCTCATATCAACTAATTATTAAAAAATACCGATGCCTCCTCAGATTTATCATCTGATTGCCTTTCTTGTTGCCGCAGTAGTCGTTCTCTGGACTATACCCGATGTCAAAAAAATGGGCATCAAAAGCGGAAAGTTAGATAAACCAGATGGAAGAAAACTTCATCAGCGTCCGATGGTACGCCTGGGAGGAATTTCTATCTTCGCAGGTACTATTATCTCCCTATTAATTATCTGGTGGTTAGGAGGATTTGCCAATCTACCACCGGAAAAAGAATGGCAAATTTGGGGCGTGACATTAGGTGGACTAGGCTTTTTTCTCATCGGTTTAGCAGACGATTTATTAAACCTATCTCCCTTGTTACGCCTACTGATACAAGTCATTGTGGCCGCTGGAGCATGGAAAGCAGGAGTTAGCATAGATTTTATTACCATCCCCACCCTGGGCATAGTTCATCTCTATTGGCTGAGTTTACCAATTACAGTAATTTGGCTAGTGGGAATGGTGAATGCTATTAACTGGATTGATGGTTTAGATGGACTAGCAGCTGGTGTCACAGGAATTGCTGCTGTAGTCATGCTGTTCGTATCCTTATTTATGCACCAACCAGAAGCAGCCCTAATTGCAGCCGCCTTAGCTGGAGCAGCATTAGGATTTCTTCGCTACAACTTCAACCCAGCCCAAATCTTTATGGGTGATGGTGGTTCTTATTTTATGGGATTCACCTTAGCATCTGTAGGTGTAATTGGTCTGGTCAAAGTTCCCGCTTTTACCGCCGTCATCTTACCTTATTTGATTTTGGCAGTACCAATTGTGGATATGTCCGCCGTGATTTTATCCCGACTCCGTAAAGGTAAACTACCTTGGGTTGCTGATGGACACAGCCATTTACACCACCGACTGTTAAGAGTGGGTTTATCCCACAGATTAACAGTTTTGTTTATTTATTCCTTAACTCTTTGGGTTGGTAGTTTAGCATTAGCTATTGCCGGTATTCCTAGCGGTGTTACCTATGCCTGTGCATCTACCTCTGTATTGAGTTATGCTATTTGGCGAGTCTGGAAACTTTCTCGACAATCTTGATTTTAGTCATAGGGGACCGGTGAGAGTAAATGATTCATTACCAGTTCCCAGTCCCCAGTAAAGAGTCCCCAGTCCCATGAGTGCAGAAATTATTTGTGTTGGTACTGAATTGCTGCTAGGAGATATCCTCAACAGCAATGCTCAATTTCTAGCCCAGCAATTAGCACAGCTAGGTATTCCTCACTACTATCAAACCGTGGTGGGAGATAATCCTGATAGACTCAAGCAAGTTATCGAAATTGCTGCTTCCAGGGCAGAAATTCTGATTTTCACGGGAGGTCTTGGACCAACACCCGATGACCTCACTTGTGAAACCATCGCTGATTTTTTTGGTGTTCCCTTGGTGGAAAGTGCCGAGATTATTGAAGATATAACTGATAAATTCGCCCAACGGGGACGGGTGATGTCTCCTAGCAACCGCAAACAAGCCCTAATTCCCCAAGGATCAGAAATTTTACCCAATCCGACAGGAACAGCACCTGGTATTATTTGGCAACCCCGTCCAGGATTAACCATTTTTACTTTTCCTGGTGTTCCTAGTGAAATGCACCGAATGTGGTCAGAAACAGCAGTACCTTTTCTGAAAAGTCAAGGTTGGGGCAAGGAAATTATTTACAGTCGCAGTTTAAAATTTTGGGGTGTTAGTGAATCAGCTTTAGCAGAAAAAGTATCTGCTTATCTGAATTTACCCAACCCAACGGTAGCACCTTATGCGGGTAATGGAGAAGTTAGACTGCGAATTTCCGCCAAAGCCTCTGATGCAAAAGCCGCAGATGATTTAATTGCAACAATTGAAAAACAACTGAGAGAAATTGCTGGATTAGATTATTATGGTGCAGATCATGATACCTTGGCTTCTGTTGTTGGTGAATTGTTGCGGTCATCAGGGGAAACTCTATCAGTAGCAGAATCTTGCACAGGTGGGGGACTGGGACAAATGTTAACAGAAATTCCCGGTAGTTCTGATTACTTTTGGGGCGGGGTAATTTCTTATGATAATTCGGTGAAAATACGATTATTGGGGGTTAAACCCGAAGATTTAGACAACTTTGGGGCGGTAAGTGCTACTGTAGCCGCACAAATGGCTGTTGGTGTGAGAAATCGTCTGGGAACTACTTGGGGATTAAGTATTACGGGAATTGCTGGCCCTACTGGGGGAACTGATACAAAACCCGTGGGTTTGGTCTATATTGGTCTAGCTGGTTCAGGAGATGAGGTAAAAAGTTATGAGTGTAGATTTGGAGCCATGCGGAATCGATCTTTTATTCGTCATTTAAGTGCGTGTACAGCTTTGGATAATTTGCGGCGCACCTTGCTTATGTGTTAGTACAGGCTATTTTATGATACATGGTCATATTAATAAATTAAAATTATATGGCGAATCTTTGTATTAATAACTTGCTATTCTTATCAAGAAGAACCTCGTTTTGTTATTACTCTATGTAACGGATCAAACTGGGGAACTTTACCAAATAACTTCATTCTGATATATATATATAACAAGTTTATCAAAATTTGATAAAAATGGTAGACAGGTTTTGTTATTCTTCAAGAGGCTTTTTGATCATGGTTTTTGTTCTAGTATACTCAAATAAACGATTCAAACCCTTAATTCGCCTCTATTCTACTTCCTCATGTTTACCAATGGAGCTTTAAGTTAAAACAGTGATTCTGCTGAGTAGTTTTTTCCGGAACAAGTTTTACTTTGTTGTCAATAAATATGTAGCCGGTTGACAACAAATGTTGAAAATTTACTTATCACTATCTAGCAATTGAAAAAATCTTTACCGACTAAATTTAGTCAATATTCCTACCTGTAAGCCTAAAAATTTTCTACAGGAAAATACGATCATGGCATTCTGGCCGAAAAAGTCAACCATTTCTCATCCAAGCACATCCCCATCCCCCACAGAGGATTTGAAGAATGATACAGACAGGCTAAATATATCTAAGAAACCAAAGACTGTGAATCAGCCAATTTACAAACAGACAAGTTTTGCTACACCCCGGTTATCTTCCACAGACTTAACTGATGCTTCTCAAGGTAAGGAAAACTCTGAACGGAAAAAAATTAAAGTATCGATAATTACAGAATTTTTTCCGCCCGACTATGCTGCTACAGGACAGTTGATTGAAGAACTAGTAAAACAATTAGAGCAGCAAGGGTTAGATATTGAAGTATTTACAGGACAGCCAGGGTATGCGTTTTCCACAGCTAATGCTCCGGCTGTTGAGAAATTGGGTGATATTCGCATTCAGAGATCGCGTTCTACCCAGGTGTGGTCAGGAAGAATTCGTGGCAAAGCAGCAAATGGTGTCCTCTTTACAGTGCGTGCTTTTCTTCATTTGATCAGAAATTTTCGGAAGCACAATGTATTTTTGGTCACTTCTGCACCGCCTTTTTTGCCCATAGCAGCATATCTGGCTCACCTGTGTTTAAGGATTTCTTACGTTTGTTTAATATATGATCTTTATCCAGATATTGCGATCGCCCTGGGAGTAATATCCAAAAATCATTGGCTGGCAGCGTTTTGGCGAAATCTGAACAGAATGATTTGGCGTAAGTCAAAGGGGATAGTGGTTCTAAGTCCTGATATGAAGGAGAGAGTAATAGCAATCTGTCCCGAAGTAGCGGATAAAGTTTCTGTGATTCATAGTTGGGGAGATCCTGATTTAATTGTACCCCTTGCCAAAGAAAATAATTGGTTTGCCAAACAACATAATTTAGTTAACAAATTTACTGTTCTCTATTCTGGTAATATGGGTCGGTGTCACGATATGGACACCATTCTCGAAACTGCCAAACAATTGCGAGACGAACCTATTCAGTTCGTTTGTATTGGCAGTGGAGCCAAACGAAAAGATTTTATTGAGGAGGTAAATAAATTAGGACTAACCAATTTTTTGTTTTTACCCTATCAAGACAAGCAAGTCCTACCTTACTCTCTGACAGCTTGTGATTTATCTCTAGTGAGTGTAGAAGCTGGTATGGAAAGTCTTGTTGCTCCCAGTAAACTGTACCCAGCTTTAGCTTCTGGTAGGCCGATAGCAGTGATTTGTTCAAACTACTCTTATTTGCGACAGCTGATAGCTGATGGCAAATGTGGGGTGAGTGTTGAGAACGGTGATAGTATGGCTCTAGCTGAATTTATTCGTCTGCTGAATAGCGATCGCAAATTAGCAGAAATTATGGGTAAAGCCTCTCGAGAGTATTTGCAGTCAAATTTTACGCCGCAAATCATAGCTAAAGAATATTTCCGTGTGTTACAAGAGTCTCATTTGTAGTCTGTAGACTAAACCAGTCAAAGAAGTGCAAATGTGATATAATTCCAAACTGATTTACAAAACTTAGTTTTTTAAATTTAATAAATCAACTTTTTAATTAGGAGCAGGGCTTTGATGGTCTTTTTGATCTCAGTCCCTCCAACGCAACCTTCTTTTGATCTTGTTGTATCAAACTGATTTGGGAGGCCGAAGTGCAGAGAAGGTGTGACCGAAATCGGAATCGTTCCAAGCGTCGATCTATCTATTGTCCAGTACATAACTGCTACATAGATAGCATGAGTCAAAAATATAGCTTATTTGCTGAAAGACCCGGACAACTACAAGAGAGAGGCATCAGACGAAGAGAAGCACTCATATTAGTTGCAGCCAAAACCGCAGTTCCTTTAGAGGGCGAGTGGTTAGAAGCTTTTTGGTGTGAAGATTGCCAAGAAACCAAATGGTATCACGTACGTAAACGTCAATCAATGTATGAGTTGTCACTAGCACCAGCAGAACTTTGGCAACAAGCTACAGGAGTGATTAATCCCCATAGAAATCCATCTGTAGGAGAGTTTACCTTCAGACAATCCCGTGTTGTGGGAGGTAACGGTATCAAAGATTTTTCCATAATCAGCTAAGAATTATGAGTATTTCCCACCGTGGATAAATATCCGCATAAGTAAATTTTCAGTTATGAAAGACACCATTTCCCAGCCTGAACTAATAATCGAAGCCGGAAGAACGGAAAGCCAATACTGGAAAGACCTGTGGCGCTATCGGGAGTTATTTTATTTCCTGGCATGGCGAGATATTTTAGTCAGGTACAAGCAAACAGCCATTGGTATTGCTTGGGCTTTAATTCGTCCTTTTCTGACAATGGTTGTGTTTACAGTCGTGTTTGGGCAGCTGGCAAAATTGCCATCTCCAGGTGTGCCTTATCCTATCCTTGTATTTTCAGCAATGTTACCTTGGCAGTTTTTCGCCAATTCTCTTTCAGA
This sequence comes from Cyanobacteriota bacterium, assembly GCA_046045965.1. GTDB lineage: Bacteria > Cyanobacteriota > Cyanobacteriia > Cyanobacteriales > Nostocaceae > RDYJ01. The sequence goes on along the minus strand of JBJOKS010000021.1, from coordinate 32,344 downwards.
ATGTAGTACCAGTTTAATTACCAATTCTAACCTCATTTCCAAAGTCTATTTTCCCAGATTAGTCGTACCTACAAGCGCAGTAGTAGTGAGCTTTGTAGACTTTATGATTTCGGGGATAATTTTATTGGCACTAATGGCATGGTACAACTTTGTACCAGGTTGGCGGATTTTGACACTACCCCTGTTTATAGGTGTTGCCTTTGCTGCTTCCATGGGAGCAGGATTATGGTTTGCTTCTTTAAATGTCCAATATAGAGATTTCCGTTATATTGTACCGTTTATTGTCCAATTTGGACTTTATATATCCCCTGTAGGATTTAGTAGCAGTGTTGTTCCTGAAAAGTGGCGATTTCTCTACTCATTAAACCCCATGGTAGGAGTAATTGATGGTTTCCGGTGGGCAATTTTGGGCGGTGAGTCGAATTTGTATATACCAGGGTTTATTCTCTCTTTGGCACTGGTATTTTCACTGTTGCTGAGTGGTATTTGGTATTTCCGCAAGATGGAAAGAAAGTTTGCCGACGTGATTTAGACTGGCTGATAGATATCCTTGGGCAGCAAGGGTTAATTAACAGTTGTACAAATGTCATGTAAAAAAACAATGTTTGGTATTGTGATTAGCGTTGACAACCTCAGCGGAAAATATAGTAGACATCAGCAGCAGAAACACTATAATGACATAGATGTCATACCAGAGTTGATACCCAAGCTGCTTGTCAGCAATTAGCTCATTACCGATTACAGGTAATAACCTTTTTGGACATTATGATCCAGAACTAATAATTAAAGTCCAAACCGCAGAAAAGCAAAAGCATAGTAGATCAACACTGTTAAAAAAATTATATCGAGGAGTGAAAGATGACAGATATTGGAGCAACAATTTGGTTTACAGGATTGAGTGGTGCTGGCAAAACAACTATCAGCACTGAAGTAGCGAAAACATTACGTCAGCGTGGACTTAAAGTAGAAGTTTTAGATGGAGATATAGTACGCCAAAATCTCACCAGAGATTTAGGGTTTAGTAGAGCAGATAGAGATGAAAATATTAGACGAATTGGTTTTGTTGCTCAATTATTAACTCGCAATGGTGTAGTAGTATTAGTTTCTGCTATTTCACCATATCGTGATGTGCGGCAAGAAGTACGTCAAAAAATTGGTAATGGTTTTATTGAAGTTTATGTCAATGCTCCCCTCGCAGCTTGCGAAGATCGAGATGTTAAAGGCTTGTACAAACGAGCGCGTCAGGGGGAAATTAAGTTTTTCACAGGTATTGATGATCCCTATGAACCACCTTTAAAAGCAGAAGTTGAATGTTTGACTGATCAAGAAGATATTGAACAAAGCGTGGCAAAAGTCATAGAACAGTTTGATATTTTGTGTAGCAATGCAGCGGTAGCTTCTGCTTGTTTATAATTGGCTCATTTAGATTATTGTAGTTATCGGAGAAGCATTAGTCTTGAGTATGGTTAATGTTTCTCTCCACAAAGCACCTATGTCAGACACAGTTATTCGCGTTGAAAATCTGGGTAAAAAATACATTATTGGCCACCAAAAGCAGGAACGCTATACCGCTCTGCGGGATGTGATAGCGAATAAGGTTAAGTCTTTTGGTAATCTCATTAATCCCCAAGCCAAATTTGAAAATCCTGCTTTTGAGGAATTCTGGGCTTTGAAAGATGTATCTTTTGACATTAAACAGGGGGATAGAGTTGGGATTATTGGCCGGAATGGTGCAGGTAAATCAACACTATTGAAAATTTTAAGCCGAATTACTGAACCCACCACAGGCAGCATCAAAATTAAGGGAAGGGTTGCCAGTTTATTGGAGGTGGGTACGGGGTTTCATCCAGAGTTAACGGGTAGAGAGAATATATTTCTCAATGGTGCAATTCTGGGGATGGGTAAAGTAGAGATTCAACGCAAGTTTGATGAGATTGTAGCGTTTGCTGAAGTGGAGAAGTTTTTAGATACGCCAGTAAAGCGGTATTCCTCTGGGATGTATGTGCGATTGGCGTTTGCAGTAGCTGCACATTTGGAACCAGAGATTTTGATTGTAGATGAAGTGCTGGCGGTGGGGGATGCTCAGTTTCAGAAGAAGTGTTTGGGCAAGATGGAGGATGTCTCTAAAGGTGAAGGTAGAACAGTATTATTTGTTAGCCATAACATGGGTGCAATTAACCAATTATGTGGAGATGCTATTTGGTTAGATCAAGGACAATTAATTGTTCATCAAAGCACAGAAAATGTAGTTTCTCGATATCTCACGAAAAATGCTCATGAAGGTCAATTTTTATCGGACAATGGCATTGCTAATGTAGGAGTTGATGAGTTTAAACTTTTATCTATATCAATCAAAAATATACAAGGAGAGGTTACATCTTATATAGACTTTCGACAACAGTTTTTTATTGAAATTCAATATCAAATAAACGAATATTTACCATATTGTAGAGTTGGTTTTTTATTGTCTACAACAGATGGAATTACTTTGTTTGAATCTTATGATACAGATGGCCATAATTTAAAAACTCCACGTCAACCAGGTAAATATGTAATTAAATGTAAAATCCCAGAGAAATTATTAAAACCTGGTCAGTATATACTTAATTTTAATGCGGGTATTCCTTCAGTGAAAAATCTTGTGTCGTTAGAAAGTCTTATCAAGATAAATATAGAAGATACTTCTGGTGATTCTTTGTCTTTAAATGTCAAGAGAAAGGGGATAATTTTTCCAGCTTTAGAATGGACAAGTCTCAATAGTTCCTTGATTCCTTAAGAATCAGAAAGTATCAACTATTTTTCGCTAAATAATTACCAATCATATTACTATGAATTTATCAAATAAATTAAGTAACAACTCATTGTTCAAGCCATTATTACGTCCAGTCAGAAAACGGTTTCATCGAGAAATAGAATTACGTATACCGAAGTTAACAGGTTTGGTTCCGATTACAGAATTCATGCCTGAAGATGTGTTTATTGTAGGCTATCCAAAATCAGGAAATACATGGTTTCAAAATATTGTAACAGGTTTAGTTTACGGAGTAGATCCTGAATATGCTTATGATAGTATCGTTCAAGAGTTAGTACCAGATGTTCATTCAAAACGCTATTATAAGCGTTATGCAAATCCTATGTTTTTTAAATCCCATGAACTACCTAACAAAAAGTACAGAAGGGTTGTATATTTACTAAGGGATGGAAGAGATGCGATGGTTTCTTATTGGAGAATGAAACAGGCATTGTCATCAGAACCAATAGATTTTATGAATTTAGTTAAAGGAGAAAAATTGTTTCCATCTAAATGGCATACTCATGTTGAATCTTGGATGGAAAACCCTTATCAAGCTGAGTTAATGACAATTAAATATGAAGATTTGAAAAAAAATACTGTGTATGAATTGCAAAGATTTTGTGAATTTATAGGAATTGAGAGAGATGAAAAAATGTTAAAAATTGTTTCTGAAAAAACCGCGTTTGAAAAAATGTCTAACAAAGAAAAAACTCAAGGATGGCAACATCCATCATTGCAAAAGCTGAAACTAGGTACATCTTTTGTCCGCCGGGGTGAAATCGGTAGTTATAAAGATGAGATGCCATTAGATATATTGGAAACATTTATGTCTGAAGCAGCATATACCTTAAACAGATATGGTTATATATAAAGACATACAGATATTTGCTTGTTTGTTAACGAGACATCAGAAGACATTGTCAGCCAAGAATCAATAAATATTCGGGCTGCCTAGTAATAGCTACTTTTTGTGATATGTGTGATTCAGTTGTTGACTAAAATAAATATTTCTGATTTTTTATCAAAGGGTTCATCTAAGTTTTTTATGGTTAAAAAAATTCTATCAGCTTGTTTTTGGTTTACCTATCAATCGATAAAATACATCGATCATTCTCTTGATTTCTCTTTTGGCTCAAGATTAAAAAAAACTAATCTTGGTAAAGAAATAAAAATAGGAAAATCTTTTGTTTATAATTCAAAAATAGGAAATAAATCTTCAATTTCTGATTCTTCTAGTATTGTTAATTCTGAAATAGGAAATAAATCTTCAATTAGTACTTCTTGCCATATTATCAATTCCTATTTAGAAGATCAAGTATCAGTTTATAGAGGTTCTAAAATAATAGATTGTTCGGTTGGTAGATTTACTTATATTTCTGCTGAGTGTGCTTTTAGTCTTGCTAAAATAGGCAGATTCTGCTCCATGGGTCCTCAAATACTTTGTGGACGCGGAGAACATCCTACTAATTTTGTCAGTACGCATCCTGTATTTTTCTCTACATTAAAACAATGTGGTACTAGCTTTACAGATAAAAATTTATTTGAGGAGCGCAAACAAGTAATAGTAGGTAACGATGTGTGGATAGGGGCAAGAGTATTTATCAGAGATGGTGTAAGGATTGGGAATGGAGCGATTATAGGAGCAGGAGCAGTAGTTGTAAAGGATGTACCTGATTACGCAATTGTGGGAGGAGTACCAGCTAAAGTAATTCGTTTTAGGTTTCCGCCAGACGCAATAGAAAAATTAAAAAACATAGAATGGTGGAATTTGCCTGAAGAAAAATTGCGAGAAGCACAGTCATTGATTGCTCAAGAAAATATTCAAATGTTTATAGACTGGTATGAGAAAAATGCCTTTTCTTAGTTATGTATGTAAATAACCGAGTGAAAATTCTTGTTTGAATGCTCGCCATAAAAAAACATTATCTTTTCTTCCTAAACACTCAACAGTATCTGCAATACTATTCTTTAAGCATATTCTTGGATCAAGTAATCAATCTAAATATAACACAATGAAAATAAGAAAAATTCTTTTAGTTGACCTATGTCTTTTAGGAGAAAAAGGTGGAGGACATAGTGAATTTTATTTCATGAATATTCTGTCCATTTTAAGTAATCACAATGATATTGTGTATGCCTGTTGTAGTAATAACAAGACATTGAGAGAGAATATCGAGCGGGAAAATTTAAAAAATTGCCAAGTCATAGATATTGATGTAACTTTATCAGATAAAATTATCCGCAGATTATTATTGCTCCTTGATACATTTATCCCTAAAATACCCGGAATGACATATCTCCGGTTTAGTTCTTTAATTAACTTAACTATCGTCAAACGGCTGATTGCCAATTTAGGTGAGGAAATACCTGTATTTTTCCCTCATACAGATTCCATGATGCCAGCAGTTCCCACATTTATTTCTCGGTTTTTTTTACCCAAGAAATGGGCAGGTTTGCATATCCTACCTTCTTATCAGTTAGCAATAACAGATGGTAGAGAGAAAAGTAGAAAACGCTTTTATGCAGAAAAAAATTTCTTACTTCCGTCTTGCCAAGCTATTCTAGTTTTACACCCACTTTATCAACGGTTCTTAGCCAAAAGATTTAAAGGATTGACTTCATTTTATCTCCCCGAATTAGTTAGTATTAACCCCACAGTAAAAAACCATAACTATATAAATACTGAACTATTATTATATATTAAGGAAAATTCTAAAGGGAGAAAGATTATTTCCATTTTAGGTAATTTAACACCAAGAAAGAATCTTCCCTTGTTTCTAGAATCTGTATCTAAATTGAGTTCGGAAAAATATTTTGTTTTAGTGTTAGGAAAAATAAAAATTCCCCAATCTATTACATTAGACCCAGAAATGGATAGGATTGAAGATTGGATGAAAATGCTAAATCATAATTCTTATATAGATATTGATTATTATATCAAAAATGAAGAAGAATTTTCCGAACTAATTCAATTATCAGACATCGTATTTTGTCATTATAAATCCTATCCTTTTAGCAGCAGTATTTTAACAAAAACCATGGCACATCATAAACCAGTTATTGTTGACAAAGGATACTTGATGGAAAAAATTATTAATAAGTATAACTGGAAAATTGCCGTTGAAGGTGAGCCTAATGCTATAGCACAGGCTATTGAAAATTTGATAGATACTGATTTTCAAGTAAAAGACTCTAGCTATTCTTCTTTTATAGAAGATCATTCTCTAGAAAGCTTTCAATCAGTTATTCTTCAAGCTTGCAAAACTCTTCAAGACTCAACTCTGAATACATAACATCTATAAATATTGGATCTATAAAAATGATAAATATATACTATCCAAAAGTTTCTGTAGTGACAGTCGTCAGAAATGCTGAGAGCTTAATTGAGAAAACTATCCAAAGTGTACTCAAACAAAATTATTCTAATTTAGAATATATAGTAATAGATGGAGATTCACAAGATCGAACTAAATTAATTATTGAAAACTACATCCATCACATAGATAAATATATCAGTGAGCCGGATGGAGGTATTTACGATGCCATGAATAAAGGCGCAAATCTGGCAAATGGGGATTGGATTTTATATATGAATGCAGGAGATTATTTTTATGCTGCCAATTCTCTTAGCATTTTGACTAATACCTTAAATAGTGATGCTGATGTAATTTTGGCAGGTTTAGAAGAAGTTTTGGTAGATGATTTAGAAATACGACGTTTCCAAAAAATGCCTAAACCACTCAAGGAAATTTGGCGTTCTATGCCCACATCACACCAAGCTACTCTAGTTAGATTGTCTTGTCAGCTAGAATATGGTTTTGATACCAGTTATATCTGGTGTGCAGATCATGATTTGTTGGCAAGGATGTATAGAGATGGTAAGAAATTTGTAAATCAAAATGTGTTATTTTGTGTGTTTGATTGTAATAGTAGCAGTTCCAGAGATATTATGCTATTTATTAGCGAACGATGGAAACTGAGCAAGGGTTTAGTTCCCCTGTATCGTCGATTAATTCAATATGGTAGTGAATGGATACATTGTAAAATTTGGGGTCAAATTGTGAAAATAATTAAGTCTATTTTACCAGGAGCAGCAATTTTAAAAATTAGAAAATGGCGTGGTACTTCTGGAATGAAAGTTAATTAAATTATGTTAATTGATATTATTTTTTTGAGATTATTTAAACATTTACAAATTAATAATTATGCGATTTAATAAAATTTTTGGAATTGGTTTACCAAGGACAGGAACTACTTCTTTAAATCTTGGTTTAAATGAACTAAATATAACTTCTGTTCATTTCCCCTTCAGTCTTTATGAAACTGATGATTTATCAATACTTAACCAATACACTGGTTTTGTAGATACTCCTATACCTATGCTGTACCAGAAGTTAGACAAGTTATGTCCTGATTCTGGATTTATTTTAACTACCAGACCATTGGAAGGATGGTTAAAGAGCATGGAATGGTTGTTGAGGGAAGGACGTTATATTTGGGAATGGAAATCTAGTTATGATGCTTTTAACCAAGAATTCTTTGGTTCAAGTAATTTTAATTTTGAACTTTATCAATCGCGTTATCATACTTTTCATACAGAGGTTTTTGACTATTTTCAAAATCGAGAAAATTTACTGATTCTGGATTTGAATTTAGGCTATGGCTATGAGGAGCTTTGCAATTTTCTAGATGTACCAGTTTTGCAAACAGAATATCCCCGTGGTAATGAATCACGCCAAGCTCGATGGTTACAGAAACTAGCGTATAAAAGTGGAAAGTATAACAAGTCTTTAGAAAAGTTAGTCCGGCGTTGTGATTATTATTTGCAACGTACTCAAAACAAACTTAGGCTGCTTTAGAATGATGCTGTTGAAGTGCAGACAGGAGTTAATAAAGTGTTAGATGAAATATCTGTTTTTTTCTCTGCTGATGAGCGTTACGCTCGGTATTGTGCTGTTACAATACTCTCGATATTAGAGAACACATCTAGTCCAAACAAGTTGCACTTTTATATCCTGTCACCGGATCTCTCTTTGGAGAATACTCAAAGAATTGAAAAACTTTGCGCTCAATTTGCTGCTCAAGTATCGGTCATACCGATTGATTTGGCTGTGTTTAGTTCTTTACCAGAACTTCAACATTTAAGCCTTAACACTTATTCCCGTCTCCGCTGTGCAGATGTGTGTGACTGCTGTGAAAGAATAATATATTTGGATTGTGACCTGATTATATTAGGAGATATTGCTGAATTGTTTGAGTATGATTTTGGCACTAAACCAATTGGCGCAGTGCCTCATGTCCAATTCCCTTACCAAGATTTTTTTATCGAGCATTTTGATGTCGAGGGCAATGATATTTACTTCAATGGTGGGGTAATGCTAATAAATACTGTTTATTGGCGTGAGAAACAATATGGTGAAGAAACTCTGAAATGGGCAGATAAGTATTCAAATAAACTTCATTTTGGTGATCAAGATGCTTTAAATGCTGTCTTTTGGAAAAACTATTGTCACCTACCAGGAGTTTGGAATGTGGAAGCACGACTTTTTAAAGAAAAATTGCTAGGTTTACCTCAAAATGAAGAAATAACCAAGCGAATGGAAAATCTTAAAATTATTCACTATACAGGAGCAGATAAACCTTGGTCATCTCAAAATTATGTGCCTATGCGCCACCTTTATACATACTATAGTGAGCAGTTGTCTCAACAGTTTTCTTGGTTTCCATCTAACCCAGAACCCAAAAAATGTAACATTTCATATCTCTTAAAGTTTGTTTGGTCATGTTTGTATTTTCGCGCCAGCTACAATTTTCGTAAGATTGTTAATACTTTCGGTATTTAGATCAACCTAGAAAATAATTCTCTAAAAAGAAGCTCAACATAGCTGATAATTTTATTTGCTTACAATGATGGGATAAAAATTTTAATATTTCACTATTTGAAATATCAAAATCAGATTTTTTTGACAAATTAATCAACACTAAATATTAAAACCAAGATGAATTCTCTAAAAATGTCTCTGCGAAAAACCGGAATCAACAAGCAAAATCTTAATAAGCTAATAAACAGAATAATTTATCCAAACCTTTATTGGTCTTTAAAAGACAATATTTACCTAGTTTACACAATGGGTAAAGTAGGTTCAAGCACAATTTATTCAACCCTGGAAACAGAGTTGAAAGTAGCTAATGTTTTTCATGTTCACCACTTATCTAATAAGTGGCTGGAAACAATAAATACAGATGCTACCATAACCAAAAATTATCCTCGTATTAAAAAAGCTCAACACATCCAAAAATTAAAGTCTACTCCTGGTAAACATTTTAAAGTTATTAGCATTGTTCGTGATCCAATTGCTAAAAAAGTTTCTGGGTTTTTCCAGAATCCTCATTTGTATAGTTTAACACAGCAAGACTTATTAACAATATCTCCTGATGACGCTTGTGATTTAATCATCCAAAATCGCATGAAATTCTATGACACTGTAGAGTGGTTTGATAACGAATTTGCTGACTTTACAGGAATTGATATTTATCAACAATCCTTTTCTCACTCAGATAAACAACAAGTTATTTATGATAATAATGTAGATATACTCATATTGAGGCTTGAAGATTTTAAGGATCAAGAAACTCTTTTGCTGAATCTACAAAAGTTTATTGAGTTACCAATACAAAAAATAACTAATGCAAATATTACAGAGGAAAAACCATTTGCTGCTTTAAATAAGCAAGTGGTTGATAGGATCAAATTTCCTGATGATTTTGTCAATGACATCTATAGTTCTAAATATTGTCAGCATTTCTATACCCCAGATGAACTTCATAAGTTTAGAAATAAATGGACTGGCGCAAAAGTTGGATAATTTTAAATAACTAAGTTAAATGACTAATATTTCTCAGGAACAAAATATCGGTGTTTACTTTTCAGCAAATGATAAGGTTTATGATTGGACAATAGCCTTTCTGAACAGTTTCCGCACCTTTAACCCAGATTTACGGCTGATTTTAATTCCTTTTAATGAGGAGTGCGATCGCCTTCTACAACTTAGAGAAAAATATAACTTTGAATTATATATTGATTCCTCATTTCCCCGGTTAGAAGCAATTGGTAAAGACTTTGAATTAGGACTTACCCCCACAGGACATTACTGGTTCAGACGCTATGCTGCTTTTTGGGGACCATTGGATCAGTTCATGTACTTAGATGCTCGCCAAGTGATTTTAGCTAATCTCACACCTTTAATTATAGCCCTTGATAAATTTGGTTTTGACTTCCTACATTATGACTGTGCTATTAACCAAGTATATGAGCCTGGAGAATTCCGCCAACAGTTATTGAGACAAGGACGAGGAAGAGGCTTTAATTCTGGTCGTTGGGCTTCGCGCAAAGGACTTTTCTCTCTTGAAGAATTTGAAAAATTAGCAGCAGAATCATTAAAAATCCGTGAACAACTTAATCCTCGAAATACGGATCAGGCATTTATTAATTATTGCTGTGATATGAAGCCTGTGATTTATGGTAACATTGCGGAAGTGCTAGGAGGGATTTGTCAAAATGGTTGGGCAAGGCAATCAGGGAATATTTATCAAGAAAATGGTAAATATTATCTATGGGATTATGGAGGTTTAGATCATAAAAAACAGGTAATTTTATTACACTGGGCTGGTTACTCGCTAAATAAACCAATACCCAATAAATTTTTATTATACAGATATCTTTTCATTAACAGAGAAATAAATATTGTATTTTCTTTCATAAAGACGCTTTGTAACCATACAGTAAAAATTCCTTTGGCTAGTATCAGGAGTCACCGTATCATTAACACTCTTTTTCATTCAATAAAATCAGGGTTAAATCACTAAATATAATACTCAACAACATACTTTTTAATGGTGTAAACAAATGGATAAACCCAATCTAAATTACATTGTTATTGGCTCTCCAAAATGCGGAACAACTAGCTTTTGCCAACTACTCGGACAACATCCAGAAGTATTTATTACCAATCCCAAAGAACCTCTTTTCTTTAGTCAAGCTCTTTTCCTCAAAAAACACCGTAATTGGGAATGGTACTCCAGTTTATTTGCAGATGTTAAAGATGAAAAAGCCATAGGCGAAGGAACAGTTAACTATACTTGTTCTGATTATAGACAGTTGGCTGATCCTGAAACCATATATACATTTTATCCCCATGTCAGGCTGATATATATGGTGAGGAATCCTATTAAAAGAATAGAGTCTCATTGGCTGCATCATTCAATTATGGGATGGCCTTCTGATCTGCCAGATTTCGATACCGCTGTGCGTAACCATTCGATGTTTATTAACACCTCTAGATATTGGTCTCATATCAATCGTTATAGAAGGTTATTTCCAGATGAACAAATTCACATTGTCTTTTTCGAGGACTTTACCAAAGATCCTGATTTGGAAATGAAAAAAGTCTTTCAATTTCTTGGAGTTGATGCAGAGTTTAAATTAACTAATGCTCATCAACCTCGCAATCAATCTAACCAAGAATTTATGGATGGCTCATTAATGAGAATAGTGCGGAAATCCAAACTACTAATGCAATTAAAATCTTTGAGTCCTAAATCTTTAAAGACCTACCTATTGCCCATATTTAAAGATATAAATACTGGACATCCTGAGTGGCAACCTGGAACATTAAGTTGGGCTATTAATGAACTGAAAGATGATAGTTTAAGATTCTTAGAATACTGTAATAAACCGCAAGATTTTTGGAAATTCTGAAGTTTTGCAATAACTAAACTACAAAATAATGTTTAGATTTTGGGTTAATTACACCTGTAATCATGTTTCATTCATCTATCTATTTTCTATTTTGGATTAATGTTATGCGAAATTTAGATATAAACTTACATTTTTTGGGACTTGGTAGTGAAAGATGTGCTTCTACATTTCTTCATTTAGTCTTGAAACAGCATCCTCAATTATGTTTACCAAAACGCAAAGAAATGAACTTTTGGTCAGGTTCAATAAATCAACAGAAATTAGCAGATTATCTGAGAAATTTTGAACATAACAAAAATTGTCTTGCAGGAGAAATTTCACCTACTTATGCGGCTATGTACGCAGAAGAAGTAGCTTTGGTTAAAGAATTTATTCCTGACCTCAAAGTTATTTTAATCATTAGAAATCCATTAGATCGGCTGATATCTTCCATTACTCGCAGATGGACATATTCTCATGTTGATAAAAAAGCATCAACTAATACTAATCTTCTCTTTCTTTTAAGATCCGTGGATAATGGATTATCACGAAGATTGACTGACTATGCAAGAACCTATCAAATCTGGTCTGAACATCTGGGTAAAGATAAGATTTTTTTAGAAAAATTTGAGAATATATCTTCAGATCCTCAAGGCGTATTAATGAGAATTTTGGATTTTTTAGAAGTTAATTCAAACATAGATGAAAATGCTCTTCTCAAAAAACCTAACCAATCAAAAGAAGAATTAAAATCAGAAATACCAGCATTTATCAAATGGTATATTGCTGTAGAATGGTTGCCAAAAGTAAAAAGAATGGCAATTGTATTACCGTTAGATTTATCTAACTGGATTGAAAATTTAGAAGCTATTGTGCATCAAAATAAATACAATTTAAAATTTTGGTGTATTTATGTATTTCATAAAATTTATTTTTATCTTCCCTATTATTATTTATACTCTTTGTATAAATATTTTCAGGTGAAAATGAAAGTAGCACAAACAAAACGAGAGTTAGCTTTATAAGTTGGAAATATTGATAATTATTTAACTTTATTGAACTTTTTTCGTGAATATCATCTCCTATATCCACCCCATCCGCACCTACTTACCCTGCACAGGTGCAGGAAGACATATCAACAATACCTTGCTGGGATTAGCAGCACAGGAAAATATCAAGTTAGAATTGCTATGTTCCCATCAATGGTTACAGCTAGATGGCAAACTTGACCCGCGTTCCCCATTGCGAGATATACCTTTAAAGACTTTCCCATTACCAGAGAATTTCACAGAAAGACTTTGGAAATTAACTCAATTTCCCAAAATGGATAAATACCTTTCTGCAAACACAGATTGGTTATTTACGCCAATGGAAACTTATATTCCTGTGTCATCTTGTCCAGTTGCTGTGACTATTTATGATTTGCAAGCATTTGAGACTCATTTACCTTGGTCAAATACTCGTCAACATCGCTGGTTTCGGTATAAATGGAGTCAGTGGATTTATAAGGCTTTAACTAATTATCGGGTTATTTTTACCATCTCCGAATTCTCTAAACGCCGAATGATTGAATTACTTGGAGCAGATGCAAATAAAATAGTTGTTGTCGGTTGTGGAGTAGAACAGCCGTTTTATGATATAGCTAATATTAATCCGGTTGACCTAGAAAGACCTGTCAATAATCCTTATACCTTCGTTATAGGTGGATTAAGATTAAGAAAAGGTGCAGATTTTGTCCTAGATGTAGCCAAAGGTTTACTAGATGCCAATTCTGATATACAAATTGTAGTTGCTGGAGATTCAGAACCAGAATATATTGCAGCAACTAAAGATTTACCGAATGTGAAATTATTGGGAGTTGTACCGGATAGTGATTTACCTTTGCTGATGCGTTGTGCTTCTTCATTATTGTTTCTTTCTCATTATGAAGGTTTTGGCATTCCCGCAATAGAATCAATGGCCGCAGGAACTCCTTCAGTAGTCAGTAAACGAGCTTCATTACCAGAAGTAGTGGATACAGCAGGTATTGTTGTCGAACCCGAAGATACAGATAGTATTGTTGATACCCTAATCCAACTTCAGGAAAATTCACAACTGCGACAAGATTATAGCCAACGCGGACAAGAACACGCAAAACAGTATACTTGGTCAAGGTGCGTCAATCTTGTACAGCAAGCATTTTACGAGTATATTTAACGCACTAATAGCTAAATTAATAGGTAAATATTTATGTTGTCACCTACAGAAGCAAGGTTTACTCAGTTTGGTTGTGGTCTTTGCGCTCCTCCAAGATGGTTGAATTTTGATTCCAGTCCAGCTATGCGCTTGCAAAGATTACCTATTTTTGGAGGTTTGATTCCATCTGGCCCTTTTGGGCGCTATCCCACAAATGTTAAGTATGGTGATATTGTTGAAGGTTTGCCAATTCCAGATGAAAGCGTAGAATTACTATACTGTTCTCATGTTCTCGAACATATAAGTTTGGAAGAATTACGTTATGCATTAGCTAATTGTTACAAACATCTCCAACCAGATGGAATTTTTCGTTTGGTAGTTCCAGATTTGGAAATTATGGCGAAAGAATATATTCACTCAAATACTCCCGAAGCTGCCCATGAATTTATGAGAATCACTTGGCTGGGTAAAGAAAATCGTCAAAGAGATATACTTAGTTTTATTAAGGATTGGTTAGCTGGTAATACTCATCTATGGATGTATGATTACAATTCTCTATCTTTAGAATTGAGCAAAGCTGGTTTTCAAAACATTCGCCGAGCTAAATTTGGTGATTCTGGTATAGATTTATTTAAAGATGTTGAAGATCCAGAACGTTGGACTTTAGAACTAGGTATTCAATGCCAAAAATGATTAAATAAATTGCTCAATTCACTATTCTCTAACATAGATTAATAATACCGAATTAATAATACGATAGGAAATAAAAATGGTGAAGATAAATCAAAAGAACCGTTGGCAAAATTCACCTGTCACTCGAAAATTACTTAACTCTCCTCTTTATCGTCCCTATATGTGGACTAAATATGCGATTGATAATTTAACATTGCCATTGTTATCTTCTTTAAAAAGTCACAGAGAACGTAAATTTCATTGTTATGTTGTCGGCACAATGAAGAGTGGGACAACTTCCTTAGGTCGGATATTAAAACCCTATTATAATACTGCTCATGAAGCCCTACCAAGGCAGTCATGTCTAACAACTGCACTATTTCTACAAGGAAAAATAAATCAAGAAGAATTAGCTCAATATATTCAAAGACGAGATAAATTCCTGAACCTAGAGTTAGAATCTTCCTGGTTTTTAGTTGATTGGATTGATATTTTGGTTGCCAAATTTCCTGATGCTAAATTTATTTTACCGATTAGAGATCCTTACTCATGGGTGCAGTCAATGGTCAACCAGGAAGCTGCAACCAAAGCCGATGTTCAAGAATCTTACTGGGAAATTTTATTCAATGAATATTTTAAAGATAATGACGCTGAAGAAGAAGATAGAAAATTACTAGAACAAGGACTGCATTCGGTATCGGCTTACCTTAAACATTGGAATTACCATCATAGGAAAGTAATTGAAACTGTACCTCAAGAAAGGTTGTTGATATTAAAAACTAGTGAATTGAATTCCAAAATAGAAGAAATCGCTAGTTTTATTGGGATAGACTATAGTAAATTTGAAACTAGAAAAATGCACCAAAATAGAACTTCAAGTCGCTTGGTAGATTTAGATAATATTCAGAAAGAACATATCAATAAGTGTGTGAACAGGCACTGTTTAGAACTAACTAAATTGTATTTTCCGGAGTTTATATGAAAAAAATAGCTCTTGTTGCACTTTGTAATAATTACTCGCGTAAGCAAGATTGGTTTCCATTATGTGTTGGTACTTGGAAGAATTGCTTAACGGAAATTGATAAATTTTTTGTCTCTGATGGAACTCTAAATTCAGAGCAAAAACAAGAAATTGAATTATTAAGTGGCGGTAAATTTATCAATACAGAGTTATATGAAGAAAAAATAAACTCGATATTGAAACAATATCCAGCAATTGATAATCAGCGCAAGCTTTGTGTTTTTTATAAGCGTATTGTTGATTTTTCAATTTATTTTTCTGACTATGATTATATATTGAGTATTGATACTGATATAGGTATAACGGCTCCAGTTCAATTACCATCTGATTTACCTGATTTTGCCTTTTGTGTCGATGAAGTACCAGGTTATTCTGCTGATCCTTTAGTTGCTTTTCAAACAAAAATCATTCCTGGAGTTAATGCGGGATTCTTGCTTTTTAGACCGGAAAATATTAAATTCGATTTTATTGAATTTATAACTCAAAAGTATATCAGTAAAGGTAAAACTAATTGGTGGAGTGAACAAACCTGCTGGGCGCTAATTGCTGGGCATCTTTGTCAAGATGTACGGTTGTTTTCACCAAGTTCTGTGGCTATAGTAACTGGTACGAAAAAAAGAAGCCTCAATGATATTAAGTTAAACAAAATCACATATATGGGTAAATCTAAGAAAATCGAAGATTTACAATCTATTCAGGAAATTATTGGTAGTGCTAAAGTGATTCACTTTGCCGGCCCTGGTAAACCGTGGATTCAACCAATTATGGGGAATGTTACCAATAACGATTCAATGCAACTACTCCATGAACCAGAATTGCTAAAATTTGAACCACTACCCTCCTTTACCCTGTTGGAAAAATTTATGTTGTTCTTACGCCTTCTCGTGCAACAGTATAAATAGAAGAATCGTAGACATCATAAATTATCCAAGTTCATGAATTTAAGTATAATTGCTGATAATTTTTGTTAGGTACACCATCAAATAATGCCTAAAGTTGTTTTCTGCTGGGCTGATATTTCTGGCTACATGACAGCTTGCTGGCGAGCATTGCAAGCCATACCTGAAATAGAAGTGTTTATCATTGCTTTCCAAGCTCGGACTCAAACTGCTTTTGCTGATGAGTTAATGCAGGGTATTCCCCACCGTCTTTTGGATTTACAGGAGCGCAATAAACCAGAATTAATAGAGCAATTGGTGAGTCAGGAAAATCCTGATGTGGTAGTTCTGTGTGGATGGTTTCATTCACCCTATCGTCAATTAGCTTTTTCACCACGACTGCAAAACGTGAGTTTCATCATGGGTATGGATACTCCTTGGTGGGGTAATTGGAAACAATATTTAGCACCTTTGATGTTACGCTCTTATTTACGACGTATGGCTCATGTAGTTGTTACTGGTGAGCGAAGTTGGCAGTATGCTCGGCGTTTAGGAATACCTTTAAAAAATATTTCTTTGGGACTATATGGAATAGATTATCAAGTTTGGTCGCCTCTATGGGAAGAACGACAGCGGTCATCTTGGCCACGTTCTTTCCTGTTTGTTGGTAGATACAGCCATGATAAAGCAATAGATATTTTAGCAGATGCCTATCAACAGTATCGTTTAGAAGTTCAAGACCCTTGGAATTTAATTTGTTGTGGTAAGGGTGAATTAGACTCAAAGTTAGAATCGCAACCAGGAATTGACAACCTTGGTTTTGTCCAACCCAACGAGATGAAAGATGTTTGGCTAAATGCAGGTGCTTTTTTACTACCTAGTCGCTTTGATCCCTGGCCATTAGCACTGGTTGAAGCTGCTGCTGCTGGTTTACCTGTTGTCTGCACTCAAGTTTGTGGCTCGTCAGTAGAAGTCATCCGATCTGGATATAATGGACTCATTATTCCTGCGGATGATACTCATGCTTTGACTAAAGCTTTACTAAGAATACATAATTCTGATCATGATTTGCCAGTATGGGGAAAACGCGCTCAAGTTTTAGCTCAAGCATACTCAGCAGAAATATGGGCAGAGCGTTGGTTAAACATCATCAAATCTGTGCATTAACTCTGTGCATTAACGAAGGCATTTATGGATTTTGTCAGTAAATTAATTGATTTTATTACCACGCCCTTGGGTTTGATGCTTATAGGTGTTGGGTTATTTATAATAATACAAGCTAACCAAAAACACCCGCGCTTATGTTGGTTTTTGGTGGCTCTTTTTGGTTTTACGGCATCACTTAATAAATTTACCAACGAATTTATAACGGAAGCCCCAGCTTTAGTGTTTCCCCTACAACAAATTCGTGAATTGGGAAGACCATTAACGATCGTTTTCTTAGGGTTGTTAATAGTTATTGCCTTAAAAGCGAAGAATATATGGCGCAAAAAAATTATACCCCAGCCCATTCTTTATATTGTTTTGGTTCAATGTGTAATTTTTTGGAAGATATTGGCTTATGGAGATTTAGGATTTGCTATTTTGAGTGCTGCTACCTTTGGGGCATTAGTTTTAATGGTGATTCTGGGTCCATCGCGATGGCTTCAGAATGACCAGAATTTTCAACTAGGAGTTTGGGCGATCGCTATGGTAGGGGTAATTTTTGGTATTGCCAATATTTATCAAGCAACCAGGGACTTATATGCTATTACTTTTCTGCATGGATGGTTCTTGGGTACTACTGGTAATCCTCACCATGCAGCAGTTTTAATTACTGCTACTCTGCCTTGTTTCCTGTTCTTGTTCTTTCAGAATCAAAAAAACCTTTGGCTCAAAGGTCTATGGGGAGCATTTTTGGGTTTGGCAGTATTTGGCTTATTAATGACGGCCTCCCGCACAGGTGCAATTATGGCTGTGGTCTCGATCCTGATTTTCTTCCGTTACCGGGGTGGCAAGTTTTTGCGAATAGCACTGATTTTCGCCGTCATTGCAGCACTGTTTATGCCTGAACTCGGTCCTACAGATGCGGACACATCAGGAATATTATCCAAAACTTGGAACAAATGGGATGATTTAGACAGCAACACCCGTGCAGGGGTTTGGAACGCCTATTGGGGAAGATTTATAGAGTATCCTCTATTTGGCGCACCCTTGCAAGGCGATCGCCTGCGTTTTGGTGAAAGTTCATGGCTGGGTGTCTTGGGAAGTATGGGTTTAGTTGGTGCATTCCCAATGCTCATGTTCGCTTGGACTAGCATAAAAATGATTTTCAAGCTGGAGCGTCTATCAACAATTAGTCCAGATTATTATCTAAAATGTAGTGTGGTCATGTCTGGGTTACTTTCTCTGCTGGTTGGTGGTATTTCCGAAGCCTATCTACTAGGTAATTTGACATTTTCTATTTTGGCAGTTTTTCTATATCTTGTCCTTGGCAACTATATTATTGAAGCTGCACAGCGAGATTATGATTATTTCATATCTCAACAATACAAAAATTATATGTTTTCGTCTGAATCATGAAGATTCTTCATATCACTCCTTCTGTCGGTTGGCATCGTGGAGGAGCAAGTCAAGCCGTATTGGAAATGCTGCAAGCTTTACAAACTAGCGGAGTTAATGTAGAACTATTAACAACTAATGACAACGGAATTGATTTGCTTGATGTACCATTATCTCAACTAACTGAGTACCAAAAAATTCCTACTTGGTTCTTCCCCCGCTTCTCTCCCCAAGTCTCTTTTGTCCGTGAATTTATCTTTTCCTGGGAGTTCACAAAATGGCTCTGGAAACATATTAGTGAGTATGACATAGTGCATATTCATGCCTTATTTTCCTATACCTCAACTGTAGCAATGATAATTGCTAGACTTCAAAAAATACCTTATATTAATCAACCTCATGGTTTACTGTGTGAGTGGTCACTACAACAAAGCAAACTTAAGAAACAAATATATTTATCATTGATAGAACGTAGCAATCTAAAAAATAGCCGCATTTTACAACTGACTTCAGCGAAGGAAGTTCAAGAAATTGAACGGTTAGGTCTAGGAGTTGCACCTGTGATCATGCCATTAGGCTTGCAAATTCCACCTCCCATTCCCCATGCTCGCCAAAAATTACGAGAGCTGTTTAACATACCTCCTGAACAACCAATTATCTTATTTTTATCTCGATTACATTATAAAAAGGGCTTAGATTATCTCATTCCTGCTTTGAGTAAGATCAAAGAACAAGATTTTACATTCATCTTAGCAGGTAATGGTTCTCCAGACTATGAAGCTGAAATCAGCGAATTATTGATCAGTCATAAACTTGATCATTGTACCTATCGACCGGGGTTTGTAACGGGTGAAATGAAAGATATTTTACTACAAGGATCTGATATCTTTGCTCTCACCTCTCATTCGGAAAATTTTGGAGTTGTTGTACTAGAAGCAATGGCCGCAGGTCTAACTACTATTGTTACTCCTGGTGTGGCTTTAGCCTCTATAATTATGGAAAATCATGTTGGTTATGTTCCCGAACTAGATATTGTGGAAATTGCCAAGACCATAGAATATTCTCTCAATCATCCTCAAGAAGTAAAAGCTACAGGCGATCGCGCTCGTCAGTTTATTATAGAAAATTATACATGGGATCGCATCGCCTCAAAAATGCTTTCAGTTTATCAAGACATAATCTAAAAACAGTAAATCAAAGCTAATCTAAAATTATGACTCAGCCTAACTTAGCATATACATCTGATAACCCTAAATTAGATTATCGCGTTCTCATCAAGAAAATATTAAACGGTAAATTTGGGTATATTTTTGGGAGATTTTATATATTCAGAAAATATTATTCCCTCTACAAAAAAATTAAGCAACTTTTTCAAAAAGAGAAGATTGAAAATAATTTAAAGTTTGATACCCAGATATTAAATGACTCTAATATTTCTATCGAAGAAATATCTAGTTACATTGCTCATAACTCATACTATGACCAACTTCAGCTAAATCAACAATCAGTCGCATCTATAGTAGCAGCCGCTAAGACTAAAAACCTGATTGTATCTGCTAAGAATTTGACTTTTACCTATCCTGAATATCAGGATAATATCAAACATCATCATAAAATTGCAACGGCTGATGTAGAGCAGCCTCTAGAAATCAAAGAAGTATACAATCTTAGATATGATAGTTACTTGTTAGATATTTCGTCACAATACCTGGGCTACTATCCTACTAATTGTGATGTAAAGCTGTGGTGGAGTTTTGCAGATAATTTATCTCCAGAAGAAAGACGCAGCCAGTTTCAAACTATTGACTACCATTACGATATACATGGATTCAACTTCTTCTATATTTCTTTCTATCTAACTGATGTCGATGTCAAAAGTGGCGCACATATTCTTGTCAAAGGAAGTCATGTAAATAAAAAGATGTCTATGCTTTTGCGTAGTGCGCGTGTTCCTGAAGAGTTAATTCATCAAAATTATTCTCCAACGGACATTATTACAATTCAAGGTAAGGCAGGTAAATGTTTTCTTGAGGATGCTTCATGCTTCCATAAAGCTTTAGCTCCCATTGAACGCGATCGCTTATTTTTACAATTGAGGTATTTTTAATATGATAGCAACTAAACTGGGTTTTGGCTGTGCTTCTATATTAGGCAAAGTTGGCAAAAAAGATAGTCTTTATGCTCTTAAAGTAGCACACGAAACAGGTATTAACTATTTTGACATAGCCAGATCTTATGGTTGGGGTGAAGCAGAATCACTTTTAGGAAACTTCTTCATACAAGAAAAAATTAAGAGAGAAAACGTAGAAATTACCACCAAGTTTGGTTTGAGTCCACGTAACAATAAATTTATCAGAATAGCTAAGACGTTAGCCAGAAATATTGTTAGTTCTATCCCCCAAACTCAAACAATAGTCAAGTCTGCTGCTAGTCAGGTTGCACCGAAGATAGATTTTACAGTGGAAAACGCAATGATTAGCTTAGATGCTAGTTTGAAATCACTGCGTACAGATTATATTGATAATATTTTGTTCCACGATTATAATTTTGAAAATGGATCAAATAATATTTTTGAGGTGATTGAATTTTTAGAAGATCAGAAAAAATGTGGTAAAATTAAAAGCTATGGATTTACTACATATCAATCTATAGATTTACTAAATAATTTCTTCATTTCTAAAAAGATTAAGCCTGATTTAATTCAAATTGCTTGCGAGTCTATTGGTAAGCATAATCCTCTAGTTTTGAAAAATCTTGCTGATCAAAATATCAAAATTGTCATGTATTCTCCTTTGAGGATATCTCCGAGCATTCCCTTGATATTTGAGCAAATCACCACTAAGAATCTTAGTTCGGAAATTGAATCTATTTTTGGTAGAAAACTGGAACACCAAGAAGATATGTATGAAATAATATTATCATATTTTCAAACGATTTATTCACCTTATGCAATTGTCATCAGTATGTTTAATTCTCAGCATATTCAAAGAAACCAACAAGCAATTCAAGAATCGAACATTAGTAAGGAACAATTTGAAGCTTTTGAAAAATTCTTGATTAATAATAAATTAATAATAGATTAATAGAAATCTAATGCTAGAACAGATTACCGCTCTTATTCTTACCTATAATGAATCACCTAACATTAAGCGCACCCTCCAAAGCTTAACTTGGGTAAAGAGAATTGTTGTCATTGATAGTTATAGTACAGATGAGACTTTAGATATTTTGTATTCCTATCCTCAAGTAGAAGTATTTGCCAGGAAATTTGATTCTTTTGCTGGTCAATGCAACTATGGATTAGGAAAAATTTCATCAGAATGGGTACTATCTTTAGATGCAGATTATGTATTAACTGATGGTTTAATTAATGAAATTGAAAAACTACCAATAGATTCAGATATAGACAGTTATAGTGTCAGATTCAAATACTGTGTATTTGGTAAACCCTTACGTGGTACTTTGCTACCACCTAGAAAGATACTTTACAAAAGAGAAAAAGCAACTTATCAAGATGATGGACACTCTCATAGAGTTGTCGTAGAAGGTAATTCTGTTCAGTTATCAGCATACATTCACCATGATGATCGTAAACCCTTAAGTCGTTGGCTATGGGCGCAGGATCGTTATATGATTCTTGAAAGTAAAAAAATCTTAGAAACACCAAATAATGAACTTAGTTTAGGCGATCGCATCCGTAAGCAAAAAATATTAGCACCATTTATTATATTGGTTTATTGTCTTTTCCTGAAAGGCGGAATTCTTGATGGTTGGCATGGCTGGTACTATACTTTACAGCGTGTACTAGCAGAAATTCTTCTGAGCATCCACTTAATAGAAGCAGAGAAACTAAAATAAGGACTAAAAGTCTATATCTAGAAATACATAAACCTCTAGATAGAATCGTGTAGACTAAAAGCTGATTTCAGTTGATGCTATATGAGAAAACTGAGAAAAAAATATTGCTTTCTTGCTCTATTAGGCTTTTTACTGGTTTTTATCGGTATTATCCCTATCAGAATTGCGATCGCCTCTTACCAAGCCCCCCATCCCCAAGCGATCCTTACCCTTGGTGGTGGTACAGAGCGAGAAACATTTACAGCCGAATTTGCTCAAGAACATTCTCATCTAGACATTTGGGTTTCCAGTGGTACACCCCAAGCCGAAGCCTTGGCTATTTTTGAGAATGCAAGTATTCCCACTGAGCGTATTCACCTTGACTACCGTGCCGTTGACACAGTTACCAACTTTACTACCCTCGTTAACGATTTCCAAAAACATCATATCCAGCATATCTACCTGATCACTTCAGATTTTCATATACCCAGAGCAAAAACCATAGCCACTTTGATTCTAGGTAGTCAAGGCATCACCTTTACCCCAATTTCCATTCCCACAGAACGACCCAGAGAATCTATTGTTCGCATTGTCCGCGATGGTGGACGCTCTCTGTTGTGGATTGTATCAGGTCGTACCGGAGCAAGCTTCAACCCTCGTTTTCATCCCCCAGTTTATGCGTCTAGATAATTACACCCATGTAAAAGGCTGACTACTTCTAACAATAGGCAGATTTTTCTTCCTGCCTTTTCCTTTGGTTAATGCAAATAAATTGAAGCATAAATTTAAGCATAAAATCAATAACTGCTCAAATAGGGTGTAAAATATTAATCAATACCGAGAGAAATAGGTAACTGATTAAACCCTCACCTTAAGTATATGCCTATATAACAGCACCAAAAAGAAAAATTACACCCCAAATCCTGATACATCTGAATAAGTAACGTATAAATAACGTATAAATACTGTTGTTGACTTCCTTGGATTACCTTATGTTAAATCAAAAATAAGTATTATCGAAACAATCGGGTCTAAAACCGGACTTCGTACCGCTACGCTAACGCCTTTGAAGGCCAAAAGTTTTTGGAGGGGGTATAAATCCCCGTTACAAAAACGGACTCTTGCCCCCTATCTCCTTGAACAAGGTATGCAAAGTGTTGTAAAACCTACAAGATGGGAAATAGTAAATTATAATCTTCAACTAAATTCTGCAATATAATCACAGATACCTCAAAAAATATCTAATGCAAATTTATGAAAAATCAGAATTATAGCAGTTTATCAGTTCCCAATGACAATGGCAGGGTCATTATTACACCTGAAATATTGCCACCTCAGAATTTTTCATCATTTGAAACCCTGGAAGATGATGGGAATCTAAAAGACTTCTTGGCTGTTATCCAGCGCCGAGCATTAGTTATCATAGGGGTTGTCTCTGTGGTAATGTCTACTGTTATTTATTCGACACTGAAGGAAGAAACGATTTATCAAGGTAATTTTCAGATTTTAGTCGAACCTGTTAATAGTGACAGTAGTTTATTAGGACAAATACCTCTACCAGATTCTAGTGTTACTAAATCTAATCTAGACTACGAAAGTCAGATTCAGGTTCTCAGAAGCCAAGAACTGATGAAAGATGTTCTGCCCAAGTTAAAATCTTCCTATCCTGATCTTACCTATAATTCACTCATCCGAAATTTAACTATTCGTCGTTTAGGTTCAACAAAAATTATAGAAATAAGTTATAAAAGCCCAGATCGCAAAAAAATTGAATTAGTATTAAATACACTATCTAAATTCTATTTAGAATACAGCTTAGAAAAACGTAAAACTAAGTTAAATCAAGGAGTCCAGTTCGTAGAAAAACAATTACCTGCGATCAAAAATCGGGTAGCTCAATTGCAACAGCAGCTGCAAATTTTCCGACAAAGATATAACTTTGTTGATCCAGAAAACCAGTCCATTACTGTCGCAGCACAACTCCAAAAATTAGAAGAAGAAAGACTAGCAATTGATCAACAGTTAGCTACGGCACGAGCTAGTTATGTCAGCCTATCAACACGAGAAGGACAAGAGGCAACATTAAATACTGCCCCTATATATAGTCAATTAATATCTCAGCTGAGGCAATTAGAAGCCCAGCTATCTGGAGAATTAGTGCGTTTTCAACCAGATAGCCCATCCATAGCAGTATTAGAAGAGAAAAGACAAAATCTCTTGCCTCTCATAGAAGATGAGCAAAGGCGATATGTAGGTTTAAAATTAGCTGAAGCAGGTAGTGTGATTCAGAAACTAGAGGTACAAAGTCAAGAACTATCAAGAGTAGAAAAGCAGACGAAGGAAAAATTTCAGCAATTACCCATCTTAGCCAGACAATACAGCGAAATTCAGCGGAATTTACAGTTGGCAAATGAGAGTCTCAACCGGTTTTTAGCCGCCCGTGAAACCCTTGTAATTCAAGTAGCTCAAACAGAACTACCCTGGGAATTAATACAAGCTCCAAATCAAGGTGAATCTCCTATTTTGCCAAATATACCCCGGAATTTATTGATGGGATTGTTCAGCAGTTTAGCCGCAGGTATTGGTATAGCCTTCCTATTAGAAAAACTGGACAATACATATCATACTGTTGCCAGCCTGAAGGAAAAAATTAAACTACCTTTCTTGGGAACTCTTCCCACAGACAAAAGCATCACAGGTTATCAATCTGCTTACCGCACTCTCAGCGGTTCAAAACCTGAATCAGACAAACTTTCTCTAAGAAATAGTTGGTTGTCTAATCTGTTCCGTCGTCGCAGTCGGGGTGGTAGCTATTATGGTAATAGCTATTATGGACAAGGGTTATTTTGGGAATCTTTACAGGTTCTTTATGCAAATATTCAGTTGCTCAATTCTGATCAGCCTATTCGCTCTTTGACAATTTCTTCCACTATGCCCGGAGACGGAAAAACTACTGTTTCATTCCATCTCGCCCAAATAGCAGCAGCCTTGGGTAAAAGAGTATTGATTGTTGATGGTGATTTGCGTCGCGCCCAAGTTCACAGAATATCTGGTTTAAAAAATTTCTCCGGTTTAAGTAATGTCTTAACATCGAATATTCCCGTTGAGCAGGTGATTCAACAATTACCTGATATGAATTTATTATCTGTGATTACTGCTGGTCCGCCACCACCAGATCCCGGCAGGTTGCTGTCATCAGATAAGATGAAGCAACTGATAGAATACTTTAATGAAAATTTTGATTTGGTGATTTATGATGCTCCTCCCATGATGGGGTTAGTTGATGCCAGACTTCTAGCACCTCAAACAGATGGTATGCTGCTGGTGGTAAGGATAGACAAAACAGACAAGTCGGCGCTGATGCAGCTTCAAGATAGTCTGAGAAACTCTCCTATTAATGTCTTGGGTGTGGTTGCTAACGGGGATAACCAAAAAGCCACGAGTTACAATTACTACTATAGTTCTGATAGTGCAAGAAGCTAAATAGTAGCTTGTTGGCAAGCTAGTTTTTTGCTTGAAGGATGCTTGTCGGCTAGGCGTGGATTTAGCCAGCCACAGGCATAACATTTGGTTTGGAGTGAAAAGGGTGCGAGCGAACCCTTTCTACATTCATCATTGTTACAGAAGATTACAGATCAACGAGGTACAGAATAAAAATTGAATCCTATACACATTCGCCTCTTACAGCAAAAATAGTATCATAAAACACATTTTACTATAAACCATCAGTTATCCTGCTCACACTCATCAGAACAATAAATCTGGGGATCGCTTGCAGTATTGTTCACAATTTGTTACAAAAGTACAAAGAACTTCTAGAGACCCAGAACCTAATGTTAGGCGGACTTACTGGTTTAACAGATCCCAAAGGCACAGATTGGGGAGAGCGAATGCTCAACACAGTCGCCAGCCAAACGATTCGCCACCTGTTTACCCAGAGCGAGTCAGTAGAAGTCTTTGTGCGCTGCTATCCCTCCAGCAAACTGTTGCAAGGCAGCATTGATAGCTTTAAAATGAGCGGTCGTGGCTTAGTCATTCGTAAAGACTTCGCAGTAGAGGAAATGTCTTTTGAAACCGATGCAGTCGCCATTGACTTTGGCTCGGTTTTGAGTGGCAAACTCAACCTTAAACAACCCACCCAAGCAGTAGCCCAAGTAATATTATCAGAAGCAGGTATTAATCAAGCTTTTGGTGCAGAATTGGTAAAAAAGCGACTGCTCAACCTTTCTGAGCCAGCTTTAACGGCAATTTCAGGTGGTGAACCAGTTTCCTTTACCGACGTTAAAATACAATTATTACCAGGAAATCGCTTACATCTTCTAGCTAAAGCTGACTTAAATAAAGGTGAAGTCATACCCCTGAGTATGACTCTGAGCATCGGTATTGAAAGACGGCGACGAGTTTCTTTTAAAGATCCAAAAATTGAACTAGAACAAGTACCAGAAGCACAGCGGGAAATTTCCCAAACTTTAAGCATGGCACTGGTAGAAATTTTAGATAATATGGTCGATTTAGACCGCTTTGACCTGGATGGCGTAAAAATGCGACTTAATCGTTTAGAAACCGAAGGTCAAAGATTGATTTTTAGTGGATATGCAGAAATAGAACGAATTCCTCGTACTGGTTAATGGGGATTGGTGATTGGGGAAGAGGTGATTGGGAAAAATACAAATAACTTCCCCCTGCTCCCTGCTCCCCTGCTTCTTCCCCAGTCACCAGTACCCAGTCACCAGTCACCAGTCCCCCAGTCCCCAGTCCCCAATCACCGTTTATCTACCAACACCTACATATTGGAACCCAGCCCTTACCATTGTTTCAGGGTCTAAGAAGTTACGACCATCAATCATGACCGGGTGGTTCATTAATTTTGCCATTGTTGCATAGTCCAAAGTGTTGAACTGTTGCCATTCGGTAACGAGTACCAAAGCATCACAGCCATCAGCCAGTCTTTCGGCATCGGTTTCTACTAATACTCCTGAAAGACCATGACGCATACCTGTTTGGGAAATAATTGGGTCATAAGCTTTGACTTTAGCTCCCAGTCGGTTGAGTTGTTCAATTAGGTTGAGTGCGGGAGCATCGCGCAAATCGTCCGTATCTGGTTTGAAGGTTAAACCGAGTAGTCCGACAGTTTTACCTTTGAGGATTTTCAACGCTTGTTGCAGTTTTTCCAAAGCAATTAAACGCTGGCGTTCATTCACACTCACAGCAGCTTTCATCAGTTGCGCTTCATAGCCATAATCATCAGCGGTGTGAATTAGGGCAGATACATCTTTAGGGAAGCAAGAACCACCCCAACCAATTCCTGCTTGCAAGAATTTGTTACCAATTCGGGAATCTAGACCAATGCCTTTTGCTACTTGGGTAACATCCGCACCGACGCGATCGCAAATATTTGCTACTTCGTTAATAAAACTAATTTTGGTTGCCAAAAAGGCATTTGCAGCATATTTGATCATCTCTGCTGAACTCAGGTCTGTCACCAGCACAGGTACAGGTGGTAAAGACTGATCTGCGGCAAACTTGCGTTCTACAATTGGCGCATAAAGTTCCTTCATCATCCCGATCGCTTGTTGACTGTTCCCACCTAAAACAATCCGATCTGGGTTAAAGGTATCGTAAACAGCTGAACCTTCCCGCAAAAACTCTGGATTACTAACGACATCAAACTCAGCAGCAATTTCCGGTGGTTTTTCCTCAGCAGATGAACTACCTGCTGCCACCAATGATTTCTGGCGTTCAGCAATACCATCTAAGACAATCATCCGCACCCAATCACCAGAACCGATGGGTACAGTAGATTTATTAACAATTACTTTATAACCGCCATTGAGATTAGCTCCAATACCACGAGCTACAGCTTCTACATAACGGGTATCACTTTCACCATTAGGTAAAGGAGGTGTTCCCACAGCAATAAACAGAATTTCCCCGTGAGCAACTCCCGCAGCTAGATCCGAAGAAAATTGAATATTGCCACTATTGATGGCAGATTGCATAATTTCCGAAAGTCCAGGCTCGAAAATTGGCGACTGCCCAGATTTCATTAATTTTACTTTCTCTTCGTTGTTATCTATGCAGATGACATCATGGCCTATATGAGCCAAGCAAGCACCTGTTACTAAACCCACATAACCAGTCCCGATTACACAAACACGCATTTCTTTAACTCCTCGTCTTTTTATAATGAGTCATTCATTGTCATTAGCTCAGGGGTTAACCAATGACTAATGACTAATGACTAATGACTAATGACTACTTTGGATACGTTTACGGAAATCTTCTATTGTCAGTTTTAACCCTTCTTGTAAAGGAATGGTAGGTTCCCAATTTAACCAAGTTTTCGCCTTGGTAATATCAGGACGACGACGACGGGGATCGTCTGAAGGTAGGGGTTCAAACTTAATTTCTGCATCTGGGTTGACCATGTTTTGTACTGTCTGTGCCAGTTCTAAAATAGTGTATTCATCAGGATTACCCAGATTTACAGGTCCTATGTAATCACCATTCATCAGCCTCATTAGACCTTCAACTAGGTCAGAGACATAGCAAAAGCTACGAGTTTGTGTACCTTCACCGTATACAGTTAAAGGAATACCCTGTAATGCTTGCACAACCAGGTTACTGACTACCCGACCATCATTTTCTAACATCCGTGGACCATAGGTGTTAAATATTCTAGCCACCCGAATATCGACTTTATTTTCTCGGTAGTAGTCAAATGCCAAAGTTTCTGCAATTCTTTTGCCTTCGTCGTAGCACGAACGGATACCAATGGTATTGACGCTACCTCGATACTCTTCTGTTTGGGGATGGACTTCTGGATCTCCGTAGACTTCACTGGTGGAAGCTAACAAAAATCTCGCTTTCACACGTTTGGCCAACCCCAACATATTCAGTGTTCCCATGACGTTGGTTTTGACTGTTTTAATGGGGTTGTATTGATAATGTACCGGAGACGCAGGGCAAGCTAAATGGTAGATTTGATCCACTTCTAACCGAATTGGCTCGGTGATATCATGACGGATCATCTCAAAATAAGGGTTATTTAACCATTTCAGGATATTAAGCTTATTTCCTGTATAGAAGTTATCTAAGCATATAACTTCATGTCCATCCGCCATTAATCGGTCTATCAGATGGGAACCAATAAACCCAGCACCGCCAGTCACCAAAATTCTCATAGTTTTCCAGTTATTTTACAGACATTTTCACGGGTATTATCCTTATTTTTAGATTACCCAGCTTCGGTACAATAATAGATAATTAACGAAGAGAGTTCTCAGTAAATTAAGTAATTTTTCTACAAATCCTGTACGAAATTATTGATTATAATCTAAGGATTGTGCAATTTTGCATTATATTTCATCAAATCTTCCAAAAAATATCAAGTTTCTTACGTAACTGCTGTTTTAGTGAGGTTGCTATTTGACATAACTAGTTGGTGATTTTGTTGTGGTTCTCCAAGAATAATAATTGAGCAAGTAAGTTGCCTCGCTAATTCGGTTGTGACATCACCAATGGCTAATCCTCCAGGGCTGGTACGATTGCGGATAAAAGGCAATACCACTAAATCATACAATCTTGCAGCTTGTAAAATCGCTTGAGCAACATTTTCATGAGTGATAATTTGAATTTCCGGTGGATTTGGCACAGCCAAGTGAGATACTAATTGGGAGAGATGCGATCGCCTAGCAGCGATTTGACTAGAACTGGTGCGGCGATGTCTTCGACCAGCTTCGCTAACGCAAACATTTAATACAGTAATTTGGCTTTGATTCGCATCTGCCAAAGTTTGAGCAAATTGTAAAGCCGTTAGTGTTGGTGTGATTAGGTTTTCTATCGGTACGAGGATGCGCTGAATTCTTTTAGGTGATTCTACCAGACGTGCCACAGCTACTGGACAATGGGCAGCCCAAAGCACGTTATCGATCACATTACCTAATAAACGCGCCCTCAAACCAGTACGTTTACCCCAACCCATGATAATCAAATTGGCCTTTTGTTCACGAGCCGCCCTACAAATTCCAGGAGCAAAAGCATCATCAATTCTCAGTATTGGTTCTGCTTGTGCGCCCAATAGCTGGCTTTGTGCCGTAGCTTTTGCTAATAACTTTTCACTTCGCTGCCAATCTGCATCTAGCTGGGGTGAATCCATTTGAGAAGTAGCATGAGCGATCGCTAAAGGCAATATTTTACCCTGGGATTGACAAGCCAATAATGCCGCCATTTCAATCAAATACTTTTGAGTTTGAGGATTATAAACAGGTACAACTATATTAAAATTAGCTGTTACTGTTTGTAAATGCTGTTGGGATAAAGTAATGAGTGTAGCTTTTGCCATTGATGAACAAGCTACACCAACTCCACTATCAACTACTAAACTCGTTAGCCAAGGTCCAAACATCGCTGTCAGCAGCACCAAGATAATAACAATATCTAAGACTTCTACAGACAGTAACCCAGAACGATAACCGACTAAAGCTACTGCTAAAGTAGTACCTACTAGGGGAATAGACAGAGACCAAATAGTTAGTGTTTCTTGCCAGTTATAGCGATAAACAAATTTCGCCAACACAGCAGCCAAAAATTTGCTGGACATCAACCCCAGGAGAATTAATAATAACTTAATGGTGTTGTATCCATTAAACAAAGTATATAAATTAATTTGCAAACCCAAGTCAATAAAGAAAATAGGAATAAATAGCACACTGCCAATAAACACTAATTTTTCTTTAATCGGTCCAGAGCCTATAGCTTCATTTACCGCCAAACCTGCTAAGAAAAAGCCCACAATTTTGGTTAAACCCATCCATTGAGCTATGCAAACTGCGAGAAATATAGACATCAGAACACATAAAAACTTGTTCCTCTCATCGTCTCCAGAACGGCGAAAAAATTCTTTGCTGATCCAATCAAAACCGAATAAAACTATCAAGAAGTATATTATTACCCAGCCTAGTATAGTCATTAGTTGAGGAAGGCTAAATTCCTCACGATTAAAGCTGACTAAACAAACAGCTAATATTAGCAGTGCGCCGATATCTGTAAAAATCGTGGCTCCCATTGTCATGGTGATAGCCTTATTATTCGCTACTCCCAAACGACTGATAATTGGATATGCCAAAAGAGAGTGAGAAGCCAATAAGCAGCCCATTAAGATAGAGCTATGCCAACCAAATTCCCAAAAGCGTCCTCCTAATGTTCCTAGCATTAAGGGGAAAATGAAACTCAAAGTACCAAATACCAAGGAACGACTTTGCTGTTGATGGAAAATTTGGATATTAAATTCTAATCCCGTTATAAACATCAAGTAAAATAACCCAATGTCTGATAACAAGGTAATCATTGGCAATTCAGGCTCAAATAAGTGCCAACCGGATGGACCTAGTACAACTCCAGAACACACAAAACCCACTAATGCTGGCAGTCTTAGCCGTTCAAAGAGGATAGGTATAAAGAAAATGACTAGCAGTAAAATAGCCAAGGGAACAATTGGCTCTTTTCCCAGAACCTGGGAGGTTGAGTCTAGAGTCAGAACTTGTGACACAAATGGCATCATGTAAAACAGTTATCAGTTATTACTATTCCCTATTCCCTACTTCCATCATACCTATGGGTGGATTTGACTCAAAATAAATCTTAGACGATCATAATCGTCTTTCAGCAGTACACTAAGATGCCGGCCA
>JBJOKS010000020.1:0-114075 GCA_046045965.1 Cyanobacteriota bacterium | reverse complement strand
AACCACACTGATCCCTTCCCGAACTCAGAGGTGAAACGCTGCTGCGGCGACGATAGTCTGGGGGTTGCCCCACGTCACAATAGCTCGATGCCAGGTTTTATATTCAATCCAAAAGCCTCCTCTCTTGGTATACTGAGAGGGGGTTTTTGTTTTATTTGGCTCCAGATGTGATAGTTATTTTTAATGTAGGGTTGTATTTTTAGCTGGCAACTTATTCTCTTTACCCATACAATTTTAGACTAAGTGAAGTTCGTCAGAATAGAGTCCTAAATTAATGAGTCAGTTAACAGGTCAGGGTGCAAGAGCTATCACTAAATCTCAAATGGTAGATAGGATAAATGATATCGCTTGGCAAGCTCACCAAGGTAGTGTTGCCGCTATTATTCAGGTTTTGAACGAAAGACTCGTGATGTCTGGTGTCAGAACTAGAGCTATTTTTGCTGATGGTGTGTTACAAATTTTGTGTGAGGCAGCTACAGTAGAACAACTTGAGCAGTCTACCTTGGTAGCGAACATCCAGCAAATTTTGGAGTCCATTGCACCGCGTAACATACACAAAGTCAATATCAACAGTCGCATTGTGCGGGAAGAGCAATTACTGTGGTTAGATGAAATTAACCGCAACAGCGAAAATCAATTACTTTGGTCACAGGAAATTACCCTATCTCAGCCTGGTATTTTCCAGCAATTAATTCAAGATTTCATAGCGGCTTATACTGAATTAGGAAAACCGATTTTACCTAAAGCTCAATCTTTCCTAACTAACAAGGATAAACACAAGGGTGCAACCAACAAGCTGATCATTGGGTCAGTGAGTTTGTGTGCATTGCTTTTCCTGGCTGGGTTGTTTGATGAACGTTTAGGTAATACCATCAAAAATCTTATACCATTACAAATCTCGCCATCTGTGAAAACAGCAAGTGAGGTTAAATCAGAAGTATCATCTTCTGCTGCTAAAAACAGTCTTGCTCAACCTGCAAATGATACATCTCATGACAAATTTGCTGATGCTGTAAGACTTGCTAACCAGGCCACTGCTGCTGGTAAAACAGCTACCACTGCAACTCAATGGTTGGAATTAGCTGCTAGATGGCAAAGGGCTTCTGATTTAATGAGTCAGGTTCCACTTAGTCATAGCCGCTATCAAGAAGCACAAATTCGCACTAAGTTATACAGGGAATATAGTAAAGCTGCTCAGAAAGAAGCAGAAAAAATAGGTGACAGGTGACTGGGGACTGGGGACTGGGGACTGGGGACTGGGGACTGGGGACTGAGGACTGGGTTATTAGCTTCCCCTACATCCTGAACTCCTGCCTTCTGCCTTCTGCCTCCTGCCTTCTGCTTCCTGACTCCTGACAGCTAAACGCTCATTTCTAACATCCGTTGCATGGGTTTGAGTGCAGCTAGACGAATGTCCTCTGACATGGTAATTTCGGGGGTGCGATTTTTCATGGCTAAATACAGCTTTTCTAGGGTATTTAACCGCATAAACGGACATTCGTTACAATTGCAGTTATTCTCAGGAGGGGCAGGAATAAAGTGTTTACCCGGTGCTAATTTTTGCATCTGGTGGATGATTCCTGGCTCTGTAGCCACGATAAACTCCTGGCTAGGGCTTTTTTGACAATAATTTAATAAAGCCGCTGTAGAGCCGATATAACTGGCGTGACGTAAAACGCTGGTTTCACATTCTGGGTGAGCGATCGCTTCTGCTTCTGGATGTGTAGTTTTTAACTCAACTATTTTCTTTTCGGAAAATGTCTCATGGACAATACAGCTACCTTGCCATAACAGCATATCCCGTCCTGTTTGTTCCATTACATACCGTCCCAAATTCCGATCTGGTGCAAAAATAATCTGTTGTTCTTTGGGTATTTGCTGGACAATCTTGACAGCGTTGGAACTGGTGCAGATAATATCGCTCATGGCCTTGATTTCGGCAGAGCAATTAATGTAAGAAATTACCAGATGATCTGGGTGTGCGGCTTTAAAAGCTGCAAACTGATCTGGGGGACAACTATCAGCTAAAGAACAACCAGCATTTAAATCTGGTAACAACACCAATTTATCAGGATTGAGGATTTTTGCTGTTTCTGCCATGAAGTGAACACCAGCAAATACAATCACATCTGCATTTGTTTGTGCTGCTGCTCTTGCTAATTGTAAAGAATCGCCAATAAAATCTGCAATATCCTGGATATCGGGATCTTGATAGTAATGGGCTAATATTACCGCGTTGAGTTCTGTTTTCAGATCCTCAATGGCAGCAAATAAATCTAGTGGTAGTGTACCCTGTGGTCGAGCAAGTGTAGTTGTAAACACAATTAAGAACTGCTTGTTTGTAAAATTATATTACCTTGTGGATTCAATTATAGTAGTTTTTACCAAAAATAGTAGACGGTTGATGTGGGCAATTTATGTCCAAATCCAGTAGAGTTTCATATCCTGGAGATATACGGCTTTTTAAAGTGGCATGACAAGTCAGAAAAATCAATCAATAACCCTGAAAATTGCTGTAATTGGCGATGTTCACGACCAATGGGAAGTAGAAGATGGTATAGCACTCAAACATCTGGATGTTGACTTGGTGCTGTTTGTCGGAGATTTCGGGAATGAGTCGGTGGAGGTGGTGAGAGCGATCGCTTCCCTGGATATTCCCAAAGCAGCGGTAATGGGCAACCACGACGCATGGTACACTGCGACTGAATGGGGACGGAAAAAGTGTCCTTATGACCGCACTAAGGAAGACTGGGTACAGGAACAACTAGATTTATTAGGATCTGCCCAAGTCGGTTATGGTAAATTGGATTTTCCAGATTGGAATTTAACTGTAGTGGGTGGTCGTCCTTTTACCTGGGGTGGACCAGAATGGAGATTTGCTGATATCTGTAAACAACGTTATGGTGTCAGCAGTATGGAAGAGTCAGCAGAGAAAATCGTGCAAGCGGTGAAAAGTGCAGCTTGTGAGAATATTATTTTTTTGGGTCATAATGGACCGACAGGGTTAGGCGATCGCCCTGAAGACCCCTGTGGTAAAGATTGGCATCCTATCGGTGGTGACTTTGGTGATCCTGACTTAGCAGCAGCGATTTCTCAAAGTATCAATATGAACAAAACGGTTTCTCTGGTGGCTTTTGGGCATATGCACCGGAATTTGCGCCATACTAAGAAGGTGTTAAGAAAAGCTATATTTAGAAGTCCAGAGGGAACTATTTATTTAAATGCAGCGAATGTACCCCGAATTGTGGCAGAAAATGGGGTAAAACTGCGGAATTTTTCCCTGGTTGAGTTAGAGGAGGGTGTGGTAACAAAAGCTTCTCTTGTTTGGGTGGGTAATGACTTCCAGGTGGTATCTGAGGAAATTTTTTATAATTCTTTGCCTTCAGTAGTGCCAATTCTCTAATTATATGTTATGATGTTATTTGTCAGTTTTTGTTCAACACAATTCTGGCAAGTAATCTGGAGAGGTGGCAGAGTGGTCGAATGCGCCTGACTTGAAATCAGGTGAAGTGAAAGCTTCCGGGAGTTCGAATCTCCCCCTCTCCGTTTAATGATTTTTGTTTCACGCAGAGTCGCAGAGTCGCAGAGAAGAGCGCAAAAGTTTGGTTTAAAAATATGAAATCTGCTGTAAGTTAAAAGCTAGGCTTGCTATTATTCCAAATATCACCTTTCTGATATGTAATTCAGTAGTGAGTATGATTTGCTGAAATTGCAATTAATGATAGGGTGTAGAAGAATGCAAATATTTAGTCATAATTAAAAAATTACTCATGAAAGTAAAAATTGCTAACTTAGGTGTTGTTGAAAAAGCGGAAATAGATTTAAAGCCTTTAACTGTGTTTATTGGTAGAAATGGCACTGGTAAAACTTGGACAGCTTATACTTTAGCATCTATATTTACTCAATACGGATTTAACCAGTATTTAAAAAACTATTTAGATGGAAGAACGAAAAAGAGATATCCAATTATAGATAATGCTATTAATCAATTTGTTCAAGAAGGTAATATCAGTATTAATTTGATTGATTTTTTAGAAGAATATGCTGATATGTATATTAATGATGTTGCTGGTTTAGCTCATGAATGGATGAGAGATTTTCTAAATACAGAACGAGTTAATTTTGAAAAATTGCAAATAGAGTTTGAGTTAGAAGACATAAAAGCAGCAGTTGTAAAGAATGTAAGATCCTATAATTTAGAGCAAGAAATTTCTTTTGGCACACCAAATAAAAAAAATGTATTACATTTGCTCAAAGAAGCAGATAATCATAATATTTATTTTTATATAATTTCCGAAGATAATATTTTAAATAAATTACCAAAAAGAGTGTTTGAAAGAATAATATTTCAAGAAGTAATTGAAATAATTCATAGAGCTTTTTACCCATATGTTTATATCTTTCCTACAGAAAGAACTACTTTTATTTCATTTCCTGCCAAGGAAGAAAAAGTCAATATAGAAATTTTAGATGAAAAAGAAGATAAGATTTTTTCTGAAGAAAAAAGTGTACAGCTAAGTGAAACAATCAAAAGTTTGCTTAACATATTAGTAACTTCATATAACAAAACAGCTACGGATAGAGAAGAGGAAATTCAACGACAACCAATAATTTTCAAATATTATGAATTAGCTGATTTATTAGAGAATGATATTTTACAAGGTAAGGTAAATATTAATGAATCTATATTTGGTCAAGAAGTTCTTTTTGAACCTTCAGCAAATGTCAAATTAGAAATGACTGTTTCCTCTTCAATGGTGAAAGAATTAGCACCTTTAGTTTTATGTTTGCGTTATCTTGCTGAACCAAATGAATTGCTAATAATTGATGAGCCAGAAATGAATTTACATCCAGCAGCGCAAGTAGAAATTACGGAATTTTTAGCAATGTTAGTTCAGGCAGGTTTAAAGGTTTTGATTACAACCCATAGCCCTTATATTGTTGATCATCTTTCTAATTTGATGAAAGCTGCTAAATATGAAGACAAAGAAAGTATCAAAGAACGATTTTATTTAGAAAGAACAGAAGCTTTTATTCCTCAAGATAAAGTTTCTGTATATTTGTTTGAAGATGGTACAGCTAAAAATATATTACATGAAGACGGTAGGATAGATTGGGGAACATTTGGTGATGTATCAGATGACATTTCCCATATTTTTCCATAATCACTCTTAAATTTTCAATTCAGGAGTGATTTAAAAATGCTTTTCAATCATTTGTTGTTATCAGGTTGTTTACTACCAGGAAAGACAAGTCATAAAGAAGATGGAGTAGAGGTAACTTTACAACCAGCGAGTGGTGAAACAGTTTTATTTTTTCATATAGACGAGAAATCAAACCCTAATTGTAAGTTTCGTAAATTATTAGGATTAGATCAAGAAGGAATGAAAATCTGTGATCTCATCGTATTTTATGCAAAAGAGAATGAAAGGATAATTTGCTTTGTAGAATTGAAGGGTAAGGATATAAATACAGCAAAGGAACAAGTTATAAATACATATACTTACTTTGATAAATTCTTAAAAAAAACTGATTTATCATTAAAGTTTACTCCAAAAACTTATATTAGATCGAACGTTGCTGCACCACAAGAAATAGAAGAATATAAAAAAGAATTAAAGGCTAAATTTGGTGAAGGTAACTATGACATTAGCAAAAATTCAGATTTAGGTGCTTTTCTAAGAGGTGCGAAGTATCAACCTAAAGGAAAACGAAAGCAGCGGTAAGATAAAAGACAAAATTTATACCTGAATATCAAAAAATCCTCATCCCAGTTTCAATTTCCGAAACAAGAGCTATAACTGCTGTAGAAACAAGTTAGCTTAACTGTTAAACACAAGCCGCACCCCAGCAGCTATGGTAAAAGAAATAGCAATTCGCACCACTGGACTAACTAAACAATTTGAACGCCACGTTGCTGTCAATGATGTGGACTTAGAAATTCAGATGGGCGAAGTTTACGGTTTAATAGGTCCTAATGGTGCTGGTAAAACAACCTTAATACGGATGTTAGCCGCAGCAGAAGAACCTACTACGGGTGAGATTTATATTAATGGC
Organism: Cyanobacteriota bacterium; assembly: GCA_046045965.1. Classification (GTDB taxonomy): domain Bacteria; phylum Cyanobacteriota; class Cyanobacteriia; order Cyanobacteriales; family Nostocaceae; genus RDYJ01. The sequence continues at coordinate 108,018 of JBJOKS010000020.1, read as the reverse complement.
GTTCGCGTAGCGGGTCCTTCGGACCATCGCTTACTAAGAGATCACAGCAACCCCACCCTCAAACGTCGTCTTGGTTACTTACCCGATGACTACCCACTGTATGAAGATCTAACCGTTTGGGACTACTTAGATTATTTTGCCCGTTTATACCGCTTACGGCAACCACATCGCACCCAACGCTTACATGAAGTTTTAGAACTGATCCAACTCGGTAATAAACGCAATAGTTTGATTTCTACCCTATCACGAGGGATGAAACAGCGTTTGAGTTTAGCCCGCACTATCATCCATGAACCGATTTTACTACTTTTAGATGAGCCGGTTTCTGGACTTGATCCTATTGCGAGGATGCAGTTTCGGGAAATTATCAAAGCTTTGCGAGAAGCGGGGATGACAATATTAATTTCTTCCCACGTTCTCAGCGACTTGGCGGAATTATGTACTTCCGTGGGCATTATGGAACTAGGTTTTCTTGTAGAAAGTGCCTCACTGCAAACATTGTACAAACGTTTAGCCCGACAGCAAATTTTTATCTCAACTTTGGGCAACATAGATGTATTGGTGAGAGAACTAAAAAATTATCCTTTGGTAGAAGAATGGGAGGTAATACATAGCAAAAATAGTGTGCGGGTGAACTTTTCAGGAACACAGGAAGAAACTGCTGAACTATTGCGATCGCTCATCAGTACAGGTATTCCTTTAACCGATTTTCACTGCACCCAAGAAGACCTAGAAACTATTTTCCTCAAATTAGGTCACAAACAAGCATCTTAATGAAAGGAGTCAGGAGTCAGCAAAGAGGCAGGGGAGCAGGGAGCAGGGGGCAGGGGGAAAAAGATTTATACCAGTCAGCAGTCCCCAGTCCCCAGTCCCCAGTCCCCAGTCCCCAGTCCCCAGTCCCTAGTCAATTTTGGAGATTTTTTCTATGTTAGTCAATTTTATCGACAGAGTAGGTGAATGGAACCCGCAACTTTTCCGAGAACTGAAAGGACGGCTTAAACCTTTTAATGTTTTATTTGCTGTTGTCTCCTCCCTATTATTGCAACTGGTAGTTTTTCTGTTTCAACTACGAGAATATCCAGGAGAAAAATATTCTTTAAGAGGTTCTTACTGTAGTTTTTGGCCAGCATTACAACAAAAAGAACAATACCTGTGGCAGCAGCAATCTCTACTCAATCAAAAATTATCTAATTATCGTCAGATTCAACTTTCAGATGCCAGCATCATTCCCAATTTAGAGGCAGATATTCAGAAAGTTGATTTAGAAATCAGAAACTTGCAAACCCATTTATCTAAGGCTTTTTGTCCTTCCAGCGAAATTAATTGGCAAATGTGGTGGCGAGATCATTGGGAATACATTTTTTTAGCATTTAGTGTAATTTTCGTTTTTACACTATTAGTAGCTGGAACTTATTTACTAATCAGCGATTTAGCAAAAGAAGAACAAAGAGGTACACTCAATTTTATTCGCCTCAGTCCCCAAAGCGAAACCAGTATTTTAACTGGAAAAATGTTAGGAGTACCAAGTTTAATTTATCTGTTTGTACTTACTGCAATTCCTCTACATTTCTGGGCTGGACATTCTGCGAATATTGCCTCTAGTCACATTCTCAGTTATTACGCTATTCTAGCTGGATGCTGCGGTTTCTTTTATAGTGCAGCACTGCTATTTGGTTTAGTCAGTCGCTGGTTTAGTAGCTTTCAACCTTGGCTTGGTAGTGGTGGAATTTTGTTGTTCTTGTTTATCACAATGATGATGTCATCTAGTGCTTATAACAATGACTTCAATAACCCAGGTGCTTGGTTTAGATTTTTTAGTCCCTGGGATATTACCGCTTACCTATTTCCAAATTTATTCCGTATACATCAAGGTTCACCACTAGATAATTTTCAATTTTTCTATTTACCAATTGGCAAAAATTTAGCCAGCTTAGTCGGCTTCTATTTACTTAATTACGGAATTTGCACTTACGGTTTATGGCAAGCAATACAACGAAGTTTCCGTAATCCTCAAACTACCATATTGAGCAAAGGACAAAGTTATTTATCTCTAGCTTTTGTTCAGGTAATGTTTTTAGGATTGATACTGCAAACAGTAGAGGCGAGAATAGAGGAAATTATATCTATGTTAGCAGTGATAAATACTGCTTTCATCTTCAGTTTAATTCTGGTTCTCTCCCCTGTGCGTCAAAATATCCAAGATTGGGCAAGATATCGTCACCAAAACAATAGAAACCAATCTCTGTGGGAAGATTTAGTTTGGGGTGAAAAAAGTCCGGCTATATTAGCAATAGCAATCAATTTAGTAATTGCTGCCACACCTTTAATTATCTGGATTGCTATTTTCTCGAAAGATTGGAATATTAATGATTCTGACAAAGGTAAAGTTCTGTTAGCGATCGCTTTGTCTATGAGTTTAATGCTGATTTATGCCAGTATTGCTCAGTTAATGTTGTTGATGAAAAATCCCAAGCGTTATGTATGGGCAGTTGTGACTATTGGTGCGGCAATTTCTTTACCTCCAATTATTCTTTCTGTCTTGGGTCTTGAACCATACAAAAATCCTACTGTATGGTTGTTTTCTACCTTTCCTTGGGGAGCTATTGAACAATCTAGCATGACGACAATTTTCATGGCGCTGTTAGCTGATTTAACTCTTGTTGCTTTGTTAAATTTCCAATTCAACAAACAAGTGCGGGTATTGGGTGAGTCGGCAACTAAGGCTTTATTAGCAGGACGTTAAGCTGGTGATTGGTGATTGGGGACTGGGAATAATATATTACCTATGACCTATGACCTATTACCAATTACCCATTACCAATTCCCTGAAATAGTGTATAATTCTGACCTCAATAGCTTAAAAATCAGATATTATGACTATGCTTCCTAATTTGCAACGTGCATTTACTAACCGCAGTGTTTTAAAAGTAATTAGCGGTTTAAATAACTTCAACCCCGAAAGCGTTGCTGCTACTGTAAAAGCGGCTGATCTGGGTGGTGCGACTTTTGTTGATATTGCTGCTGATGCGGCTTTGGTTCATTTAGCTAAAAGTTTGATAAGTTTACCTGTTTGTGTTTCCGCAGTTGAACCAGAAAAATTTGTTCAAGCTGTTGCTGCTGGTGCTGATTTAATTGAAATTGGTAATTTTGATTCTTTTTACGCTCAAGGTCGCAAATTTGAAGCGGATGAAGTTTTGGCATTAACTCAGCAAACCCGCGCCTTGTTACCCGAAATTACCTTATCTGTGACTGTTCCCCACATCCTGACTTTGGATAAACAAGTTCAATTAGCTGAAGATTTGGTCAAAGCTGGTGCTGATATTATCCAAACTGAAGGCGGTACTAGCAGCCAACCTGCTCACGGTGGTACTTTGGGTTTGATTGAAAAAGCTGCTCCTACTTTAGCCGCAGCTTATGAAATTTCCCGTGCGGTTTCTGTGCCTGTTTTGTGTGCTTCTGGTATTTCTAATGTGACTGCACCTTTGGCTGTTGCTGCTGGTGCTGCTGGTGTGGGTGTGGGTTCTGCTATTAACCAACTCAATAGCGAAATTGCCATGATCGCTGCTGTGCGTGGTTTAGTAGAAGCTTTGGCAACTGTGAGCGATCGCACTTTTGCATAAATAGAAGGCAGGAGGCAGGAGGCAGGAGGCAGGAGGCAGGAGGCAGAAGTTATTAATTTTGACTTTTGACTTTTGACTTGATTTATCTCCCCACCTCCCCACCTCCCAACTATTCCCTACTCCACGAAAAAAACTTTTTAGCAAACTCTGGATACAAAAAACGCAGATAGACGCAGATGGTTATAAACATTTTTTTGTCAAGAGTTTTTTTATACTATCCAATTTTTCAGATAAATTTACCCCTAAAATTCGTGCAAGTAACATCTATTTTTTCTCAGTGTTTTTTGAAGATGATTTAAGTATAGATTTTGCAAATATTTGTATATCAAGGGTTAAAAAGTACCAATTTTTGATGTTTTGCAAATTTGACATACTTACCCTGATCATGAATTTATAAAAAATAATAGCAAATGCCGGAAACTATTGCAATACCGTTAGTAAATAAAAATAATTCTCAATTAATTATTAAGAAAAGTAAAGGAAAAATGGCGGTAAGTTTTAAATTTGTAAATTTAAATCGAATTAACATAAGTGAAAATTATTATAATCAGAACCCTTGATCATCGTGCTGCAAATATTCGCACATTTGCATAGCAATAGGGTGTGGGGTATAGGGTGAAAATTTTTCCCAGTCCCCAGTCCCCAGTCCCCAGTCCCCAGTCCCTAGTCCCTAGTCCCTAGCTTAAACAGTCTTTTAAGGCATAAATTACTTTATCTTGCTGTTCCTGTGTGAGTTCTGGGAACATGGGTAAAGCTATAACTTGATGACAAGCTTGTTCTGATACTGGTAATTGTCCAGGTTGATAGTTCAAACTTTCATAAACTGGCTGTAAGTGTAAAGGACGGGGATAGTAAAGCATGGTGCTTACTTCCTTTTCTTGCAGTTGAGTTCGTACCCAGTCGCGATATTTGGAACTTGCACCATTTCTGTCTTCGCTAGAAACGCGGATGGTATATTGATTCCAAACGGCTACTCCTCCTAATAATTCTTGGGGTGGAATTATACCAGGAATTTGACTGAGGTATTGATAATAATAAGTTGCTATTTGTTGCCTTTGTTTATTCCAGGTGTCTAAATAACGGAGTTTAATTTGCAGAATGACTGCTTGAATGGCATCTAACCGACTGTTGACTCCGATTTCTTCATGAATGTATCTAACTTTGCTGCCGTGTTCTCGTAATATTCGCAGTTTAGCAGCGATCGCACTATCATTAGTTGTGATTGCACCACCATCACCACAACCTCCTAGATTTTTAGTTGGGTAAAAACTAAAACAACCAATATGTCCAATACTACCGACTTTTTGATTTTCCCAACTTGCACCGGTGGCTTGAGCGCAATCTTCAATTACTGCTAAATTATGAGATTGTGCGATCGCCATTAATGCTGTCATATCCACAGGTAAACCAAACAGGTGAACAGGGATAATAGCTTTAGTCTTCGGTGTAATTGCTGCTGCTATTTGGGTGACATCTAAATTAAAGGTAGTGGCATCAATATCAACAAATACAGGTGTTGCACCCACAGCAGTTATGACTTCCGTGGTAGCAAAAAAGCTAAACGGTGTGGTAATAACTTCATCACCTGCACCAATTTCTAAAGCACGTAAGGCTAAATAAAGGGCATCAGTCCCGGAATTACAGGCTACACATTCTGTCACACCGTGATAAGCTGCAAACTGTTGTTCAAAACCTTCTACCGCAGGACCACCAATATAACGGCCAGAACTGAGAACTTCTAAAACAGCATGACTGACTTCAGCTTCAATGGTGGCATATTGCTGTTTGATATCAAATGCGGGAACGGAATTTACACTTTGGATCATAGTTGTTATTTTATGGTGAGATTCAAAAGATACACTTTTAAAGGTGATATAGCAGTATACAAGGTAGTTATGACATTAAAGTTACGACATTAGACATTAATTGATCATAAAACTAGGAATAAAATATGGTTATACTTCTGCCTCCTGCCTCCTGCCTCCTGCCTTCTGCCTCCTGCCTGTAAACTATCCCAGGAAATAAAGAAACCATGCCGGATTTGATTAAACTGGATATTGTAGATTTAGTGTTAGCTGTGGGTTTAATGGCGATCGCTATTGGTTTATCTGTCTGGGAAAAATTAGGACTAGAATTAAACCTAGCATTAGCCACCGGTAGAACCATCCTCCAACTTATAGTATTAGGATACGTTTTAGACTTCATTTTTGCTGTTGATAATGTTTGGGCTGTTGTGGGAATTCTAACAATCATTCTCACAATTACGGCGATTGTCGCACGAAATCGCATCAGCCAAAAAATTCCTCTGGTATTGCCTTTGGTCTGGGTAGCAATTTTTGTAAGTACGTCCTTAACGTTGCTGTATACCAACTTTTTGATTATCCAACCAGACAGATGGTATGAACCACGTTATTTAATTCCTTTAGGTGGTATACTCATCGGTAATGCTATGAACGCAGCAGCAGTAGCCGGAGAAAGGCTAGTTAACAGTATTAATCAATTTCCCACGGAAATAGAAACACACCTCAGTTTAGGCGCAACTCCCCAACAAGCAGTTAGTATGTATCGCAAAGATGCAATTAAAGCTGCATTTGTTCCTACTTTAAATCAAATGATGTTAATTGGGATGGTGACAATACCCAGTTTTACCAGTGGCCAATTATTAGCGGGTGTCTCTGCATTGGAAGCGGTTTCTTATGAAATTTTAATTATTTTTATGGTAGCTGTAGTTAATTTGTTGACGACAATTTTTGTAACTAAAGGTTTATGTCGGCAGTTTTTTAATGATGCTATGCAGTTGGTGAGATAAGGTTAATCGATGAACTATACTCGCTTTAATAAGCAGATTAAGAGCGATCGCTAACTAACTGAAGATTTATATTTTGATCCATCAGGCATAATCGCACCTTCCAGGAAAGCACTACTCAGTTCATAATCGCTGACTTTAGAATTTTTGAGATTAGCACCAGTTAGATAAGCTCCCGCTAGGTTTGCACCACTCAAACTAGCATCTCTCAAATCTGCACCACTCAGGTTTGCATTGCTTAAATCTGCACAAATTAAATTAGCATGACTCAAGTTAGCACTACTCAATATTTTGTGCGAGAGTAAACTTATCTAATTTCATTTGGATGTTTTCCTAATTTATAAATATTAGAACAGGTATTTTCTTGGTATTACTCTCTTGAAAGTGCTAGTCCTATATATATTCTTAATACATCTGATCTGAATTAGATTCACAATCAACACTATTCTTGATGAACTCTTCAATGTCGTATTTGATAGTTTCGCAAATAGCATCAAGGGGTAAATCATTAGTATCGTAACCAAAGGGATTTTCTATTTCCATGGCTAAGATGACTGAACCTTTTAAACGGAAAACAAGTTTCAACCAATTTTGTTTCTTGCTGTTCATAATTGAAAATATTTATTTTTAGCGACTTATGGCATTCCGCATCATGGGGATAATCTGATTATCCTGTGATAATTACACTTGTTTTGAGAGTTTTAATTGCTCTTTATTTACCCTGTCTCGCTTGATCTAGCTTGTCAAATAAGTTGATCAAATAGCTGCATAAACCTTTCCGTAGTCACATCTAAACAAGCATCTACATTAGGTGGATTCGGTATTTGCTACAGAGACTAGCTGAGTAGGGGTAGGGTAATTCATGTATTACCCTTTCGATTCATTAGCGCGGGGTTTAATTTTTCCAAAACTTTGCTCTAGAAGTTCAACATTTAAAGACATATTTTTTTCCTAATACTTTGTACGGTGTAACATGAAAATTTCTGTAATTTGGAAAAAGCAATTGCATTGAAAAGGGCAGTTTCTAAAACTTGAATTTTCTCAATGTCACCTTAATAAAACAACCATGCTCTTAATTTATTGGTTAAAAAAATTAATTGCAGAAAATAACAAATTATACAAATTTACATTAATAGAAATTATAAATAAAGTCTAATGCTTTATAATGATGGCAGTTATAACTTTTAGGCATAGCCGACAGAATTATGGAATTACGCCAGCTTAAATATTTCGTGGCTGTTGCAGAAGAACTCAATTTCAGTCGTGCTGCTACCCAATTATATATTTCACAACCGGCGTTAAGCCGTCAAATCAAAAGTCTTGAAGGTGAACTGAGTGTTATACTCTTTTTGCGACAATCGGATGGATTGAAACTCACAGAAGCTGGAAAATTTTTTCTAGAACAAGCAAAGGATATTTTGGATCGCAGTAATATAGTTATTCAAACCATCAAGAATAATTACACAAATACAAATGAGCCTTTGGTGCTTGGCTATATCCCAACTATCCTGGAAAGTTTTTTAGGTGAAGCTCTGCATAAATTTGGGTTGGCCTATCCTGAAATTTCCGTAGGTTTCCAGGAAATGTCCCCTAGTGATCAAGTCAAAGCTTTGCGAGATAGGGTAATTGATATTGCTTTTATGGGTAATCCACCGGATGCTATAGAAGCAGAATTTGTGGTTAAATGTGTTAAAGAAGTTCTGATTGATGCTGTGATACTAGATACACATCCATTAGCATCTCATCCTTCAATTAATTTAAAAGAATTAGCATCAGAAAAATTTATTGGGATGTCGGAAGAAACTTTTCCTGGCAGAAATGATCGCATCCGTGATACTTGTGACAAAGCTGGTTTTACACCAAATCTACACTTGTTTGCTGATAGTCATGCTTCTATGATTGCCCTTGTAGCGGCTAGACAAGGAGTAGCAGTGATGCCGAGAGAGGCAAAAGCACTGCCTCATCCCAAAGTTGTGTTTATGCCGCTTCACCATCCAATTTATTACGCTCGATCAACTGCGGTATGGAGGAAAGAAACACCTGCTGAATCTTTGAATAAATTTATACAAATGCTCTAGAAGATTCTTAATTTTGCCAAGTTTTGTTAAAGTTTCTGTGATTTCACAAAAATGTAATTATGGGAGATTGCAAAGGATTTCTGCGTCTATGTCTGCGGCCACCGCCAGTTATATCGGTTCCATTCATAAACGCCTTGAATCTCATATTCAGTACCATTAAAAAAGCGAATCTGGCAGCTGGTAAAAGCATCATTACCATCACGGAATTCATCAATCTTAATTACCATACAAGGAAACCATTCCCGCTGATAAGAACCATCTTCTGGTATCCATTCCCACAGTGCATTAGAAACTTCAATGCGATCGCCTACTCTCAGTTTTAAAGCCTCTTCCAAATAAGCATACTTATCAAAATGGTATGGTTCTACCCGATTCAACCACTGTAAACCATAACGTTGGCGGATAAACTGCACCTTTCCCGAATCTTGTGCTAAAAGCCAGTCATTTAGTAATTGCACCTTCCAAGTGCGGTTTTGTTCTTCCTCTGCTTTGACAAACGCTAAAAACGCTTCCAACTCCTCTGGGGTGAGTTCATCCAAAGGGTTGTTAGTATCTGATACCTTAGAAGTTAAGCTTCTCTGAATTTGCTCGACTACTTGCAGCAATATTTGTTTCTGCATATCAGTGAGAGGACAGCGAGCTGCATCACAACGACTAAAGGCTGTTTGCAAAGCTGTTTCAATCTCATCTGGAGTCATAAGCTAATAGCAAGTGAAAGTCTATTTTTACAAATATTACAATGTTAAATTCAACTCTCCCATCAATTCACAGGGAAATTTCGGTAAGCTGAGGTGAAAAGTTGCTTATACTTTTAATAAAGTTACGGTGTGTTTTATGCGGTTGCGCTCACTGACGCTAATCTTTATTTCTGTTTTTATCGGCTTTCTGTGGTCGGTGTTTACTCCGTCGGCTTTAGCACTCACACAGATTAAACTATTTGACTTATCATACCAAGACTGTCCCGCAGAACTAGCAAAAGGTACTGTTGTGAGTAATGGTTCAGCATCGGCTAATTGCTTTATTGTCACAGGTAAAGCAGAAAATGGCACTTATAAAACAGTATATGATGCAGATATCTTTGGACGCATCTATGATGCTAACAATGATCCCATATTACAAAACCGCACCCGTCTAGGTTCTATTCCTGAAGTACCACCAGGTGTCAGTGATTTTGAGTTAAGAATTACTGTACCTGCAAATCAGCCGACTCCATTGCAATTGAAGCAATTTAAAGCATCTGGGTTTAGCTCTCAAGTGAGAAGATAGGAAATAGGAGTCAGGATAAAAATTATTAAATTCTGATCTTTGCCTTTTGCTATACATCCCCGGCTTGGATAATACCGGGGAAATACGCAAACTAGTTAAAATCCCTGTCCTAATGGTAGACGACTCAGATTTGCCAGAAAACTTCCAGCAACATTGAGTACCAAGAAAGCTAGGATAGGCGAAAAATCCATACCACCTAATGGGGGGATAATAGAACGAAATAGATTGAGATAGGGGTCACTAACTTGGCTCAGAGCTGCAAAGGGTTGATTATACCAGTTAATTTGCGGAAACCAGGTTAACAAAACCCTTACAATTAGCACATAACTGTAAATTTGCACAAAGCTGGCTAGAGTATCAAAAAGTAAATTCATAGATGGGTAAGTTTTCTACTAAAAGTCAAATCCAGTCTTACTTATTGATTTTAATTGAGGTTATGTCATAGCGGCTGCAAAGAGCAGCAATATCCAGGAAAATTAGTGGTTCGCTATGAAATATCAACAGTTTAAGAGTCTTGGGAAATAGAGCGTTCCCCTGATCCAGATGAACTACCATTGACATTGCTCAACTGATTTCGCACATCATCAATTGTGGCATTGAGTTGGGCAATTTTATCTTCCAGCGATCGCCGTGCTGTTTCCATTTCCAGATCCTCACCAGCTGCGGATCTCATTCGCCTTCTTCTAGCTGGCGCTTTATCCCCTTGTAGAGAACCATTATTGATTTCTGTCTCTTCCTGTTCAACTGTATCCCGTCGAGATGCCAGGACAGCACCCAAAACCCCGCCAACTACACCGCCAACAAGAGTCCCAAGTAAAAAACCGCTGGCAAAACCATCTTTCTGACTCATATTTTCACCGCCTTGAACAAATCTGCAACTTTCCTAGTTAAGTACCAAAAATGCGATCGCCAGCATCTCCCAAGCCCGGTACAATAAACCCATTACCGTTAACCGTTTCATCAATAGTGGCGCTATAAACTGTTAAGCCAGGATAAGCAGCACTCAACTTTTGCAAAGCTGGTGGTGCAGCTACCACACAAACAATTCGCGTTAACGCCGGATCAACACCCCTTTGTGTTAATTCTGCCATCGCTGCCATTATAGACCCTCCTGTTGCCAACATGGGATCGGTAATTAACACCCTGGTTTCTGGATCGAACTTCTCTGGTAATTTATTCAAATAACAAGAGGGTTCTAAAGTTTCCTCATCTCGCACCAAACCCAGATGGTAAATTTTCGCTAATGGTAACAGCGTCTGCGCTCCCTCCAATAAGCCTAACCCAGCCCGGAGAATTGGCACAACCGCCACAGGTACTTGTGGATCAATGAAAGTTGCTGGACAAGGAGCTAAGGGAGTCTCAACTACGGTTTCTTGCGTCGGCAACCAATCTCGCGCTGCTTCATAAGTTAGCCATCGTCCCAACTCAGTGATAGCAGAGCGAAATAATACTGACGGAGTAGCCGCATCACGAGCTACAGCCAGCCAGTGCTTGATCAAGGGATGAGGGGGAACATAAACAAGCAATTGTTGTGTCATAGCCAAAAAGGGGCGGAATGTCATGATAAAGGAACTGAAAAACCATCATAATCTTTTCAGGAGTCAGGAGTCAGAAGGTTATTTATTCTCCTCTGCTCCCCTGCTCCTCTGCTCCTTCTCTGTCACCTGTCACGTATACGAATGTATTATTTTGGTGCATGGGAATTTTAATCACAAATTCTGCGCCTTTGCCAACTGATGAAATACAATTTAAAGAACCATGATGTTGTTCTGTGACAATTTGATAACTAATAGATAAACCTAAACCTGTACCTTTGCCGACAGGTTTATTTGTATAAAAGGGATCAAAAATATTTTTTTGCAATGCCTCTGACATACCCAGACCATTATCAGCTATACGGATGAGAATTTCCTGGGGATTGAGGATTTTAGTGGAAATGCGAATTTCTGGATGTAGTATTTCTGAGTTAAAATTGTTAAAATTCTCAATTCCTATTCCTTCTAAAGCATCTATAGCATTAACTAAAATATTCATGAATACTTGATTTAAGTGTCCTGCGTAACACTCAACTAATGGCAAGTTGCCATAATTTTTCATGACTGTTATTCTGGGTAAATTATTTTTGTTATGCAGACGATGTTCTAAAATCATTAAGGCGCTGTCTATACCTTCATGGATATCAACAAATTTTAATTCAGCTTGATCTAGACGGGAAAATGTACGTAAAGCATCAACTATTTTACAAATACGTTCTGCACCGACTTGCATAGAAGATATCAGTTTTGGTAAGTCTGTTTGTAAAAATTCCAGTTCAATCATTTGAGATTGTTCACGAATTTCGGGTACTGTTTCTGTATAGTTTTTTTGGTAAATTAACAGCAGATTTAATAAATCTTGAATATATTTATTAGCATGAATTAAGTTACCATAGATGAAGTTAATGGGGTTATTAATTTCATGGGCAACTCCGGCTACTAATTGACCTAAAGAGGACATTTTTTCACTGTGAATAAGTTGGGATTGGGTGTGTTTAAGTTGTTTGAGAGTTTCTTCTAATTCTAATGTGCGCTGTCTAAGTTGAGCTTCTGATTGTCTCAATTCTGCTTCGGCTTGATGACGATCTGTAATATCCCTAGCAACGCCTAGTAGTCCAAAAATTTCTCCTTTGTTATTACGTAAAGGCATTTTTTTCGTATCTAAAATATGTAAGTTACCATCACAAGTTGGTGCAGGATCATAAGGGTTATGAATGGTTTCACCTGCAATCACAAGTTGATCATCTGTGCGAAAACCGCGAATGTTTTTATCAGGATTACCAAATACTAACTCAGCGGGAGTATTAAGTTCTATATCATCTTTGCCAATAATTTCTTCGGCTGTTTTACCCAGTGAATTAGCTAAGGTATTATTTACTAATAAATAACGATAATTTGTATCTTTAACAAAGATTAAATCTACTGTTGTATCAAGAATCATTTTGTAAAGTGCAGATTTTTCTTTAGTGTTTTTTAAGGTTTCTGCTAGTTCTCTATTTTTACGTTCAGATTCTTCTAGTTCTTGCTGTAATTTGTTTTTATCTTCTAAGGCTTTTTCAAGTTCAGAAACGCGCTGGCGTAAAAAGGCAATTTCCTCATCATGGGATTGATTGGACATAAAACAGTAATATATATAGTAATCCGGTTTGATTTTTGAATTTATTTGTGTGGGTAGGGAACAGGGAACAGGGAACAGGGAACAGGGAACAGGGAACAGAAAAGAAGGGTTTCAGCGTGTACTGATTCTTGTTCAATATCAAATAGGAGTCCTATATGTGTTTAATATGTGTTTTTGATATTGAGGCTGAAAGATAATGATAACTAAGAATACATTAATACCTATAGCTTTAACTATTGCTGGTTCTGATAGTGGAGGAGGTGCGGGTATTCAAACTGATTTAAGAACTTTTGCTTTTCACTGTGTTCACGGAACCAGTGCTATTACTTGCATTACAGCCCAAAATACTCTAGGTGTAGTCCGGGTCGATGCCATGCCTTCAGAGGCTGTTATAGCCCAAATTCGGGCGGTAGTTGAAGATATGGGTGTACAAGCTGCAAAAACGGGAATGTTACTCAATCAGGAAATTATCTCGACTGTAGCGCAGGAAGTGAGAGTTTTACAAATTGAGAATTTGGTGGTAGATCCGGTGATGGTATCACGAACGGGAGCGCAGTTAATTGATAATGATGCTGTCCAAACTTTGCGTGATGAATTGATTCCCCAAGCGGCTATTATTACACCAAATCGTTATGAAGCGCAGATTTTAAGCGGGTTGGAGATTGCTTGTTTAGAAGATATGCAAACTGCTGCTCAAAGCATACACAAAAATTTAGGTACAAAAGCGGTTTTAGTTAAGGGTGGGGGAATGTCTGGAGAGTTGAGAGGGGTTGATGTTTGGTTTGATGGGGAAAGGTTGGAAGTTTTGAGGACAAAACAGGTGGAGACAAAAAATACTCATGGGACTGGTTGTACTTTATCAGCTGCCATTACTGCTAATTTAGCTTTAGGTAAAGATTTGTGGACTGCGGTACAAGAAGCGAAGGAATATGTAACAACTGCACTAACTTATTCTTTGGATATTGGGAAAGGACAAGGACCAGTAGGACATTTTTTCCCATTGTTGGAAAGATAAAAGATTTTTTACAAAGAGTTTTTCCATACAATAATAAGGTTCAAGTACAAGTCAACAATCAAAAGTTTGATAAAGTCAGTAGATTGGATAACTGAAACCCTATGTATAGTTGAAAAATAAAATAGGATTCCTATATATCTTACATCTCATCGGTTAAAAATTGATTTTCTATGTCTCTAGATTGATGAAAAATCCTGACAATTTCTAAAATTTCGTAATCTTGAATATAAAATATAATATATGGCTTGACAGGAAAGCTACGCAGTCCTGTTTGTAGTTCGTCCCTTTTTCTTCCCATATTAGGAAATTGAGCTAACATCGGAAATTTATCAAGAATTTGTGCGATTTTTTGGTCTGCTAATATTTCACTTTGTTGAGCGAGATAAATCCAAATATCTTCTAAATCTTTTTCTGCTAGTTTGGCAATCCGAAAGCGATTCATTCAGATATTTCTCCTTGTAACCGTTCGCGACCGCGTGCTTTAATTGAAGTTATGAGAGTAGATAAATTATTTTCATCATATTCTGTGTATTCACCGTTTTGGATTTGTTGAATACCTGCTGATATATCCTCTTTTAAAGATTCAATACTTTGTTGGTTTTGATGTTCAGATAATCGAGAACGTTGGATTTTTTCTACTAGAATTTGATATTCTTCTTGAGAAAGTGAAAGGATAATTTGAGCGAGAGAGTCAAGAAGTCGTGTATTAATTGTAGAGATAGGTTGATTCATAAGGCACTATTTGGCAATAATGTTAAAAATTAGGGAGGTATTTTTTATGCCAATTCAATTATAGCTGATTTCTGAAAGAAGCAATTAAAGCACAAGCATCTAAATTTATTAATTACTGATCTTGATAAAATTACTCAGGATAATTTCACCTTAGAACAGTTTATCAATATTGCTCCCACTGATGAAAGTCCTTACAGAAGTTTTTTGACTGATATTTTACAACAACTAGAAAATGATAGCTTGTGAAAAACAGCAATGCAACAAGTAATTAAGAGTAATGTTCCTATTAAAATAGATTCTGCACAAGCTTTTAAATTACGGAGTTTAGGGTTAATTGAATTTCAAGGAAATAAAGTTCAGTGTCTTTGTAATTTATATCGTCTTTATTTTAAAGAACGCTTACCATAGTTGAAAACCGTGTAATCAGAAAAAATCAAATATAAAACTATGATTTAATTATGGGGGTTTCCACACTCTAACCCCTAAATCCGTTTAATTGCTATTTTTTGTGTGTATGTGTCCGATTAGGTAACTTTTATATTATTCTAGAGGCTAATCTCCGGGATCACTTTACTGTGATAGTATATTTTGCTAATCTAAAAACCTAATTTTTATACCAATATGCAGATGAGATCAACTACACAGAATGTTCACAGTAAACCACCCACTCCCAAATATTCCCCGTCTGTACCTGTTTATGTCTATCGAGAATTAGTTGCAGAGTTACAAGCTTTACAAGCTAAGTTAGATGTAGTTACCAACCATAATCAGAAATTGTCTCAGGAAAATCAGCACCTGCGTCAAGAAATTAACAAAGTTGTTCAGTCTTGTTTAGAACTGCAAAAGTTAGTAGACTCTTCTCCATCAAGTTCTCAAAATACACCAAGTTCTCCAAGTTCTCCAACTGTTCCTCAAAATCATGCTTATGTAAACAATACACCAAGCAATACACCAAGTAATCAAACGATACCTAGAGCTAATCCAAATGTAAAAAATACGCCTAACCCTAAACCAAAAGCTCGTAAAAACACTGAAGGTCAAATTCCTAAAAAGAAGACGGTAAAAACATCACCACCACCACGTCAACCAACTCCTAAACCACCGAAAAAAGTCCGTCGTGAGGTTATTTCTGTACCTGTGATAGATATGAATTTTCCGGTATCAGAACCAATGTATATAGAGGAACAGGAAGTACATTATTATCTACCCCTGGAGTCTGAGTCTAGGGGGTTGAATGGTTGGTGGTTGTTTTTTACTATTGTGTTTATTATGATTGGTGGGTTTAGTGCTGGGTATTTGGTTGTGCGTCCTTTGTTGCAAAATCAAAGTCAGAATAATTAATACTATACTATTAGTTAAACTTTAACCCCAGCAACACTTGGTAAATTTACCTTCAACCGTTTAAACATTGCTTCTCTTCCTTGCATTTCCAAGGTATCATCTAAGGGTGTTAGTTTAATTTCTTGTTGATATTTCAACTTTAATGCTGTTTGAATTAACCAATCTGCAACAAAGGGATTTTTTGGTAACAATGGACCATGTGAATAGGTTGCGATCGCATTTTGATAAAATGCACCTTCTGTACCATCTTCACCATTATTACCTAAACCATAAACTACTTTTCCTAAAGCTTCTACTTTTCCTAATTTTGTTCTTCCACCGTGGTTTTCAAACCCAACTAAGTAAGGTTTTGTCCCTATCATTGTTTCTAATTCTTGTGCTAAACGTGAAGCTGTAACTTCTATGACTAAGTTACCAATACAACGTTTTGTATTTTCCCCAGGATGAATGGAAACTAAGTCTAATATTCCTAAACCTTCTATTCTTTGTCCAAAACCTGGTTCGTAATAATGTCCTAAAAGTTGAGGTGAACCACAGGTAAAAACTCCTGGTGTACCACTTTCAATTTTATCTCGCATTGCGTCAGCTTTTGCTCCTTGTAAGTCTCGCATGACTATTTCTTGCTGACGGTCTTGCGCTCCTCCACCGACAATTACATCTACTGATTTTATATCATCTGCGGTGGAGTTTTGATCTAATGGTATTACTTTAACATCATATCCCCGCCATTGTGCGCGTCTTTCTATGGTGATGACGTTTCCTCTGTCTCCGTAGGTACTCATTAATTTGGGATATAACCAACCAATTATTATTTCCATCTTTTCACGGTTATGTTTATTTTGCGTTTTATATTAACTCATTTTTTGATGTTTTCAATATTCTAATTTCTGTTTGACACCCTGTCATAATTACTATTTTGGTTTATTTGGTATTTTGGGTAACAGTTTTTTGAGCATTTTGTCACCATAATCACAAATTATCTTGATAATTCTTCTCAAAGGTAAATCATCCATGACCACGAACATAATTGATGAAAATCCCAATTTAACTGTAATTGCTGGTGAAAATGCGGTTTCCGTTTCTCAACTACCTTATATTTGGCAAAATATCGCTGCTGGAAAAGCAAATGTAGGTTTTAAAAATCCCGATGTTTATGTAAAAATGGCACAGCTATTTCAATATAAATTAGCAAAAGGTGATGTAGATTTATTTGCTGAACGTCCAGAATTAGCTAATTTTAAATCTGTGTTTTCTCAGTTGTTTGGAAAGTTAGCTTATGAAACATTAGAATTTTACGGAAATGATTTTTTAAAGGATCAATATCCAGATTTTCAGCAAATTTTAGCAGATTTAAAATCTCAAGGTTTATCTAATGAAGTTAAGGTTGCTTTAATTGGAATTGACCTTTTTAACGAGTTTGGATATGATTTACCTGCAAGTTTTTATCATGTCCATTTAGCACCAATTTACCGAGATCATGTATTTGAGGAACGTGCTTTAAGATTTGATCAAAGAGATATTGAACATAAACGTTCTTGGGATGCAATTTTACATAGTGGTAAAGTTTTTGCAGTGCAGATGAAGGTACAAAGTATTGCTTCAAAATACGGTTTTACCTATCATCACGGTTGCGGTTGTAATTCTCATTTATCATCTATTGATATATCAGAAGGAGAATTTAATTATGAATTATCTCCTGAAAAATATCAACGTTGGGTTAGAAGTTTTATTTGGACTGCTTGGTATGAATATGCGTTTTTTCAAATTGTTCCTAATACCAGTTATTTAGTCTGAGTTTATTTAGATCCCCGACTTCTTGGTGAAATAGGGGATCTATTTTATCTCTAATTCTGACTCCTGACTCCTGACTCCTGACTCCTGACTTTTATAGTATTTTCCTCCCCGTTAAAACCTCGCGCACTTCTAACATTGCTGAATAGGTAGGAAGAATGTGTAAAGTTTCATTTGCTGGTGTATGTTCTAATGCTGTGTTAATAGCTTTCTTTAAATCTTCTTCGACAATTAAGTTAATTTTACTGTCAATAGATTTTTCGCTATAACGCAATCTTAACGCCATATCATACACGCGATCGCCACTTACAACCAATGTTCCACCTCTTTCAACTAATTTTTCTGTATCAACATCCCAGATCCAAGATACATCTGTTCCGTCAGGTGTGCGATCGTTTAAAACCAACAAGGTAGTTTTATCCGTACTTTGTGTAACTACTCTAATAGTTTCATTCGTTCCTACAGGATTTTTAGATAACAAAATTCTCACTTTTTTACCATCAATTACCAAATCTTCCGCACGTCCAAAAGCTGCTTGAAAATTGTTAATACTTTCTCTAATTGTGGTTTCATCAACTCCCAATTCTTTCGCAGCAGTAGCAGCAGCTAAAGTATTATATTTATTATATAAACCAACGAGAATTTGTGACCATTCACTACTTTCTAAACTTGGTTTACTCTTACTAAAACCGCAACTAGGACAGGTAAAATCTCCTAAATGAGAAAGATAAACACCTTGATAATCTAAAGAATGTCCACATCTGGGACAATAAATAGAATCTACTGCATGAGGAATTGCTTCTAAATAATGTTCTGGTTCATTTAAACCAAAAAACAACACCTTTTGATTTAACTGTTGACCCAAATATGATAAAGTCGGATCATCAGCATTGGGAATAACTACCGTTTCCTCTGGTAAAGTCGAAATAACCTTTGTCCATTTTTTGCTAATAGTATCAACTTCCCCATATCTATCAAGTTGATCCCGGAATAAATTTAAACAGAGAATAATTCTTGGTTGCAGAGGTTTTAAAATCTTGGGAACGATATTTTCATCAACTTCTAAAATTGCATAGTCAACATCTAAAGAACCTAATAAACTGGTATTTTCAATTAAAGCAGTCGCTAAACCATTTTCTAAATTTGCACCAGTCGAATTATGGGCAATTTTGTAACCTGTACGTTCTAAAATTGTACATAATAACAACGCGGTTGTGGTTTTCCCATTCGTACCCGCAATCAAAATTACACCGTTTTTTACCTGCTGACTCAATAACTGTAAAAGTCGCGGTTCAATGCGTCGTGCAATAGAACCTGGTAATACACTAGCAGCACCAAGACCCAGAGAACGTACCAAAAATGTGACACTTTTAGCAATTGATACTGCTAAACCCAGTCGAACCCTATCTATAAGTTGTATTTTCTTTCCCACAGCAGTTGTTAAGTAATAGTCTTTAATTACAAAATTAATCTTGCCAGTGTAGCGAATCTTGGCAAAAAATACCAGACATTAAAAATTTTAAATTGCTATGAGTGATAAGACCACTAAAAGTCATGGTTAAAAAATAGCAGCTAGATGTAATTATATATCTAGGCAAAGTGTTGAATAAGGTTTCTGTTGATGAATAGCATAAAGTGGCTTTTTTTACAAACTAAAATAATTGCTAACTGGCGACAGTTGGTGACAAAATGCCTATTATTGCTGCTTTGCCTGTTTATTATAGGTATACAGCCAGCTTTTGCAGGTATGAAGGATGACAGATACGAAGGTAATATTTTCGTGGTTTTTGCTGGGAATGGTTCCCTAGTTCCTTCCAAACTAACTCTAGCGCAAACTTTAGCAGAACATAAACCCGCAATGCTGGCTTTTTATGTTGATGATAGCAGCGATTGTAAACAGTATGCGGTCTTTATTTCTCAAACACAAGCATTCTATGGACGGGCTGCGGAAATTATCCCTATCAATGTGGATACTATCCCCACCAAGGAAAGCTATGACCCCACAGAACCAGGATACTACTATTCAGGAGTTGTACCGCAAGTTGTTCTTTTTGATCAGTCGGGTAATGTAATCTTGAATAAAAAAGGTCAAGTACCTTTTGAAGAGATAGACAACAAATTTAGAGAAGTGTTTAATTTGTTACCTCGTGATCAGTCAATTGAGTTTAAGCAGCGTTCATTTAATGAATATAGCAGTGAGTTAAGTCAGTAGAGGTTTATGTGTCAATGAATCTGTAAGCATTTAGTAATTTTTTGATTAAGTGATGGTGGGCAATGCCCACCCTACTTTTTTAAGTATATTAAGTTCTAGGTTTAGGTTTTAATAATGATCAAACGCAGATAAACGCAGATAAAGTTATGAATTTTTCGTTTGTTCTGATACGGCATTTCTGTTGCTGTCAGGAGATAATATTTAAATTACAGATGATGAATGATTAATGACTAATGACCACTAACTAATCAATAATTAGGTTGTTCCGCGATGTACAAAGTTTATACTACCCAGGAACTCATCGAAATTTTAGCAGCAGAACGTCTAGCTTGCTTGAAAGGAGAACGCCTAAAGTTAGAGGTGAAAGTCTCTGGCAATCCTGTTATAGATCAGTTTATCACAACTGAAGGACTACAAAAATTTACTGCCTATCAAGATTTTAAAGCTTCTATTCATGAATATCAACGGGAAAATCAAGTTTCTGGTATTCTTTGGAAAGATTTGACGGTGAAAGGTAAAACTTTGCATTATCCAGAAGTTGACGCGCAGTTAATAGCGTTAAACTCTGATTTGGAAATATTGAAATCTGCAAAAAAATCTATGCTGGAATTTTGGGATCAAATTACAGCGGAAATGGATTTATATTTGAGTGTGAGTAATGGCAAACTCCACGAAAAAATCAATACTTTAGATGTAGAAAGAATTGCCCAAAGAACAGAATGGGCAAGTTTTTTAAAGTGGGAAAACTCGAACTTTTTAGAATTAATTTTGCAGATGGGTTGGGGAAAACCAGAAGAAGCTGCTTATAAACGCGGAAGACCACATTCAGGTAGTGAATTTATTCATGCAGTCAACCCTGGTAATTTTCCAATTGGTTGAAGGGAACAGGGAACAGGGAACAGGGAACAGGGAACAGGTTCCTTCTGACTCCTGACTCCTTATTTATTAGCTACTTTGATCAAGTTATCTAACTCTTGCTGCATCTGGCTTTTCACTAATTCATAACATTGATTAACATAATTGCGATCGCTGGCGGCTTCTCTTCCATAGCGTTCAAAAACAATAGGTGGACAAACTCTGGTATAAATACGCGCTGGCAAAGGAATATTCGGCAATGGTCCAACCGCTAAACCCCAAGGTAAACCCAAATAAACAGGAAACACCAAAGGATCAACATCAAACAGCCAAGGCATCCCCCACTGGTGCAATTGCTGCATAATTTTATATAAATCAGCCAATACAATCAGGGTATCATGCGCCCCCCAGGAAATAGCCGGAACAATAGGGACATTTTCCCGCAGTGCTAACTTAATAAAACCCCGACGTTCAGCAAAATAGATTTTATCCCGCATTTGATGAGGTCGAAACACATCCTCCGCACCTCCAGGATAAACCAACACACTAGCACCCGCACGAAAAGCCGCATAAGCCATTTTCGGATGAGCCATAACAGCGCCACCTTTCATGGCCATTTCTGCTGCTGGGGGAAAAACTTCCCAAACTTTCGGGTGCATCAAACCGTAAATTGGTCTTTGCGTACCAAACCGACGTAACCAGTCGTACATCATCATAGATGTATCCGGGGATGCCAAACCGCCATTGTGGGAAGCAACAACAAGGACTTTTCCCTCTGGGATATTTTCCCAGCCACTGGTTTGGACTCGAAAATAGTAGTTGTATAAAATGCCCAATACAGGCATGAGACTTTCCATGAACTTTGGATCTCGTTCGTCCAAAGACCACCCTGGTTTTGTTTTCTGGGGATGTTGTAGTGTTAACATCGAATCATTGTATAAAGATATATTAAGAATCCTAAATCATTTTATGAGTTCAAGGAGTCAGGAGTCAGGAGTCAGGAGTCAGGAGTCAGGAGAAAGAAAAATATTCTCTATTCCCTAGTTTTCCAAGTCCCGTGGAAACTATGGGGAATAACATTGGGTAGTCTGAGTTTACAAACTGGTTCTTCGTTCAAGCGTTGGCTATCAAATATCCAAACTTCGCTACTATCCGTATTACCATCATAAACCACTGTCAACACCCAACCTTGGTCAGAGTTTTGAGTATCTTGAACATGAAGAGGTTCAGAAGGATAAAGATTTTCTTCTAAGTTTGCTTCTGTCAACGTTCCAGTTTGATGATCAAAACCAGCAATACAATTTAAAATTTCTCCCTCAATATCCGTTCCTGCCCGAAAAATAGACATATAGCTATAACGAGAGAATTTACCGACATTTTTGGCAGGAACAGAGGGAAATTCACAAGTTCTATTTAACAAAGTTTCAATTTCTATTACTTTGCCAGTTTGCGGATTAATTTGTACCCGCGTCAAGATGGTTTTAGCAACTGTTTGAGTTTCTCCAGTTGCTACTTGGCGCAAATATTCATTAGTTTGAAAATCTGCATATTTAGCAAAATCAACAATTACAGTACCACTATCATCAACATAACCATTAGTAAAGTGCCAATTAAACCAAGGTTCAGTTTCTCCTTGACTCACTAAAGATAATGTTTCCCGATCAAATACCATAATTTTAGTACCTAAATAGGGTTGCCACTCTAAACAATCGCTATAATTACTCAAACCTAATAACACCGGAACTAAATTAAGACGAACAGGGTTAATAAAAAATATTAAATACTCTCCTGCTAAAACAAAATCATGAATTAATGGTACTCCATTCAGAGGATAGGCAACTCTTTGGATAATTTTGCCTGAATAGTCACTTTTATAAACATTCAATGTGCCATTTAATCCCGGAGTAACACCAAAATTAAAAATCTCTCCTGTGATAGCATCTTGTTTATAGTGTGCAGAATAACTTAAACCATTAGTTAAACCACTTAAATCATCTTCACCCCAAGTTTCTAAACTTTGTAAATCTAAAGCATGAGGTTTTCCACCTTCCCACAAAGCTAAAAGTTTATCGGGAAGTGCCAAAACCGATGTATTAGCAGCATTTTTTACTGGTTTTATCCACTGATTCCAAATTATTCCCGGTGCAGTCATGCCATAATTGCCATACAGTAATTTTCCTGCTGCTTCCTCTTGTTTATAACCAGCAGTCTGCACATAACGATAAACCCCGGTAGCACCTGCATCGGTAAAATGGACAGCTAAAATAGCTCCATCTCCATCAAACCAATGTCCTACTGACACACCACCCCGTTCTAGTCTTCCTGGTCCATTGCGGTAAAGTGTACCTCGTAACCCATCGGGAATTTTACCAGCAATAATTGGTAATTGCGTGGGAGGAAATTCGGTTGCTGGTTGGGATATGGCTTTTGCCCAAGTTTTTTTAGTTGACTTTTTATCAATTGTCTGCATAGTGATTTTGCTGCTATAGAATTTTGCTTGTGATGACGATTTCTTGATCATCACCCATTAGAGTATGAATTGTGAAACAAGCTTTTTGATTGTACTAATACTTTAAATGTAAAGCAATGTTACGAAGACTGAATACAAAAGTTATCGGTTTCTTACTTTTGGCTTTGATATCTGTCCTGAGTTGTACACCACATCTCTTAGCCAATAATACCTCTATCCAAGGTAATGTTATCTTTATACATCCAGATGGTACAAGTGCGGCTCATTGGGGTGCTACCAGAATACTTTTTCAAGGTGCAGATGGCAGATTAAACTGGGATAAAATGTCAAATTTGGCTGTTTACCTGGGACACATGAAAAACCAACTCTCCGCAACTTCCAATGGTGGTGCAGTAACTCATGCTACCGGAGTAAAGGTAAATGCTGACTCTTTCGGTTTGGATGAAAACGGTAAACCAATAGTGGTACTTTCTGGGAAACCGCAGACAATTATGGAAGAAGCCATGAGTGCGGGTAAAGCTACCGCTATTATTAATTCTGGCATGATTCATGAACCGGGAACAGCGGCATTTTTAGCAAAATCTCCCAGTCGTCGTAATTTTGCAGATATCACCAAACAAATAGTAGAATCTGGTGCAGATGTGATTTTAGGTGGTGGGGAAATGTGGTATCTTCCCAAAGGAATAGCCGGAAGACACACTACTGCTGAAAAAAGTCAAAGAACTGATGGTTTAAATTTAGTTGAATTGGCGAAAAAGAAAGGTTACACCGTTGTTTACAACCGTGATGAATTATTATTGAGTTAAGAAGTAGAACAATATAAGCCAAAAATTGCTGGGGTATGATTCCCCAGTTAGCTTCTATGTCTGTTCACCTAAACATTGACAACTATGTTTATCTCGTTCCACAAGTGCTTGATGATGGAAATTAGCGCGAGTGCATCCCATCGCTAAACCCCCAGCACCTGTAAATAATTCTAGTGATTTGAATTTAGACACAGAATATACATTTGCAAAACATATTGATAATATATCTACTAACTGTCTGACAGTGAATATATCTAAAAAACCCAGTTAAATCTTATTATCCCCACCTCAACCCCATCATGACCACCAAAACCACCTTCAACTCCTGGGTAACTTGTCCCAAGCCCAACCCCAACGCCGAATTACGCTTATTCTGCTTACCCTACGCAGGAGGTAGTGCCATGATATTTCGTACCTGGCATAATTCTTTACCTCCAACCATCGAAGTATGTCCCATAGAACTTCCTGGAAGGGGAAGACAAATTAAATTACCTCTCTATACAGAAATGCAACCTTTGGTGAGGGAAATAGCCCAAAATCTCATCCCCTATCTAGATAAACCTTTTGCTATTTTTGGTCATAGTATGGGTGGACTTGTCAGCTTTGAATTAACTCGGTTACTACGATCAGAGTATAATTTGACTCCCTTGCATTTATTTATCTCTGCTCGCAACGCACCACAAGTTACACCCACAAAAAGAAAAATTTACAACTTACCAGATGCCGAGTTTTGGCAAGAAATCCGCAATTATAATGGTACTCCTGATGATGTCATGGAAAATCAAGAAATGATCCAAATTTTTCTACCTATTCTCCGGGCTGATTTTACGGTTTTAGATACTTATGTTTATACACATCAACCACCTTTTAATATTCCTATTAGTGTTTTTGGTGGGTTGCAAGATACAGAATTTATTGATTATGAACTAGAAGCATGGCAAGAACAAACTCTTGCTAATTTTTCTTTACATAAGCTGGAAGGCAATCATTTTTTTATTCGTTCTCATGAAAAGCTTTTACTAAAAACTATTTATCAACAAATACAGAAACAATATTAATTGTATGGGAAGTGAACAATTTATCACTTTCTTCATTTGTGTTTATCTGCATGCAATTGTTCAAGATTATCTAAAAAAAAATTAGACAGATTCACAACTATCTAAAGATGTATTTATTATCTATAATTTTGTAACAAATTGTGAAAGGATAAAACAGGTACGGCTATTGCCATTAACCTATCTATAAAACCGAACATCCTAAATTAAAATCTTGGTGTTATTGTTTATTTAGGAAGCAAAAGACTAAGCTTCACGCAGTCAAAGATTTAAAAAATACGAGTATTGTTTGCCATCTGTGAAGCTTGAAATTAAGCCTCCGCCAGCCAAATACAGCATTGTATAGGAGATAGATATGGCACTAGTTCGTTGGGACCCCATCCGCGATATTGAACGCTTAGAACCATTCCGCGAACTTGAACGCTGGGACCCTTTCCGCGAAATTGATACCCTCCAACGGCGGATGAATCGCTTGTTTGAAAGAATGATACCAGGTGATGGAGGTGAAAGAACAGGATTAACATTTATTCCTGCGGCTGAACTGGAAGAAACTGATGATGCTTTTAAATTGAAACTAGAACTACCTGGTTTAGAAGCTAAAGATGTTAACGTTGAAGTAACTCCTGAAGCTGTTTCTATTACTGGTGAAAGGAAATCTGAAACTACAACCGAAAGAGAAGGTTACACTCGTTCAGAATTTCGTTATGGTAAATTCCAACGGGTAATACCATTGCCTTCTATTGTGCAGCATGAACAAGTTCAAGCTGAATATAAAGATGGTATTTTGCGGTTGAACTTGCCGAAAGCAGAACCGGAAAAACAAAAAGCTTTCAAAGTTAATCTCGGTTAATTTTTTAGCTATTTTCTCGTTCCCATACTCTGTATGGGAATGAATTTTCAAGGCTCTGCCTTGATTGATAGCAGAGTCAGAGACTCTGTAATTGCATTCCCAGTCTGAGACTAGGAACGAGAGAATGGGAATGAATTATCAAGGCTCTGTGTTTATGAAGAAAGAGTCAGAGACTCTGAATAGCATTCCCAGTCTGAGACTGGGAACGAGATAAAAACTTCTACTCAAGTCCAGGGGGAAACTATGGCCAAAGTAGTAGGAATTGATTTAGGAACTACTAATTCTTGTGTTGCGGTGATGGAAGGAGGGCAACCTTTAGTAATTGCCAATTCTGAAGGACAACGCATTACTCCTTCAGTTGTCGCTTACACTAAAAGCGGGGAACGCTTGGTAGGTCAAATTGCTAGACGACAAGCGGTAATGAACCCAGAAAATACATTTTATTCTGTTAAACGTTTCATTGGGAGAAAATATGAAGAAATCACCCATGAAGCTACGGAAGTTTCTTATAGAACTCTGCGAGATAGTAATGGAAATGTAAAACTCAATTGTCCCGCAGTAAATAAACAATTTGCACCGGAAGAAATTTCTGCCCAGGTGTTAAGGAAGTTGGTTGATGATGCTAGTAAATATTTAGGGGAAAAAGTTACTCAAGCGGTGATTACAGTTCCTGCTTATTTTAACGATTCTCAACGCCAAGCTACTAAAGATGCGGGTAAAATTGCTGGTTTAGATGTTCTTCGCATTATCAACGAACCAACAGCAGCAGCTTTGGCTTATGGTTTGGATAAAAAGGAAAATGAAACTATCTTAGTATTTGATCTTGGTGGCGGTACTTTTGATGTTTCTATTTTGGAAGTTGGGGATGGTGTTTTTGAAGTTAAATCTACGAGTGGGGATACTCATTTAGGTGGTGATGACTTTGATAAAAAGATTGTTGATTGGTTAGCTAATGAGTTTCAAAGTAATGAAGGCATTGATTTACGTAAAGATAAACAAGCTTTACAAAGATTGACAGAAGCTGCGGAAAAGGCCAAGATTGAACTTTCTAGCGCCACTCAAACTAATATTAATTTACCCTTTATTACCGCTACCCAAGCAGGTCCAAAACACTTGGATATGATGCTGACACGGGGTAAATTTGAGGAGATGATAGGGGATCTTTTAGATCGTTGTCGTCAACCAGTCCAACAAGCACTGCAAGATGCAAAACTAACAAATGCTCAACTTGATGAAATTGTCTTAGTTGGTGGTTCTACTCGCATTCCCGCTGTACAAGAATTGGTGCGACGTATGACGGCTAAAGACCCCTGTCAAGGTGTGAATCCTGATGAAGTTGTAGCGGTGGGTGCAGCTATTCAAGCGGGTGTTTTATCTGGTGAAGTCAAAGATATTTTACTGCTTGATGTCACTCCTTTGTCTTTGGGTGTGGAAACTCTTGGCGGTGTGATGACTAAAATTATTGGCCGCAATACTACTATCCCAGTGAAGAAATCAGAAATTTTTTCTACTGCGGCTGATGGTCAAAGTAATGTAGAAGTTCACGTTTTACAAGGTGAGAGAGAATTCGCTAAAGATAATAAGAGTTTAGGTAATTTTCGCCTTGATGGTATTCCTCCAGCACCAAGAGGTGTACCACAAATTGATGTGACTTTTGACATTGATGCTAATGGTATTCTGTCAGTTACTGCTAAGGATAAAGCTACTAATAAACAGCAGTCAATTTCTATTACTGGTGCTTCTACTCTTGATAAGCGGGATGTCGAAAAAATGGTGCGGGATGCAGAATCTCATGCGGAGGAAGATAGAAGACGACGTGAACAAATTGACACCAAGAATTTGGCTGATTCTTTAGTTTATCAAGCTGAGAAACAAATCCGAGACTTGGGTGATAAGGTCAGTGCTACTGATCAAAGTCGAGTTGAAGAGTTAGTCAAGGATTTGCGGTCAGCTATCAATCAAGATAATTTTGACCGCATTAAGTCTCTTAGCGGTGAATTACAGCAAACCTTGATGCAAATTGGTAGTGCGGTTTATGCTCAAGCGGGAAGTCCTGATGGAAGTAGTCATGGAAGTAGTCAGAGTGAAGATGTGATTGATGCTGATTTTGTGGAAAATAAGTAACAAAAAGCCTGAATCATAAATTACGAAGGATGAACAAAATCATCCTTTTATTTCATCCATCAGGAGGATGCTTTAAAAACTAAAGTTATCCAGATTATCACTAGGTAGGGATGAAAAAGTAGAAAAGAGTTCGTTAAATATGAATGGTCATTGTCAGGAAACCATCAACAGCGGAACAATCTCATGATTTAAGATTGCTTCGCTGTTTATTCGTGACAATTAAAGTTTTTATACTATGCTGGGCTTGATTTTAAGGATTTGAATAAAACTTACAATAAAACACACACTGATGTAGTTTCGTTTGCTTGAATAGCTATATTAAGAGTACAGAACTGGGCAATTCTTAATTATGGCTACCAAAACGATTGATGTGAGAGAATATACTGTTAGAGCGCATAAAAGACAGATTCACACTCGTGTTTTTAATTTTGTCTGTAAAGAATGTAATCAGGCAACTAAACGGGAAACTTTTGGACCTAGACCTTTATATTGTGAAAGCTGCCGTCCTCCTCAACCTCCGAAAAGATCATCACAGGAATTAGGAAAAGTCAAACCTCGTGCGATGAATTACAAAAGCGACATTGATTTAGAATAATTGAAGTAATATGAACACCCAAGAACAATTACAACCTCCGTCAGAGGTATTCATTAGTCCATTGTTGGAATTACGAGACTATTATGCTGGTCTTGCACAAGAGTACCAACGGCTATTTATTGAAGCGCGATCGCAGTTGGATCATGTGGAAGCTTTGTTGTCTCCTTGGTCTTATTCTGATCAACATGAACCAATTTCACAATTAGAAGCTGGTGATCAACAAGGTTCACGTTTGTTTTTATCATCTGATGAGCAGCCTAATTTAGACTTGTTGGAGTCTCTAGAGTCAGAACCTTCTCACTCAGATAAATGGAAAACAAATGGCTCAAGTTCTGTTGCTACAAAATTAGAAGTTTCTCATCCCAGAAATACCTCTTCAGAGAGTTATGATCATTTCACTAAGGGGGCTGAAATTCCTATGCTTCCCCAATATCAATCTCTGACTCGGATGGAAGCTCTAAAAATGCTGCTGCACGAATATGCTGGTACTGTTTGCCATATAGATTTTATTGTGCGATCGCTCTACGGTGAGTTAGAGTCAACTATCTTTAAAATCGTTAAAGGTAGGGTTCAATCTTCCCTTACCCAAGGTAGAGAAAGGGGTTATTGGTCTGCTATTCCTAACGAACCTGGTTGTTATACTCTGGCTTTAAGTCTGTTAGATCCCAATCATCATAACGGTTCATCTTCCCGTGCTAAAAATAAAAAGAAGAAGTCTTTTGTTTCACCACAAACAACAGATGTCCCGATGCTTAAACAATTTGAGGGTCAATTTTTAATTGATGCTCTCACCTCTTTCTTAGAACAACATCGAGGTCGAGTTTTCGGTGTAAATGAAATCGTCAATGGCATTTATGGAGAACTTGATGATCAGGAAATTAGAGAGGTGAAAAATAAGGTTCTCAATGAATTATCTAGAGGTCATCGTACAGGTAGATTTTCTAGAGTTCCTAACCAAATTGGTTTCTATACTTGGGATGCAAGGATGATATCCAGAAGATAGGGAGATGGGGAGATGGGGAGATGGGGAGGAAACGGAGGTAAATAACCCAGTCCCCAGTCCCCAGTCACCAATCCCCAATCACCTATTTCATATCGTAACCAAACAAATTGGGGTCAACTTCTCCTAATTTTAAATCTGCTAAACCGTATTCTTGCCAGCGTCTTTCTACCATTGCTGCAATATCGGGATCAGATTCCAATGTTTCACCCCATTCATGTTCGGTTTCTGGGGGCATTTTGGTGGTTGCATCTATGCCCATTCTCCCCCCTAAACCGAGTTTTTCACTTGCAAAATCTAAGGTATCAAAGGGGGTATTTGGTAATATGAATACATCCCGTGAAGGGTCAACTTTGGAACTAATTGCCCAGACAACTTGACGCGGATCACGAATGTTGATATCTTTATCAACAACAATCACAAATTTAGTATATGTGAATTGAGGTAAGGCACTCCAAAAAGCTAAAGCTGCTCGTCTTGCTTGTCCGGGGTATGCTTTATCAATAGAAATAATTGCTGCTTTGTAACTTAATGCTTCCATCGGTAGGAAGAAGTCAACTATTTCTGATACTTGTTGCCGTAAAATTGGGGTATAGATGCGGTTAAGGGCGATCGCCATCATTGCTTCTTCTTTGGGTGGACGACCGCTAAAGGTGGTAAGATAAATTGGATCTTTGCGGTGAGTCATGCACTGGAAGCGAATTAACGGCGAATCTTCCACACCGCCATAATATCCCATGTGATCGCCAAAGGGACCATCGGGTAAAACTTCCCCTGGGGTGATAGTTCCTTCTAAAACAAATTCTGAATCGGCGGGTACTTCCAAATCTACCGTTTTACACTTGGCTAATTGTACCCCAGAACCGCCATAAAGTCCCGCAAATAACCATTCTGATAAATCTACGGGAATGGGTGTGGCTGCTGCCATAATGATTAAAGGATCGACACCAAGAGCGATCGCCACCTCTAACTTCTTACCACGTTCTGCCGCTTTGCGTAAATGTCTCGCACCCCCCCGCACCGATAACCAATGTACGGTCATGGTATTTTTAGATTGCAGTTGTAGACGATACACACCCACATTTGGCGTACCTGTTTCACAATCCTTTGTAATTACCAATCCTAGCGTGATAATCTTTCCGGCATCTCCCGGATAAGGACGTATTAAAGGCAACTTATTTAAATCTAAATCATCACCCTCTATCACTACCTGTTGACAAGCGGGGAAAAAATCCCTTCCCGGTTTCGCTTTGACAACATCAAACAGCACCTTACCAAAATCTATCGCTTGAGAAATCTTTTTCGGGGGTTTGGGTTGCTGAAGCATACTTAACTTCTTACCCAAAGTTTCCAACTCCTCTGGGTGTTCCATATTCATTGCCCAGCATATCCTTTCTACCGTCCCCATTAAATTGACAGCAACGGGGAAGGATGCACCTTTGACGTTTTCAAACAATAACCCTGGTCCACCTTTTTGCAGCATCCGGTTGGAAATCTCCGCAATTTCCATATCTGGGTCAACTAAAGCGGAAATTCGCTTTAATTGTCCTCTTTCTTCCAGAATTTTAATAAATACCCGTAAATCTCGCGCCATATCCCTCAGAGTTAAGAAGTGTAAAGTCTTCTTGATCTTAACTTGATATTTGGATAGTTTGTTTGTACTGAATAAATTAGAATTTGCAAAATTAAACGCGGATGAACGCAGATAAACGCAGATAATTTAATATAGATATTCTCATTTTGGTTTTTTGCTTCTTTCCCAAGCTTTTGATGCTGGTGGTGGTGATGATGGCTTTTCTATAATTTCAATAATTGTACTAATCACTTGATGAAGTTTATCGTCTTTGAGTTTTCCAATGTACCGAATTACGTTACTTTTATCAACCGTCGCAATAATATTAGGGCGAATATAGCAAGGACTTAAAGTTAATTTGCCAACTCTAAAATCTTGATCTTCTAGTTTAATTTCATAATCTCGTCCTGGTTTACTGGTAATAGGACAAATTATAATATTATTATTGTCTGATTCTGCTATCACTAAAGCTGGTCGTTTTTTTCTGGTAGATGTATCAGAGAAAGGAAAAGGAACAGATATCACATCACCTTTAATTAAATGTTCTATAGATCCTTCCATGCTTCGTCTTCCTCTGGGTTAAGCCACACTTTATTTAATGATGATTCACTGATTTCTAAAAATTCTTTAACTATTATTTTATCATCATCTATATCAACAGCTTGTAAATTTTTAACTACTTCTAATGGCAGTCCAGTTAGTTTAACTATAAAATCTAAATCAATACCTTCTCGTAACATATTTACAGCAACTTGGGTTAAACCTTGCTGTACACCTTTTTCCCATGCTTCCTGTAATGTTTGCGCTGGAATTGATAGGTTGTTCATATTTTTTATGTTGATGTAGTTAGATTTTTGGAACTCGATTATATTGTATCACAGTCTTTATCACAGACAATTTCAATTTTTTCAATTTCTTGGATGAGGATATCTTTAGTTTTATCATAATCAAAATTATCATCCAGTTTAAACTTTGTTTTACATAAAAATAGTAGTTCATCTAGTTGAAATTCTCGCTTTGCAAAACATTGAGTTAGCAAGCGTAAAATTTGACTATCTTCCTGATCATAAAAGGGAAAAACGCCTTTATGGTCTACATAATCATAACTCAATGTCTTGAGAATATCAACGTCTTTACAGCACCATTTTGTAATGCGAGAAATCGCTGTTGGAGGAATTACACCAAAATAACAACAGTTGCCCATTTTTTCCAGGCTATCTTTCAAATAATCTTGATAGTATTCTAAATTTTCTTTAAAATACTCTATGCGTTCTTCTTCCGTTTCTCCTATTTTACAAGGCAGGTTTGACTTTACTAAAAAGTCTTCATCAGGGTAGAACTTATCTTGTTCTAAAGAATTAGTATCTATTTCAATTAAAGCTAATTTCGAGCTTACTGTAGTCAATTTGTTTGAGGTTTGCTTCAAGTTTAAGGAATTCAATTCTATTGAACGCTTATAGTATTCTAGTAAACGCTTATAATATTGATGAAAGGCATAATATGGTGAATAAGCATCACTTAAATAAACAGCGTCGTTTCTTGATTCATAATTGTTTGATTCAGGAGTATTCCAATTACTTTTTTTGGTTTCTCTGGAGGGTAAAACTCCTTGACTCCGAATTCTCTCAATATATTCAAAACTTGTGCCGTGGTAAAGAAACATTAGCCTACTCCTAGAAAAATTATCTCATTATTTTATAATATCAAGATAATCGTGTGAATACTGGGAAGATTTGATAAAATAACCAGCCTAAAAATATACTTGAATAAGATGTGCCAAGTATGATTAAAAATTGATGCCATTTTCTGCAAGATTTTTTTAACTGTTTATTTGTAAAATAATAAGCACAAAAGACGAGTAAATGCAAAATACAAAACCCAATATAAATAACAAAAGTGACCCAACTGTATTTTAAGACTATCTCAAGACAGGATAATAATATAACTCCAGCGAAGGCCAAAACTAAAGCCGGAGATCCATCCCAAGGAAAAGCCAAAGTAAAAGCTGCAAGGAAAATGACAGCATCAGTACCCAAAGCCGTAACCAACCCTGAATTCATAGCCGGAGGCATGGTAGAAGTAAGAATCCAAACTGAAGAAATTGCTGCTAAAAAACCCATTATTGCATAATAGAAACTCATTATTCCTAACCAAAACCAAGGAATATTATTGATTTTTTTATTTTGTTGTTGAGAATTATTAACACCTACAATCACAGGAAAAGTTTTCTCAGTCCTAATATTTTGATGTTCTATTTTCTGACTACCCTGATAAACTTGATTACTAAAATCAGGCAATAACTTTAACCATTCTCTCATAGATCGCGGACGATATTCCGCCTCTAGATTCATACCTTTAAGTATTGCCAGATTCAACTCATCACTAATACTAACAACAAATTTATTAGGAGGAATTAAAGGCTTATTATATAACTTTCTATCCAACGAACTTTCAGGACGTTTACCTGTAACCGCATAATATAAAGAAGCAGCAAGAGTATAAACATCAATCGTTATTTGTCTATTTCCTCCCATTTGTTCATAAGGTGCAAAAGCAATATTAGCAGGATGATGAGAAGTAAAATATCCATCTTGGGGCATTATTTCCCCAGCAATTCCAAAATCAATTAATACAGCTTTACCATTTTTTTGTACCATAATATTACCAGGGTGTGCATCCCGATGTACTAAACCCTGTTGATGGACAAAAATTAAAGCCTCTCCAATTTGTTTGATATATTCTACGGCTTTTAATTCTGGTAATGCTCCCTGTTTTTGGACTAAATTAAATAAACTTTCACCAGGTACAAAGTCCATGACTAAACAATATGTTTTACCTTGTTCAAATAATTCAGTTACACGGACAATATTCGGGTGTGGTTGTTGAGAAAGTTTGGCTAATTTCCGTCCTTCTTGAATAAATCTTTTCACATAATTGGGATATTCTGAATCAGTTTTTAGGCTTTCATTGGGGGTTTTTATTACTACCCACTGTTTTAAAAGTGTATGCTGTGCTTGATATGTAATCCCGAAACCACCTTCTCCCAGGACTTTTTCTATCACGTATCTCCCACTCTGTAATTTATCACCCTTTTGCCAAACCATAGGTTACAAATACCTAAAGAATCATTATGTTTATTTTGGCACAATCATCAACAAAATGTAGAGATGTTTAGTAAAACCTCTCTAACTCTGCTTGCAACCTAAAAATTAAGCAATATGAAGCTTTTTCCCCTTCCCTTGACATTTCTATAGTATTCATGTACTATATTAACGTAGAGAAAATCAAAAGTTTTCTCAGTATACATCATAGTCTTTACAACATATTACAACATCACCCCAATCAGGTATAAATTGATTTATCCTGGATAAGATTCCTTGTAAAATTACCATCGGCAAAATTATGACAAGTCAAAAAACCAAGTTTGCTGTTTATAATCTCGCAGGTAAGGAAAAAGCTTTCTATTTAACTGAAAAAATAAAACTGGAAATTAAACCAGATGCGATTCCTAAAAAAATGATTGCCCATAGTATCATGATCATTGATCGTTCCGGTTCAATGTATTATGATATTGAGGCTTTAAAAGAAACCTTAATCAAGCTTTTGACGCTGGATGAATACAGCAACTCAGAATTAGTTGTCACGCTGATTTCTTATTCTTCTAAAGGTGATTTAACTTGTCATTTTCAGCGTGTACCTATTCAAGAGGTCATGCAGCCAGATTCAGATTACATTGCTGATATTAAAGCTATTCGTGCTACTTGTGCAACTTGTATTTCTCAATCTTTAAAATTAGCTAATGAATTGATTCGTCCTAATGAATTAACAGCCATAACTTTACACAGTGACGGCTATGCTAATGATAGCAGTTTTAATTCTGAATCTAAAGCAATAGAGGGAATTTGTAATGATTTGAAAAACAAGGAAGTTTTTGTTAACACTATTGCTTATTCTCTCTCTTCTGATTTTAAGTTTTTGGCGAAAATTGCTAATTCTGTTTCTGGTGTTTGTATCCAAGCTGGCAATATTAAGGAAGTTTATGATGCTTTGTATAACACCGGAAATGTGTTGAAAGAAGCAACGGGAATAGTTATTGAAGAACCCTTAGCTAGTGACTACAGTTATCAAGTTTTCTTTTCTCCCACTGCTCAAAAAATTAATGGCACAAATCAAACTTTAAAAGTTTTTGGTTTGAAACCAGAAGATGAGGGATATATCTATAAATATAAGCAAATTACCAAAGCAGCTTATGAACAATTAACAGATGTTCCTGTTGTTCAAAATGATATTTCAGTTTATCTGTTTGCGAAAGCAAATTTAGCAGATGGAAATTTGAATACTGCGAAATATGCGCTTGCGAGTACCTTCAATGCAACCTTAACCACAAGACACGCAAAAGCTTTAACAAATGAAGACATTGCTGATTTTACCAAAGATTTAGAAATTGCCATCTTTTATCCTCATGTTTTAGCTGAACATGAAATTTTAGATCATGTCAAAGTTAATGATAAAATTTCAGTTTTGGCATTGATTGATATTCTATCCAAACATCGAGAACATATCATTATTAACCTCAAACATCTGAAAGCAACTTACCAGAGAAAGGGTATTAAGCGGGTTAATGGTACGCGGGGAGAAAATGGGGAATTAATCAAACCTTGGTTAGAAATAGAATATATTGAACCTGGTGATTATGTGCAGATGGGGAGTTTTGATATTAACCGCAATACCGCGACTATTAATATGCTGATTACCCAAAAAGTAAAGTTGGTAAAAGCGGAAGATAAAACCCCTATTACTGAAGTTGCAGGTGTGTTATTAAATGATTTAACGACTTTTAATAATTATACCATTGTCAGTGATGGAGAAATTAATGTTAAGGCTTTAAAAGTGAAAATCAGCAGTAAAAAAGCCTTTGATGAATTACAAGCAGTAGGGGTTATTGATGGGGAAGAATTTGATTTTCAAAAAGAATATACACTGCAATTAGCTGATTTACCTTTGGTGAGTTTTGAAGGTAATTATGGCAGTGTGGAAGGTTTGTTTAAGCAACTAGCAGAAATTAAGGCTTTAACGAGTATTTTATCTGCTCATTTACGGGAAGAGTCAGATGTATTTATTCCCGCGCAAATTGAAGAACTGAAAAAACATTATCTTTCTAAAAGTCTGTATCTGAATTTTCCCACCACTAACGAGTATACAGATTTGAAAGTGGCTTTATCTGATGGTACTGTTGATTCAAGGGTGAGTTATAAAATTGATATTGGCAGTTTAGAAGTTCTCAATTTGAGTAAATTGTCTTCTGCTAATCAGTTTCTTGATAAAAGATATGAAGTTTACGATTCAGAAACTGGAGAAATTTTCAAGAAACCTACTTTTGAATTAGCGTTTCAGGAAAATATTGCTTTTCGTGCTAAAGCTTTATCTTCCAGAAGTAAAGTTACAAAAGCAGATGATTTGATGAAAGGGATTTTTGATGATTTTCTGGGAATAGAAACAACGGGTAAAGTTGGGGAAATTTTAAACTTGGTAGGTGCTGGAAGTTTAGCTTTATTATTACAAGCAAAACACGCGGGTACACCTGTGGATAAACAGGAAATTATCAACGCGATGACAACAGCAAAACAGAAGTTAGAGAGTTACACTGAAAAGGTTTATCGAGAGCAAATTTCACCTTTAGTATTTTATATTGGTGCGACGGGTTTGTTACCTGATGAAATGAATTCTCAAGCGATGACTGCGGATGAAATTGGTAGTAAATATCCTGATTTGCAGTTTTCTAAATCTGAGCAGGAAGGTACATTTTTTGTGGTTGGTGATACTGTAATTAGTGTGTATGCGGAAAATGAATATTACAGTAAAAAACCTGTGGGTGTGAGTTAGGTAATTTCGTAATATTTTGTAGGGGTTTAGCAATAAATACTCAACCCCCACCCAATACTTTTCGGTTAAGGCTAAAAAACAAAAATACGTAGGTTGGGTTGAGGAACGAAACCCAACAAATACCTGTAAATGTTGGGTTTCACTTTGTTCAACCCAACCTACAAAAGTTCTTAACCGAATAGTATTGAAACTCCACCAAGGGGTAAAAACAAAAGATTAAAAAATTAGGCGAAGTTTCATAAAGAAAGTTTTAAAGATTTTTTTAACCCTTAAATGAAACAATTATCAATTGATAAGCAGTTCTGGTAACTGTTTCATATCATCAAATACAAGAGATGCACCAGCTTCTAGAAGTTTTTGTGGTTTCATAATTGATGCGTAACCCAATACTGTCATACCTGCTGCGACTCCAGCTTTTACTCCCGTGGGTGAGTCTTCAACAACAACACATTTTTCAGGATTAAATCCCATTTCTTTAGCTGCATATAAGAATATATCTGGATAAGGTTTGCCACGTTCAACTTCTGTCACACTAAATATTTTTCCTGAAAAATACGGTAGTAAACCTGTTGTTCCTAAAGTGATTTGCATCTTCTCATGTTCACCACTGGAAGCAACACAATAAGGAAGTTCAAGGTTTTTGATAACATCGTGTATTCCATTAATTGGCTGTAATGAAGTTGCTAACTCCTGGGCGACTCTTTGCTTATATTCTGTGACAAGATTATCTGGTACAGGTTTAAGGAGCATATCTTGGATAATTTCTAAGCATCGTTTCATGGAGTTTCCCATAAACGTATCAAACATATCTTCTAAAGTGAGAGACAACCCTAGTTCATTGAGCATTTCCGCAAAAATAGTATTGGTGATGCGCTCGCTATCTACAAGCACACCATCACAATCAAAAATAACTAAATCAAATTTGTACATGGGATTCTAAAATTAGCAAAATTATGATGAGACAGTTTACAGATGAAAAATTATCCGTTAGTATTTTACATCAATGTAACTGGTTTTACCTAATTTTTATCTGATAAAAGTTTATGAATGTTAATAAGTACAAATCAATTAATAATTAAGTAGGAATATGTTATACTAAAAGGGTATTTGCAGTAAATTTGAGGTTAGTAAAAAATGACCCAGGAATTAATAGACCTCAGAAATTGTATTTTGGAACAGCGTTATACTGATGCTTTAGCTATTGTGGATGAGTTGGAGGGGATGAGTAAACAAGCAATTTTACGCAATATTCAAGCGTTTATCAAGGTGCTAATAATTCATTTGATTAAGAATCAAATTGAGCAGAGGTTAACCAATTCTTGGGCTGCTTCAATTCGGAATGCAATTAGGGAAATTAAAAAACTCAATCTCAAGGAAAATAAAAAATCCTATTACATCAATGAAAATGAATGGAGTGAATATATTGAAGATGAATTAGATGGTGCAATTCGTGATGCAAGTGTGGAAGTTTTAAATGGTGTTTACAGTCCTTTTCAATTGGCGGAAATGGTAAATCAGGAACAAATTATTAATCAAAGTCGAGAGTTATTACAACTTACTTATAATTATTCTCTTAAGGAATTACCCGCAGTGGTTGATAATTATTTAACTCAGTTACCTGGTGGTGAAGATTGGAAGTTAGGACGCAGATAATAAAGTTAAGAAAGATACAGGATTTTTTGAATCTATCATATTTATGGTGCTTTGTATTAAATAATCAACTATGATATCGTAAAAGATTTTATTTCATCAAAAGTAACTCGTTAAAAAAATTAACATAAAAAAACGGATTCAGGTTAGATAATAACGGCTGATTGAACTTATCTATGATGCAGCCAGGATAAAAACAATGGATGAAGAACAACGCCGTGCTTATTGGCGTGCTAACACTGCTTTAATCAGAAATCTGTTAATTATTTGGGCTTTAGCCTCAATTGTTTTTAGCATTTTATTGGTTCAACCATTAAATACAATTAGGTTTTTTGGTTTACCTTTTGGCTTTTGGATGGCACAACAAGGGTCAATTTTGATTTTTGTAGGTTTGATTTTTACCTATGCTTTCCAAATGGATAAATTAGACCGCAAGTATAATATCAAAAAATAAAAAAAGTGAGGATAAACGGTGTCAGTTGAACTTTGGACGATTATTTTAGTAGGACTTTCTTTTGCACTCTATATATACATTGGTTGGCAGTCACGGGTCAAGGATACAAAGGATTTCTTTATTGCTGGTCAGGGTATTCCTTCTATTGCTAATGGTGCTGCAACTGCGGCTGATTGGATGTCTGCGGCTTCGTTTATTTCGATGGCTGGATTAATTTCTACTTTGGGTTATGATGGTTCAATTTATTTAATGGGTTGGACTGGTGGCTATGTTTTATTAGCTTTATTATTAGCCCCATATTTACGCAAGTTTGGTAAATATACAGTACCAGATTTTGTAGGCGATCGCTATAAATCAAATCTCGCTCGTTTAGTTGCAGTTGTCGCGGCAATTTTCGTTTCTCTTACCTATGTTGCCGGACAAATGCGTGGGGTAGGAATTGTATTTAGTCGCTTTTTACAAGTTGATATTAATACTGGTGTAATCATTGGTATTGTGATCGTTGGTTTTTTTGCAGTTTTGGGAGGAATGAAAGGTATTACTTGGACACAAGTTGCCCAATATTGCATTTTGATTTTAGCTTATTTAATTCCTGCCATTGCTATTGCAGATAAACTAACAGGAAATCCTTTTCCGCAATTAGCATTTACCTTTAGTGATGTTGCTAATAATTTAAATCAACTTCAGGTGGATTTAGGATTTAAAGAATATACCCAACCTTTTGCTAATAAAACCATGTTAGATGTCCTATTCATCACTATTGCTTTGATGGTAGGAACTGCTGGTTTACCACATATTATCGTCCGGTTTTACACAGTTCCTAATGTGCGGGCGGCGAGATTTTCCGCAGGTTGGGCTTTATTATTTATTGCCATTCTTTACACCACAGCCCCGGCTTTATCCATGTTTGCCCGTTACAATTTAATTCAAACTCTTCACGATCATACTGTTGAAGAAGTTAGACAATTAGACTGGGCAAATAAATGGGAAAAGACCAAACTGCTCACATTTGAAGATAAAAATAAAGATGGTAAATTGCAGTTAACTCCTAACAAAGAAACTAATGAAATTACCATCGACAATGATATTATTGTTCTCTCTACTCCCGAAGTTGCAGCACTCCCAGCTTGGGTAATAGCTTTAGTTGCTGCTGGAGGTTTAGCGGCTGCATTATCAACAGCTTCTGGTTTATTACTGGTAATTTCTAGTTCTGTTGCCCATGACGTTTACTACCGCATTTTTGATTCTACAGCTTCGGAAGAAAAACGGGTATTTGTCGGGCGAGTTGTTGTTGGTTTTGCTTTAGTTCTTGCGGGTTATTTTGGTGTAAACCCTCCTGGTTTTGTGTCTCAGGTGGTAGCTTTTGCTTTTGGTTTAGCGGCTGCTAGTTTTTTCCCGGTGATAGTATTAGGAATTTTTGATAAACGCACAAATGCCGAAGGTGCAATTGCGGGAATGTTAACCGGTTTAATTTTCACCATCATCTATATTATTGGTGTGAAATTTGCGGGAATGACACCTTGGTTTTTTGGAGTTTCTGCTGAAGGTATCGGCACTTTAGGGATGGTAATTAATTTTATTGTCACTATCACAGTTTCCCGTTTTACTCCACCACCACCAGCAGATATTCAAGCTTTAGTTGAAGATTTACGTACTCCTAATTTTGAAGAATAGGTGATTGGTGATTGGTGATTGGGAAAAATTAAATTAATTACCCATTACCCATTACCCATTACCCATTACCCATTACCCATTAGCTATCTCCCCAATTCCTCAATATTTTTCATCACTTGTTGATACAATTCTTTGTTACCTTCTTTATCAAAGATGGTTGCTGCCCGTTGTAAATCTTGTAACGCACTGCGTTTATCTCCAGCAGCAGCAAAAGCGTTGCCTCGGTTATTATAGGCAGGACCAAAGTTGGGGTTGAGGCGGATAGCTTGATTGTAATCTGCGATCGCTTTTTGTTGATCTCCCTGAGACGCGTAAGCATTTCCCCGGTTATTATAGGCAACAGAATAGTTTTGATCTATACTAATAGCCTGTGTATAATCTTGCAATGCCCCGTTTTTATCTCCTTGGGCAGAACGGGCATTTCCTCGATTATTGTAAGCTTCGGCATAGTTGGACGCTAGGCGAATTGCTTCATTATAATCTGCGATCGCATTTTGTTGATCTCCCAAAGATGCACGGGCATTTCCTCTATTATTATAGGTTTCTGCATCGTTAGGATTCAGACGTAATGCTTGATTATAATCTGCGATCGCACCTTCTTTATTACCAATATCAAAATATGCTAACCCCCGACTTTTAAACGCCGGCGCATATTCAGAATTCAGGCTAATTGATCTACTATAAGCAGCAATAGCAGCTTGAGAATTACCTCTAGCGTGCTGATTTTGTCCTTGGATATAGAACTCTCCAGCTTTTGATGTTTTAGGTGTCAGTCGGTTGGGAGGGCTAACCCCTATTTCTGTCACCAAAACTTCCTTATTTTGACTGCAAGAAACGCATAAAATTCCAGTTAACCCAGTAGCCACTACTATTTTGAATATTCTACCTAGCACTTGCTCTTTGTGTGTCAATAACTGCCATTTCATAAGTTCTTATAAACCGCTTTCATACCCGGAGTAAAAGATTACAAAAATCCAATTTATTTCTTTTACTTCCCGGAAATTACCACCGCTACTGCTAGTATTAACTCAATTAACAAGCTTTCATCATCTTCTCTAGATTCCATTCATAACTTTTTTAAAATCTAACCATTTACTCGAAAAATTAATGTATAAATAAGTTCATTTTTAAATTAGTAAATTGTTCAGATCAATACCATTTTTATCAACATCATAATTCAGTTCCCCGACTTGTGGAAATTATTGAATAAATCGGGGATATTCTTGTGCAGGAATAAATTTAAATTCCTCTCTTACTCATCATTAACATCACTTTCCTGAGATTTAGTAATTAATCGCCAAACAGAAGTTGTTTCAATATCTACATTTAATTGTTCCAAATTTCTGCCTAAATCTTTTTGCAGTTTTTCAGTCAGAGTAATGGGAAAATCCAAATCAACATCTTGACTTTCCACCAAACGCACCAATTCAGTAAATTTAACTTTTACAGATTTACGTTCATAACCAGACAGCTGACAATATTCAGTTTCGGATATATTTTGAACTTGCATAGCTTTTTTTAATCGTTCTTGTAAATAATCAAATTCGGAATTGATCAATTTTCGCTGCTGTTCAACTTCTGTATATCTTTGAGAAAGTTGATATAAATCTTCTGTTTCTGGGACTGTGGTAATTTGGGACTGTAAAGCCAATAACTGCAAATGGATTTGAGCTAGATAAATACCATCAAAATAAGCATATTCTAATTGGTCATCAGTCAAAGGTCTTTTACCCCAATCGCTGCTTTGATACTGTTTATCAATATCGTGAAAATTACAAAGTACAGTAGCCAGAGTTTTCAACTGATAATTAGGCAACGGTAGGATATGATAGGGTATTGACTTCGCCATTGCCAAAGTACAAGTAACATTTTCGGCTTTTTTATTGCCTAAAAATCTCACATCATAACTAGCATTATGAAAAACCTTTTCGATGGACGGATTGATCATAATTTGCTCAATAAAATCAGCAACCACATCAGACTGATTTAGTACATCCAAAACATAAACACTGTCACCAGTCATATCTTGAGGATTATCTAATATTTGAATCAGCGATAATCTAGGATTGCGACTTTTGTAATCAGCAACTTCTGTATCTATCCACAAAGTTTGTGCTTTGGTATATTTAGCGATTTGGGAACGGATTTCCGCAGCAGTAGTAAGATAAGGCATTGGTAGATGTAGAGCAGTTTAACTTAGTCATAGTTTTCCAAATTAACATTTTGTGACTAAGTTTGCGCTTACGTGCTGCCCCATCATTATGCTAAGTTTTAGAAAAAATTTCTGCCAATGTGCCAAAATCATCCCCATAGGGGATAATTTTCATGTTCAAACCTGGGATAATCAAATTTATGAAAAAATCCATAAATCGTCAGTGGCGTTTAGCATCTCGTCCTGTAGGTGATATCAAAGAAAGTGATTTTGAGTATCGGGAAGAAGCAATTCCTCACCCTGAAGATGGTGAAATCCTGGTACGTAGTATATATCTTTCTTTAGATCCTACCAATCGCATTTGG
Organism: Cyanobacteriota bacterium; assembly: GCA_046045965.1. GTDB lineage: Bacteria > Cyanobacteriota > Cyanobacteriia > Cyanobacteriales > Nostocaceae > RDYJ01. Next base: position 64,498 of record JBJOKS010000020.1, on the reverse strand, counting down.
ATGAGCGATCGCCCCCAGTATATGCCACCTGTGGAACTTGGGGAAGTGATGCGCGGTTTGGTTGTCGGTGTGGTTGAAGAGTCGAAAAATCCCAACTTTCAACCAGGGGATCTGGTTTCTGGAGCATTAGGATGGCAAGATTACGCCCTAATTTCCCCTCAGAACCTTCTTTTTCTCACGAAACTACCCCAACCTTTACCAGTCCCCCTCACGGCTTTTTTGCATCCTCTGAGTTTTATTGGTTGCACTGCTTATTTTGGACTATTGGATATAGGAAAACCCCAACCCGGAGAAACCGTAGTTGTTTCAGCCGCATCTGGTGCTGTCGGTTCCCTGGTGGGACAAATAGCCAAAATTAAAGGTTGTCGTGTGGTGGGGATCACCAGTTCCGATGAAAAATGTCGCTATATATTAGAAGAACTCAATTTTGATGCTGCAATTAATTATAAAACCGCTGATTTAATTCCCGCTTTAGCTGCATCATGTCCCAATGGTATTGATATCTATTTCGAGAATGTTGGTGGGGAAATTCTTGACGCTGTTTTGACACAAGTTAATTTAAATGCACGCATTCCTCTATGTGGTTTGATTTCCACTTATAATGCTCAAGAACCTGTACCTGGTCCCTATAATTTTAGTCAGATTTTAATGCAGCGTTTGTTAATACAAGGTTTTATTGTCACCGATTATGTTCCACAATTTGATGTTGCTTTTCGGGATATCGGACAATGGTTACAAGAGGGAAAAATTAAATATACTCAAGAAATTGTTGCAGGTTTGGAAAATGCACCAAAGGCAATTCTCAAACTTTTTGATGGTGATAAAATGGGTAAATTAATTGTGCAGGTGTCTGAGGAACCGTAATCACAAATTATCCAGAAATTATCAATTAAAAAGGCTCAAGTATGGTTATTTTGTCATACTTAAGCCGTTACTAAATTCAATTAAATTTCTAAACCCTGTGCATTAGCAAAAAGGCTTGATTTTATATCTTAGTAGCGATTACGATTATAACCACCGCCACCACCACTGCGATTACCACCACCAAAAGAACCACCTCTGTCTTCTTTGGGTTTGGCCTTGTTCACTTTTAAATCACGTCCCATCCATTCAGCACCATCAAGTGCTTCAATAGCAGTTGTTTCTTCTGCTTCTGTACCCATTTCCACAAAACCAAAACCGCGTAGTCTTCCTGTTTCACGATCAGTAGGTAGTTGAACGCGCTTTACAGAACCATATTCTGCAAAAACCGCAGTTAGAGTATCTTGGGTAACTTCATAAGAGAGGTTGCCTACATAAATTGACATAGCTTTTCTCCAAAATCATAAGAGTGTAGAGATTTAGGTTTCGGAGAAAAGTCTGTAAATACCAAAAGGAAAAAAACCATCAATGTTAAAAACAAACGCCGTCGCCGAATTACTTCTCAACTCCCATCATGGCACGGAAATTAACTTTCAGGGAGAAGTTACAAAAACTGTTACATATCGTTATGTTAACAATCTAACAGTAAGTATCTCTATCACCAGCTTTAAATTACAAATTGGGTGATATTAACATTTTAACTCGTAATACCATTAAGGATAGCCAGAGTTTTATCACCAAAGTTAATCTCAGTGTTGCCACCAATTTCATTCAAACCCAAAATAACAGTAGAAATCCCATTAAAATTTGTTAGCATACTCTACGGGTGAGCGTTCGGACTAAAATAGGTATTTGGTGCAAATTATTTTTATTTTTGGACTAATCTTCTGGTATGAGGTTGAATAATCAAGGAATATCTTAGTTAATCTAATTGATATAGAAAGAAAAGAGGAACAGGTGTATGACTGATCAAATAGAAATTAATAAAGGTCACACTCAATCTGATAAGCAACATAAATCTATTAAGATTAGAAATTTAAAAATCAGAAATTTTAAGGGATTAGATGATATTGAGCTTAATTTTCCAGTCCCACAATTAAAAGGTGATCCAGATATCATCGTCATGGGTAGTCGTAATGGACTGGGCAAAACATCAGTATTAGAGTCTTGTGCATTGCTATTTTTAGCAGCATCTCAAGATAAAATATCTTTGAATAGATTTCTTTCACCTGGTATTTCCATTAATATTCCTGACCTCTTAATTAGAGGCGGTGAAGAAGATGCAAATATTAGTGGTGACTTTTTTGTTGATCATCAAAAATTTAGCGTAAATTTACAAATTTCTCGTACTGGCAATTTTAAAATTAATACTGATACTTCAGCATTTAAACAAGTCTTAACTCAAAACCATTTTCAGTTATTTTATACGAGTGATAATATCGAAAGATTCTTTTATTCGTTAGTAGGTTTGAGTCCAGAACCAATTCTACTTCCACATTTTATCTATTTTCATAGCTATAGAAAAATTCAAGAAGGTGGTTTAGAACTAGGAATGATGGTTGAAGATAAGTCATATAGAAGATTAAAAAGAGTCAGAGCAGAGCTTCCTATCAGCACATTTAAACTAGAAATTTTGCGTTCATTAATGAGTCGAGGTGGTCTGTTTGAAAATATAGATGATACTGAATCGGAGAGAGTTATAGAAACATTAAATGAATTAATGAGCCGATACGCATCTGGTACTATTGAAAAGTTACGTCCATCGCCGGATAATACTATTGAGTTTAGAATTACTCCAACAAATGGTAGTGCATCTTTTACTTTTGACGGATTAAGTTCTGGACAAAAAGAAATCATATCAACTCTTTTTCTGATTTGGAAATATACAGATCGTTATCCGGGAATAGTTATGATTGATGAACCTGAATTACATCTTAATGCAGAATGGCATCGTCGGTTTGTCCATAATTTATATCAACTTGCACCAAACAACCAATATATTATTGCTACTCATTCTGAGGATATTTTTGATTCAGTAGATGCTGATAGACGTATTCTCCTATCATCTGGTGGAGATGGATCAAATGACGATTAAAGTTACAACTAATGTTCGTTCGGAGAAGGTTAAACAAGGAGCTAGTCACGTTATATTTGTAGAAGGTAAGGATGATAATTCAATCGATCCTTTTATCATAAATACACTTTTTACTAATAATGATATTTTTGTGGATGTTAAACCCCTTGGTGCATCTTTTCATATCAGAAGTGCAGCAGAAGCTTTGCATCCACATCACCCTGAATACTATTTTATTATTGATAGAGATTATTGTTCTAATGAAGAAGTTGAAAGTACATGGTCTAATTTTCCAGATGAAACAAAAAATAATTTATTAATATGGAGGAAACGAGAAATTGAAAATTATTTTCTTTCTATAGATTATTTAATGAAAAGTTCTTATATTAATTGTGATCGTCAAAAAATAGAACAGTGTCTTTTACGGGTTGCGCGTGAACGAGTTTTTTTTGAAGCTGCGAATAGCGTCATAATTGGCTGTAGAGAAGAATTTAAAAAGAAGTGGATTAAGAATTTTGATAAAGTTAATGATTTTAAAACTAAAGAAGATGCAATTAGAAACTTAACCACAAAAATACCGGAGTTTTCCCAACGTCAACAAGATTTATGTCAATATACAAATATACAAAATATTGAGGAGAAACTAAATATAATTCTTAATGAATTTTATGGAGAGAGCGAAAATTTAGAAATTGGGTATGGTAATTGGATAAATTTAATGGGAGGTAAAAAACTATTGTCTACCGTTGTTAATGAATGTTTTATAGTGGAAGATACCAGCGGGAAGAGAATAACGGGTAAAGATGCAACAAATGCTGTTGTTAAGGATTTATTAAGAAGGCCTCTTAGTGAACAGCCTGATGATTTTCAACAACTTTGTGAACTAGTTAAAAAGAGAATAAATATTAATTAAAAAATTATTATTAAGACTGTTAATGCAGCATCTCTCGTGTGAAACTGGGTGCTATGTGTGTTATCTAAAAAATTTATCTGATTTTATTATTGATTCGATTACTGATTTTTTCAAAGTCAACATTCTCACCACAAAATCATCATAATCTTCTTTTGGATATTTAGGATTATCTATATATTTTGAGGAGGAATCGCAATTTAAATTTAGGTCAATTTTAGAGAAAATAGTAGGATCATACCAAAATCCCTTTTTAATTAGTGAATAAATCTCTTTTAGCTCTTTGAAATGCTGTGTTAATGATATTTCTCTAGCAGATGAAAAACTTGTTTCTAACCTACGATTAAAAATATCTTGCAAATCATTATATTCAGCCATATCTGAACTGGCATTTTTCCGAACGTAGATCAAATTTTTCTTGATACCTTCCCCATCTTTTTTAGACAGAAAAGGAATATATTCCGGTGAATATTCAATAATAACTACTCGAAATGATTTACCTTTTATTTCTGTATACTCAATTTCATTAAAATTAAAATCAATTACCTCATAACTTAATTTATCAGGTACATAAGCATTAATATCTCTTAAAAAATGAGTTTTATCATTTAATTCAGTTCCTACAGACTCAAATTTACCATTCTCTGTTTCCTGAACTCCAAAAATAATTACACCACCTGATTTATTTGCCATTGCTATAATATGTTTGGCTAAAATTGGCGGAGCAATTAATTCAAATTCACTTTTAAAATCTAAATCATCATGTTCACCTGTATGATCAATTAATAATTTACGTAGTGAATCACGACTGGGATTTTCAAAAAAAACAGCAAAAGCCTCGTTAAGTCCTTTTCGGTTTTCAGTATTCATAAATAGTTATTCAATATCTATGCTTTTCTCTAAACGGTTATTAGCCACACTATAACATCTCCAATAACACATTTTTTCCATTATTTTCTCACATTGTCCCCAGTGGTAATAGAATAGGAACGATCGCCAGATAAAGCCTACCAAAAACAGAAGGTAGCGATAAAGTAGCAGATTTGACAGAAGTAGAACACCAAAACTCTGTATCCAGAAGAGATTACTGAAAAGCGAAGTAAAATTTTTTATGGTTTCCCAAATTCGGTTTTTGATGTGCGCTCCCGACCATTACGATGTAGATTATGTGATTAATCCGTGGATGGAAGGGAATATTCACAAATCCTCACGCGATCGCGCTGTGGAACAATGGAATAAATTATACAATGTTATCAAAAATCATGCCATTGTTGATTTAGTTGAACCCCAAAAAGGCTGGCCTGATATGGTATTCAGTGCCAATGCGGGTTTAGTTCTCGGTGAAAACGTCGTTCTCAGCCGCTTTTTACATAAAGAACGCCAAGGTGAAGAACCGTATTTTCAACAGTGGTTTGAAAATAATGGTTTTAATGTTTACACACTTCCCAAAGACCTGCCCTTTGAAGGTGCTGGTGACGCACTCTTAGACCGAGAAGGGCGGTGGTTATGGGCTGGATACGGTTTTCGGTCAGAATTAGATTCTCACCCCTACCTGGCTAAATGGCTGGACATTGAGGTGATTTCTCTGCGGTTAATGGATGAGCGTTTTTATCATCTTGATACCTGCTTCTGTCCTTTGGCAAATGGTTATTTGCTGTATTATCCCGGTGCGTTTGACTCCTACTCTAACCGTGTAATAGAAATGCGCGTCGCACCGGAAAAGCGAATCGCTATTGAAGAAGCTGATGCTGTTAACTTCGCTTGTAATGCGGTGAATGTGGAAAGCATCGTGATTATGAACAAAGCCAGTGATAATTTAAAATCACGTTTGGCTGAAGTTGGTTTTCAAGTTATTGAAACACCATTAACAGAATTTCTCAAAGCTGGTGGTGCGGCTAAATGCTTGACTTTGCGGGTAACAGAACCTATTGGTGAAGAAATTCACGCGATCGCATCTGTAGAAAGTCGTGTCATTCGCATGGAAGGACATTTACTAGATGCAGGTTTAATTAACCGCGCTTTAGATTTAATTGTGGAAATGGGGGGAAGTTTCCAAGTTCTCAAATTCAACTTGGGAGAACAACGTCAAAGTACATCTGCGGCTGAAGTTAGGGTATCTGCACCATCCCATGAGGTGATGGAAGAGATTATATCTCAGTTGATTGATTTGGGTGCGGTTGATTTACCCCAAGATGAACGGGATGCTAAATTAGAACCTGTGATCCAAGCGGGTGTGGCTCCTGATGATTTCTATGTCAGCACGATTTATCCCACTGAAATCCGGGTAAATGGGGAATGGCTGAAAGTGCAGAATCAACGCATGGATGGAGCGATCGCCATTTCTCAAACTGCTAATGGTATAGTAGCTAAGTGTAAACTATTGCGTGATTTAGAAATAGGCGATCGCGTTGTAGTTGATGTTTTAGGTATTCGCACCATCCGCAAAGCCGAATCACGAGAACAACGCAACTCCCAGGAATTCAGCTTTATGTCTTCCGGTGTTTCCAGCGAAAGACGGGTGGAATTAGTCGTTGAACAAGTGGCTTGGGAATTACGTAAAATTAAGGATAGCGGTGGTAAAGTAGTTGTCACGGCTGGACCAGTGGTGATTCACACAGGTGGCGGTGAACATCTCTGTCGCTTAGTTCGAGAAGGTTACGTACAGGGTCTTTTGGGCGGAAATGCGATCGCTGTCCATGATATGGAACAAAACCTGCTGGGAACATCCCTGGGTGTGGATATGAAGCGCGGTGTAGCTGTGCGTGGTGGCCACCGACATCATTTAAAGGTAATTAATACTATCCGCCGTTTTGGTAGCATCGCTAAAGCTGTAGATGCGGGAGTAGTGAAAAGTGGGGTGATGTATGAATGTGTGAAAAATAACATTCCCTTTTCCCTCGCTGGTTCAATTCGGGATGATGGACCTTTACCAGATACCCAAATGAACCTGATTTTAGCACAACAGGAATATTCTAAAATCATTGAAGGTGCGGAGATGATTTTGATGTTGTCTTCTATGCTGCATTCTATCGGGGTGGGGAATATGACTCCAGCAGGGGTGAAGATGGTTTGTGTGGATATTAACCCAGCGGTAGTGACGAAATTGAGCGATCGCGGTTCAATTGAATCTGTTGGTGTGGTGACGGATGTGGGTCTGTTTTTGAGTTTGTTGGTGCAGCAGTTGGATAAGTTGACCAGTCCTTATGTTGCTAAGGTAGGTTAAGAATTTTCTCACGCAAAGACGCAAAGACGCAAAGGGTTTTTGTGTCTTTGTTTTTTCACGCAGAGGCGCAGAGAACGCGGAGAAATATAATATCAACAGTACCATTTATTCCTGTACTCACTATCAAGGTTAACTAAATGCAAACGCTAATTCGACTCAAAATTGAAAGATTTATTGAAGATGAACAAGAATATTTTGTAGCTACAAGTGATGATTTACAAGGCTTAGTGGCAGAAGGTAAAACAGTACAAGAAGCCATAGAAATTGCTGAAGATGTAGCTAAGGTATTATTGGAATTGGAGAAAGAAAAAAATCAAAATTTTCATTGATCAAAATCCTGAAAATCCTTAAATCCTGGACATCCTGATTCAGACAATGTTATTTGGTAAATCTTAATATTTCTCAATTATAAAATTTCAGTAATAAATCTAATATATGCCGTATATTAATAATATCAGTGCTACGTGCGGATGTGGAGTGTTTCTATGTCTAGATTTAACAGGGTACATTTGATTGCTTATGGGATTGGGTCTGTTATCGGTGTTGTGATTTTAACTGTGTTTTACTCATTTAACACTGCTTCGACTTCAGAAGTACCAGAAGTATTTGGTAAAGAGGACGCTTTCTCTTGCGTTTACGTACCTGCACCAGAGATAGGTGGTCAGGTTTGGTCAGTTATGTATTCTAATGGCAAAATAGGAAGGCCTTGGTTGAGGATGGTTAACAGCTTTGGTGGAGACTGGAATAGTGAGAAACGCTGTGAAGAAATAACAGAACGTTTGGAAAAGTTTCGCCAAGGTGGTTTAATTGGTTTTAGTCATCGTCCTGACCCAAATACGCCTAAGCAATCTGTAATTTGCGCTATCACGAAAATTGACCCTAGAAATTGTAATATTTTGGTGACTCTCAAGCCTGGTGCTGATGGTTATAATTCCCTGTTAGATATGACAACTGCACTCAGAACTGGGGGAACTGTAGTTCAAAGTTCTGGTGGTGGAAGTCAACCTGAAAAGTTGTCTCAGGTGAATGTGGAAAATTTTCTGGCTGAAGATGACCTGAAGGTGAAAGCAAAGTGATTTTTTTGTGCAGAATATAATTAATTCCTGTAATTATGCTGCGTTGGAAATACAAATACAGGAATTTATTTTTATGTTTTAAATTCAAATTTAATTTGACCGTCCCAGTTGTTGTAATACCAGCTTGCGAAGTTCAATTGCTGGTTGATAATCAGGCTTAATACTAATTGCTTTGTTCAATGATTTGAGTGAATCATCGTAACGTTCCAATAATGCCAATGCAATACCTCTACCAGTCCAAGCTTCATATTTGTCAGGTTTAATAGCAATAGCTTTATCGTAGGATGCGATCGCTTCTTGGTATCTTTTTAAATTAATTAGTGAAACACCTCGATTCTTCCAAACTTCATCTTTGTCAGGTGTAATAGCAATAGCTTTATCGTAGGATGCGATTGCTTCTTGGTATCTTTTTAAATCATCTAGGGCAGAACCTCGATTATTCCAAGCTTCATATTCGTCAGTTTTAATAGCAATAGCTTTATCGTAGGATGTGATCGCTTCTTGGTATCTTTTTAAATTAGCTAGTGAAACACCTCGATTATTCCAAGCTTCATATTTGTCAGGTTTAATAGCAATAGCTTTATCGTAGGATGCGATCGCTTCTTGGTATATTTTTAAATTAACTAGTGAAATACCTCGATTATACCAAGCATCCGCAGGATTCAACTCACCCCATTCACCATTTGCCTGAATTGCTTTGTCATAAGATTCTACAGCTTCTTGGTATCGGTTTAATTCTCCTAGTGCAACACCTCGATTATACCATGCTAAAGAATAATCAGGTTTGATAGCAATAGCTTTATCAAAAAAAATTAATGCTTCTTGATAACGGTTTTGTGAACCTACAATAAAACCCAGATAATTATAAGCATCAGCATAGTCAGGATTGATAGTAATAGCTTTTTTATAAGATTTTATTGCCTCCTGCGGACGTTTAGCCTTTTCTAAAGCTTGACCTCGATTAGTATAAGCTTCCGCATATTTAGGTTTAATACTAATAGCTTTATCGTAAGATTTAACAGCTTCAGGATAACGTTTTAACTTAACTAAAGCATTACCCTTATTTTTCCAAGCTTCCGGCTTCTTCGGATTCAGCGCAATAGCTTTATCATAAGATTGAACAGCTTCTTGATAACGTTGTGTTTTTTCTAATGCTTGACCCCGATTATTCCAGATTTCCGGCAAATTAGGTGTAATATTCAGAGCTTTATCATAAGATTGAACAGCCTCTTGATAATTGTTATTAACCGCATAATCATTACCTTCATTAACCAAATCTATTGCTTTTTGCTCTGCTACCAATTCTGCTGGAACTTGGTTAATATTGGCTATATAAGTATTAATCGGTATTCCCCATTTAAAAGAATCACTGCCAAGTTGTGAATTAGATTGCTGTTCCGGTGGTGCTGCTTCTCCTTTAAGTTCAGCTTGTTTAAATAATTCTGGTGCAGAACGTCCATGTACTGCTATCACCTCACCATAAATATTCATTATTGGTCCACCACTCATTCCCCCTGCGGTGGTTGCAGTGTAAGAAATTTTATAACCGTCTGCTTGACTAGAAATTAATGAAACTTTACCATCTACAAATTGCCTATCTGGACTATTAGCAGGAAACCCAGTGATGTAGATAACATCTCCCAAAGCTATTTTATCAGAGTTACCGAAGGGGAGAGTTTTATAAGGACAACTTCCACTATCAGGTTTAAATGTCACAACTGCTAAATCTTGGTTCAAGAACCGTTTAACGCTAATAACTTGGGTATTTTGCGCGATAGTTTCTTGGTTTTTGCTAATTAACAACTTCGCACTACCGGGGACGACGTGACGCGCTGTGAGTATTGTACAGACTGTTTTATCTTCTCCTCTAATAAAAAAGCCAGTCCCTTGTCCTGATTTATTTGCATAGCTGATTAAAACTACACTTTCCCCCGCTAGGTTGCCGATTTCTCCCGGTGTTTTTGGTTTATTATTGCAACTGGTGACAGATAAAGCGATAAAACCCAAGGTAGCACCCCAGTACCAAGATTTCATATAAGATTTAGACTATGTGATTATTAAGACAATCATAATTTAACATGGTTTATAACGTCAAATTCACTTAAATTCAGCCTTGATAGTTAAAAATTGCGTAATGAGAATATCAACTATTTATTGACCATCTCATAAAGTAGACATATTTATTTATGATTTTTGATTGATTGACAATGCTCAGGACGTTCAAACCTGTTCCCTGATATAATTTATAAAATTAGCCTAACAACTACAATCCTTATAAACAGTATGAGTGAAACCCTGGCTGATATTTCCATACCTCCACAGTTTCCTGATCATACTCAACTCCCAGAGTCTGATGGTACTTTCGTGAAAAACTTTCAAGAACATCCCCAAAGCATTATTATTACAGATTCAATTATTCAAACTTTACAAAAGTTACATCCAGATGGACAATTTTGTATAGGTCAAGATTGCGGGATTTATTGGCGCGAAACAGAACCACCAGAAAAAGGTACAGTCGCACCAGATTGGTTTTATGTCCCTGATGTAGCACCAAGATTAGATGGTAAAATTCGCCGTTCTTATGTATTATGGCGGGAATATATACCCCCATTAATTGCCATAGAATTAGCTAGTGGTAATGGTCACGAAGAACGAGATACAACTCCTCTAGCGGGTTTACAGGAAGGTGAAAAACCTGGTAAATTTTGGGTATATGAACGCATTATTCGTATTCCCTATTATGCCATTTATGAAGTGAATAATGATAAATTAGAAGTTTATCATTTGGTAGATTTTTCTTACCAAAAAATGCAGCCTAACGAACGCGGACATTATCCCATTCCCCCTTTAGGCGTAGAATTAGGTTTATGGCAAGGAAGTTATTTAAATAATCCTGAACAACTTTGGCTACGCTGGTGGAATTTAGATGGTAATTTATTATTATTCGGTAAAGAAGAAGCCCAATTACAAAGATTAAGGGCTGAACAAGCAGAACGCAAAGCAGCACAATTAGCAGCACGATTACGAGAAATGGGAATAGATCCAGATACAATAGATTAAGAAATATTTCGTGCAAAGGTAAGAAGATGCAAAGGATGATTTTGTCAAGAGGGTTACAGGTTAATTGGGTGAGTTTTTTTGCTGATTTCCTGTTAGCTGGGATGGTTTTTGGTCCCCCTATTGCTCCTTTTCTTGCTGCGTCTGGTGTGTTTTTGCTTCCGGGTATTGCGGACATCATTTACTTTATGGGTAATCATGTATGTCCGCAGCCTACTATGGGTTTGGAGTTATCTCCACCTTTTATTATGGCAGTATGTATGCGCTGTTATGGTACGGTGACAGGTTTGTTGATAACTCGGATTTTCTATGGGGTGACTGGTGGTAAAGGTGCTTTTTGGTTAAGTCAATATGGTTGGATTGGTGCGGCTTTTGCTAGTGTTTTAATGATGGCTTATCCGTTGGAATTAGCAGCGCAAGTTTTTGGTTTGTGGGATTTTCACAATTACATTGTTACACCTTTTGGTTTGATTACGGGTTTGGCTTGGGGTTTATTTACTATGCCAATTTTGCATTTTCGTAGATAATTAAGGAACTGTCAGAATCAGGATGTCCAAGATTAAAGGATGAACAGGATGAGAACAGGAATTTCATCAGCAATTACCCATTACCAGTCTCAACTAAATCAACATAAAAAAATTGGACATTTGAGGATTACAAAAATCCTGTAAATCCTGATTATGACAAAAAATAGTCATCATCAAATATCCTATTTCGTCATTTTAAACCACTCCGTTACCCCATCAGCCAAAGTTTTAGCCATCTTCTTCTGTTCTTGGGGGTTAACTATCTCTTCAAACTCATCAGGGTTACTCATAAAACCCAATTCCAATAATACCGCAGGTGCAACAGAGGGACGAGTTAAAGCTAAATTATTCCAAAACACGCCATAAGAAGGTTTACGCAGTTTCTTAACTACGTAATTATGTAAAAATACTGCGGGATTATGTGATTGAGTGTGATACCAAAAACTACCGAAACCTTTTGTTTTTTCCGCATCACCATTATCAGGTAAAGCATTGTAATGGATAGAAAGAGCGATCGCAGGTTGTTCTTTACTAATGATCTCCTGACGTTCCACTAAAGACACATCTCGATCATCTTCCCTTGTCATCACCACTTTTGCACCACGTTTGATCAACTCATCTTGCAGTAATTTAGAAACCACCAAGTTCGCATCTTTTTCTGGATACCCTGTAGGACCAATTGCACCAGATTCTTTACCACCATGACCCGGATCAAGTAAAATCTTGATACCAGATAAGGGTTTTCTATTCTGAATATTCGGTGCATGACGCAAACTCAAGACCAGGGTTGTATTGTCGTATTTCAGGTTATACCCCCACTGTTGGAGCTTTTTGAGGTTAAAGGAGTATTTCACCTGTTGAGGAGTCACCTGTTGCCAATCTAGGCGAGAAATGAGGGGGTCATCATCTAGACGAATGGTATCAGTTTGAGCAGTGGTATTATGGAGAGTGAGAGTAAAATTGCGATCGCTCTGTTCCACAGTCACAGGTACAGGCATTTGCAAGGGAAAACGTATCTCTGTGACTCCAGTTAGTTGACGATATCCCACACTGCGAATTACAGTTTGTGGTGGAACTGCACCTGGTATAATTTTAGTTTCTTTACTATTAATCCAAGCCCCATAATCTAACCGTAACCAATCACCATCTTTACCTGTAACGCTTGCCCTTGTTCCTTTTGGTAATGGTGTCAGTCGGGAATGATCGGTACTAGAACCCGTGCGTGCAACCCCTGATGCGGCTGTTACTTCTATAACTGGTAACTGTGCAGGTGCAATAATTTCTACTTTACCCTTACCAGTTTCTGTCATCGTCTGACCATTTAATGTCAAACTAAATAGAGGTTGTCCCACATCCCCAGGATTGGCAATAGTTGTACAACCTTGGTATTTGGTAATATTAGAAATAGTAGCCTGATTACGCCCAGTTAAAATACTAGAATTAGCAGGTAATTCTGCTTTTGCAGGTTGAGGTGAAAGATTAACAATTTGATCGCCCAGTTTAACAGAAACATTAGCTTGTGGACGTGCGATCGCACCAAAACAAATTAGTTCACCTGGTAGTCTAGCAATATCCACAGCAGGAGTTAGAGAATCTTTAGCAAAACCTAAACCTTGTGGTAATTCTGGTTGAGTAGAAAGCCTTGTTACCTTAATCTCCCGTTCCTGATTTTGGTAACGTACCTTAAATACATTCTCACCTAATTGTAAGGGAAAACTAGGCGCAAAATGACCAGACTGACTGCGGTTAATTTGTCTACCATTAATGAGAACCTGTCCATCTGCTGGTGCAGTACCGATAAAAAAGATTTTTTCCGTACTGGTTTTGTGATTTGCTGGAGGATAAACCACTAAAAGCGATGGTTGTGGTTGTGCCAAAGCCAGGGAAGAAGTGAAAATAGAGCTAAATATTGCTAATCCTAAAAGTTTTTTCACGATAAAAATACAAAAAATTTAATAATAGTCAATACAGTTCAGTTAACAATTCTTGTCTTCTCTGTGTCCTCTGCGCCTCTGCGGTTCGTTAATCTAGATAATTTATTTCTTAGAAATCCCTTAGACAGAAAGTTGTCAAATAACCAATATTCTATTTTGTCATCTTAAACCATTCTGTCACCCCATCAGCTAACGTCTTTGCAATTTTCCTCTGTTGTTGAGAGTTGACTATCTCCTCAAACTCATCAGCATTACTCATCAAACGAAACTCTAATAAAACCGCAGGTGCAGCAGAGGGACGAGTCAGGGCTAAATTATTCCAAAACACGCCATAGGAAGGTTCAAGACGTTTCTTAACCACGTAATTATGTAAAAATACTGCGAGGCTGTGTGCTTGGGGATGAAACCAAAAACTCACCAACCCCCTAGTTTTTTCTACTTTACTATCATCAGGTAAAAAATTGTAATGGATAGAAAGAGAAATAGCAGGTTGTTCTTGACTAATGATCTCCTGACGTTCCACCAAAGAAACATCTCGATCATCTTCCCTTGTCATCACCACTGTTGCACCACGCAGCACCAATTCATCCCGCAATAACTTCGATAACACCAAATTTACATCTTTTGCTAAATACCCCTTCAGTCCACTTGAACCAGATTCTTTACCACCGTGTCCTGGATCAAGTACAATTTTGATGCCAGATAAAGGCAGGAGTTTTCTGGTGTGAATATTCGGCGCATGACGCAAACTCAATACCAGGGTTGTATGGTCGTATTTCAGCTTATACCCCCATTGTTGGAGGTTTTTGAGGTTAAAGGTGTATTTGACCTGTTGTGGAGTCACCTGTTGCCAATCCAGTCGAGAATAATCGGTACTCAGACCAGTACGAACCACACCTGATGCGGCTATTACCTCAGTAACTGGCAGTTGTGTAGGTGTCAAAATTGAGATTTTGCCTGGACCTAGTTGAGTAGCAGTATTACCATTCAATGTCAAACTAAATAGAGGTTGTCCTAAATCGGCAACTTTGGCCACTGTTGTACAGCCTTGATATTTGTTAGGACTAGAAGTAGTAGGCTGATTTTTTCCCGTTAGTACACTTGAATTAGCAGGTAATTGCGCCTGTGAAGGTTGTGGTGACAAGGGAATAATTTGATTAGCCAACTTGACAGAGACACTCGCTTGAGGAGGTGCAATTGCACCAAAACAAATCACTTCTCCCGGTAATCTAGCAATATCGACAGCAGGAGTTAGAGCATCTTTGGTAAAGCCTAAACCTGGCGGTAATTCTGGTAGAGTAGACAGCCTTGTTAGCTTAATCTCTCGTTCCTGATTTTGGTAACTTACCTTAAACACTTTTTCCCCTAACTGTAAAGGGAGACTGGGAGAAAAATGTCCAGCCTGGTTGCAGGTAATTGGTCTACCATTGATGAAAACTTGTCCATCCTGTGGTGTTGTACCGATAAAAAATATTTTTTCTGTACTGGTTTGGTAGTTGGTTGGGGGAAAAACTACTAGGAGAGATGTTTGTGCCAAAGCAACGGAGGAGGTAAACAGAAAACTAAATACTACTAATCCTAAGACTTTTTTCACGGTAAAACACAGAAGATTTCAGGATAGTAACTGTGAGACAATGGGCAATATCAGGATAAAGAATGAAGCATGAAAAGCAAGAATTCAGGAGTCAGGAGTCAGGAGTCAGAAGGAGGCAGTGCGGTGGACGGGTTCCCCGGCATAAAGTAACTGCCGTTCAGGAGTCAGAATGTTTGATAAATCGGTAGATGATTGAATAGTGAGTGATCTTTGGTGTAACAGTTAAAAAACTGAATTCTGAACGCTGATAGCTGAATGCTGATGCTTTATCCTGCAAGAGATGGGATGTATTTTTAGAAGTTGCTAGAAATTGAAAATACTATGACTAAGTTTATCTTTGTAACTGGAGGCGTTGTTTCCAGTATTGGTAAAGGCATTGTAGCAGCAAGTCTGGGGAGGTTGCTGAAATCGCGGGATTATTCGGTATCTATTCTCAAACTCGATCCTTATATTAATGTTGATCCAGGTACAATGAGTCCCTTTCAACATGGAGAAGTTTTTGTTACTCAAGATGGTGCAGAAACTGATTTAGATTTGGGACATTATGAACGTTTTACTGATACTTCTATGTCTCGGTTAAACAGCGTTACTACTGGCTTGATTTATCAGTCAGTAATTAATAAAGAACGCCGGGGAGACTATAATGGGGGAACGGTACAAGTAATTCCTCATATTACTAATGAAATTAAAGATCGAATTCTTAGAGTTGCTAAAGAAACTAATCCTTCAGCGGTAATTACTGAAATTGGTGGAACTGTAGGTGATATTGAATCACTGCCATTTTTAGAAGCAATTCGTCAGTTACGTAAAGAGGTAGGACGGCAAAATGTTTTGTATCTGCACGTCACGCTTTTGCCTTGGATAGCCTCAGCGGGGGAGATGAAAACCAAGCCCACGCAACATTCTGTGAAAGAACTGAGATCCATTGGCATTCAACCAGATATTTTAGTATGTCGGAGCGATCGCCCTATTCCAGTGGGTTTGAAACAAAAATTATCAGAATTTTGCGATGTAGCAGTAGAATGTGTGATCAATTGCCAAGATGCTAGTAGTATCTATGAAGTACCGCTGATTTTAGAACGGGAAGGTTTGGCAGAACAAACCCTAGACTTGCTGCAAATGGAACAACGTCAACCCAATTTGACGCAGTGGGAAACAATGGTAGAACGTATGTATAGTCCTAAATACAGCGTTGAAATTGCCATTGTTGGTAAATATGTGCGTTTAAGTGATGCTTATCTATCTGTAGTCGAGTCCTTACGTCATGCTGCTATTGCTACTCACGGAGATTTGCGTTTGCGGTGGGTGAACTCAGAAGCTTTAGAAAATGAACCCCCGGAAAACTATCTTGCAGGTGTTGATGGGATCATTGTTCCCGGTGGTTTCGGTAGTCGGGGTATAGATGGGAAAATTGCTGCCATTAAATACGCACGCGATCGCCAAATTCCCTTTTTAGGTTTATGCTTAGGAATGCAGTGTTCTGTAATTGAATGGGCTAGAAATGTTGAAGGTTTAGCTAATGCTAACAGTGCTGAATTTGACCCCTACACCAAAGACCCAGTTATTAATTTGTTACCAGAACAACAAGATGTAGTTGATTTAGGCGGAACAATGCGTTTAGGGCTTTATCCTTGTCGCATTCAACCGGGTACACTCGCATTTGAACTATATCAAGAAGAAGTAATTTATGAACGTCATCGTCATCGCTATGAGTTTAACAACCTCTATCGGAACGCTTTGTTAGAGTCCGGTTATGTTGTCAGTGGGACTTCTCCCGATGGACGTTTAGTGGAAATTGTCGAATATTCCAAACATCCATTTTTTATAGCTTGTCAGTTTCACCCAGAATTTCAATCTCGTCCTAGCACCCCCCATCCTTTATTTAAAGGGTTTATGGAAGCTTCTATTTCCCGTACTCATCATACCCCCACCACACCAAAACCAGTTCAGGTTTCTTAATTTGGGGACTGGGGACTCTTTACTGGGGACTCTTTACTGGGGACTGGTGACTGGTGACTGGGAAGATGAATAACCTATTACCTATTACCTGTTCCCTATTACCTATAAGGTAAAATTGCCGTAGGAGTGTTGAGGCAATTTTGTGGCTTACTGGGTAAAAATACAGGATCAGAGGAAGGAATATGTAATTAATTTGGAACGAGTCAATACATTTTGCTATGAAAAAAATGGTAGAATTACCTTTTGGTTGCCTAATAGTTCTATACCCATTGTCATTAACCCTCACAGTAATGAGGAAGATTATCAGAAAATTTCTGAATATGTAGAGTATGTCCAAGGGCTAGAATTAGAAAATGCTTATTGGGTAAAAATAACCTATGATAGAAAAGAATATTTAATCAATCTCCACTGTATTAGTTCTTTCTGTCATGAACAAAATGGTAGATTAACTTTTTGGTTACCAGATATTAATTACCCCATCATTATTAACCCTACCAGCAGTCCCGAATCCTACCAAAAGGTGGTAAGCTACCTAGAAACACACACAGGATTTGATCTGGAAAATAGGGAATAAGTCTCATAGCTAATTAGGTTATTCATCTTCCCACTCACCTGTCACCTATACCCCATGCTAGTTTAGCAGCACCTACCATTCCCGCTGAGTTACCCAGTTCTGCTGGTAGTATCTGTAAACCTACACGGGATGTTGGTAAAACCCGCTTTTCTATTTCAGCTTGCATTGCTGGTAAAAAATATTCAAAACTAGCACTGACACCACCACCAATAATAATCCCTTGGGGTGTGAGAACATATATTAAACTCGTTAAACCAATTCCCAAGTCTTTACCATACTCTTGCCAAAATGTCAAGGCTTCAGGATCGCCTTTTTGGGCAAGTGCGCCTAATTCTGCTGGTTCTTTGCCTGTGCGACGACGAATAGCTGATATACAAGTATACTGTTCTAAAGAACCTTGATTACCACTATTACACATTGGACCATCTGGATTTAAAGTAATTAAACCTAATTCTGCTCCTGCACCTTGATGACCAACAAATAATTTACCATCCAAGATAACTGCACCACCAACACCAGTTCCTAAAGTTAGCAAAATCAAATGTTGAAAATTGCGGCCAGCACCTAACCAAGCTTCTCCTAAACCTGCACAGTTAGCATCATTAGCGAGAATGGTTGGTTTACCTGTTTTAGCTTCTAACCAGTCTGCTAAGGGTACATCATGCCATCCTGCCAGATTTATGGCCACTTTGGCAACTCTTCCCGCAGCGTCAGCAGGTCCAGGAGTTCCCACACCTATAGCTATACTTTGATGATCTGGGTCTATTTGAGTTATGGCATCCACCATCTTTAATAATACAGCTTCTGGTGTTGCTGGTTGGGGAGTATCCACAGTTAATGATTGTAAACATTTACCATCCTCTGTGAAACGTCCTAGCTTAATCGCTGTTCCTCCTAAATCAATACCTATTACTTGCTGCACAGTTTAACTCCTCAATCTTGATTTTATATCAAATTACAAATTTCTAGAAAGTATACCAATTTTACGTTATGAATATTTGAACGCAGATAAACGCAGATAAACGCCGATAAGGACGGATAATTTAATGGATTTCATGATTCTGTGTAGCTTCACATATTTTTGGTATAAAATCAAGGAAAGAATTTATTAAGTATTTACTCTTATGGATATTTATCAACTTAAAAATCAGGCTGATATTTGTTTACGACAAGATGATTTTACCACGGCTATTAGTATTTATGAACAATGTCTTGATTTAGTAGCTGATGATATTACTTTATTTTGGTATTTGGGTTTAGGTTGGCTTTTGCAAGGAGATGAAGAAAAATGTCATGAGATTTGGTTTTTAAGCTTTGCAAATACAGATTTTGATGATGAAAATCAAGCCTTAAGGGAATTTATTGATTTTCTGAAAAGTCAAGGTCAAGAATATTTAAATATGGGAAAATATGAACTAGCTCAAAAAATTTATGCGTCTATTTTAGAGTGGGATGATCATCAAGCTGAACTATATTATAATTTGGGTCATGCGGTAGCAATTCAAGGTAATTTAGAAGCAGCTATTTCCTATTGGGAAACTGTTGTGCAAATTCAACCAGACTATTTAGAAGCACATCTTCAACAAGCTTATGTATGGCAAAAGTTAGAACAATTTGATTCAGCTATAGAAAGTTATCAAAATGCTATTTCTTTACAGGAAGATTATTTAATTTATTATCAATTAGGATTGTGTTATTCTCAGACTGGACGATGGGATTTAGCCAAAGATTGTTTTTTGAATACTATTGAAATACAAAATGATTATGCACCTGCTTTTAGTGATTTGGCTTTAGTTTTATTGCATCAAGGCAATTTTGAAGAAGGTGTTATTTATCTGCAACAAGCTATTAATATTAAACCAGATTTTGGTGAAGCTTTAATCAAACTTTCTCAAAGTTCAAGCGTCTGTTTAAAAAATACTATTTCTGATGGAATCGAATTTATTAAGTCTCTTAATTTTGCTAATGATAGAATATTTAAAATAAATGAAATATATTTGTTACTCCATAAACTTATTTTAAATGTTTACCCTGATATTTCTTTGCAGTTACTTCAGAAAATATTAGAAAATGAACCAAATAATTTACTTGCGTGTTTGGAATTAAGCACTTTATTTTTCAATCAAAATAAATATCAAGAAGCAATTAATGTTTTAGAAAAGCTTGTTGATATTTACAACCATGAACAAAATGAACTAATTTATTTTAATCTTGGTAGATGCTGGTTAAAATTAGAAGATTCTCAAAAAGCAATTGTTTATTTAAGAAAGTCTATTGAGATTAATGCTAATTTAACTGAAGCTTATTATTTTTTGGGTATAGCATTATTTAAAACGGGTAATTTACAGGAAGCAATTAATATATTAAAACAACAATTAAATCTAGAATTTAATTCTCCTTTGACTTTAGCTTATTTAGGATTTATTTTAGCTAATAATCAGCAGTTTGAAGAATCTATCTTTTATTTCAAAAAAGCTATAGAAGTTAATTCTTATATTACACCGTTTGTAGATGAATTAATATCTAATGTATCTGCTGAAAATTTTGATGTTTCCCAATTTCAACTTGTATCCTCTCCCAGAGATTTTTATGAAACAAGTCAACAATGGTTAGAAGATAATACTTTATTAACCACAGATAATTATGTGGAGATTTACCCAGAAATTGATGTAAAATTAACTTATCCGAAATCTCTAAATAACGATATACATTTTAGTTTTAGATTTGGAAATGTGGTAAAATTACCTGCATCTTATGTGGTGAAAATTCCCCAAGGGAGGTTTTGGTTAAGTTCTGATCAAACTCAGTCTGCTATAATGACAGATGAATCATATTTTGTAGCTGATATTTCTCCACATTTCCCTATTTTAAGTCCTAACCATCCTGATAAACATCCTAGTCAACATCCTATTTTATCAACTTCTAAATTACCTCCCATTAACTTTATTAACGGAAAGGTTGCTGTTTTAGCAGGTTTAACAAATCATATCTATTTTCATTGGATGTTGGATGTTTTACCTAGATGGGAATTATTAAGATTGAGTAATTGGGATTTTTCAGATATTGATTATTTTGTTGTAGATAATAAATTACCTTTTCAAAAAGAAACTTTAAGGAAATTACAAATACCAGAAAATCAACAAATTAATATTAGTGAAGTTCAACATTTACAAGCTAATGAGTTAATTGTTCCTTCTTTTCCTGGTTGTGTTGCGTGGATGTCAAAATGGACTTGTGAATTTTTACAACAACAGTTTTTAAAAACTATTGATGTTCATGTTTTGGAACGAAAAAGGATTTATATTACTCGTAAATTAGCTAAAAGTCGTAGAGTTTTAAATGAAGATGCAATTTTAAATATACTACAATCTTATGGTTTTGAATCTGTGATTTTAGAATCTTTGTCAGTTGCAGAACAAGCTGTATTATTTTCTCAAGCGGAAGTTATTATTTCTCCTCATGGAAGTGGTTTAACAAATTTAGTCTTTTGTCAACCGGGAACCAAAGTAATTGAGTTGTTTTCCCCGAATTATGTTTATCATTGTTATTGGTGGGTGAGTAATTTAGTTAATTTAGATTATTATTATTTAATTGGTGAAACTCTTCCTGGTTGGTATTTACATCATCTTATTTATCCTCAAGAGTTTGCTGAAGATATTTTGATTAATATCCAGGATGTTGATAAAATTCTACAAGTGGCAAATGTGATGATTAAATAATGTTTGTATATGAAATATGAGGACTTTAGTCCTCACTACGAACTAACTTTGATTTTTTTGCTCATTCATTTTTTTACTAATTATCTGCACATGAGTAATTTGATTTGCACTCATGCTTAAATTCTGTAAATTTGTTACAGGTGCGCCTTTTAATATACCAGATAAAGCAACGGAAAGCATTAACCCACCTGTAGCAGCTGCAATTAAAGTAAATTTATCGTTCACAAGAGTCTCTCAATTTGTTAGTTTGTCAGGAGTCAGGAGTCAAATTATCTATTACCTATTACCAATCATCTATTTTCTCTTCTCAAACGAGGATTGACAAATTCATTCAACCCTTCACCAAGTAGTGATAACCCTACTACCATAATAGTCATTGCTAAACCGGGAAAAAGGGTGGTCCACCATATTCCTGTAGGTAGTGCTTCCAGAGCTTGTTTTAAATCATATCCCCATTCGGGTACATCTTCTGGTAGTCCTAAACCCAAAAAGCCTAAACCACCTAATACTAATATGGCATCTGCGGCGTTGAGGGTAAAGAGGACGGGGACACTTTGAATAACATTGAAAAATAGATATTTGGAAAGTACAGTCCATGTAGAAGCACCCATTGCTTGTGCTGCTTCTATGTAGACTTCGGTTTTGACGCTGACGGTGTGGTTACGCACGACGCGATAATATTGGGGAATGTAGGCTATACTAATGGCGATCGCAGCATTTAAAATTCCTCTCCCTACTACAAAAGCCAAAGTAACAGATAGCAGTAATCCTGGTAAAGTGTAAATGCTATCCATGAGAAATAGCAAAGTTTTATCTAATTTTCCCCCTAAATAACCACTTACCATCCCCAACGGTACACCCACAATCATACTCAATGCTGTGGCTAAAAAAACTACTTGTAAAGCTGCTTGTGCGCCAAAAATCGTCCTAGAAAAAACATCATAACCCAAGCGACTTGTACCAAACCAATGTTTAAGGGAAGGTGCATTATGAATAGGGTTAGAAAGAAATTCTTTGGGGTTTTGTAACCATCCCCAAGATTGAAATACTGGTGCAAAGAAGGCTAAAAAGATAAAAAATAAAGTCATTGCTAAACCTATCAACATAAATCGCTGGGATAGGTTAGATTTAGCAAAGTTTAAAAATCTGGGTATGCGGCTTTTTGTAATGGTCATATCATCTTTGTTTTAATAGTTATCATATCTGTTCAGGCAGGGAACAGGGAACAGGGAACAGGGAACAGATAAAAAACTTTGCTCTCGTTCCCAGTCTCAGACTGGGAATGCAAATATTGAGGCTCTGCCTCAAATTAAAGTATAGTAGTGGGTGGAGTCAGAGACTCCTGAGTGCATTCCCTGGTAGAACCAGGGAACGAGGAATTTATTACCCATTACCCAGTCCCTACAGATTACTTTCAATTAACTGTCGATATTCACTTTTCTGTTTTACACCTTTCACTTCTTTTACCAATTCCTTATCTTTAAATATCTGTACCGTAGGTGTACCAACTATACCAGCATTTTCTGCTATGTCTCTATCTTTATCAATGTCGATTTCGATAAAGTGAATCTTACCATCAAATTCATCGACGACTTTATTTAATATCGGTTTCAAAGTGTGACAAGGACCACAACCAGGAGAAACATATTTTACCAACAACAAGCGATCGCTCTCATGAAATAATTTTCTTAAAGCATAACCTCCTATATGGCGTGTTGCTTGCAAATTAAACTCTGTTTCTGTTTTCTGTGTTTCTGGTTGTGTTGCTAACTCATTATTTGCTGTTTCTGGTTGATGATGGAACTCATGAATTAAATTCTTTGATGATAACCATCTTTCCGCTAACATGGCCGCCATACAACCAGTACCCGCTGCTGTAATCGCTTGCCTAAATTCATGATCCTGCACATCACCAGCGGCAAATACACCATCTACACTGGTTTCTACACCACCATGTTTAGTGGTAATGTACCCCACCTCATCCAATTCTAATTGTCCCTGAAATAGCTCCGTATTGGGCTTGTGACCAACGGCGTAAAATAAACCTTTAGCTTTAATTGTACTTTCTTCCCCAGTTTGTTTATTACGGACTTGCACACCGGTCATATTACCCTTACCAATGACATCCACCGCTTCTGTATGCCAATGTACCTTAATTTTCGGGTTACTTAAAACTCGATCTTGCATAGCTTTAGAAGCCCGCATTTTATCAGAACGGACTAATAAATGTACAATAGAACCATATTTAGTTAAATAAATAGCTTCTTCTGCTGCTGAGTCTCCCGCACCAATAACCGCTAACTCTGCACCGCGAAAGATGGGGGTTGCACCATCACAAATTGCACAAGCGGAAATTCCCCGACTCCAAAATTGATGTTCACTGGGTAAACCTAAACGTTTAGCTGTTGCACCAGTAGCGATAATTAAACTATGTGCTTTTACTTCTCTTTCCTGGGAACGGATAATAAAAGGACGTTGACTTAAATCAACTGATATCACATCTTCAGTATATAATTCTGCTCCCCACCGTTCTGCCTGTGCTTTCATATTATCCATCAAGTCTGGTCCGGTGATACCTTGGGGAAACCCTGGGAAGTTCTCAACTTCGGTGGTTGTCATCAGTTGTCCACCGGGTAAACCCCCAGCTTGGAAACCTTCAAACACCACTGGTTTTAAATTTGCTCTTCCTGCATAGATAGCTGCTGTGTAACCAGCAGGTCCAGAACCGATAATGACTAAGTTTTCTGCTTTGGAATTTGTCATACTGTTATACAAACTCATAACGACTACGTTTAATTTAATATAGCATAACTGAACGGTGGTGATATAAATTTGCAATTTTGGGGCATACTGATTTTGGGCTGTATGCTTACATAAAATGGACACAAATATTTATGGTTATTTTCTTAAATATCTGTACATAATCAATAACCATCAGCTAGTATCATAATCAACTTAGCTATTAAGAGGTATTATTATGAATAATGCTAACTCGGAACTGTGGGAGAAAATTCGCCAGCAATTTGATAGCACACCTTATCCTAATGATTCTATTAATAAATCCCCGAAAGATGATATTAATGCACTTTATCTTCATAACCTAATCACTTCCTACTATTTAAGAAATCACAAAGTAATAGATACTAAAAACAAAGTTATTTTAGATGCTGGATGTGGTTCTGGTTATAAGTCCTTAATTTTAGCATCAGCTAATCCAGGTGCAAAAATTGTCGGTGTTGATCTATCAGAAAAATCCGTTAAACTTGCACAACAGCGTTTAGAATATCATGGTTTTGATAATGTTGAGTTTCATGTTTCATCAATAGAGGACTTACCCCAATTAAATTATCAATTTGATTATATTAACTGTGATGAAGTTCTCTATCTTTGTCCTGATATAGCAGTAGCTTTACAAGCAATGAAAGCTGTATTAAAGCCAGAGGGAATCATTCGTAGTAACTTACATAGCTCACTCCAAAGATTCTCTTATTTTCGTGGTCAAGAAATATTTAAAATGATGGGTTTGATGGATAGCAACCCAGAAGATTTAGAAATAGATATTGTTGTAGATTTCATGACAGCTTTAAAGGATGATGTGGATCTCAAAGAGAAGACTTGGGATACTCAGTCTGAAGGAGAAACAAGAAAAGAACATATTCTCATGAATTTCTTATTTCAAGGAGATAAAGGTTACACCATCACTGATATGTTTTCAACGTTAAGGGTAGCTGATTTAGAGTTTATCAAAATGATCAATTGGCGACAATGGGACTTGATGAACTTATTTAAAGAACCAGAAAATTTACCTGGTTTTTTGGCAATGGGTTTACTGGAAATATCCACAGAAGATAGTTTACATTTATTTGAACTACTCAACCCTGTGCATAGATTACTAGATTTTTGGTGTGGACATCCCCAGACTGCACATTCTTTTGTACCTGTTTCTGAATGGTCTGATTTTTACTGGGAAAATGCAACTGTACATCTACATCCACAATTCAATACTTCTGATTTTAAAACAGACGTTATTGCTTGTGTCAAGGACGGTAAAACTTTCCCTATCCGTAAAAATATAGCTTTGAAAAATACAACTTCACCAGAGGAATTTGTAGATATTGATAGTGCAATGGCTTTGTGCTTGTTACCCTTGTTTGAAAACCCTATATCAATGATGTCCCTTGTAGAATATTGGCAAAAGTTTAGAAAACTTAATCTTCTCACAGAAGAACCCCTAGAAAAAGCTGAAATTTTTCACTTTATACAAAAGCTACTCTTGGTTCTAGAGGATGTTGATGTAATTATGTTAGAAACTCAATATGTATGCTAGTCTGTGCGGGTGTAGTTAGTCACCAACCAACACAAGTTGCCAGCATTTTGGGTTTCCTTGCTTTCACCCAACCTACATTGTTAATTAAAGTCCCGATAGTGATATAAATCTCAAAAATTGGGGCATACTGATATTGGGCTGTGTATTTATCTGAAACCAAATAAAACCAAAATTGTATAAGCATTTTATAAAATGCCTGTACATGGACATATAGTGTCAGCGAGTATCATAATCAAGCAAGTATTAAGAGGTATTACCATGAATAATTCCAACTCAGAACTGTGGGATAAAATTCGTAAGCAATTTGATAGTTCTCCTTTTCCTAGAATACCCCTGGATAAATCTCCTAAAGATGATATTAATGCACTGTATATTCATAACATAATCACTTCCTATTATTTGAGAAATCAGAAAGTTATAGACACTAAAGATAAAGTTATTTTAGATGCTGGATGTGGTTCTGGTTATAAATCATTAATTTTAGCATCAGCTAATCCTCATGCAAAAATTGTCGGTGTTGATATATCAGAGGAGTCAATTAAACTTGCACAGCAGCGTTTAGAATATCATGGTTTTGATAATGTTGAATTTCATCTTTTATCTATTTATAGTTTACCAGAGTTAAATTATCAATTTGATTATATTAACTGTGATGAGGTTCTCTATCTTTTACCAGATATATCTGTTGCTTTGCAAGCAATGAAAGCTGTACTAAAGCCAGAGGGTATTATTCGCACCAACCTACATAGTTATATGCAGCGATTTAATTATTTTCGCGCTCAAAAAATATGCAAAATGATGGGTTTAATGGATGATACTCCAGGAGAGATGGAAATAGAAATTGTGAATGATACCATGACAGCTTTAAAGGATGATGTTACGCTCAAAGCTACAATATGGAATCCTAATCTAAATATATATCAAAGCGAAAATGGACAAGAAAGGATTTTAGTTAATTACTTGTTGCAAGGTGATAAGGGTTATAGTATTAATGATATGTTTTCAGCTTTAAGGTCGGCTGATTTAGAGTTTATCAAAATGAGAAATTGGCGACAATGGGACTTGATGAACTTATTCAAAAATCCAGATAACTTACCTGCTTTTCTGGGTATGAGTTTACCGGAAGCTTCCATAGAAGAACAGTTGCAATTATTTGAACTACTCCACCCTGTGCATAGACTACTAGATTTTTGGTGTGGACATCCCCAAGCTGGAAATCCTTTTATACCTGTTTTAGAATGGTCTGACTCTGAATGGGAAAAAGCCACAGTACATCTACATCCACAGTTAAAAACTCCTGGTTTCAAACAAGACCTTATTGCTTGTGTCAGCGAAGGTAAAACCTTTCCTATCCGTAAATATTTAGCTTTAAATGAGGAATTGGTCTATGTAGATAGTTCAATGGCTCTCTGTTTGCTACTCTTGTTTGATCAACCTCTATCAATGATGTCTTTAGTGGCACAATGGCAACAGTTAAGACCTATTGATCCTTTAACCGCAGCACCTATAGATAAACTCAGGGTTTTTCATCTTTTGCAAAAGTTTCTTTTACTACTAGAGGATTTTGATTACATTATGTTAGAGACTCAAGCATAAAATTGCCACTGAAAAAGATAGAGACGTTTCATATAGCGTCTTTAGACTTGCAGGAAAAATGTTTTACACTTTGTTTATCTACAGTAAATAAAATGACAGATATCAAACTTCACATTGGTGGCACATCACCTCATCCAGACTGGAAAATATTAGATGTAGAACCTCGTCCAGAGGTAGATTATGTTGGTAACGCATCAGATTTAAGTCAATTTGAGGATAATTCTATTACTGCCATTTATGCTAGTCATGTTCTAGAGCATTTTTACTATGGCATAGATAACGAGTTAATAAATACCCTCACAGAATGGTATAGAGTTCTCAAACCAGGTGGAAAACTCTTGATTAGTGTTCCTGATTTAAGGAAGCTATGTTGGCTGTATCTGCATCCAGATTTTACAGTTATGGATAGACTATACCTAATGCGGATTATATTTGGTGGACAAACTAATATATATGATGTTCACAAGGTGGGTTTTGACTTTGAAATACTAGCAGCTTACTTAGAAGAATCTGGATTTACAGAATACGAGGAGGTGAGCGAGTTCAATTTATTTAAAGATTGTAGTATAATCCGCATTTCAGATACATTTATTAGCCTGAACGTTATAGCTACAAAGCCAAATCTGTAACACAAAATCGTAGGTTGGTTTGACTCAAGGAAACCCAACATTTATAAACGTTTGTTGGGTTGCGCTGTTGCTTAATCCAACCTACATTATTTACAGCTATTTTTTTATCTATTAAGATAGGGTTTAATCTTAACTACTATAGGGAGAGAATCTAACCCTTTTTCAACTAATTCAGGAAATTCAGATAAACTCTTCATAATAGTTTCAGCAAAGTTGTATTCTGGATTATTTCCATAATGAACTGTTAAGTATTCTAATAACTCTAAAGCGTAATCGAGAAAACCTAAAACATCAGCTATACAAGCTAACTTGAATATTTTATCAGGTTTTTTAAGATCAGGATTGATGTTTTGACCTATGGGATCTTGAAAATAAAAACCATCTCCCCATAGTATTTGTCCAGGGTGATCTCTTGATACTACAGGTGAACTAGTGCGAGGACGGCGAGCAACTTTTAAATCAAAGAGACTAAAACCAATATTTCTCAGATGGGTATCAACATCAGCAAACAAAGGTTGATTTAAGTATAAAGGTGAAAACTCAACTTCTATCTGCACTCCCAGCACACCACGGTTTAAAATCTCCGATGCTCCTTGTAAAACTTGCAAATCTGCACCTTGGACATCAATTTGTAAAAAATCTATAGTATCAATTCCCTCATCTTGACAAAAAGCATCTAATGTGCTGGTTTCAATTTCTAAAGCAAAATCCAAGTTCGACAATTCTGGCAGACCTGCAAATCTGGATAAAAAAGGCTCATTGGGTTCATACAGTGAACTACACATGGGATCTTTTGTTACATATAGTGTTGATTCACCTACAGATTTACCCAATGCTAAGGGAATATGCTTTTCCGTCCAATTAATTCCTCTGGCTTCTAATTCAGCTTCTGCATCTTCACAAGCATCTGCATCCGCATCAAAGCCATAAATAGTGAGATTAGGTGCAAAAACATTCCAAGCTCCTGCACCATAATCATCTGCTGATGATAACTTACGAGAACCTACATTACATATTGTGATTTGAACTTGGTCAAGACGACCTTGCTCTTTCAGGGTTTGCACAAAAACAGACATATAATTTTCTGGTTTGAGGAAATGGATGTAATAGTCAACCGTCAAAGTCGGCTATGTTAAAAGACAGTGTAGCCCAATACAAGCTTCTTCAATAATATTGCGTTTCCTAACCTCAACCCAACCTAACATCTTTAATACTCCTTTTGTCAGGGATTCACCACGGGCGGAGGTATTTTAACCAAAATTAGCGTAACTAAAAGCTATTTATGATCATATCTGTCCTACTTACGTCAACATACTTTATATAAATGTTGCTTTTCAGCCCTAATTGCACAATATCCTCTAGAGGAGAAAATAATTTTCCTCTAGTTCTCCCTTGGTTTTTGTTAGCTGAAAGTATTACAGGATAAATGTTTTGCCCAATTTCACCCACCTTGGTTAGCCTCTAAAAACAAATAGTAAAAAAATTTTTTCTGGAGGTGATATGAAATTGATCAGATGTGGGTAAGTTCTTAGCATAGAGAAACAAACAACACTCCACCCCAAGGAAAACTACTATGAAAACTGAACTGAAAGCCAAATTCTTACAACACATTCTGGGTAAAAAGAAAAATAACGAAGGTTTCACCCTGATTGAATTGTTAGTTGTAATCATCATCATCGGTATTCTATCTGCTATTGCTCTACCTTCCTTCTTGAACCAAGCAGCAAAAGCTAAACAATCTGAAGCTAAAACCTATGTAGGTTCAGTTAACAGAGCGCAACAATCTTATCGGATTGAAAATACCCAGTTTGCTACCACCATTGACCAGTTGCAAATTGGTATTCCTACCCAAACTGATTTTTATGATTATACTCCTGATGGTGATGTCACCACTGCAACTTTTACAGCCATAGCTAGAGATGCTGCTTCTCTCAAGAGCTTTAGTGGTGGTGTGGTTATTCTCACTACCGGTCAAACCGAAGCTATTGCTTGTCAGACAACTGGTGTTGAAAGTGAATCAGCTGGTGTTGTACCTACATTAGATACCGCTCCTGGTATGACTACTTGTGCTGGTGGTATGGAAAGAATGAAGTAAAACTTAGTGGTTTGTTATGGATAATGCTAGATGAACTAAATACATCTGGCATTTTTTATCTAATGTTTTAATATAATGTAGGGGTTAACAGTTGTTAGTCCCTATATTTGTGTTTCTAAGTTTGTTTAGTAATCAACTACAAAACGAGGGCAAATTTTTAAATTATGACTACTCTGTTAGATAATCAAGTTGCTGCTATTCCTAGCTTATTAACTATTCCAGAATATGAACAAAATATTAGTGAAAATCCCACAGAAGTTACTAATTATTGGTATTTAGGACTAGCTTTATTATTAGTGGGTAGAGAAGAAGAAGCACAAATTACCTGGATGACTCCATTTCTAGAATTAGGAGAAGAAGAATCAGAAAAATGGTTGTCAGAGTTAACAGAAATTTTATTAAATGCTGCCCTACAGCAAGAAACAATTTCTAACTATAATAACTATAAATTGGCTTGGGTAATTCGTCAACACATTAAAGAATTCGTGCCTAATGATATTAATAATCTTTTAAAACTGATTGAGTTAGATATTGAGTTAAATTTTGCTGATCAAGAAACTAATATTAATCACCTGAATACAACCCTATCTCAACTGGCTGAAATACCTGTTTTTGATGAGAAATTATTAGTCCTAGTTCTGGAAAAATTAATTTCTCCTGCTCCTGTTAACCCTCCCACTGTTGTTGAACAATTAGTTGAAGCATTTATTCCTTATTTATTAACATCTACAACTATTATTGAAATACTTAAAAGTAAATCGGAGGCCTATTATCGCTCTTGCTATTATCACAAGGCAATTTATTTAGTGAGAATAGCTTTGCGTTTAAACCCCAATGATTTAGATGGGATTAGAAAAATAATTCCTCCTTTACAACGACTAGGTGGCGATTATTTTCAAGAAGCGATTACTTGGGCAGAAAAGTATTTAGAAATTAGTCAAGAACCAATAGATGAACTGATTGGAAATCACTATTTAGTAGAATCAGTTTTAACATCTTGCGGGAGTTGGGAAAAATCAATTCAAGCTTACCAAAAATATAAATTTTTATTGTCTGAACTAATAAACAGTAAAACAGAAAGTGAAAGTTTAATTAAACTTTTACCTCTTGGTTCATATTTGCTGTACATGGAAGATAATCCACAGGAAAATAGATTTCTGCGTAATGGGTTAGCGGCTTTATCTCAACAACTAGTTTGGAAAAGTTTTCCTAACAATATTAACACTTATCAAAAACTTTTTCACTCACATCGTCCGGCTTTAAGTGAACGTCCTTTAAGAATAGGGTATTTATCAGAATGTTTTCGTTCTCATTCTGTCGGTTTTTTAGCTTGGTGGTTATTAAAATATCATAATCGGCAGGAATTTGATGTTCATTTATATTCCTTGCGGGAAAATAAGCACGATCCAAAACAACATGATTATAAAAAACAATACGGAGATAATTTTCATCAACAAACCTTGTCAATGGTCAGTATGGCAGATAAAATTAATGAAGATGAAATAGATATTTTAGTTGATTTAGATAGTCTAACTTCCTATGCCAATTGTGCTATCTTAGCATTGAAACCTGCACCAATTCAGGTTAGTTGGTTAGGTTTTGATGCTACTGGGTTTCCCACAGTTGATTACTTTATTGCTGATAACTATGTATTACCAGAATCAGCACAGGAATATTATACGGAAAAGATTTGGCGACTACCAGAAAATTATATAGGTGTTGATGGTTTTACTGTAGGAACACCAACTATTAGTAGAGAAGCTTTAGATATTCCTGAAGATGGGATTATTTATTTTAGTTCCCAAACCGGATTAAAACGTAATCCTGATAATATTCGCTTACAAATGCGAATTATTAAACAAGTTCCTAATAGTTATTTTGTTCTCAAAAGTTTTCGAGCTAACAATGAAGATTTAGAAAATTTTATTAATCCTATTGCGGAAGCAGAAGGAGTTGATTTAAAACAGTTAAGATTTTTACCTTCTGCACCCACAGGTGAAGAACATCGTGCTAATTTACTGATTGCTGATATTGTTTTAGATACCTATCCCTACAACGGTGCAACCACAACCCTAGAAACATTATGGATGGGAATACCATTAGTTACCAGAGTGGGGGAACAATTTGCAGCTCGTAACAGTTATACAATGATGATGAATGTGGGTGTAACTGAAGGTATAGCTTGGAGTGATGAAGAGTATGTAGAGTGGGGTGTACGGTTGGGTAAGGATGAGAATTTAAGAAAAGAAATAGTATGGAAATTGAACAAGTCACGACAAACTTCACCTTTATGGAATGGTAAGAAATTTGCGCGGGAAATGGAGAAAGCTTATTTACAGATGTGGGAAATATATATTAATAGTAAATAGTACGTACTGAGGATTTTAGTGCTAATCAAAACAAGTTTAAAGTTAGGATTTTTAATTTTAAATAATACAATCTCATAAAATTTTACAAAATTTCCAGGTTTTCCATCATGACTAATCAGTTAAATAATCAAATTTCTGTAATTACGAGCTTATTAAGTATCCCAGAATATGAACAAAATATTCATGAAAATCCCGCAGAAGTTATTAATTATTGGTATTTAGGATTAGCTTTGTTGCTAGAGGGTAGAGAAGAAGAAGCACAAATAACATGGATGACTCCATTTTTAGAATTTGGAGAAGCAGAATCAGAACAATGGTTATCAGAACTAACGGGAATTTTATTAACTGCTGCTCAACAACAGGAAGTAAATTCTAATTATCAAATAGCTTGGGCAATTCGTCAACATCTGAGAGAATTTATACCAGAAGATATTAATAATCTTTTAAAAATCATCGAGCTAGATATTGATCTAAAAATTCAAGATTTAGAAAATCATGTTCATCAATTAATTGAAATTCTATCTCAACTAACAGAAAACCCTGTATTTGATGAAAATTTATTAGTTTTAATTATTGAAAAAATAGTTCAACCTAATCCTAGTAATATACCTGCTTTTATTGATAAACTGGTAGAAGCATTTATCCCTTACTTATTAAATTCTCAAACCATTATTAAATTATTGACAGATAAGGCCGATGCTTATGTTCATTTTTTCTACTACCGTACCTCTATTTATTTAGCGAAAATTGCCATCCAGTTAGAACCTAATAATATAGATTATATCAGAAAATTGATTACCCCTCTACTAAAATTAGGAGGAGATTATGTTAAAGAATCTATCTATTGGATAAACAAATATTTAGAACTTGCTCAAGACCCAATTGATAAAATTATGGGTACTAGCTTTTTAATTGAAGCATTTTTAATGTCTTTTGAAAATGCAGATAAAGCAGTTCAAGTTTACCAACAACATAAAAAACTTTTAGTTGATCTGATTGATAGTAAAAGAGAAAAAGAAATTTTAATCCAAACTTTGCCCATCGGTGCTTTTTTACTGTACATGGAAGATAATCCCAATGAAAATAGATTAATTCGTAATGAATTAGCGGCTTTATGTCAACAATTTCTGGAAAAACATTTTTCTGAAAATATCATCAAATATCAACAAAGTTTTAATTTACGCGATCTATCTTTAAATGAGCGTCCTTTAAGAATAGGTTATATATCAAAATGTTTTCGTATTCATTCTGTTGGTTTTTTAGTCTGGTGGTTATTGAAATATCATAATCATGAAAAATTTGATATTCACTTATATTCATTAAGCGATGTTTCTGACGATACATTACAAGAAAAGTATAAAAATGAATTTGGGGATAAATTTCATCAGGGTTCTCTACCGATATTCACAGTTACAGATAAAATTAACGAAGATAAAATAGATATTTTAGTTGATTTAGATAGTTTGACTTCCTATTCTAACTGTGTTGTTTTAACTATGAAACCAGCACCAATACAAGTTAGTTGGTTAGGTTTTGATGCTACTGGTTTTCCCACAGTTGATTATTTTATTGCTGATAACTATGTATTACCAGAATCAGCACAGGAATATTATACGGAAAAGATTTGGCGACTCCCAGAAAATTATATAGGTGTTGATGGTTTTACTGTAGGAACACCAACTATTAGTAGAGAAGCTTTAGATATTCCTGATGATGGAATTATTTATTTTAGTTCCCAAACCGGATTAAAACGTAATCCTGATAATATTCGCTTACAAATGCGAATTATTAAACAAGTTCCTAATAGTTATTTTGTTCTCAAAAGTTTTCGAGCTAACAATGAAGATTTAGAAAATTTTATTAATCCTATTGCGGAAGCAGAAGGAGTTGATTTAAAACAGTTAAGATTTTTACCTTCTGCACCCACAGGTGAAGAACATCGTGCTAATTTACTGATTGCTGATATTGTTTTAGATACCTATCCCTACAACGGTGCAACCACAACCCTAGAAACATTATGGATGGGAATACCATTAGTTACCAGAGTGGGGGAACAATTTGCAGCTCGTAATAGTTATACAATGATGATGAATGTGGGTGTAACTGAAGGTATAGCTTGGAGTGATGAAGAGTATGTAGAATGGGGTGTACGGTTGGGTAAGGATGAGAATTTAAGAAAAGAAATAGTATGGAAATTGAGAAAATCAAGACATACATCACCCCTATGGAATGGTAAGAAATTTGCGCGGGAAATGGAAAATGCTTATTTACAAATGTGGGAAATATATATTGATAGTAAAAAATAGATAAGTAAGTCGGCACGAAAAAACCAAGGTATGTAAAAAAATGTAAAATTGCTAAAAACCTCTTCCCTCCAGCATAGCTGCCTCCTGCCTCCTGCCTTGTCATAAAGACAATTTTTAACGCCTACCTACTTAGTAGGTTGGGTTGACGTAGGGAAACCCAACATTTTTAGGAAATTTGATTATAATGAGGTAGATAAGGAGAAAATTACCATCTCTGTAATATTTTACCATGAAGAATAGGTTTAAAAATGGAAACCACAAGTAGAAAACAAGCTTTATTGAAAGCAATTTATGAACGACTAGAACAAGTTTATGAAGACACACTAGAAGATGTTTTAGAACTGTTAAATATTTCTGAACGTGAAGATGCTGAGGATATCGCAGATGCGGTTGCTGAATTAGAAGACGCAAAGGTAAACGGTACAATATCCTGGGAAGATTACCAGAAAGAATGGAAATAATCAAAATATGGAAACACTAACAGTAAATCAAATTTTAGCGAAAGTTAAAACATTCCTCCAAACAACCTATCAAGATAATTTAGATAAAGTTATCTTGTTTGGTTCTCGTGCTAGAGGTAATCATCATGCTGATTCTGATGTAGATATTTTAATTGTATTAAAAGAACCGTTTAACTATTCTCAGGAAATTGAAAAAACAAGTGTTTTTATTTCTGAATTATCCTTAGAATTTGATTTGGTTATTTCTCGCGTTTTTGCTGAAACTAAAGATTTCAACTCTAAAAATACTCCTTTTTTCCTGAATGTGAGAAAGGAGGGAGTGATTTTATGAATGATGAACAGAAATATTTATTAATTAAGGCAGAAAGGAGCTTAAATGCTGCTAGAGATTTGAATAACCAAAATTATCCTGAATTTGCAGTTTCTAGATGTTATTATAGTATGTTTTATTTAGCAGAAGCTTTGTTATTAAATGAAAATTTATCTTATTCTAGTCATGCTGCTGTAATTTCTGCTTTAGGTAAATACTTAGTAAAAACTAATAAAATTCCCAAGAAATATCATCGTTATCTCATTGATGCTCAAGATCAAAGAAATAGGGGTGATTATGATGTTAACCCTAATTTAAACAAGGAAGATGCTGATAAATTGATAGTTCAAGCTGAAGAAATGCTAAATTTCACCGATCAATATTTAAATCAACCGACTTAAATTATGTTCATCTGTAAACTACAGGTAAATAAAAAATATATAGGATTCCTATATGGCATTATGAACAGCTATAACCACTAACAAAAAAAAGATTGTAATTATGATAAACATCACACAAAACCAACTACAAAAACTGTATGAAATTGACGATTATCTCTGGTTAGAAGAAACCATTAAACTTCTAAAAACCAAAAACTTAGAAAATTTAGACATAGATAATTTGATTGAGGAGTTAGAGAGTTTGGGAAGAAATGATGTAAACAAAGTTAGAAGTCTTTTAAAACAGATTATAATTCATATTTTATTGTTAGAATATTGGCAGGAAGAATATGAACGCAATTATCGGCATTGGCAGGGTGAAATAATTGCTTTTAGAGATGATTTAAACAATAGCTTAACCACGACATTGAAAAATAAGCTATCTCAAGAGTTAGATAATATTTACAATGTTGCGGTTAAAATTTTCAGTACAAAAACAGGATTATCTAAAAATGTATTTCCTCCCAGTTGCCCTTATGCCTTAGAACAATTGCTAGATGATAATTGGTATCCTAAACAATAACTGTTCTTGTATTTGCTGAAAAAGTTAATTATTAACTAAGTTTCTACAACTTGTTTATAACAACCTGTTTATAAAAATCCTCTAAACCTTTAACACACAGTTTCTGGCATATTCCTACATTTTTTAATGTTATGTTAATATTATTTCTAGCAAACAAATTTATAATCTAATCTAGATTACCGCTTCCTCGCATCCCCCAACACAGTCTGATCATCCTGTCTATCAGGATGTAACTTAATTAACCTCTCCAAAAGAGCGTGAGCGTAGCTCACCGTAGGTATCGCTCCCTGATTATCCTCCCAAATGACATAGAACCACCAAAACCGCATAAAGAAATATATGTAACAATTCTTTGCTTTCTTTGGATTTGCTGACGACGTTTCTCTAGGTACTGACTTCCTGCACTTGCAATGTATCAATAATTGCTGCTGTAAACCTGAAAACAGCAATCTTCCTCTCCTAAGAATGAGAATACCCACAACCCCGCAGAAAAGATCACATGACTCTGCACAATCTGTATAATTAGCCGTCGCTGGTCGTGATTACCGTACAAAAACCAATTTCTATCAACTGAACAGAATAAGTTATGGTATACTCAAAAAGTTAAGACTAGCTTTGCCCAGCTATAGGGACTCACGCACCAGTAATCATTGCCAACCGGAAAGCTGTTTTAACTAAGCATTTACCCAAATAAAATCTTAACTACATCGAGGTTATGACTCAGCAAGTAATTCACCCTATGGTGAAATTGCAGCGTAACGTGCAATCACTCGTAGAATCGAATATTATCAAGCCCACCGATAGCATCTGGAAAATTGCCTTCCTCTATGGCAATGAGTGGCAACACTGGAAACAGGAACTGCTAGACTTTGGTTTTACTATGCAAGATCCCATTGGTGATCTGTTAGCAGTAGAAACCTGGGACGAAGATTAGGTACTGGGGACTGGGGACTGGGAAAAGATTTTTACTAATTACCCATTACCCATTACCCCTAATACCCCTTCTAGCTGGTAGCTGAAATTAAAGCCTTAGCCAACTCCTTAGCACTTTGAAAGCGATCGCGCGGTAGAGGTTCCGTCACCCGCTCAATAACTTCTCTCAGTTGGGGAGTAATCGTAGGTACACTTTTAACATCAAAGCAAAAACCGCGTCCCCTTTGGCGGAAAAATTTCAACGGATTTTCCCCCGTCAGCAAAAAAATCAGCGTTGGACCAATAGCATACAAATCCGATTGTGTCAAGGGTTGTCCTCGTTCCTGTTCAGGAGCGCAATAACCTTCAGCACCAATTCTTGTACCTGGTGCAGTTCCAGTTTCCTTAACAGCACCAAAATCTAACACCACAATGCGATTATTAGCATTCCTCACCATCAGATTAGCTGGTTTAATATCCCGGTGAATCAGAGGCTGATCTTGGTTATGGAGATAATCTAAAATATCACAAGTTTGAATCATCCAAGCGATCGCCTGATTAGCCGTCACAGGTCCACTATTATATATCCGTTTTTCCAAATCCTGTCCGTGAATTAACTCCATTGCCAAGTATTTTTTGCCACCTTCGACAAAGAAATCATAATACTTAGGAATACCCGGATAATGAAGAGATTTCAGAGTATTCGCCTCCCGTTCAAATAACTCCTGAGCCTTAGCAATTCTCGCCATATCAGCATTCATTTGCTTTAACACCAACAATTGCGGTACTCCCGTACTCAAACCCGTAGCATCCCAAGCCAGGTAAGTAGTACCCATTCCTCCCTGTCCCAGAGTGCGTAAAACCTGATAATGACGAATTCGCTGGATCACATTCAGAGGTTGACCACAGTGAACACAAAATATATTATTAGGGGAATTTCCTTCATGGTTGCAAGTCGAAGCCGAGAACTTTTGCGTTTCCTGGGGTATTGGTTGCCAAGGCAAAGCAGTCGGTTCCGGTATATCCTGAAGTTGGAATCTGAGTACAGGTCCTCCCTGTGCTAGTTGCAGCAGAGAACTATCCGGTAATGTGCTTTTACTAACCAGAACACCATTGAGAAAAGTACCATTAGTCCCTTGACTAATTACCTGCCAAGCCTCGCCCTTGCTACCAGCACTCAATTGTTTAAGCTCTAGATGATACCGAGAAACTAAACTATCATTTAACACAACGTGATTATCCACCGCTCGACCAATGCGAATCACGGAGGAACCCTCAAAACACCACTGTTTAAGCGGCGTTTTATGTTGAGCGTCTAACAGGGTCAGAGTAACCACAATAACAATTGATAATTCATAATTGATAATTCATAACTCATTATCTATCAGAAACCAGAAGTTACCGTAAAGGTATGGGCGGCAAGCCCATTTTTAATTTTTAATTAGTAATTAGTAATATTACTAAGTATACCAACAATAACCATTTTAACGCCAATTTTGCTGATGAGGAGAAACCTTAACCCGAATCAGTATACCAGTAATATTATCGTGACCATTGTGTTCATTTGCCAAATCAACCAAATCGCTGAGACCCAATTCCAGATTTGTGCCAGAACTCAGCAACGGTGCTAGGTGAGTCTGCCAATTAGTTTCTAATAAATCATTATCTGATAGACCATCCGAAACTAACAACAGTAGAGTATCTTCACGAATTTCAAAGAAACTAACATCAGGATGCACAAAATTTGTATCCCGTGGACCCAAAGCTTGAGTAAGTTGGTAGGCATCTGGCCGGGCATAAGCTATAGTGGCATCTACACCTTTAGCAATTTCCCGTTGGCCAACTTCGTGATCTACAGTTATTTGTTCTAATCCTCCTTTGCGTGTAACACGATAAAGACGACTATCTCCCACATGAGCTACTGCTAACTTAGTGTTTTGCATTAATAACATCACCAAAGTCGTACCCATGCGTCCAACACCAGAACGTAGGCCTTTTTGATTGAGATTGTAAATCGTTTGATTAGCTAAAAATACAGCTTCTTGGATCACTTCAGCCGTTGGTAATTCCTGGGAAACCCACTTTTCTTGAAAGTATTGTCGCAGAGTAGTTACAGCCAACTCACTGGCCACTTCACCTCCAGCGTGTCCCCCCATCCCATCACAGAGAATATACAAACCGCGAGCTTGTAAATTGCGACTTCTAGGTAATTCCAGCTTTTGCTGTTTCGTGTCAATGCCAAAATAGTCTTCGTTGTGTTCACGTTTGCGACCGACATCAGTGCGTCCTGCATCTTCTACACTTCTTAACTGCATTGACAAGATAATAGTCGGTGCATCTTCATTTCTGTCTAGATCTGGCAAATCATCATCTTGCAGCAGAGTTGGTGCAGAAGTATATTTTGCCTCTGTATAACTAGCATCAGAGTTAAAAGGCGGTTGTAGTTCTGTGGCTATTTCCTCCAACCGCGATCGCAATTCTGTTAAAGTTGAAATTTTACCAACTTCTAAATCTTCCAACATCTGCACAACCGAGGCAATATGAGTACGTTGAGACTGTACACATAAACTGTGCCAAAGCCGTCCCAGCGCCTTAATATTTAAAGGCTCATTCACATCAGTCGGCAAATTACCAACAGGTGTTTCCAGATACAACCGTTGTAACCCCAGAGTTTGGTCATCATCCAGTCGCAGATTTGATAACTCCAGCAAACTTTGACGACAATTTACCCGTTCCAGTATTCCCCACAGTTGGATCATCTGATAACACCAGTGTAAAATCTGTAACGGATGAGTTGTAGAATCTTGCCACCCATCCATTAACAACTGCCAATGGGAACGGTCTTCAATCAGTACCACCTGCATATTATCTTGCTGCCAGGCATCGTGAATTACTGGTATTGCCGGTGGCATTTCCTGTTGTAATGCTACATAAGCTTGAGCTAAACTAGGAATACCAATCACACTCACCGATGGCACAATTAATCCTTGGGGTGGATTTTCCAACATCGCCTCAATAGGTGAGATATGAAAGGGTTGACAATCTAAAACCCTAACTTTAACCGACCTATTGGCCGCAATAACTTCTGCTTCTGGTAAGGGTTCTAATAATTGATAGCGTTGTCCCCGGTCTAAAAATGAGCCGACAGTAAATTGTGCATGGGAGTTTTTACTTATTCTAGTTTGTATAAGTTTCTCATCCTCAACTTCTGAAACTGGAACAGATGTTTCTAGGCTAATTATAGCCCACCAAATTGTGCCGCATTCTGCACCACACCCTTGACAATATTGAGTATTTAAAAGAACTTCAGCCCCACATTCATGACAAGTCCTGTGAGTTAAAGACGTGCCACAACTTTGACAGAACTTATTGTCATTGGGGTTTTCAAATTGACAGTGAGGGCAAATTAGCATAGTAGAAATTCCTTGATTTTCCCATTACAATTCATATCTGCCTCTATCATTTTTCCAATTGGTATTATATATAACGTTTCTAAGTGATAAATCTGTTAAATCCGAGACTTTTTCAAACCTGTGATTTCTGAGGGTGTGAGATTGCGCCATTCACCTAGTTGTAGACCATCTAATTGTAGCTGGGCAATACTCACTCTGATCAATCGTAAAGTAGGAAACCCTACCGCAGCAGTCATGCGTCGTACCTGACGGTTTTTCCCTTCGGTGAGAGTCATTTCCAGCCAAGCTGTGGGGATATTTTTTCTACATCTAATCGGGGGGTTGCGTTCGCTCACCGCAGGTGCTTCTAAAAATAGCTTAACTTGAGCAGGACGAGTCCGATAATCTTGAATTTCTACCCCTGTGCATAATTTATTAATAGCCTCTGTATCAGGAATGC
Organism: Cyanobacteriota bacterium; assembly: GCA_046045965.1. Lineage (GTDB taxonomy): Bacteria > Cyanobacteriota > Cyanobacteriia > Cyanobacteriales > Nostocaceae > RDYJ01. The sequence continues at coordinate 23,170 of JBJOKS010000020.1, read as the reverse complement.
GTTCTACTTGTACCCAGTAAGTGCGTTGATGTCCAAAGCGGGGGTTAGCGAGACGATGTTGTAATTTACCATCATTGGTTAACAACATTAACCCTTCACTATCCCAGTCTAAACGCCCCACAGGATAGACATCAGGAACATCAATATAGTCTTTCAGGGTGATGTGATTGGGAGATTCCTGGGTAAATTGACTTAAGACCCCATAGGGTTTATGAAAAATAATATACTTAAAGTTATTAGTCATTGGTCATTGGGCATTAACTATTTTGCACCACAATAATTAAAACAGGCTTGGGAAAGATTTCAAAATGGCGATCGCCCAGAAGAGAATTTGTTGTTACATAGTGAGGAGAAGACGCAGCAGTTAACGTCTCAGTTGGAACAGGAACAGCAAAAGTCCGCACGTTTAGCGGAACGGTTGCGGGAGTTGGGGGTTAACCCAGATGAGGTATATTCATATTTTCAATCACCAACACCTAGTAAATAATACTTATTTTTTATGCCTACTCTACAAATTCCGCTTCAACCCTATGCACTAAAAACATAAAATAAATCCCATTTTCACAATATCCTCCCCCCGCTTCTAAACAAAATGCTAAAATCTGAAAGATGCTAGGGGTGCTTGTGAAAGCCAAGCTGAGATCAAACCCTTAACACCTGAGACTGGATAATACCAGCGTAGGGAAGCTGTATATAGAGGATTATTGTATGCGAACTGAATGGGTAGCCAAGCGCAGTGGACAGGGTAATGTTACACAAATGCACTACGCTCGCCAAGGTGTAATTACTGAGGAAATGCACCACGTCGCCAAAGTAGAAAACCTACCTCCTGAACTCATCCGGGAAGAAGTAGCACGGGGAAGGATGATTATCCCTGCTAATATTAATCACACTAACTTAGAGCCGATGGCTATAGGTATCGCCTCTAAATGTAAAGTCAATGCTAATCTTGGTGCATCTCCTAATTCTTCCGATGTTCAAGAAGAATTGGAAAAATTAAGATTATCCATTAAATATGGTGCTGATACCGTCATGGACTTGTCCACAGGTGGCGGTAATTTAGATGAAATTCGTACCGCTATTATCAAGGCTTCACCTGTTCCTATCGGTACTGTTCCAGTTTACCAGGCTTTAGAAAGTGTCCACGGCAGAATGGAAAATTTCACTGCTGACGACTTTCTCCACATCATCGAAAAACACGCTCAACAAGGGGTAGACTATCAAACCATCCACGCGGGTTTGTTGATAGAACATTTACCTTTAGTTAAAACCCGTCTCACAGGTATTGTTTCCCGTGGTGGCGGTATTTTGGCTAAGTGGATGTTATTACACCACAAACAAAACCCGCTTTATACCCATTTCAATGACATCATTGAGATTTTCAAGAAATATGATGTTTCCTTCAGTTTAGGCGACTCCCTGCGCCCTGGATGTACCCATGATGCGACAGATGCAGCCCAGTTAGCGGAACTGAAAACCCTCGGACAACTCACCCGCAGAGCATGGGAACATGATGTACAGGTAATGGTAGAAGGTCCTGGTCACGTTCCTATGGATCAAATTGAGTTTAATGTCCGCAAGCAAATGGAGGAGTGTTCAGAAGCTCCTTTCTATGTTCTCGGTCCTTTGGTGACTGACATTGCTCCTGGTTATGACCATATTACTTCAGCTATTGGCGCAGCTATGGCGGGTTGGTATGGAACAGCAATGTTATGTTATGTGACACCTAAAGAACATTTAGGTTTACCCAACGCTGAAGACGTGCGTAATGGCTTAATTGCTTATAAAATAGCTGCTCACGCTGCGGATATTGCTAGACATCGCCCTGGTGCTAGAGATAGAGATGATGAACTCTCGAAAGCTCGGTATAATTTCGACTGGAATCGTCAATTTGAGTTATCTTTAGATCCAGATAGGGCTAAGGAATATCACGATGAAACTTTACCAGCGGATATTTATAAAACGGCTGAGTTTTGTTCTATGTGTGGTCCTAAGTTCTGTCCAATGCAGACTAAGGTTGATGCTGATGCTTTGACTGAGTTGGAGAAGTTCTTGGCGAAGGAACCTGTAGCGCAAGGTTAAGATAATTTTCGTTAAATATCGTTACTGGGTTGAACCTGGTAACGATATTAGTATTAGTGTAAAATGTACATTAATCCCAATCTTTATATTGAAATTAAACCCTAAAAATCCATGAGTGAACAGATTAAATGGACTGCTGAAGCGGAAGCTAAACTCAAAGATATTCCTTTCTTTGTCCGTCCTTTTGCTCGTAAAAAAATCGAAACCTATGCTCAAGAGAATAGTATATCTTTAATAACTCTTGAAATTTATGAACAGGCTAAAAAACTATTTAATAAAAATCATAATTAACACATCTACCTAAATATTAATGACTCGTCAATCTCATGACCAATTTGCGAAAGAATATTTAGAGGAATTATTAACACCTCTAGGAACAATCAAAAAAAGCGAAAAAGTTAAAAGTGAAGTTCAAGAAATTGATGTTTGGTTTGAACCATTTTCTTCTCAAACTCAGGAAAATCTACCTTTAGGTTTATTAGGGAAGATGGCAAAAACTCAATGTTTATTTGAACCTTTTCGCAACCCACCATCAGAAATCGAAATTCGCAGTTGTTTACTTAAATTATATGCCGTTCATGGTGATGTAGTTAGGAAAGCAAAACGCGAAAACAGAAATATTGCTGAATCAGATTTACCGATTTTATGGATTTTAACACCAACTTTTTCATCTCGCATGATTACAGGATTAGGTGCAACTGAAATTGCAGAAGATTGGGTTCAAGGTGTTTATTTTCTGCCGAATATTCTGAAAACAGCAATAGTTGTGATTCATCAGTTACCGGAAAATGGGGATACGTTATGGTTGAGAGTTTTGGGGAAAGGAGGAACACAGAAAAGAGCAGTAGAGGAGTTAACCGAGTTACCAGAAAACAACCCTTTTCGAGAGAATTTGTTAGAAATTTTAGCGGACTGGCGCAAGAATTTAGAATTGAGAGATAATTTAAGTAGAGAAGAGGAAGAAGTGATTATGAACTTATCACCGGCTTATTTACAACAAATAGAAGACTGGAAGCAAGAAGGAAAGCAAGAAGGACAACTTTTGTTGATAACTTCTCTTCTGGAAGGGCGTTTTGGTAGTTTGGATGCTGAGTTATCTGGTGTGGTGGAAAAGATTGCTAATATTCCTATTTCTGAACGCACTCAGTTACTTCTTTCTTTGGGTAATTTATCCCGTGAGGAATTGTTACAAAGATTGAGTAATGAGGAAGTTTAGGATATAGTTGTTAAGGAATTTTTTGATATAATGCTAAACATCGTTACCAAATTTAAACCAGTAACGATGTTTTTTGAATCGAAATTAATTATGAACGCCTTATGTAAAAATTAATATTTATATCATTCTTCCTTTGTATCTTTGCTCCTTTGCGTCTTTGCGCGAAACACAATTCATACTTCAATCATGGAATACCATATTTATGAAGTGGGATTATGGTAAGGATAGCGTTATCTCTAGCTTACCGTAGTGCGATCGCTTGTAGAATGATTTTGGGAAGTGCGATCGCCTGTAATGTTATGTTATTTTGGGAAATGCGATCGCTATTAGATAAAATAGAATAAGATAACTCTGACTCTACATACCTCAAATACATCCAGTAGGAAAATATGACATTAACCGAGTTACTCCCGTCAGTTCGACAACTTTCAGCGCCAGAGAAGCTCAAATTAATTCGCATCCTTGCAGAAGATTTGGACACCGCTGAAGATATTTCTCCATTAGAACCTTTCAAAACATATCACCTGCCAACACCTTATAACAACTTCGGGGCTGGAGAAATTCTCATGGAAGCACTAAATCAATCAGTTTCTAATGATTAAATTTTATGCGGTTTAAGTATTCAACAAGCCACCCCAGCCAAAACGAATTTGATAGTTTACCAAGAGTTCCATTAATTTTACGTCGAGGAGATCAAATAGTAGATCAGTTTAACAATACTTTAAAATTCTAAATACCTAATGTATGTTTCAGTGCAGCATCTACTAAAGACATTTCTAAGTAAACACCAATAACTTTATCAATTTCTGTATCTAAAACAGTTGCAAGATTATCTGTCATAATCACTGAATCAGTGACTAATCCCGTTTGTTTTCCTTCTGGTGTTACTATATTCACAAAAACTCTGCTAGGGTGTCCAGCACGGGAAACATTGCTGGTAATCATAGCTATAATAGTTTGCGATAAACCAGTACCAATATTGTTAGATTGAACTACTAAAGCAGGACGACGTTTAGCAGTTTTTAAGTTTGAGTCTGGAAACAAAACCAGCACCACTTGTCCACGACTATAGAGCATCGTAAACTTCCATTTCCGGTTGATCCCAATCTTCCGCAAAACATTGTAATCTAGCTGTTAAATTGGCGGCTTGTTCTTCATTAATTCCGCGAGATGCCAAATCTACAGATTTTCTATTATTGAATAAATTTGATTCCATAATTAATGCTAACTTTAACTGAATTTGTTCCTGTTCTTCTTTTGTGCTGCGGCGATAAGCTTCCGCAATATTGGATGGAACTTTAATGATTATCTCTTCTATAGTATTCATAGTCTACTTGTCTCTAATCTTTCTATTTTACAATCATAATCTAATTTTTGAATTACTGCTGATTGTGTAAATTGGTTTTACGCTACCTGAAAATCGCTGTATAGAATTATTATCGGTTGAGTTGAAAATCTAGAAACATATTCACAAACCCCCTCCAACCTTGTGGCAAAATTGATCAGAGTCCTAAAAACTGATTATTCCCAGCATGACCGCAACTATTCCCAATCTCCCCAGTCTCTACGAAGCATTCTCCACAGAAGCCAAATGGCAAAAATTCTGGGAAGAAAACCAAGTCTACAAAGCAGACCCTAACCACAAAGGCGAACCCTACTGCATCGTCATTCCTCCCCCAAACGTCACCGGCAGTTTACATATAGGTCACGCCTTTGAAAGCGCATTGATTGATACCCTCGTCCGGTACCATCGCATGAAAGGACGAAACACCTTATGGGTTCCAGGAACAGACCACGCGAGTATTGCTGTACAAACCATTCTCGAAAAGCAACTCAAAGCAGAAGGAACAAACCGCGATGATGTCGGTCGAGAAAAATTCCTAGAACGCGCTTGGCAATGGAAAAATGAATCTGGCGGTACAATTGTTAATCAATTACGCCGTTTGGGTGTATCTGTGGACTGGTCACGGGAACGCTTCACCTTAGATGCAGGTTTATCAAAAGCAGTTTTAGAAGCATTTATTCAGCTATATGAAGAAGGCTTAATTTACCGCAGTAATTATCTGGTTAACTGGTGTCCCGCTTCCCAGTCTGCGGTGTCTGACTTGGAAGTTGAACCCAAAGAAGTAAATGGTAATCTTTGGCACTTCCGTTATCCCCTCAGTGATGGTTCTGGTTTTGTAGAAGTAGCGACAACTCGACCAGAAACGATGTTAGGTGATACAGCCGTTGCGGTTAACCTTGATGATGAACGGTATAAAGATTTGATTGGTAAAACATTGACTTTACCAATTATGAACCGGGAAATCCCGATTATTGGTGATGAGTTAGTTGACCCTACTTTCGGTACAGGATGCGTGAAAGTGACTCCCGCCCATGACCCTAACGACTTTGAAATGGGTAAGCGTCACAATTTGCCGTTTATAAATATCATGAACAAAGACGGCACGCTGAACGAAAATGCGGGTGAGTTTCAAGGACAAGACCGCTTTGTTGCCCGAAAAAATGTCATTGCCCGTTTAGAAGCTGATGGCGTACTGGTGAAAATAGAGGAGTATAAACATACAGTACCCTATAGCGATCGCGGCAAAGTCCCCGTTGAACCTCTACTTTCTACCCAGTGGTTCGTTAAAATTCGTCCCCTCGCTGACAAAACCCTAGATTTCCTCGATAATCAAAATTCCCCTGAGTTTGTCCCCCAACGCTGGACTAAAGTCTATCGTGACTGGTTAGTAAATCTGCGTGACTGGTGTATTTCCCGTCAGTTATGGTGGGGTCATCAAATCCCCGCTTGGTATGCTGTGAGTGAAACCGGGGGAGAAATTACCGACACCACACCCCATTTTGTCGCTCGCACGGAAGCCGAAGCTTGGGAAAAAGCTAAAGCACAATTTGGTGAAGAAGTCAAGTTAGAACAAGACCCCGATGTTTTAGATACTTGGTTTTCCTCTGGTTTATGGCCTTTTTCTACTTTAGGTTGGCCAGAAAAAACCCCAGATTTTGAGACTTATTACCCCAACACCACCTTAGTTACAGGCTTTGACATCATCTTTTTCTGGGTAGCGAGAATGACGATGATGGCGGGACATTTTACCGGAAAAATGCCTTTCAAAACTGTTTATATTCACGGTTTAGTTAGGGATGAAAATAATAAGAAAATGTCCAAATCAGCAAATAATGGCATTGACCCATTATTGTTGATTGATAAATATGGAACTGATGCTTTACGTTATACTTTGGTTAAAGAAGTAGCGGGAGCAGGTCAAGATATTCGGCTAGAATATGACCGCAAAAAAGATGAATCAATATCTGTAGAAGCATCACGTAATTTTGCCAATAAAATATGGAATGCATCCAGATTTGTGATGATGAATTTGGATGGACAAACTCCAGCCCAATTAGGTAAACCTGAACCCATAGAACTTAGTGATAAATGGATTCTTTGCCGTTATCATCAAGTAGTTAAACAGACAAATAACTACATTGATAATTATGGTTTAGGAGAAGCAGCTAAAGGACTTTATGAATTTATTTGGGGTGATTTCTGTGACTGGTATATTGAATTAGTAAAATCCAGATTACAGCCAGATGCAGATCCCGCATCTCGTAAAGTTGCCCAACAAATTCTTGCGGAAATATTGGAAGGAATCTTAAAATTATTACATCCTTTCATGCCCCATATTACCGAAGAAATTTGGCAAACTCTCACCCAACAACCAGCGGAAACTCCCCAAGTTTTAGCTTTACAAAGCTATCCTGAAGCGGATACAAATTTAATTGATTCTGGTTTAGAAGAACAGTTTAATTTGTTAATTGATACAATTCGCACCATTCGCAATTTACGCGCCGAAGCTGATGTCAAGCCAGGTGTGAAAATCACTGCTAATTTGCAAAGTGAAAGCGAAAAAGAAAGGTTAATTATCACAACTGGAGAGTCTTATATCAAAGACTTAGCTAAGGTAGAAACCTTAACTATTAATGCTCCCACAACTACTACAACTACTGTAGAAGAAGCAAAAAGTAACCCAATTTTTAATAGCCCATATTGGCGTACTTTCAAAACAATTGGTTTAATTTTGGCTGTCCTAGTTTCGCTGAGAGTCGCTATCTTTGTCGGAAATACTTCCCTACGGCTACCCATTTTTGGGAGTTTCTTTGAAACAGTGGGTTTGTTTTATGCAGGTTGGTTTGTTGTTCGCTATTTACTCAATGGGAAAGCGAGACAAGAATTATTTGCTAAATACTTTCCACCCAGTGAAGAACCTACACAACCAGAAATAGAACCAACACCAACACCAGAAAAAGAAAATTCTATTTCTGGAGTTGTCGGTACAATTCAGGTTGTTATTCCTTTAACGGGAGTTGTTGATGTTGAGGTTTTGCGTGCCAAACTAGAGAAAAGTTTGAGTAAAATTGAAGCGGAAGTTAAATCTTTAAGTGGAAGATTAAGTAATTCTAACTTTGTAGATAAAGCTCCCGCAGATGTGGTACAAACTACAAGAGATGCTTTAGCAGAAGCCCAAAAACAAGCCGAAATTTTGCAGGAACGTCTGCGTACTCTAGTATAGCTAAAAGTTGACGGTTGACTGTTAGCTGTTAACCGTCAACTGAAAACTGACAACTGAAAACTGACAACTGATAAAAATATGCTATATCTAGCCCAAGTACGCAAAGACAATTTTTTAGATCAATATCAATTATGCCTATTAGCATATCAGGAAGCTGACTATTTATGGTCAATCATTTCCGAGGAGACATTTATTCTTCTGGGGAAAGGAAACACCTTGAGCGAAAAAATGCTGGTATTGGTTGAACTTTCTCCTACAGGTGAAATAGAAAAGATTGAAGATGCTACAAGTTGGGTACTTTATTTAATCCAAACTTATCTTAAGACTGGCATTACCCCAGAATTTTTACAACAGGAAGCTGAGAATGCAGAACAATGGCGACAGTCTTTAACCTTGCAAAATCAAGATTTAGCCCGTCGTACTCTGGAATTAGAAGCCCGTCGTGAACAAATTCAAGCCCTAGAAGAAAGTCTCAAACGCGATCAAAATGGAAATCAGGAGGGTAATTCATAATTCATAATTCATAATTCATAATTCATAATTCATAATTAGTAATTCCTCATTTTCCCTTTCTTCCCAGTCCCCAGTCCCCAGTCCCCAGTCCCCAGTCCCCAGTCCCCAATCACCCCATTTCTTCCGCTGCTAATAATTGCCTAATTATTCTAGCTACAGCTTTTTGTGTAAAGCGATTAGCAATTTGTTGACCTAAATGATGTACTTTCGGATTAACAAGTACCTGCACTACTTGGGGAGCAAGTTTAGCAGGATCAAAACCCTTAGTTTCTCTGAGAATACCCAGAATTCGCTTGATATGTTCTAAGGTTTGTTGTTGTTCAACAGTTGCACCAGGCATTTCATTAACTGCTGTTAAACCTACCCTTTCTCGCAGTACATAAGTAAAATTATGCAAGACGTTTTTACCTAGCGCATCCACTCCATTAACAAACTCATCTACTAACCTGTCACGAATAAATGCACCCCGTTCAGAAGATAGAAACTCTACACTCTGATTCATGACTATGTTAAAGTCAAAGTCATAATCTTGACTATTGCGGGCATTTTTTAACAAGTTTTCCAAGCGGTTCCACCGGAATTTACTATCTTTAAATAATAAATCTCGCAATGATGTTCTTAATTCATCTGCTGGATCTGTTAACAGTCGTTTAGAAACATAGGGATAAGCTTCACTGAGGACTTTAAAGTTAGGATCTATATAAATAGCAATCCCTTCTAAAGTCACCAAAGAACGAATAATTAAAGCATAATAGGGAGGTACGCGGAAAGGATACTCATACATTAATTCCGATAAATCATCGGTGATGCTTTTAATGTTTAATTCCGATACACTTGCACCTTGAGCATTAGCAAAAACTTTGGCAAAAGCGGGAACAATCGGTGTTAAATCTGTTTCTGGGGAAAGAAATTCTAATTTTACGTAATCTTGTGCTAATAAGTCAAAATCACGGTTGACAACGTGAACAATAGCTTCAATTAAACCATAACGTTGCGGTGGCTTAATTTCGCTCATCATCCCAAAGTCGAGATAAGCCAATTTACCATCAAAGGTCGCTAACAAATTACCGGGGTGAGGGTCAGCGTGGAAAAATCCATGTTCTAATAATTGACGCAGGGAACATTGAACACCTACTTCAATTAAATAACGTGCATTGATTCCCAATTCCTGAAGTTCTTGTGCTTGGGTTAATTTAATCCCGTTAATCCACTCCATCGTTAACACACGACGGTTGGTGTATTCCCAGTAAATTTTTGGTACGTAAATATCTGGGATATGGCCATATAATTCAAAAAAGCGTTCAGCATTTTCACCTTCATGGATATAATCCATTTCTTCAAAAATGCGATCGCCCAATTCATCCAAAATCCCGACTAAATCACTCCGTACCCGTTTTACCTTTCTTTGTACCCACCCAGCCAAATAGCGCAAAATGTACAAATCAATCGTGATTCGTTCTCGCAAATCTGGACGCTGAATTTTAATAGCAACTTCTTCACCAGTTTTCAGCTTACCTTTATATACTTGTCCTAAAGAAGCCGCAGCAATCGGTTCGGTCGAAATTTGGGCGTAAATCTCTTCTGGAAGGCTTCCTAGTTCTTCTTCGATAAACTGGTAAGCTATTTCATTAGGAAACGGTGGTAATTGGTCTTGTAATTTAGTTAATTCTTCTAAATATACAGGAGGAACTAAATCTGGTCTGGTAGACAAAGCCTGTCCAATTTTGATGTAAGCAGGTCCCAATTTCGTCAGTAATTCTCTGAGTTGAACTGCTCGACGACGGTCATTTTTGATGACTATTCCTCGTCGCTTATCCCACCATAACCCGAAAAAATAAGACAAAGTTGGTTGTAAAACTGCCAAAATCCGCCGCAAAACTTGTAAAGGTTTGCTTTGGTAATGTACCTTAATCTCTTCAGGATCGTAACCCAGTGTCTCAGGTTCAGCTTCAACTAATACTGTCTGTTTATGCTTTGCTGAGAGTCCCGGTGAATTGATAACTAAGGTTCCTGTACCATTTTCTTCTGGTAATACTTCAATTAAGGACAATTCGCTTCCGCGACTGTCCTCCGCAGTAGATCGAGAACCAGGGGGAAGACTCTTAACCATCATCAAAAAAGCCACCAGTGAGATGAACGCTGTTAAGTATTGTAACAATATATTGCTATTTCCGCATCTCCCCAAATAGGAGGCAGGGACAGGGAGCAAGGAACAGAGGAGAAATATCTTAATTCTGATGATGATTACAGGGGAAATTCCGCCTCCATTGTTCGGTTATACCACTTTCACTAGTGCAGAAAAGACTATAACCTCATAAGTAATAGTGCAGTGTCTACTTTAGCTGCTGTTAGACACTCGTCAATCAAGGGGTGAAAACCTGTGTACGAATGGATTTTGCCAAGTCTGAGAGAAGTTTTAGGCCAAAGCCAATCAAATATGGCTGAGTGTTCATCTGCCAAAGCAGAACAGCAATGGCGCATCAGTTTAGCTGCTACAGAACATCTCCTACTCAACACTTTAGCCACCACGACACCTGACACCACCCAAGGTTTAGTTCTAACTGCACCAGCACCCTTATTTAGTCAACCACAACTAACTAAAAGTTTACAAACAGTCACTTTTAGCGCCAAACCCTTTAACCCTTTGGCTTTGATGCCGTTTCATTTCTCGCAAACCATAGGGAAAAGCGCAGGTAAAGAAGCAATGTCTGCTCTGGGAGACTGTACCCGAATCATCGACTACGGCCACGCAAAGGATGAAATCACTTCTGAAGAATCTATTTTACCTTTACTACCAGCCGATCCTCTAGGAGCAGAGCAGTTTTGCTTGGTGTTTACAGAAAAATTTAGATTAGTTCTGGTTTTGTCAGCACACAGTAGCGGTAAAAAAGAATTTTTATTTTCTTTTGAACCAGAGGTGGTGCAGCAAGCTTGGCAAGCATTGGGAGCCAGGGTAATCTTGACTAATCCAGAATTATTCGCTGATTTGGATGCTTTAGTTCTCAAATATCCTCCATCTGCACCAAACTATCAAACTATAATTCAATTTAGCCAGTTTTTGCTTCAGGAATTACCAGAGCCAGAAACGGATAAACTAACACATACTATTCCTATCTCTCCACCTCTCCATCTTCATGTCTCCCCATCAGCAAAACCATCTTCCCGTTCTGATGTGGAATTACTACAAGCTTTTGCTCACGAAGTTCGCACCCCACTGGCAACTATTCGCACTTTGACTCGTTTGTTACTCAAGCGCCGGGATTTACCTACTACTGTAATTAATCGCTTAGAAGTTATTGATCACGAATGTACTGAGCAAATTGATCGGATGGAGTTGTTATTTAAGGCCGCAGAATTAGAAACTTGTACCGCAGCAAAATCTGCTAATACGCAATTAACGCCAATGTCTTTGGATCAAGTTTTACAGCAAAGTATCCCTCGTTGGCAACAAGCTGCAAATCGACGTAATCTAACTTTAGATGTGGCTTTACCTCAACAATTACCCACGGTGGTCAGTAATCCGGCTATGCTAGATCGGGTACTCACCGGTTTAATGGAGAATTTTACCCGCAGTTTACCCCCTGGAAGTTGTATTCAAGTTCAGGTTATTCCCGCTGGAGATCAACTCAAGTTACAGTTATCACCTCAGTTAGATCGCCACGATACAACTAGAACTGTAACACTACCAATTCGTAAATCTCTAGGTCAATTATTAATGTTCCAACCAGAAACAGGAACTATTAGTTTAAATATTGCTGCAACTAAGCATCTATTTCAGGCGATTGGTGGTAAGTTAATTGTGCGTCAAAGTCCACAATATGGGGAAGTGCTGACGATTTTCTTACCTTTGGAAGTTAATTGTCAACAAAAAGTAAAAATTTCTTAATTTTAGACTTGATTAGATTTAAGATTCACTCATTTTACCAATTACCAATTACCCAATATTATCAATTTCTACAATTTTTTGCCGAGATGATAAACCAGATTTGATTCTGATATTATACTTGGGTACATTAAATTTTTCTGCCAATAACTTAATTAACTCTTCGTTAGCTTTACCATCAACTGGTGGTGATTTTAAATGAATAATTAAACTACCATCTTCCTGTTCTGTTATTTTCTGTTGTTGAGAATTTGGTTTAACTTTCACTTTTTTTTGCATAACACCAAATAAATTGATGGTTAATTATGAATTATGAATTATGAATTACGAAATCGTTTTTGTTGCATAAGTTGAATTGGTGGGAAAAGTGCTGCTACTTTTACAGGCTTTGAAATATAATCACCATCCAGACCAACGTATCACAATGCATTCTAACTGAAGCTTTATCTTCCTAATCCTTGCATCGCTAAAAGAGCAGTTCCATAAGCTGCTTCTGTGTTTTTAGATGAAACTACAGGTACTTTTAAATATTTGGCTCTAATAGCAGTCCAACTGGAATTAGCTGCACCACCACCAGCAGTATAAACATAATTTAATTGATCTGCCCCTAGCTGTTGTAATAATTCATATCCTCTTGTTTCTATCCGCGCCATACTTTCTAACAAGCCATGTAAAAAATATCTGGGATCATCTGGCCGGGGTTCGAGTCTTGGTGGTAGGTGGGGATCATTAATGGGAAAGCGATCGCCTTCTTTTAACAAGGGATAATAATCTAACTCACTGGTTTTTGATATATCAATTTCTTGACTCAAGCTGACTAACTCCTCATCAGTAAAAAAATGTTTTAATACAGCACCTCCTGTATTAGAAGCTCCTCCTGTTAACCATAAATCACCTAAGCGATGGCTGTAAATTCCATATCTTGCATCCTCTACACGGGTACGACTCAAAAGTTTAAGTACCAGGGTTGAACCTAAAGAAGTTACTGCTTCTCCCGGTAATTTTGCTCCACTAGCCAGAAAAGCCGCAATGCTATCTGTTGTCCCAGCACACACACAGCAATCACGTCTAAAACCAAATTTAGCAGCAATTTCTGGACTTAATTCGCTGATTGGTGTACCAGGTGTTAAAACTTGGGGTAAAAAGATAGGAATTTGTAGTTTTTCTAACCATTCTGGATATTGCAGCTTTTCTACGTCATAACCCAATTTTAAGGCGTTGTGGTAGTCGCTAATACCTAATTTTCCATGTAAGAGAAATGCTAACCAATCAGCTTGATGCAGTAAATATCTAGCTTGACTAAAAGTAGGTAATTGTTGCATCCACAACAGTTTGGCTAGGCTAGAAGTAGCACTTAATACGGTGTGGTGGGGGGGAGCAATACTGATCAAATCCTTGAGCATCATTGATCCCCGTGAATCGTTGTACAATAGGGGTGCATCTACAGGCTGGCCAGCAGCATCGGTGAGCAAGATTGTGGAGGAAGTACCGTTAATAGCGATCGCCCCAATTTCTCGCCGCAATTGCCCTGAAATTGCCTCTAGGAGACTCCATAAAGCCTCCTTCCAGCAAATTACCCAATCTGTAACATTTGCCCAAGGATGACGCATCTGAGAGACAATCCTGGTCTCATCATCAATCACTACCGCCCTTGCGCCAGATGTGCCAAAATCAATACCCAGGTAGAAAGTCATAGGTTTAGGGAACAGGGAATAGGGGAGCAGGGGGAGCAGGGGGAGAAAATTCTTTCCCAATCCCCAATCCCCAACTTATGTTTTTGTTGCGTCTTGTAACAAGATATTCCCCAATTTTGGCAAAACAGGGAAAAGTAGTAAACGAAGTGTTAATCATTTAGTTTGACGTTAGGAGGGTTTCCACGATGTCTATATCTGATACTCAAGTGTACATTGCTCTAGCTGTGGCTTTAATTCCAGGCATTCTGGCTTGGCGTTTGGCGACTGAACTTTACAAGTAACTGCCAAATGTGACACGAAAACAAGACTAAATAAACCTGGCCATACGGGGTACAATCTCTAGAATCTTAGGATAATGTACCTGCGTATGCCAGGTATTTTTTTAATCATCTAAATACTTGTAGAAAATTACAAAAAATGAAGTAATATGGCAGCTAAATGAAGTCGCAATTAGCGCCTGTTTGCTTTTAACAGTGCTTCCCTTCAATCAGCGAGGCTATTTTTAGCATCATGAACGCCTTTCAACCATCCAGACCACCGCTACAACCTGAAAAACAACGTCGAACTGTACCTCGACCGAAAAAACATCTTCGCCAACGTTCTTACCAGATCATGGCGCTAGAAACCTCTGCCAAAATCACCGTTAACTTGGTTATTGTCACCGCAGCGGTATCAGCCCTAACTCAGCTTTTGCCTTATCATTGGTTACAGCAAGATAAGTTGCGAGAAATCAATACAGAAGTCAAGCTCATGGAAGGACGTGTTAATACTTTAAGGGCAGAATTTAGCCGCAACTTTGATCCCAGCCAAGCTCACAGTATCAGGCAAGAACAATCATACCGTTTTGCTCCCAGTCAGCGGCAGGTAGTGCTAATTAATCCAGATGCCAAAGGTGCTGAACAATCAGATTCCACACCCTAAGACAAATTGAGATGATTTTTGATTCTAGCTATTTATGAACAGGAAATCAGTTTTTATTGATGCCAATAGCTAATAGTTAATAGCTAATTATTGAAGAGTTTTATAGTTATCATCTATTGGCAAATCGAAGATACAGGTGCGCTACCAAAAAATTAACACAAGAAATTAAAATTTAAAAAATCAATTTTTTGGGAATTTTGAAGTTTGAATTGGGAATTTATAGCATTTTTCCAGGTAATTAGGACAATCTTAAATTCGGGAGATAGTGTTAAAAATTTACCACTCCGTTTTTTGGGGAAACAATAAATCATCTAACCAATTTTCTATTTGTAACCGCAACCGATAACCAGAAACATCCTCATTGGTGTCCAGAGAGTTGATGTATGTGAGGGCGCGGTAATAATCAGCGATCGCGCAATTCCAGTCACCCCAAAGATGATAAGTCCTACCACGTTCAGCCCAAATGTTACCGTGTAACTGACCAAACAACAGTGCAATCTCAAAATTATCAATTGCTTCCTGATAGTGTCCCAAATCACGTAACGTAATACCTCGGTTAATCCAAGCACGAACATAACGCGGATTTAAATCCAAGGCCTGATCATAGTCAGCTAGTGCTGCGACTAACTCCCCACGAGCCGCATAGCAGTTAGCTCTGTTATTATAAACACTAGCTAACTTAGGATTTAACTGCATCGCTGTATTGTAATCACACAGGGCTTTTTGGCATTCACCACTTTGAAAATAAATTAGTCCCCGGTTGTTATAATCAACTGCATTTTGAGGATGACTATCAATAAGTTGGTTTAACAAAGCGATCGCTTCTGTATAATCTCCTTTGTGAGCTAATTTTAAAGCACAAGACCTTAAATAGCTGTCATCTACTGAAGATTTGCTGTTACCTTTCACCGCACTTTTTTGTGTATATACAGTATTTTTGTTATCATCTCTGTATATTTGATTTTGCTGACTACCAAAACTAAAAAACGAGTAATGATCCATATCTTCCTACCTGAGCTACTTGCTCTGTGAAATGAAAGTATAGTTTCTTCTTGCTAGTGGTTTAGTCACTGTTTCACTTGTTCAGGAGTCCAGGCTTAAAGGACTAAGTTTGAACTACTTAAACAATTAAGCCGTAAACTAACAATATATACATCACTCCTAAGGTCAATTCCTGAAAGAATTTCCATCAATCTTCAAGACTAGCCAAGTAGTCACAATGACAAGTTGGTAGAATGCCAACAGGCAAGAGATAAGGAATAGGAGGCAGAGGAACAAGGGGAAGCAGGGGGAGAATTATATATAACCTATTCCCAGTCCCCAGTCCCCAGTCCCCAGTAAAGAGTCCCCAGTCCTTAAATTTAAATTTTGAGTAAATTTCCCATGACAACAGCAATTTCTTATCCAGAAGCTTTAGACCTGACAACCGATGATTACATTGTGATCGGTTTGGCAACGTGTTTCTACAAAGAAGACGGAGAAGTGCATCAAATTGAAGTTATAGAGCCTATTCCCTCAGCCGCTTTGGAAGCTATCTTAAAAGGTATTCCTACGTCATATAAGCTCGCCTATGGAACAACCCTGGGATCTATATTGGCAGGTGATAACCTTTTGTTACCTCCAGGATTCCCAGAGTCTGCACAGTTCGGAGATGAATTTGTGTTAAGGGCATTTTCAGCTGCTCGCACCTACAAGCGTCGTGAATCAGCCCAAGCAATGATCCCCGCAGGTACAACCAAAACAGATTTTAATTATTCTACAGAACGCAAGCGGGTACTAAATGCTGCCAGAGTTGTCAGCAAAGAAGACAACGTTAAACAACATTCTCACACTCACAAAGTTCTTTAATAACTAATCATGCTAAAACTTTACGGTGGCGCTTTTAGCCGTGCATCAATTATTCAGTGGTATTTAGAGGAACTACAAGTTCCCTACGAATTTGTCCTCTTGGATATGAAAGCAGGTGAACACAGACAACCTGAGTACCTAGCAATTAATCCCATAGGCAAAGTTCCAGCAATTGTTGATGGTGATTTTGTACTGTGGGAATCAGGGGCAATTTTGTTGTATCTTGCGGAAAAATATGGTGATCCGGTTTCTCTAGAGGAACGTTCCATATTTTCCCAGTGGGTATTATTTGCCAATTCCACATTAGCTACCGGAATTTTTGTGGAAGCTAACCGGGAAAAGGAAACGCCCCGCTTGTTAACTACCCTGAATGAAATTTTTGAGCGGCAACCTTTCTTACTGGGTGATGAATTTACTGTTGCTGATATAGCGGTGGGATCTATACTCGCTTATATTCCCATCATGCTGAAGCTGGATTTAACTCCCTACCCAGCCGTATTGAACTATATTCAGCAATTTTCTCAACGTCCAGCATTTCAAAACAGTATCGGTGCAGGACGCAGTTAGAGGCAGGGAGCAAGGAGCAGGGAGCAGGAGGCAGGGGAGGCAGGGGAGGCAGGGGAGGCAGGGGAGGCAGGGGAGGCAGGGGAGGCAGGGGAAGCAGGGGGAGCAGGGGAAGAAGAATAATTAATGCCCAGTCCCCAGTCCCTAGTCCCCAGTCCCTAGTCCCCAGTAAAGAGTCCCCAGTCCCTAACGATAATTTGTGAATTGCAAAGCCACAGGAAAGTCTTCTTGTTTTAGTCGCTGGATCACGGTTTGTAAGTCATCTTTGGCTTTGGCTGTAACCCGTACAGCATCACCTTGAATTGAGGCTTGCACCTTTTTGAATTCGTCACGAATCAATTTAGAGATTTGTTTGGCGATTTCTTGGCTGATGCCTTTTTTGAGGGTAATTTCTTGACGCAAGCGGTTCCCGCTGGCAGATTCAACTTTGCCAAAATCAAAGATTTTTTGGGAGAGGTTCCGTTTAGCGGCTTTTTCGCGCAGTATGCCGTGTACAGCATCTAAAGTCATTTCGCTGTCCGTGTTTACAGTAATGCTGTTTTCGCCTAACTCAACAGTAGTCTGCGTGTCTTTGAGATCGTAACGGCTTTTAACGTCTCGTACCACTTGATCAATAGCATTGACTAATTCTTGGCGGTCAAAGTCGCTGACAATATCAAAAGAAAAAGTAGAAGCCATAGAAAATTTTAGCTGTGAAATGTTTAATTTGGTAATGGGTAATGGGTAATGGGTAATGGGTCAATGGGTAGAAGTAAATTTTATCCCCTACACCCCTACACACCTTCCTCTCTACCCTCTAATTTGCATAATACTCAGATAGATGAGGGTTGCAGAACTAAAAGAGCCAATACCAAACATGAGCGATCGCAAAATGGGTATATTCAAAATATAAAAAATCGAGTATAGCAACCGAGCAAGGATAAAGGCGATCGCTGCCATTGCGGATGTAAGTGAATTCACACCTGTAACATAAGCCATTAGTGCTGCGGCGGCAAAAATCATAAATGCCTCAAAGGAGTTTTGATGCGCCCAGGTAGCTCTTTGGGCATAAGAAGGCAATTTATCAAACATAGCACGAGGGGCAGATAAATCATAACCAACCCGCGCCCGACCGTAAGCTACAAATAAATACGGCACATAAATTAGAACTGCGGCAGCAGCAATAGAGTACAAAAAAATAGCAGGTATAGCTATAGGCAGTTGCAATAGGGACATTAAGCTAACAAATATTGGTAGTAGTTTTTGGTTAGTGAGCGTGAAGGGATACTGAGTAATTCAGATAAATTATTACCCAGTACCCACTGGTAATTACCCATCTCTATCATTAGCTTTGTGGAGACTGCGTTTCACTTTAGTCAAAGTAGAACAGTGTCACCACTTTTCTTTGTTCTTCTGCCTCTCCACAAGTTTGTAGCAAGGTGCGACTGTCGTGAAAAGCAAAGCAGATCAGTTGCTGACAACGGGAGACAATCTCCTTGTTGCACAGGTAGCTGGCCTCGGCTAAAGACAGATTATCATTACTGGGATTTTCGACTAGATGCATGACCTGCTCTAGTTGCTGGCGTGATTCATGGGGCTGACGTTCCAGGCTTTGCGGTAGGATTACGGTCAGCAAATTCGGGTCAGCCCGTGTTGCTCCCCGGATGGCTGCTGAATTAGTACCTGTAGCACCGGAGGTAATGATGCGATTACCCGATAAAACTAGGGCGTAAGTCATCATTTCAATGAGATTTTGATGAGTAATTGGCACATGACGGGAACCCAACAAGGCAATTCGTTTAGAACCTGTTTGCTGGATTGTCGCCAGTTCCTGCGCTAATGTATCAAGGTTGATGAGTTCTGTTGACTGGCTCAAAGATGGAGGTAATCAGATTAAACAACCCAGATATTCTACCAAACAGCGTGTAGGCCAGAAGCCAACTAGAGTTACAGATTTCTACGTTTTCTTTATTGTTTTGTTAAGTAACAAAGATTTGAGCGGTCAACACATACGCAAGAGGTAAGTTTTTGCCAAGAATCTGAGAGTGAGTAGGTTGCTCCTGAATAACTCAAAGGTAGGATTTACGGCAGTGATTAACTAGTAATTTCGGTAAATATTCAGACTAAGATAAAGCCGCAGCAGGTTTCACTTCCAGTTGAGATAACAAACGTTTAATGTCAAAATGTTCGGACATTAATTGGCTAATGCACTCTACTTTTAGAGGTTCGTGGACACGAACTTGACCGAAAGTGCGGTCAACAATTTCTACTGTGGTTAAGGTATCGAGATCAACAGACAAAATTGGGATTTCTAATTCTTCAGCGCGATTAAGGATAAAGGACGGAGGTGGTAATTGTCCAGTGAGGATCAGGCATTGGGTAGAAGTTTCCAAAGCTGCTTGCTGAATTTCCACGCGATCGCCTCCTGTGACTACTGCCTTATTACGGCGTTTGCGGAAATATTTGACGGCTGCATTGACATTCATTGCCCCAATTGCCAAACTTTCTACCAATAAATCCAGGCGATCGCTGCGACAGAGAACTTCAGCCTTTAACTGTTTTACCAGTTCTCCCACGCTGACGCTACGCAGCAAGTCGCTTTTAGGCAGCATTGCCAATACAGGAATTCCCTGAGCTTCCAAAAATGGACGCAAGAGATTGTTAGCAGTTTCTAATTGTTCGGCGGGAACTTCATTAATCACAACACCAACCAAGCGTTGGCGTTGCCCGCCGCAGGCATCGCCTATCTGTTTCTTGGCAGATAACAAAGCTTCCACCGAAAGCAGCGATTTATAACGATGTACCAATAGCACACCCCCATCTAAGACTTCAGCAACTTGCAGTAAAGACAAACCAAATAAATTACCTTCGGGTAAATCACCTGGTCCCTCTAACAGCATCAAATCACCCCGTGGTATTTGTAAATAATGCTGTACCAGTAACTGCTGATAATTAGTTTTGTCTTCACCACGTAACCGTTTTTGGACACTGACCTCATCCAAAGCTAATAAAGTCGGTGCAACACGGTTTTCTGGTAGTTTCAGGCTATTAGCAATGAACTGGACATCTTCTTCAACCACGGTTCCATCGGCAGTATGCACACAAGTACCCAGTGGTTTTCCGTAAGCTATATCTAGTCCTTTTTGTTTTAGCTGATGAGACAAACCTAGAACAGTTGCGGATTTACCACTGTAAGTCTCTACTGATCCAATCAGCAAATGTTTAACAGATGTTGGCACGCCATGCACTCCTAATTTCAAAAGTCTGTTGAACCCAGCTAGGTGTTTCCTAATTTTAGCGGAAGCCGCAGAAATCGCTTATTTGGGGACTGGGGACTCTTTACTGGGGACTCTTTACTGGGGACTCTTTACTGGGGACTGGGCATTAATTATTCTTCTTCCCCTGCTCCCCCTGCTCCCCCTGCTCCCCCTGCTCCCCCTGCTCCCCCTGCTCCCCCTGCTCCCCCTGCTCCCCCTGCTCCCCCTGCTCCCTGCCCCCTGCTGCCTCCTGATTCAATCTTCTACACGGAGTAGTTTGCGATAAAAAGCCGTAGAAAAATCACTAATTTTTTGGCGTTTATAATTTTCCATGAGTTCAATTAAGAAATTAATAAACTCATAACTGCCCATCATCACTTCATAACTTAATTCAGCATTGCCATCAAATTGGATGCGGCAACGAGTTAGGTCTGAGGGTAGGGTAGCAACGTTCCAGGTAGCGATGAAGGGAATATTTTCACTGGCTTCTATTTTGCGGTGTCCTTCTACAAAGCCTTTTTGATAAAGACTGATGGCATAAGGCAAGAAATTCCGTTTGCTTTGCTGGATGTAAGGCAGATAAACAGTAGCTTGTTGCTGACTCACAGGCTGAAGTTGGTCGATAGACATGGTTGAAAATTCCTTAACTTAGCTAAATATTGGGGATCTTGATTTGTCAACAATAGTATTGGAAAAATTTAACCAATATATAGACAAATATAGTCATGTATTTTCATTCATAACAGCAATGTTTTTTGGAACTATTCCCATAACTATGTGTTTTCACACACATCGGGAAAAATATTGGTAATTTTTCTAAAAACTGTGAATGGTGGGCTTTCTGCTTTAAAAACTGTAAACTTTAAACAAATACTGGTTTTTGAAGCAAAATAACTATGCCAGCGAATTCCTGGCCGGAAAACGACGCTTACAACGAAACTTCTGATCCCCTTAACTCTCTTATGTCTGACCTTTCGGCACAAGAGGAGTTAGTGGAAGAAGTAAATACTGTACCTTTACTACCATCCCGGTTTCAACAACGTAGACCCAAAGCCGCCCTAGTCTTGACTATAGTCTGGAGTGGGACGATCGCTTTACATTTGGTTTCCTGGGGTTCTATTTTCATTCTCGGACTAACTGCAATTTTAAGCATTCATGCCTTCAGGATTATTTTTGCTAGACCCCGTCACCACCATAAGGAAATACAGGGAGATTTGCCTTCGGTATCTATTTTAGTGGCTGCAAAAAATGAGGAAGCGGTTATTGGCCGATTAGTCAAGAATCTTTGTAGTCTGGAATATGCTAATGGTGAATATGAGGTCTGGATTATTGATGATCATAGTACGGACAGCACACCGCAGTTATTAGCAGAACTGAAGCAAGAATACAAGCACCTCAAGGTACTCAGACGTTCTGCTGATGCTACTGGCGGTAAGTCAGGGGCTTTGAATCAGGTGTTACCTATGACTAAAGGGGACATCATTGCTGTATTTGATGCGGATGCCCAAGTTGACCCAGATTTATTATTACAGGTAGTACCTGTGTTCCAAAAAGAACAGGTGGGGGCGGTGCAGGTGCGAAAGGCGATCGCCAACGCTAAGGAGAATTTTTGGACTAAGGGACAAATGGCGGAAATGGCTGTTGATACTTGGTTTCAACAACAAAGAACCGCTATTGGTGGTCTGGGTGAACTGCGGGGAAATGGTCAATTTGTCCGCCGTCAAGCTTTGGATAGCTGCGGTGGTTGGAATGAGGAAACTATCACCGATGATTTAGATTTAACAATTCGCCTGAATTTGGATAAGTGGGATATTGAATGTATGTTCTATCCCCCTGTGCAGGAAGAAGGTGTGACAAATGCGATCGCCCTTTGGCATCAACGCAACCGCTGGGCTGAAGGTGGCTATCAGCGTTATTTAGATTACTGGGATCTCATCCTCAAAAACCGAATGGGGACGCGAAAAACCGTGGATTTACTGATTTTCCTGCTGATTATGTATATTATTCCCACAGCAGCAGTACCTGATTTATTAATGTCTGTAATTCGCCATCGTCCACCTGTGTTAGCCCCTGTAACTGGTTTGTCGGTAACGATGTCTTTTGTAGGGATGTTTGCTGGGTTACAGCGAACACGCCAAGATCAGAAAACATCTAATTATTTGGTGTTACTTCTGCAAACCATTCGCGGCAGTCTTTATATGTTGCATTGGTTGGTGGTGATGAGTAGCACTACCGCCCGGATGTCAGTACGTCCCAAGCGTTTGAAGTGGGTGAAAACTGTGCATACTGGGGCTGTACATTAAGAAAAATAAGATAGGTAGGGTGTGTTAGTAACGCATCCTACAATTTTTTGAAACCATTTTTTTTAACGAACCGCTCCAGGCGCAGAGGACACAGAGGAAGATGGATAATAATTTGTTAATTGAAATGTTTTTTTATTTGCGTATTGCAATCAGGGTAATGATGTTATCACTTCCCTGATTTTAACTTTTTTAATCAGTATTTTGTTGTAAAATACGCAGGACTTACGCAACTGGCACAGGCGATCGCTATATTATAGTATTTTTGTACTGCAACAAGTGACGCAACTGGCACAAATAGCGGGCGTGGCTTCGCGGAAGCAATGCGGCAAATTGAATCAAACC
>JBJOKS010000019.1:0-115360 GCA_046045965.1 Cyanobacteriota bacterium | reverse complement strand
TAAATATAAAGTTCGTAATGATGTAGTTACTCTTGTTCATCGTCATATTCATGGAGTTGTTGTGACTATTAACACTTTCAGCATTCACGAAACTAGCGAAGGATATTTATCTCACACCTATGATGCTGTATATCATGACCCCAAAACCAATGTTCAAAAAGGTGGTCGGAGTGAGTTTACAGATGAATATGAAAAGGTAGGGAATTATTACATTCTCAACCGTCGAGAAATTCGCACTGAGACAAATGGAAATGTCTCTATCCAAGAGTTTCTTTTCTCTAATCTGGAATTGTTAGGTTAGGTTTTTGGAATAGTAGATAATTCACAATTTATCTAATTGATATAGGGGTTTAGTACTGCTAAATCCCTAATATTATTGAGGATATAAATTCAACGCAGATGCACGCAGATTAACGCAGATGAAAAAGCATGAATTTAACATCAATTAATTAACTTGTGAATATTATCCTCCCAATTTGCACCATCAAAAGGTACAATTTCAAAATTACCTATCACATCCCCATCTAAACACCGCACATTCACATCAATACAGTCAGGATGACTGCGAGGAATATAAAAAGCATGAATTCCACAAATTTGACAAAATTTATGTTTTGCAACACCCGTATTAAATTGATAGGTTGTCAAAACATCTTCACCTTTTAATAAAGTAAATTTGTCTTTAGTAACTATTAAATGTAAAAATCCCTTTTTAGAGCAAATTGAACAATTACAATCATCAACTTTATGATGATCAACCACAACCCGAAAACGTACCGCTCCACAGTGACAACCACCCTCATAAGTGACAGTTTTATTCATCTTTCCATCATCCTTCTTTATCTGCGTTAATCTGCGTGCATCTGCGTTTGATTATTAAAAATACTTAGATAACAAACCAATAAAAACCCCAGGCGTTTCCAAATGTGGTAAAATACCAGTATCCCCTATAGTTTGAAAATCCCTAATCGCACTTTTATTTAAACTAGCTAATCTCCTTCCCAAATTAATATTAGTAAATTGTGCTTCTTCACCCCAGAAAAACACAGTAGAAACTTTCAATTGTTGAATATATAAACTCAAATCAAAATAAAGATCACCTCGTAAAAATGCTAAAGCTGAAAACTTCGCGTTAGGTTTTTGTGCAGAATATAAATAAGCTTCCACAATTTCTTGAGTCAATCTTTCAGACTTAGCAAAAAGAAAGCTTTGTAAAAAATTACTAACAGCAATTTCATTTTCCGCACCCAAACCATAAATTAAATTATCCAAAAAAGGTATATTAATCACCGAAAGCGGTAATCTCCTTCCCGCACCTTGGCCAAAATCATCAAAACCAGAAGGAGAAACTAAATACAATTCTTTAAATATTTCCGGTTGAGAAATAGCAAGACGAATAGTAAAAGCAGCAGTTAAAGAAGAAGCTACCACCGTTACAGGTTGATTACAAGTTTGCTGGATAAACTCACTAATAGTAGTCAAATAATCTTGAATTTGATAATCTCGTACCGGATGTTCAGACTCTCCCCAACCAATTAAATCAGGTGCTAAAATGCGGTATTCATTTGCAAAAGCTGGATAAACTTTAGACCACTCATAAGCAGATGCACCACCCCCAAAATTATGTAAAAATAACAAAGGTGGTAATTTTTCAAGTTCAGAAATATCCCA
Source organism: Cyanobacteriota bacterium (assembly GCA_046045965.1). Lineage (GTDB taxonomy): Bacteria > Cyanobacteriota > Cyanobacteriia > Cyanobacteriales > Nostocaceae > RDYJ01. Next base: position 113,689 of record JBJOKS010000019.1, on the reverse strand, counting down.
AGGTTCACTAATTTGGGTATAATAAACCATTGAACCCAAAGAAGTCTTAACAATTTTTTGACCAAAACCAGGAGGTTGAAATTTCAACATAACAAATATATCAATTAAGAATTAGGAAGATTATCTTTATTCAGATGCTCAATTTGATTGAGATTATCACCACTAATATTATAAGCTGCACCAAACCCAACTACAAAACGTCCTTGAGTGGGAGTAAGTTGAAAAATTCTAAAATCAGCTAAACTACGTAGCATTTCAATAATTTCTCCAAAACGTTCTTGGAATTGATTGACAATTTGATTCCATTTCTCAGTTTCCCTGTCAATTAAACTCGCTGTACAATCAAAATTCAACCGACGACGAGCAAAGATATTATCAGCTTTAGCTTCATCTTCAATAAATAAAACACTTACATAAGGATGAACTTGAATATTAGCAGTGTGAACAGCTAAACCACTAACATAAATGTAGATGTTATTAAATTCATCCATCACAAAAGGAGTATAACTAGCATTGGGGATTCCTTTTTTATCGACTGTACTAATAATGATGCTGGCAAATTCTTGAGTAAATTTCTCATACTCTGCTTGGATTTTTTCAAATTGACTCATAACAAGTTAATTAATGGTTGGTTTTGCATCTATATTATCATAATATGGTAATGTTATTTGAGTTATAAACTGTTTTTTCAACAAACCGCAGAGACCCAGAGGACACAGAGGTAGAGAAATCAGAGATATTCATATTTCGTTGAGGATAGCTATATAAATTTGCTACAATTAAAATATTGTACACTAAATGAGTGAGTAAATAATAGTAAATAATTATGACTGAAAAAAATCGTTCTCAATGGGATTTGTGCAGATTCATCAAAACCTTAACATACTTTGAGGTATTTCCTGCTCTCAATTGGGTACAAAATATCTTTCAAAGTCGTCCTGAAACTAATCAAAATCAACCAAATGAGGGAATACAAATGGGTGTCATTCTAGTAGCGGGTGCAACTGGTGGAGTTGGTAAACGAGTCGTACAAAAATTATCAGCGCAAGGTGAAAAAGTCCGCTGTTTAGTCAGAGATATTGATAAAGCGCGGTCAATTCTTGGTAATGATGTTGACTTAGTGGTGGGAGATATTACCAAACCGGAAACTTTGAATGATTTGGTTATGAGTAATATTCAAGGTGTTGTTTGTTGTACAGCAGTGCGTGTTCAACCAGTAGAAGGAGACACACCTGATAGAGCTAAATATAATCAAGGTGTGAAATTTTATTTACCTGAAATTGTTGGTGATACACCAGAAAATGTAGAATACAAAGGTGTGAAAAATTTAGTAGAAGCTGCAAGAAGATATTTATCAAACACTGGTGAAAAAACCATATTTGACTTTACCCAACCATCACAGGAATTAAAAAATATCTGGGGTGCTTTGGATGATGTGGTAATGGGTGGTGTCAGTTCCAGCAATTTTCACATCTTAGAAAAAACTGCTTTATTTGCTGGTAATGTTTCCACTGCAAATTCAGGAGGTTTTGCATCTGTAAGAACTAAGAATTTTTCACCAGCAATTAATTTATCTGGTTTTACAGGTGTGAGATTACGAGTTAAAGGTGATGGACAACGTTATAAAATCTTTTTAAGAACTGAATCAGCATGGGATGGTGTGGGTTACAGTTATTCCTTTGATACTGTAGCTAATTCATGGATAGATGTGAACATTCCCTTTGTTAATTTAACACCTGTTTTTAGAGCAAAAACTGTGAAAGATTCTCCAGAAATAGATAAAAGTAAAGTTTGTTCATTTCAATTAATGTTGAGCAAATTTGAGTATGATGGTGCTTTAAATCCTAAATTTACTCCTGGTGGTTTTGCATTAGAAATAGAATCTATCAAAGCTTATGGTGGTGCAGGTTTACCTCAATTTGTACTAGTTAGTTCTGCGGGTGTAACTCGTCCCGGAAGACCAGGAATTAATTTAGATGAAGAACCTCCAGCAGTGAGATTAAATGACCAATTGGGAGGGATTTTAACTTGGAAATTAAAAGGAGAAGATAGTTTAAGAAGCAGTGGAATACCTTATACGATTATTAGACCTTGTGCTTTAACTGAAGAAACAGGAGGAAAAGAGTTAATATTTGAGCAAGGTGATAATATCAGAGGTAAAATTAGCCGTAATGATATTGCTGAACTTTGCGTTCAATCTCTCAAACAACCAAAAGCACGTAATATAACTTTGGAAGTCAAACAGGGAGAAAATGATGTTAACTCTATCAATTGGGAACAGTTATTTTCTAGTTTACAACCTGATAAATAATTGGTAGCGAACCAATCAATAAAATGTTGAAAAAATTATTGTTTGCTGGGGTTGTAGTGATAATTCTGTGGAGTAGTATTTTATCTCATCCTGCTTCTTCACAGCAAGTAGATTTTCGTGTTAATAACCTAGAATCTGATTTGCGTCGTGTAGAGTTGCGGTTGAATCAAATAGAATTATTACTGCGTCAAAATCCCCAGATTCCATCCTCTAGAATTCCTGAGATTCCCGTAAAAACTCCAAGTTCTAGACGGAATTTATCACAGTCGGAACGGGATAAAATGTTTGATAGATTATCAACTTTAGTGGTTGAATTAAAGCAACAAGTTAATGATTTAGCAAAGCGGGTTGTTAAATTGGAATCTGGGAAATAGTGAAAATGTCTGAATCAGGATATCCAGGATTTCAGGATTTTCAGGATGAAGAGATTAAATATTTTTGATACCTACGAAATTATGTTATTCTGCTAATTCTGTCACTGAAGATAACAATTATTTTCTGGATGAACTATTTTTGAGAAACACACAATTAATTCTTGAAATCATCAAATCATGAAAATCTAGATGAGAACACAAATCCTGTAAATCCTGATTCAGACAATTTTTGAAATCATCAAATCATGAAAATCCAGATACTAGCAAAAATCCTGTAAATCCTCAAATCCTGGATATCCTGATTCTGACAAAATTCTTTACTAAGCGTATTTACTTATAGTAAAATAAAATCCTGATTCAGACAATAAAAATAAGGATACAGCAACGCTGTACCCCTACAAATTCCTAATTTATCTGAATAAATTAAACCCTTACTTCATCGCTTCCGCAGTCTTCACTTTATCCAACTTGAGAATCAAAACCCCCAAAGGTGGTAAACACAAATCCAACGAATAAGGACGATTATGTAAAGACCAATCATCAGTCCACTTACCGCCTAAATTGCCCATATTGCTACCGCCATACTGACGAGCATCACTATTGAACAACTCAGTATAAAATCCCTTCTCAGGTACACCGATGCGATAGTGAGAATGGGGTTGAGGTGTAAAATTACAAACCACAACCAAAAACTCATCAGAATCCTTAGCACGACGCACAAAAGCAACTACACTGTGACGGTTATCGCTACAATCAATCCATTCAAATCCTTCCCGCGCAAAATCCTGAGTATACAAAGCAGGTTCAGAACGGTAAATATAATTAACATCTTTGAAAAAAGTTTTTAACTGTTGATGTGGTTCAAACTCATGTAGTTGCCATTCCAAATCTGCCCAAACATTCCACTCACTCCACTGGCCAAACTCCATACTCATAAACATGGTTTTCTTACCAGGGTGAGCAAACATATAAGCGAATAAAGCCCGGACGTTAGCTAACTTCTGCCATTTATCACCAGGCATTTTACCGATGATATTGCTTTTACCATGTACAACTTCATCGTGAGACAATGCCAACATGAAGTTTTCACTGTGGTTATACCACATACTAAAAGTCACATTGTTTTGATGGAATTGACGGAACCAAGGGTCCATGCTGAAGTAGTCCAACATATCGTGCATCCAACCCATGTTCCACTTCAGGTTAAAGCCTAGACCACCTGTATAGGTAGGCCAAGATACCATAGGCCAAGAAGTAGACTCTTCCGCAATGGAAAGCACACCGGGAAAATAACTAAAGATGTTGTGATTTACTTGACGCAGGAAATCAGCAGCTTCTAAATTTTCTCTACCACCGTATTGGTTAGGCAACCATTCCCCTTCTTTACGGCAATAGTCATTGTAAAGCATGGAAGCCACCGCATCCACTCGAATCCCGTCAATGTGGTATTTATCAAACCAGAATAAAGCATTAGCTACTAAGAAGTTTCTAACTTCGTTACGGGAATAGTTAAATACTAAAGTTCCCCATTCCTTATGTTCGCCTTTGCGGGGGTCAGCGTGTTCATACAGATGAGTGCCATCAAAGAAAGCTAAACCATGTCCATCTTTGGGGAAGTGGCCAGGAACCCAATCTACCAGTACACCTATGCCATTTTCGTGACATTGGTCAACAAAGTACATGAAGTCTTCAGGAGTACCAAAGCGAGAAGTGGGAGCATAGTAACCTGTGACTTGATAACCCCAAGAACCATCAAAGGGATGCTCGGCAATTGGTAGCAATTCTATATGGGTATATCCCAAGTCTTTGACATAGGGGATCAGTTTTGCAGCTAATTCTCGATATGTCAGAAAACGCGCACCGGGTTTGAGTTCGGAAACAATAACTACTGGTTCAGTTTCCCCATGAGGTAATTTAGCTGGTTCTTCACTAGCAGCGTGTAACCAAGAACCTAAATGGACTTCATAAACGGAAATTGGTTGGGTAAGGGGATCTGTGTGTCTCCTTGTTTCCATCCAATTTTCATCTTTCCAACTATAAGTAGTTAAGTCGGTGACAATAGATGCTGTTTTGGGACGTGGTTCTTGCTGGAAACCGTAGGGATCGGATTTTTCGTAAATATGTCCTTCAAAATTTTTGATTTCATATTTGTAATGTTCTCCTACACCGATTTCCGGGATAAATAGTTCCCAAACGCCGGTATGTCCTTTCCGCATCTGGTGTTTGCGTCCATCCCAGTAGTTAAAGTTTCCTAAAACAGAAACGTTGCGAGCGTTGGGGGCCCAAACTGCAAAATAAACACCTTTAACTCCATCTACTTCTGTTAGGTGCGCTCCCAGTTTCTCATAGATCCGGTGATGGTTTCCTTCTGCGAACAAGTGCAAGTCAAATTCAGTTAAACCAGCAGAACGAAAGGCGTAAGGGTCATAAGTGACGCGCTCGTGTTCCCCTTCTTTGATCCGCAATTGATAGTTGTTAAGTTCTGCTGTTTCTATGGTGCATTCAAAAAAGTGGGGATCATGCACTGTGTGCATCGGGTATTCTTTGCGTTCTCCAGGAACTACTACATAAGCTGCGCTGGCATTTGGTAGGTAGGCTCGCACAGCCCAGACGTTCTTACCTTCCCATTCTATAAGATGTGAACCTAGTACCTCAAACGGATCATGATGCTGATTCCAAACGATGCGGTTAACCTGCTCAGGGGCAATCGTGCTGATGGACATGAAGCTACCTACGTGAAATAAGGTGATTAACTAAATTCAGTTTTTAAGAACTATATATATTCTTTACATTTATTTGCATTTTTGTCGTCACGGTTATCCTACATCAGAATGTATCTTCTTGGGGAATAGGGATTGGGGATTGGGACAAAATCTACCAATAACTAACGACTAATGACCAATGACTAAATACCTAAAAACGGAAAAATCTGTAGTAATGCTTTACGTAACTTTAGCAGGAATACTTGTTCTCTGATTTGTGCATTAAGTTTTGGTGGGGGACTCGTTTGCAGATGCGCTTGTAGTTCTGCGTATTCAGCAGCGGTTAAGAGTTTACCATCAATGGGCGATCGCCCAATAGTAATAATCTCTGTCCGCAATATCTCCTCTGGTATATCCTCTACAGGTGGTAATGCCATCACCTTTGTTCCCCAATAGCTACCAACCACCACTAAAATAGCGGTGCTAATACTCAAAATTGTCAATAATATTACTTTTCGTTTTTTCATTCTCCCCTTGCTCCCCCTGCTTCCCCTGCTTCCCCTGCTTCCCCTGCTCCCCATCTCAGTTTAGTCCTGGTGGTAATGCTTCACCACATAATTGATGAATCTGGACAATGCGCTCAAACAACCAAGGATATCCCTGACGGTATTGAGGAATAAGTGCTAGGGGACTCAGCAAGGCAGCTGCGCTAATATCTGCTACGCTTAAAACTCCACCCACCAAATACTCACTTTTTTGCCAGCGGTGAGATAATTCTTTCAGAGCAATTACTAGCCTTTTAGTAGCTAATTCTACAGTAGCATCATTGATACCATACTGTTTCCTGACTACACCAATTACTATCTGACTGGATAATGAGGGATCTATTTGTTTGCCTTCACCAGCCCGAAAGTGGTAATATACAAACCTTGTAGCTGTACCAATGCTTTCATCTAACCAGTCTTCGAGCATCAAAGCTTCAGTTTGTTGTTCTTGGTTGGTTAAAAATAATGAAGGTTCTGGTTGATAAGATTCTAAGAATTTTAAAATTTGGGTAGAGTCGCCAATCGCTTGCGGTTGTCCTTCAATTTGGGGCAATAACACAGGCAGGGTGGTTAAACCGGTTAATGGCTTCACTTTGAGGATGTGCAAGCCAGGATTAAGATTTTCTACCTTGTAATCAATTCGCTTATAACCTAGCGCCAGACGGGCTTTGCGACAATAGTGAGATGTACTGAATTGCAGTAGCAACATAAAGCTACTTTCCGAGTAAAGACAATGTTTTTTGGCTTATAAAGATTAGTATTTTAATACTAAAATGCGGTGTAAACCATTTTTCTGCTTCTGGGACCAATCTTTCAAAACCGCAAGCGGATCGATTCGATCTGATAATAGTCGAGTCGCTCCGCTTTAGGTCTGATTGTCCTGCTAAGAAGGCTATGGAGTCAAGTTCCCCTTCTCAGAGGAATATTAATTCGAGTCGATGCCTGATAAAAGTATGTGATAGCGATGTAGATAGGATCGCTATTCTAACTAGATTAAGGAGTCTGAGTCGGAGTAGCTGTAGGGGTAGCTGTTGGTGCTGTAGTAGCCGCAGGAGTGGCTTCTGGTGCTGTAGTAGCCGCAGGAGTAGCTGCTGGTGCTGTAGTAGCCGCAGCAGGAGTAGTACCAGTGTCCGCCGGCTCACCAGCTGCTGGTGTAGTAGCAGGAGTAGTTGTAGTACCAGCAGGACCGCCACCACCTTCACAAGCTCCGAGCATGGTAGCCAGACTTAACATGAGAGCCAAACCAAAGATTTTTGTTTTCATAACTCCTCTTTCACCAATAATAAAGGCAATACCAAAGATTGCTCCTGTTGAATACGATAGCTTATTTGTCGATTTTTGTTAAATGCTTTGAGATGAGAAATTTTCACCCGATTTTTCAGATTATTTACATTGATGTCTTGCAGATCACCTATTAAGCTGAAGAGGATGTCTATCATTTGCAACAATTATGGCTGCTGTCCGCAAATCAGCTGTGTCTACAAAAAGTTCTTGGTTCAGACGAAATTCTACCCCACCTTTGGGTCAGCGTCGCTCTAGGAGCCTGTCAACAAATATGCAAACCACCTCTATGGCCAGTGCATCCACAGTGGTGCGCCCTAGAAGAAAAAGCAATTATACCAAAAATTTATCAACTGCCCTGGTCAATGAGGCAGTAATATCGACCTTGCAGAAAGAGTCTGGACAAAAACCATCCTTAAAGATTCAAAGACAGTCCCATGAACACTTACCCATGATGTCTACTACTGCGGCTGCACCTCTGTGGTTATTACGCTTGCACAGTGTCTATCGTTATTCTTCGGTGACGGCATTTTTGTTTGTGGCTGCAACATTGATGGTTTATGGTTGGACTGTCTATTCCCAAGAGCTTTGGAGTCAAGCTTACCGCACGCTGCAAAGTTTACAACGTAATGAGCGTCAGTTAACTACAACAAATGCCACACTGACCAGTAAAATGGCTAAGGAGGCAGAAGAACCAGGAGCAGGACTGGTATCACCAACTCCAGGAGGGACAATTTTCTTGCCACCAACATCCCATAGTCCTAATTCAGCATCCTCAACTACAATTTCCAATTTAGAAGCACAGACCCAAACTTCTTCACCACTAGGATATTAAGATAAAAAGTGATGGAGACTGAGGGCAGGGAGCAGGGAGCAGGGGAGCAGGGGAGCAGGGGAGCAGGGGAGCTTAATAACCCAATTACCAATTACCAATTACCAATTACCAATTACCAATTACCAATTACCAATGACTAATGACACAAAAAAACCCTAATGCAGAAGTCACCAAGTAGAACGAAATTTAGAAATTTGCAGAATTTAGAATTCACAAGACAGCGGAAGTTTTCCAAACCAGCTGTACCAGGGAATGGTTCTCCTAAAACTCAAGCCCAAGCACCAAACCTTAAATCTCGACTGTTGATAGTTTGGGGTATTCTACTCGCTGCTGGGGTGGGGTTGACTTTCAATTTGTATCGTCTGCAAATTATCGATGGTGCAAAACTCACTCAAAGGGCAAGAAACCAGCAGATGGTAAATTTACGCCCTTTTATGCCCCGTCGTCCAGTGGTTGATCGCAATAACAATATATTGGCCATTGATCGTCCGGTATATACTTTGTACGCCCATCCCAAGCTATTTGATAAGTCTAATGAGGAAATAGCGCAGCAGATTGCACCCATTCTTAACAAAGATGCTGCTAAGTTAGTAAATATATTTCAAAGCAAAAAAAGCGGTATTCTGCTTTCTCATAGTGTTTCCGAAAATATTGCCGATCGCTTGATTTCATTCCGCTTGAATGGCTTAGAGTTTATACAAAAATATTCCCGTTTCTACCCACAAGAAGATTTAGTTGCTAATGTGGTGGGCTATGTTAACCTTGACCGTCGCGGTCAGGCTGGGGTTGAATATAGTCAGGAGAAACTACTAGAACGCTCTGGACAAACGGTACGTCTCAGTCGGGCTGGTAACGGCGCACTGATGCCAGATCACGCTCCAGAAGGATTTTTGCATTTTGATGATTTAAAACTGCAAATTACTCTTGATAACCGCTTGCAACGGGCTGCCCGGACTGCGCTCAAAGAACAGATAGACAAGTTCCAAGCTAAACGCGGTGCAGTCATTGTGATGGATGCTACGGATGGTTCATTGTTGGCTTTGGTTTCTCAACCTACCTATAATGCCAATGAATATTCCAAATCTGATATTTCACTGTTTAAAAATTGGACGGTTGCTGATCTTTATGAACCAGGTTCCACTTTTAAGCCTTTAATTGTGGCGATCGCTCTGGAAAATGGTGTCATCAAACCAGATGATGTATTTAATGACCCCGGAACCATTAAAGTTGCTGACCGCACTATCAAAAACGCTGAAAGAAACGCTTACAGACGACTTAATATTGCTCAAATTTTACAAACTTCTAGCAACGTTGGTATGGTACAAATCATTCAACGCATGAAGCCCACGTTATACTACAATTGGTTAGAAAAACTGGGACTAGGGCAAAAAGTTGATACAGATTTGCCTTTTGAAGTCGGTGGTCGTCTCAAAAGTCAAGAAGAATTTCTATCCTCAACTATAGAACCAGCAACCACTTCTTTTGGTCAAGGTTTTTCTCTGACACCTTTACAACTAGTGCAAATGCACGGCGCTTTGGCTAATGGCGGTAAACTGGTAACACCTCATGTAGTTCAAGGTTTGATTGATAGTCAAGGTAAAATTCATTATTCACCTACCCTACCCGCACCACGCCAAATTTTTTCACCCACAACTACCCAAAAGGTAGTGGATATGATGGAAACTGTTGTTTCTCAGGGTAGTGGTAAAGCCTCAAAAATCAACGGATACGGTATTGCTGGTAAAACAGGAACAGCCCAAAAAGCCAGTCCTCAAGGTGGATATATTCCAGGTGCGAGAATTACTAGCTTTGTGGGTATTGTTCCAGCAGAAGCTCCCCGTTATGTGGTTTTGGCAATTGTAGATGAACCGAAAGGCGCAAATGCCTATGGTGGAACTGTTACCGCACCCATTGTTAAATCTGTGATGGAAGTGCTTATACCAATGCAAAAAATTCCACCGAGTCAGAAGGTGACAGGTGACAAGTGACAAGTGACTGGGGACTGGGGACTGGGGACTGGGGACTGGGGATATGGGAATATGGAGAGAAATTCTACCAATTACCAATTACCAATTACCAATTACCAATTACCAATTACCAATTACCTACCATAAGTTCTTTTGAGTGTTTCTTCAATTGAACCTAGATTTTCAAACATTTCAATTAGTTGATGAGATTTAGTTTTTCGATGTTCCAGAATTACTTTTAATGGGTCTAAAAATACAATGTCTGGGTCATTTTTTAGGGCATCTTCAGCAGCTTGTAAAACCTTGTTTGCTTTCAGGAAAATCTCGTCATTATCAAATCCTGATCGGGCTGAAATTTGGTGTAAAGCTGCATCAGGTACAATAGCTCTACCCTCTAAAGTTGTATCTAAAGCCAGACCTTTTAATAATGCCAATAACCCTGCATAAATCGCAAAATCATCACAACTATCACAGGCTTTAAATTCGATTCTTCCTACTTCGGCTGGAATGCGGGCAATTTTTGTTAATGAAGGTACACTTTTAATTAGTTGTTTTGGTTTTTCTACAAATACTAATGTTGCTGATCTTTTTCCAGTTCTGATAAATGTCCTGACTGACAAACCTTCCCAGATACTCCCATTATAAAACGGAGAACTGTAACTAAAAGGAACAATAAAAGGACTGTAATAAGTCAATTTTTTACCAATATCAATTACATTTTCAATAGGTAAATCTGCTACAGAAATATTTAAATCTGGTCCATAGGAAACCATGTAAATATAAGCAGTTTGTTCATCTGGATAAGCTTGTAATTGCCTAATTTCAAAATCGTTTAATGGTGGTTGGGGTTCAAAAACGCCAGTATAGGGATTAAAGCTCACTAAAACAGGTGAAAATCCCCAACTAGCAGCTACGTCACGCAGTAAAGAAAAACTGGCTGTTAATTCATCAATTGCACCTTGAATAGTAGAATGTATAGTAGTCCTAATTTCGATGCCTTTAGCTAAACAATCAATTACCTCTTCTGAATCAGCAAATCTTTCAAATCCCTCAATATACCATCGCTTCTTTTTAATGCCAGCATCACCAACCCTTAATTGTGGGTAATCATTGGGGTATAGAGGTAATTTGTCAACTATTTGCTGAAAATCTGTAAACTTTGTACAAGAGAAATCAGCAAATTTTCCTTCATGGTTAAGGAAAGCAACTTCATGTTCAATTCCAAAAAAAAACATATCGTAAATAGAAAGAATTCTCAATAATCCTCTTCAGACGGATTCTAACGCAAAACGGACGATTAAGGTAGTTTAGTAATGATTGAGAAAATTTTGAGGCGTGAGTTTTTATGACAAGTGGTGTTCAAAACCCTTACAGTAGCGAACAAATAGCAGTTTGGTTACGTGGACTACTAACTATTGCTTGGGCTGATGGTAATTTTGATGCCCAAGAACAGGAGTTAATTAACAGCATTACCAAGGATGAATTAGCCCCTGGTATTGACTGGAATTCTTTAGAAATAATTACACCAGAGGAATTAGTTGCTGTATTGGGTAAAGGTACACCAGCAGCGGAAAATTTCTTGCGGACAGCAGTGATGGTGGCGATCGCAGATGGAATATATTCTCCCAGCGAAGAAGAGATTTTGCAACGGTTTTGTCAAGTTTTGGAACTAGACACAAAAGCTCTAACAGTCCTAAGTCACACCATAGAAGATACAGAACAAGGACAAGACCTTACTTTACAGCCACCAGATATACTTCATCCGATGCGGGACTGGTTAGATGGGTTAGAAATTCATGATCCCAGAGTTGCCAGATTTTTGTGTAAAATGATTCCTTCCCAGTGTCCCTTTGAAAGAGATGTGACTTTATTCGGACGGAAAATAGTACACATTCCGCCGATGTGCAAAATTAACCCATTGTATGAACAGTTAGTAGGTTTACGCTTTCGCGCTCTTTCCTACCTTGCTGATGACTGCGGTGAGGATATTTCACCATATATTTAAGTGCTGAGTGCTGAGGATTGAGTTACAAGTAAAGAGTGAGGAATTTAATGAAAAACTTATAATTAATAACTCATCACTCAGAACTCAAGACTCAGGACTCTAAGAAATATGCAATTTATCGACCAATCAGTAATTGAAGTTGAAGCAGGTAAAGGTGGTGATGGTATCGTCGCCTTCCGCAGAGAAAAATATGTACCAGCAGGTGGTCCTTCTGGTGGAAATGGAGGAAAAGGCGGTTCAGTAATTTTTGTGGCTGATAGCAACCTCCAAACCCTATTGGACTTTCGATACAAGCATCTGTTTAAAGCAGAAAACGGAGAACGTGGCGGTCCAAATAATTGCACCGGTGCAGGTGGAAAGGATTTAATTGTCGAAGTTCCCTGTGGTACTGCTGTTTATGATGCGGTAACGGATGCTTTACTATGCGATTTAGTTGAACCTGGACAAGTTTTTCGAGTCGCTGAAGGTGGTAAAGGTGGACTGGGAAATCAACATTTTTTGAGTAACCGTAACCGCGCCCCAGAATATGCACTTCCTGGATTAGAAGGAGAAAAGAAGGTATTACGTTTAGAGTTGAAATTGTTAGCAGAAGTGGGAATTATCGGTTTACCAAATGCTGGTAAATCAACTTTAATTTCTTCTTTATCTGCTGCACGTCCGAAAATCGCTGATTATCCTTTTACTACTCTTATTCCTAATTTGGGTGTAGTGAGAAAACCCACTGGTGATGGTACTGTTTTTGCTGATATTCCCGGTTTAATTGAAGGTGCTTCTCATGGTGCAGGTTTAGGTCATGATTTCTTACGTCACATTGAACGCACTAGGGTTTTATTACATTTAATTGATGCCACAAGTGAAGATGTAATTGCTGACTTCCATACTATTCAAGAAGAACTGAAAGCTTATGGACGGGGTTTAGCTAAACGTCCACAAATTTTAGCTTTGAATAAAATAGATGCTGTGGATAGAGAAACTGTTGATTTGGAGGCTTTAGCTACTCAATTAAATCATCTTTCTCTTGCACCAGTTTTCATAATTTCGGCTGTAACTCGCACTGGTTTAGAGCCGATGATGCAGGAGATTTGGCGGATTTTAGATGAAGTTAATGCATTGGAAGCTGTGGAGGTTGAGGTGTAATTTATGGGGTAGTTTTGTAGAGGAATGTAACGAGTAAATAATTTGCAGAGTTGGGACAGGCAAGATGCTTATCCCACAAGAGTTTTATTTACACTGTAATAAACCAACGATTCCGATACATTAAAACCGCCACACCATACCACAAAAACACGGTGACAACCCCAAATAAAAATGAACCGTTGGCATTTCCCGCCCAAGATGCAAAGATATTTTGGTAAATCCAATTGTAGATACTAACAGCGGTTTCACCTGTGCCAATTTGGGTTCTAGCTGTGATTTTGATTAACAAAACAGATGCGACAAAAAGAGCGATCGCATTTAATCCCATGATCTCAAAAGGTTTACTCCAGCGTTTTATTACCCTCACTTCTATCAATTCATAACAAGCTGCTAATAACATTAACGCCCAACCACTGGTAAACAAAACATAGGAACTTGTCCAAAGTTTCTTATTAATGGGAAATGCTACATCCCAAATAATCCCAATTACTAAACAACACAAACCAAACAATACTAAATCCATGCTAGTTTGTGAATTAGTCTGTTTTTTATCTCTGATCCATTCCCCAGCAAAATAACCAGCCAAAACACTAACTATCGCCGGAATTGTACTATATAATCCTTCTGGATCTCCCAGAAAATTAAACCCATCACCTTTATATAAATGTGCTTTGGGAATAATTAACCTATCAATAAACGCGCCAAAGTTACCTTCCCGTGTCAGCACTCCCACACCATAACCGGGAACTGGAACATACATCATTGTTAACCAGTAACCAATAAGTAAAACCCCTGCTAATATCCATTGACTTTTACGCGGTAGTTTTAAAACTATTAAAGATGCAAAAAGGTAACTTAAGCTAATCCTTTGTAATACTCCCATCAAACGAAGACTACTAAAATCAAAAGTCCAAACACCTTTATTCCAAAAGCCGTTAAGTAGTAATCCTAATACAAAGAGAATTGCAGCGCGGCGCAGAATACGTAAGTAAACTTCTTTGGTGGGTTTATTGTCTGCGGTGTACTTTGATAAAGAGAAAGTCATTGCTACACCAACAATGAACAGAAAAAACGGAAATACTAAATCAGTGGGTGTACAACCGTTCCATTCAGCATGGTCTAAAAGGGGATATTTATCATCTGCGACTCCCACCATGTTGACAAGAATCATACCCGCGATGGTGATACCGCGAAAAACATCGAGTGAAGTCAGGCGCATAAGCAGAGTAGTTTATATTATGACTATCTACCCTACCCCGCTTGATGCACGTGATCAAGGAAAATCTATAGACTAGGTTACAAGGTAAAATTTTATTAAGTAGTGTTTGAATTTTGAATTTTTTAATATGTCTATCAAAGTTGGAGATACTGCGCCTGATTTTAGCCTACCCGCCCAAAACGGTGTAAATGTTAGCCTGAGAGATTTTCGTGGTCAAAAGTCTGTCGTCCTTTATTTTTATCCCAAGGACGATACACCCGGATGCACTATGGAATCTTGCGCTTTTCGGGATCAATATGAAGTATTTAAAGCCGCTGGTGCAGAAGTTATTGGCGTAAGTGGTGATTCTACAGAATCTCACCAGCAATTTGCAGCCAAGCACAATTTACCTTTTACACTTTTGAGTGATAAAGGTGATCAAGTGCGTAAGCTATACGGTGCAACTACCGCTTTTGGTTTTATCCCCGGCCGGGTGACTTATGTAATTGACCAAAACGGCATTGTTCAATATGTGTTTGATTCCATGTTGAACTTTAAAGGTCACGTTGAGGAAACCTTGAAAACGTTGCAACAATTGGCTGCAAGGTAACAGTCAGGAGGCAGGAGGCAGGAGGCAGGAGGCAGGAGGCAGGAGGCAGGAGGCAGGAGGCAGGAGGCAGGAGGCAGGAGGTTATTTTCCTCATCTTCCCAGTCCCCAGTCCCCAGTCTCCAGTCCCCAGTCCCCATCACTTAAGCTTTAGACTTTTCTGGTACTGCAACATTAGCGGTTTTGCCGTTTTTTCCGTTAGTTTGACCATTACCGTTGCGGGGTTGAATCACACCATAACCGCCGTGGTTACGTTCGTAAATGACGTTTATCTCTCCTGTTTCGGCGTTACGGAACATATAAAAGTCGTGTCCCACAAGTTGCAGTTGTTCTTGCGCTTCTGCAAGGGTCATGGGGGGCATGGAAAAATACTTGGTGCGGACGACTTCTCCTGGTAGTTCGGGAGTGCGATCGCCTATTAAATCTGTTACTGGTTCGGGAACTACTGCTTCATTAGTTGGTATAGGCTGGGTTTTGTGGTCTTGTCGTCGTTCTTTGTATTTACGCAGTTGACGGGCTATTTTATCTGCAACCAAGTCAATACTGGCATATAGGTTCTCGCTGCTTTCCTCGGCACGGATAATGCTACCATTAGCATAAATAGTTACTTCCGCTGCTTGTTTTGTACTAATTCGGGGATTGCGAGCTACGCTCAAATGGACATCCACTTCGTTGGTGATGTTCTGAAAGTGATTAACTGCTTTTTCAATTTTTTGATGCACATATTCGCGAATTGCATCGGTTATTTCAATATTTTTGCCGTGGATGACAAGCTTCATGTAAACTCTCCCGCTTAATATTTATTTGATGTGAATGGTTTTTGTATGAACGGAGATTGCGGTAAGGTCTATCACTGCCGCCAATACAAATTGTAAACTGCTTTTGATGTATGGCTGTTGTGCTTCTGCTTTTGGCTCGCTCTTTCTATATCTATATAATCATGCAAGCCTGGATAGAAGTTTTGATTCTGATAGATTTAAACAACTTCTGAAGATACCATCAGCCATTCCCTTTCTCTTGTTTTGGCGTGATGCTTATTGCAGATAATTCCTCCCAACACCATTGAGGTTATATATTCAAAGTAGCACTTTCTTGTTGATAAAGTTTATTTCGTTGACGTTCCTTTAAAATCCTTTGCATAGCTTGACATTTGTTGACTCAATTCTTGCTTTTTTGAAATATATTTGATCATTTACACCATTGATTTTTGGCATGATCCATAGTAATGCACCCATCCAATACCGATGTTTATTATATAACAAAGGATTAATGCCGTATCTAGATGCTCTTCAATGGCAGCGATCGCTACTCACAGAACGCATCAACAACCCCAATCTTGAAGATGTACTCATTTTGCTGGAACATCCCCCTGTCTACACTTTGGGGCAAGGTGCAAACCCGGAATTTCTCAAATTTGACCTTGACAAAAGTGGGTATAATGTGCATCGAGTTGAAAGGGGTGGCGAAGTTACTTATCATTGTCCTGGACAACTGGTGGGGTATCCAATCTTAAATCTGCATCGTTATCGTCAAGACTTGCATTGGTATTTGCGCCAACTTGAGGAAGTGTTAATTCGCGTATTAGCAAATTATGGTTTACAAGGAGAACGCATCTCCGGTTTTACGGGTGTGTGGTTAGAAGGAAAAAAGGTGGCAGCTATCGGCATTAAAGTTAGTCGTTGGGTGACTATGCACGGTTTTTCCTTAAATGTTTGTCCTGATATGACAGGCTTTGAGCGCATTGTACCCTGTGGTATTACAGATAAGTCCGTCGGCAGTTTAGCGGAATGGATTCCCGGTATCAAATGTTTAGAAGTACGTTCTTGTATAACTCAGTGCTTCACTGAGGTTTTTGGCGTAGAATTAGTTGAGTTTCCGCAGGAATGATACAGTATATTTCAGTAATCAGTTTAAGCTAACAGCAATAAAACCTTTATGGAGCAAAGTCTTTGTAACTAGATTTTATACTGGTTTGAACTTAAATCCTGTATATGTGATACCAGTAAAACTCTGGAAAAATTCCCTAAATTTTCTGGTAAGATTATGATCCACGTCACTTTTAAATCACAGTATTTAGGCTAAGATGATTACGTTTGCCAGCAAATATGCTCACTTAGTGTAAAATCAACTAAAATCGTGCTTGTGAATTACTCCGATAATCTACAGGTAAACATTTCCTCATACAGCACCCTGAAACAACGGGACTGGGAAGCCTTAATATTACTGTTTGACAGAGACGACAGTGATGAAATAGAAGCGGAAATCAAAAGTAAACTGGTGTGGTTAGTACCTGAACCATGTTGGGAAGATAATCCTTTTGAGTTTTTACGAGAATTTCTTTAATGAGTCCTGAGTGCTAAGGTACTTCCGAATCAGGGACTTCCAAATAAAAAACACCCCATCGTTTTGATAGCAGGGTAGCAGGGTGCTTTCTAGCAGGGGTGAAGAAATGTCGTTTTGATGCTGTGAAATGGGATTATTTATGGTTCTTGCGTAGATTTTATGGATAATTACAAACAGCAGATAATAGAAATTTTCAATTCTAGAACTGCCTATGATCAAGAAAAAGGTTCTCACCATCCGCGTGAAGCCATTTTGTTACTTGAATCTATACCCCTTCAGCAAGGACAAAAAATATTAGATATTGCTACTGGTACAGGTTTAGTTGCCATTCCCGCAGCTTTAAAAGTTGGTTTAGAAGGTTATGTTATTGGTGTAGATATCTCTCCGGGAATGCTAGATCAAGCAAGAGAAAAAGTTACAGCAGCAGGGTTAAAAAATATCGAATTTATTGAAGAAGATGCAGAACACATAAATTTTAATGATGGTAGTTTTGATGTCATCTTCTGTTGTTCAGCAATTGTATACTTTATTGATATTCCTGCCAGTTTACAAAAGTTGTATCGCTTCCTAAAACCAGGAGGATATGTTGCATTTACTTGTCCTCCTGAAACTGCTTATATGGCATCTGTTTACACAACTATTTGTGCTAAATTTTTCGGTGTTGAACTACCACATATTCTTGCCACACTTGGTACTCCTGAAAAGTGCCATAATTTGCTACAACAAGCAGGTTTTACAGATATCAAGATGGAAATTGAACCCAGAGGAAGTTACGGCAATTTCAGTAATAGAAAATTATCTGAGAAATTGCTAAATTTAATATTTAAAGCTCATCCTTTGTTAGCAGAAATATCACCAGAACAATTAGATCAGTTACAAGTTGAATACAAATCAGAAATCGAAAAACTCGTAACTGATCAAGGAGTTTGGGAAGATACCACAACCTTCTTTGTAAAAGCTAGAAAATGAAGTGATTATATATTATTCTAAATCTCGATGTGTAAATGATTTAGCATTAGCACCTGTGTAGGTTTTCACAATATGTCCATCACCACACATTTGATATTTATAAGTTACTAACCCTTCTAAACCCACAGGTCCGCGAGGTGGCATTTGTTGGGTACTAATTCCCACTTCTGCACCAAAACCATAACGGAAACCATCAGCAAAACGAGTAGAACAATTATGATAAACTCCCGCTGCATTTACTAAGGCTTGAAAAGTTTTGGCTGCTGTTAAATCTTCTGTCACAATTGCTTCTGTATGACGAGACCCATATTCACTAATGTGAGATATAGCATCTTCTAACGAATCAACAATTTTAATTGCTAAAATCAAATCACTATATTCTGTTTCCCAGTCTATTTCTGTTGCTAAATCAATATTATGTAAAATTTTTAAAGTGCGTTCATCACCTCTTAATTCTACATTTTGTGCTTGCAAAGATTCAGCAACTTTGGGTAAAAAATCCCCAGCAATACTGCTATGAACTAATAAAGTTTCAATAGCATTACAAGCCGCAGGATATTGAGTTTTAGAATCTACAGTAATATTAATTGCTTTCTCAATATCAGCCTCTTTATCTACATAAAGATGACAAATGCCATCGGCATGACCAAGTACAGGAATGCGCGTATTTTCTTGGACAAACCTCACAAAAGAATTGGAACCTCTGGGAATAATTAAATCTACATATTTATCTAATTTTAAAAGTTCTAAAATTTCTGATCTAGTGGTTAACAATTGCACCGCATCCGGGTTAACAGCAGTATCAGATAATCCTTTTTTAATGGCTTTAACTATCGCTTCACAAGAACGTAAAGCCTCTTTTCCACCTTTGAGAATGACACCATTACCTGATTTAATAGCTAAAGAAACAATTTGAATAGCTGCTTCAGGACGAGCTTCAAAAATAATTCCTAAAACACCCAAAGGACAAGTAATACGTTTGAGAATTAAACCAGTATCAATTTCTCGATGAATTTGGACCTTACCAACAGGATCATCTAACTTTCCTACATCACGCACACCAGCGATCGCATCTCTTAACTTATGTTCATCTAACTGCAAACGTTTATAAAGAGGTTTAGCGATTCCTTCATCCATCGCCGCTTGACAATCTGCCACATTTGCCTGTATAATTTCCTGTTTTGCAGATTCTAAAGCTTGAGCGATCGCATCAATAGCTTGATTTTTCTCCTCAGTGGAAAGCACCCCTAACTTACTAGCAGCTAAACGGGTTTTTTGGGCAATTTCAGTTAAAGCAGAAGCAACTTGTACTGTAGTCATCACAACCTTAAATTCACAATATAACAATCTTAATATTAGTCATTAGTCATTAGTCATTAGTCATTAGTAAACATCACCTCCTGTTCCCTGTTAAGAGTTCCCTGTTCCCTAATTCTTTAACTTTTGCGAACTAATGATGACAAATCCCGTATTTATTGAGTATTCATAAATGAAAAGAATGTAAAAATTTAGCGATAATCTGTCAGTAGTCAGCTTTTTAACGGTTATGTTACGTCAAAAATCATTCTTTGATCATCTACCGACTTATCAAATATTCTGACTCCTGACTCCTGACTCCTGAATTCTTAAAAAATAACACCCTTTTGATCAGGGATATCATCATGTCATTACAATCAGGCTTAGATGCCTTTCAACAGGGACGCTATCAAGACGCAATTTATTTGCTGGAGGAATTTTCCGCAAATTCTTTAGAATTGAATTCTCCAGATTATCTCACAGCCCAAATGTGGCTAATGAAAGCTTATCAAAAAACAGGCGACACCGAACAAGCCAGAATTCTGTGGCAAAAGTTAATTAATAGTGATAACCCACAGGTGCGAGAATGGGCAGAACAAGACCGTCCATTTTTCTCATCAGTCTCCAAGTCCAAAGCGGGACGTGCATTAACCACGGGTGTCAGCTTGGCAATGGGAGGCGTAGGTGGTAGTTTAGCTCTAGCATCAGGTGTTACCATTGCTTTATTATTTGGCATGGTGTTCGTTTTAGGTTTAAGCCTAGTATTAATTCTCACCAGCAACGATCCGCTCACAGGTTTAGCGATCGCCATTGGTATTACTTTAGTATTCAATCTAGCCGCTTTTTTCCTTTCACCCTTCTTGATGGATCTTAGCCAAAGCTGGCTTTACCAAACTCGTTGGGTAAACTTAGCAGAAATTGAACACCTCAGTCCAGAAACAGGAAAAATCATTCGCCAAGTTTGTCAACAAAAAAACATTACAATTCCCAGACTGGGAATAATTGACGACCAAAACCCCACAGCTTTTACCTATGGTTCTTTACCTAACAGTGCGCGGTTAGTCGTCAGCCAAGGACTTTTCACCTATCTCGATGATGATGAAGTTGCTACCGTTTACGCCCACGAACTAGGTCACATCGTCCACTGGGACTTTGCCGTTATGACCGTAGCTTCTACCTTAGTACAGATTTGCTACCTAGTTTACAGCACCGCCAGAAGATTTACCCGTGGAGGTGGAGACAACAAACTCAAAGATGCTTTGCAAACAGCCAGTATGGTTGCTTACATCTTTTATATTATCGGTACTTACTTGCTTTTATATCTCTCTCGCACCAGAGAATACTTTGCAGACCACTTTGCAGCGGAAACCACAGGCAACCCTAACGGACTTTCTCGTGCCTTAGTGAAAATTGCCTATGGCATAGTTGAAGAAGGTTCACGTTCCCAAGAACCCAGCCGCTTAATAGAAGGAACTCGCGCTTTAGGCATTTATGACCACAAAGCCGCAACTTCTACAGGTACAGCTTACCGCATCGCTTCTGACCCGCAAAAAATCGGTCGCGTGTTTTTATGGGATATGTTTAACCCTTGGGGTTGGTGGATGGAATTACACTCTACCCATCCCCTCACAGGTAAACGAGTCCGCGCTCTTAGCACCTATGCAGAACAACTGGGTTTAACTACAGAGTTTGACATGGGAAGAGTCATTGGTGAAGGTAAAACCCTCAATAAAAGTAAGCTTTATGGCAATTTCTTTTTAGATGTCGTCCTTTACGGTGCAGAAACCATTGGTTTCGTCCTGGGTTTAATTATCGGCCTATTCATGTTGTCCACTTCCAGCAACCCCAGCTTAATACTTGGTGCGCCATTTATTGGTTTAGGAGTGGGAATTTTAGTTAAAGCCTTTGTCATGTTCCCCGACTATTCAAAAGCTGCACCCACCGACATCCTTACTTTAATGTCAGACCCCTATGCCAGTCCTTTACGGGGAAAACCAGCCATGCTACAAGGAGAATTAATTGGCCGTGGTGACGCTGGTTATCAATTTGGTTCTGACCTCAAACTCCAAGACCCAAGCGGAATGCTTTATTTACATTACGCCTCCCGTTTTGGACCCATTGGTAATTTCTTATTTGGCATGAAACGGGTACAAAGCTTGTTGAGTCAACAAGTAAGAACTGTTGGTTGGTTCCGTCGCGGTATAATGCCGTGGATGGATTTAATTCAACTAGAAGGCGAAAGTGGCACAATTGTCAATAGCTATCATCGCTTTTGGTCATTTGTACTCGGTGGCGGATCGATTATCCTGGGAATAGTATTGATTGGATTTTTGAACGGGAATTAATCTACTTTCCCAGCATTTCTTATTTATCCAAGCTGTGTTTTTTGTTATTCCCCACCTGTGTTGTGGGGTTTTTTTCTTGACTTATCACCTATTAACGGATCTAGTCTTTTATCATGCTCAAAATTCTTCCAAACCTACGTATCTGGGCAATTCTTAGCTTACTCTGTTTGTGTCTTCTGTGGTCACTCCCAGCACAAGCTAACACTAAAATTGACCCTCAACTCGAACAGCAAGTATTACAAATTATCCGCCAAAATCCCAAAGCAATTATCGAAAGTGTGCAAGCATATCAGGAAGAACAGCAACAAAAAGTTCAGCAAACAAGACAGGACTTTTTACAGAATTTAAGAACAAATCCCAAAGCTATAATTGGGGAATCTCCCACCACAGGTTCGACGCAATTAAAGACTGTTTTAATAGAGTTTTCTGATTTTGAATGTCCTTATTGTGCAGAAGCACAAAAAACTCTCAAAGACTTATTAGCAAAATATCCAAATCAATTCACTTTAGTTTATAAACATTTCCCTCTGGTGCAAATTCATGACCAAGCATTACCTGCGGCCAAAGCTGCTTGGTCTGCATATCAACAAGGTAAATTTTGGCCATATCATGATGCTCTTTTTACTAATCAAAAACAACTGGGTGAAAGTTTATATTTAGATATTGCTAAAAATCTCAAGTTGGATTTAACAAAGTTTCAACGCGATAGCAATTTGGCTGATAAAGCAATTCAACAAGACCTACAAATGGCTTATAAATTAGGTCTTTCTGGTACACCTTCTTTTATTATCAGTAGCAAAAATGTTTCTGGACCAGTGCAGTTATCAGAAATTGAAAGTATTTTGGAGAGAGAAAAATAGGGGACTGGGGACTAGGAACTGGTAAGGTTAATAACCCAATTACCAATTAATAATTACCTATTCCCTATTCCCTATTCCCTATTCCCAACTATGAATAATGAATTATGAATTATAAACCTCTTAACGTCTACATCCAAGGTCAAGGATTTCCCATTTTAGGGTTACACGGTCATCCTGGTACTGGTCGCAATCTTTCTGTTTTCACTGATCATTTATCAAAACGCTTCCAAACCATTGCCCCAGATTTGCGCGGATACGGTAAAAGCCGATGTAATAGCAATTTTGCCATGCAAGACCATTTAGATGACTTAGAAGCACTCCTAGACCGCTTTGAGATTGAAAAATGTTTAGTATTGGGATGGTCACTGGGGGGAATTTTGGCGATGGAATTAGCACTGCGTTTACCACAGCGAGTCACAGGGCTGATTTTAGTAGCAACCTCAGCTAGACCTTGGGGAAATCATCCGCCTATCTCTTGGCAGGATAATGTTTATACTGGTGTAGCGGGAATATTGAACTATATAAAACCAGCTTGGTCTTGGAATATTGAAACTTTTGGTAAGCGATCGCTCTTTCGCTATTTAATCCAACAACATACACCTACAGCTTACGGTTACATTGCCAGGGAAGCCGTACAAGCTTATTTACAGACTTCTCCCCATGCTACTCGCGCTCTCTATAACGCCATAAAAGCTGGTTATAATCGACTTCCGGACTTGGAAAAAATACAATGTCCTAGTTTCGTACTCGCTGGATCTGAAGACCGCCATATTACTGCTGATTCTAGTTTAGAAACAGCACGGCATCTCAAAAATTCTCAATGGCAATGTTACCCCAATACAGCCCATCTTTTCCCCTGGGAAATTCCCCAGCAGCTACTATGGGATATTGATCATTGGTTAGAAGCACATCCACAGGTAATTCAAGATTAAAAAAGGAAATCAGTAGTCATTAGTTCAAAAACTTTTTGACTTTTGACTTTTGACTTTTGACTTCCCGAAGGGTTGGGATGTTGGCCAGCGTTCCCAGAATTAACCCAGGAACGATGACAGCCTATGGATTTGTACTACATTTGACCGCTAAAGGCAGGCTTTACTTTACGGTCAATCCTTTCCCCCAGGTCTTCGGCAATGGTTAAAACATAAGGTTTGCACCGCTTGACATTGACAATAATTCCTTGCGCTCCTTCGATTTCTAAATCTTCTACGTAGCCCTTACTGGCAGATGTGGCTTCCACCGAGCTTAAAAACGGACCAAAGTAGTAGGTGCAACGAGGATTTTGGGTGACAATCTCTACCCACCAAGCCAAGCCTAGACCGTTAGATACGCTAATCAGCCCTTCTTTAAGGTTATGCCAAATAGTTTTCATGGTTTTGACAAATTTATAAACGTGTTATCGGGTGTTAAAGAATATGTTGGATTGATTCTGTTTTACATTTCTTTATACTCTTTTAGTTTTATTTTTTCAAAGAAAATGTGTGTAATTTATCAAGATAATGGGTATTTAACGAACGTTGACGATAAATTTCATAAAGTCCCATCCCTGCTGCTACTGAGGCATTTAGGCTAGGAGTCTTACCCTGTAAGGGGATTGAGACTAAAACATCACAGGATCGTTGTGTCAACATACTCAGACCTTCACCTTCAGCACCAATTACCAAAACGACAGGTCCACTGAATTTGACTGTATGTAGAGGTTCACTACCTGTAGCAGCTGTTCCATAAATCCAAAAACCAGCTTCTTTGAGTTGTTCTAAAGAGCGGCTGAGGTTAACGACTCTAGCTACAGAAAAGTTTTCTAAAGCACCCGCAGCCACCTTAACCACAGTTGAAGTGATCCCCGAAGCCCTTCTTTGGGGAATCACTAAACCTTGAGCGCCTATTGCTTCAGCTGTGCGAATAATTGCTCCCAAGTTGTGAGGATCAGTGATCCCATCAGCAACAACAATAACTGGATCATTGACTGATTTTGCCTTAGTAATCAAATCATCTAATTCCATGTAAGCATAAGGAGCAGTTTGGGCTGCTATACCTTGGTGATTTGCTCCGTTAGTGATTTGGTCTAAACGCTTGGGTTCAACTTCATCTATAACTGTGCCATTATCCTTGGCTTGGAGAATTAGATGATGAAATCGAGGATCGTAGCGCAGACGAGCAGTAATCCAAAGACGATTGAGATTGCGTTGATTTTCTAATGCGCTTAATACTGGATGACGACCGTAGATGAGATCGCTTTCGCTTTCTTCTGTGGCTTGGATATCTAAGACTGGCTGGGAAGAATGGTGAGATGGGCGTGGTTTACGAGAGATGGGTTTGACTTCTGCCTTGCTTTGATGACGAATAGGATTGGTAATAACGCGCTTACCCTTGATTTTGATGGGTTGCCCACGTTTTGGTTCGCCAGTGTGATTGATTTTTCTTGGTTGGTTAGTCATGGGATTATTGAATTTAGTAAATAAGTGAGCATCGAGATTCCCTCAATTTAATGAACTGTTACAACTGATTTTCCTATCGGGAGATTGAGCTACTTACTATTTCTCTAGATGGAGTTTTTGCAACAGTTCTGTTAAACGGGGGTAATCGGTAAGATATAGATAGCCAACTAAAGTTTCTAGACTAGTTGCCTGTTGATAAATTTCGGGATTGAGTCGCTTGGGGCGGCCTGTGGCAGCATTGCGACCCCGGCGGACAATTTCTAACTCGTTACTCCTTAAATGCGGAGTCAGCGATCGCAAATGTAAGGCTTGTGTTTCTGCTCTGACCTGCGCCACTACCAAACGATGGTAAATTTCTGGCCTTTGCTGTGGCCACAGAAAAAACATTCTAACATACAGTTCGTAAATTGCGTCCCCCAAGTAAGCTAAGGCAGAAGGAGAAATTTGTTGTACTTGTGCCTGGGATATTGGTTGGGGTATTTGCTTTGTGTTTACCAACAATGCTGGAATGTCAGATGAATTGTGTATTACAGTTTCATCTCCTGCATTTTTAGCCTCTTCCTCCTGGGGGTTCACCTGTTCATCATTCCTTGACCTACTAACATTGGGAAGATTATCTTTACGAACATTTATTTTTTGTGCAGTATGCCATCATAACATACCTAGCATATTGAA
Source organism: Cyanobacteriota bacterium (assembly GCA_046045965.1). Classification (GTDB taxonomy): domain Bacteria; phylum Cyanobacteriota; class Cyanobacteriia; order Cyanobacteriales; family Nostocaceae; genus RDYJ01. The sequence continues at coordinate 87,804 of JBJOKS010000019.1, read as the reverse complement.
AACTAACAAATATTACTGAAACTATATATATATTCCTGATTGGGTAGATTGGGGAGTTTGGGCAGATGAGGAAGATGGAGAAATGATATACTCTTCACCTTCCTCATCTTCCTCTTGATCATTGAGATAGCCAACTTAATTTTCTGTGATCAAGCAATTCAGACTACTTAATGTTCTCTAGAGCGGTTTCAACTGTAGTTTGCAGGGAGAGAAACTTCTCCAAGCGAACGAGCTTGACCGTTTGAGTAACGCGGGCATTGGTGACAATTTGCAAAGTGCCTTCGGCGGTTTGAGCCAGCTTGGCTAGTTGTACCAGCGCACCCAAACCAGAGCTATCAACAAAGTCGATTTGTGAGAGATCCAGAATTATATGCTTTGGACCTTCCTCAATCTTACCAGACAACACCTTGCGAAATGTCGGCTCAGAAAAAGCATCTAACAAACCTGTGAGGCGGAATAGCTGGCAGTTATCCCGGACTTCGCGAGTACCTCTCAGGCTCACGGTTAGATTCAGTGGTTCAGCAATAACTCCCTCCTCGTCCTCTTAACTGAAAGTAAACGCTCAAGTATAGATGGTTTTGACGTAAGTTGTCTAGGTTGGAAATTAGGGGATGGGGACTGGGGACTCTTTACTGGGGACTGGGGACTGGGAAAGACTTTTACCCATTACCAATTACCCATTACCAATTACCCATTACCGATTACCAATTACCTATTACCTATTTTTACTTTTGATTAACTTAAGCGATCGCTGTTTGACGTGCTGTTTGCATTTCTAACACAAATTGCTCAAACAGGTAATCAGCATCGTGGGGTCCTGGACTAGCCTCTGGGTGATACTGTACAGAAAAGACAGGTAGAGATTTGTGACGTACCCCAGCAACAGTGCGATCGTTTAAGTTCAGATGACTAACCTCTACCACTGCTGATGGTAATGAATCCGGATCAATAGCAAAACTGTGGTTTTGGCTGGTAATTTCTACCCGTTGTTGTAAACCCGCAGGTTGATTTAAACCCCGATGTCCAAATTTCAGTTTAAAGGTTTCTGCTCCCAAAGCATGACCTAAAATTTGGTGTCCCATACAAATGCCAAATATGGGTTTTTGACTTTCTAGTAGTGTTGTAGCAGTGCTAATACCTTCTGTGACTGCGGCTGGATCACCAGGTCCGTTGGAAAGAAATATCCCATCTGGATTGTATTTGAGAATTTCATCTGCTGGTGTATTGGCAGGAACAACTATTACCCGACAGCCATAACTGGCCAAGCGACGTAATATATTGCGTTTTACACCAAAATCCAGAGCCACAACGGTGAAGGTTTCCCCAATTTTAGCTACAGCCTCTGGGTTAAATTCCCAGGCTTCTGTAGTAGCCTCTGACCATTCATAAACTGCTGGGGTGGTGACTTCGCGCACCAGATTTAATCCTGCCATGTTGGGAGCAGCTTGCACCAGTTCTAATAATTCAGCCTCATCTAGTATAGATGTAGAAATACCACCATTCATAGCGCCATACATTCTAATTTTGCGGGTGAGGGCGCGGGTGTCAATACCGAAGATTCCGGGGATTTGGTGTTGTTTCAGGTAGTCTGGTAAAGATTGTGTTGATCGCCAGTTACTGGGTTTTTGACAGATGTTGCGAGCGATCGCACCTCTGACATGAGGTTTTGTTGATTCCTCATCTTCGGGATTAACACCTGTATTTCCTAATTCTGGATAGGTAAAAATGACAATTTGACCTGTATAACTGGGGTCTGTTAATACTTCTTGATATCCAGTCATTCCAGTGTTAAATACTACTTCACCGATGGTTGTTCCCATCGCACCAAAGGAGCAACCGTGATAAGCAGTTCCATCTGCTAGGACAAGTAAAGCGGGTATTGGGTCAGATAAAGACATAAGTAATATCGAATAGGAGTTTAGGAGTTCAGGAGTTACAGGAGTTCAGGAGGCAGGAGGCAGAATAATTTTAGATTTTAGATTTTAGATTGGAGTTGAGAAAAACAATCCAAAATCCAAAATCCAAAATTGAATCACTTTTTCCCCAATCACCAATCCCTTATTTATTAAATCATCAATTAAGTAGTCAAGCTTGAAGCATCTTTAATTCTGTGGGGACGCTACACTTGGAGAGACCCAGGGCGGTTAACCTGAAAGTAACTATGCTTGAGTCTTTTTTATCCCGCGCAACCCTATTTTTTTTGTCCGGTAGTTTGGCGGTTTTGACTATTGCTTGCAGTGACAACAAACAGACACAGGGGACTGGCGGTAGTCAGCCTTCTGTGCCTATTGGCAATTTGGCAGCGATACAGCCGCCTGCGAAGAAACCAGCCAACCCACAACCAAAAGTAGAACCATCGGTAACAGAACCAAGTGCTTTAGAATTGGCGCTGGATCAAGCTGCTGCTGCTGTGAGTATCAGTCAATCTGCCCAATCTCCTGATGATTGGAATTTGGTAGCGAGTAGGTTTGAGGATGCGATCGCCCTCATGAAACAAGTGCGGCGAGACAGTCCTAATTTTCCCTTTGCTCAAAGAAAGATTGGCGAATACCAAGGTCAAATCAAAGTAGCTAAACAGAAAGCTAACCCCAGTACCTTAGCATCTCCTGTAGTACCGGATCAACAGGTAGTTGTTGCAGTTCCCAAACCAAAACCGAAACTACAACGTTATTCAAGTCCCACGCCTGGGAGAACAGTACAACCACTACCACCACCAGAACCGATTTTACCTTCATCGGAAACCCTCGCCTACAATAATCAGGTCTTTATAGTACCCATTAAGCGGCGAGTGGGTGGTACTCCCATTGTGGAAGTTACCTTTAATGGTAGGCAGCGTTTTGAGATGATTGTGGATACAGGCGCTAGTGGCACTGTGATTACTCAACAAGTAGCACAGGCTTTAGGTGTAGTACCTGTGGGGATTGCTAAAGCTAACACTGTGAGTTCCAAAGATGTGGAATTTCCCGTTGCTTACCTGAATTCGATGGAAGTTGGCGGGGTAACTGTCAGTCAGGTTCCTGTGGCGATCGCTGGTGAAGAACTGGAAACGGGATTGTTAGGACATGACTTTTTTGGTAATTATGACGTTACTATCAAACGCAATGTTGTGGAATTTCGTCCCCAAACTCACTCACATACTAATCCCCCAGGAATTCAACTAACTGTTCCAACTTTTTCCAGGGGCTACCGCTTTGTAGAATTTCCTTAGCGAGTGTCACACCTTGACCATGATTTAATAGGGGAACTGCACCCGCAACCTGTAACGCTAAGGAGGCATTTAGCGCGACTGCATCCTGTTGGGCTGGAGTTCCCTTCCCTTTGAGGACGTTGGTTAAAATTTCGGCATTTTCTTGCACATTCCCACCTTTTAAGGCTGTGATCGGTGCGGGTGTAACTCCTGCTGCTTCCGGGTTGACGGTGGTTAACTGTACTTTCCCTTCAGATAATACTGCCAAATCTGTTATATCCCCTAACCCGGCTTCATCTAATTTTTCTCTACCATGCAATACTATTGCTTTTTCTGTTCCCAAATTATTTAATGCTTGGGCGATGGTTTCAATCAGTTTGGGATCAAATACACCTATTACTTGCCCTGTGGGGCGCATGGGGTTTACTAAGGGTCCGAGTAGGTTAAATACTGTCCTAACTTTTAAATTTCTCCGCAATGGGGCAACGGCTTTAAGTGCAGGATGCCATCCAGGGGCAAATAAAAAGGTAATTCCCACTGCTTCCACTGCTGCTTGTACTTTTTCGCTGGGGGCGTTGAGGTTGACACCTAAAGCTTCTAAAACGTCGGCGCTACCGGTTAAGCTGGAGGCGGAACGACTGCCATGTTTAGCGACTGGTACACCCGCAGCAGCAGTGACAAAGGCTACGGCGGTGGAGATGTTAAAGGTTGATGCACCGTCTCCACCAGTTCCACAGGTGTCAACTAGGGGAATGGGGTTTTGGCTGTTGTCGTGTGTAGTCTGAACAGATAAAGATTTTAATATTTCTGCCATTCCTGTGAGTTCTTCGGCAGAAACTCCTTTAAAGTGAAGTGCTGTTAATATTGCTCCTGATAGTTCTGGGGGGATGGTTTCGTTGATCCATCCTTGCATCAGTTCGGCTGCTTGGGTGCGGGATAATGATTGGTTTTCTAATAATTGTTTGAGTAGGTTTGACCAAATATTAGGATCTGGTAAGTTTGTCATTTTGGGAGTTCTGTAATTAGGCTGTGTGTGATCCTACCGAAAAATGCGGGTTTTTTTGTTTGAGTTGTAGGTTTTTTGTTTCGCGCAAAGGCGCTAAGGAGCAAAGGCGCAAAGTAAGAAGTAAAGTAATTTTCTCAGCAAGCCTAAATATAGCAGGAGTCTGGAGTAAAACCCTTCACAGCTAGGCTATATCTACGTCATCTGATCTGATGAGTAACAATAGCGATCGCGCCCCTGTTGTTTGGCATTGTACAATGCTTGATCGGCTGAACTGATGAGTATATCTGGCTTTATGTCCACAGAGGGTATGAGTGAGCAAATTCCCATACTAACGGTAACAATATCCTTGACATCAGACTTGGCATGGGGAAGGGCTAGATCGTGAATTGCTTGCTGAATATTTTTTGCTACTTGAATTGCTCCCGCTAAGTCAGTATTAGGAAGGAGTATGGAAAATTCTTCTCCACCGTAACGTGCTACGAGATCAGCCGGACGATAAACTGTTTTTTGCACTGTTTGAGCTACTCTGACTAGACAATCATCGCCTCCAAGATGACCATAATAGTCGTTGTAAAGTTTGAATTTATCAACATCAAATAAAATCAGTGCTAGGGGTTGTTGTTCTCGTGCAAGGCGAGTCCATTCTGCTTGCAGTCGTTCATTGAAGCAGCGACGGTTAGCCACTTGAGTCAAACCATCGAGATTTACCAGTTGTTCTAGTTTCTGATTTGCAATTACTAATTCTGTTGTTCTTTCCTGTACCCTTTGTTCCAAAGTTTCCAAAGATATTTGTAATTCAAGTGCCATGTTGTTAAACGATTTTGCAAGTTGACCTATTTCATCTTTTGAACCAACTTTGGCGCGGATATCTAAATTACCTGCGGTAAACTGGGACACTATATTTGTAAGGTAAATTATTGGCTTTGTTAGCAGTTGCCCAATAGCAAAAGCAATAATTGTCACTACTGAAGCGATAATTGTAAATAGAAACATTGCGTCACGAATTTGCTTTTCTACAGGTGCTAGGGCAACACTAAGGGGTTGTGCAAATAACACAGACCAAGGTTTATATTTTAAATGAGCGATCGCAATCAGATTTACCTGCTTCTCTGTTGCTGCCAAAGATGTAATTAAATACGATTGTTTATTATCTAATGCTTGCTTGAGTTTTGGCTCATTAGTTGCCAATTCTTTAATAGGAGAATTAGGTAAACGATCTTCTTTTTGCAGTTGATTTACAACAGCCAAAGGCAGAGGCACAATTGATTTAAAAACTAGCTCTGGTGCTGTACTATGTGCGAGATAAATATTATTTTCATCCAAAAGAATAGCAAAAGATTTAGCCCCAGCTTTCTCAGTTTCTCTAGTTACTAATTGCTGCACAACAGTCGCATTGTAAGAAACTCGCAATACACCCAATATATCGCCCTTGACATTGCGAACTGGACTACTAAAAAAGAGAGTAACCAGATCAGGAATTTTTGGTGATCGCTTCATGCTAGAAACAAAAGATAAGCCAGTATGCAGAGTTTGTTGAAAATAATCTGTTGCTGATTCGTCTTTGCCAATATTTGATGTTTTCGTATCCAATACATTTTTCCCGTTTAAATCGAGCAAGGAGTATGAGAGAATGTTGAACATATCTTTGCGACTAAGACGGCTTAATGTTTCTGTTGCCAATTGCATTTCGGGGCTATCATTTCGCTGTTGTGGAGTGAGGCTAAGGTAACGTGCCAAACCTGGTAAAATTGCCTCTACGCGCACAGCATTGAGATTGGCATCAATAAAAGCATCTATTTTGTTAGTTGTTTCCTTAGCCGCCGCAGATAAAGCCTGTTTTGCATTTTCAGTAAGTGCGTTTTCTGTTGTTTGTTTGTTAATAGATGCCAATAACAGCAACGGAATTAAAGCAACAATTAGAAATGAGGCGATCAACTTTCTACGAATTCCACCCAAAAAAGTCTGCTGCATGGCTTTATACTAGGAGATAGGATTCAAGAAAGAAGAATTGAACAAACTTTTTAACTCAGGAAGGCGCGTTATGTTTCCAGCGCGAATAAAAAAGTCTGCATATATCTTGGCCGTTTTGTAGATGGAGTTAGGGTTCGTAGATTGAAAGAATTTTTGATTTTCTGCTAAATCAGTTAGATTTACTCCCTCAAGAGAGATTGTATTGCTAGGAATTTTTAACACTTTGCTGATGATAGCGTTTCCTTCTTGAACATTTGCTTTCCAGTAGTTTACTGCTTGCAGCCATGCTCGCAAAAATGCATGCACATCTTCGGGGCGATCGCGGATTATCTCTTTGCGAAAGACCATCAGATCTAAAATCAAGCCTGGGGTTTGTTTGCTGGTAAATAAAATATGTCCCCCTGATTTTATAGCTTTAGAAATATGGGGTTCCCAAGTGTTTCCGGCTTGAATAACATTATTTTTTAGGCTTTGAGGAATTTCTGAAGCCTCTAATTTAACCAAGTTCACGTCATCCCTGGTTAAGTTAGCTTTTTTCAACATTTCAGTCACGAAAACTTCGCTAAAACCGCCTATATTTGTACCCAGCTTTTTACCTTTCAAGTCAGCAACGGTTTTAATTTCTGATTGGGCGACTACTGCATCTGCTCCTGTTGATTCATCTACAACCATCACACCTTGTATATCTGGATTTGTGGCACTCAAGATCATAAAACTTCCCAAAGAAGATATAATGCCATCATACTTACCCGCATTAAAATTTGCTTGTACCAATTGGATATACTGTTTATGAATTAGTTTCACATCGACCCCTTGGGCTTTGAAGAATCCTTTTTCTTGAGCAATGATGCCTGGATACTCCCCAACAAAATATCCAGATGGTATTTTCAAGGGAGGGCGTTTTAATTCTGTTGGTGTCGAAGTATGACAAGCAAATAGTAAATAGGTACTAATAAAAAAAATACTCAGATATTTCCGTAGTTTCAAGGTAGAATGCTTGAGATTTTCTAAATAGTTTAACATATTTCCTAGTCTTTATATTTACTTGATAAATGTAGTCATTCTTAGTTTAAGATCCAGTAATAAAAAGTTCTTGTCCTTTTTCTGCTGTTTTCTGTTTATAATTGTTCATGCCATATTGTAGTTCCCATTGGGCAATTTTCGCCCAGGTAAAGTTTTGATGTACTTGTTCTGAGTTGTCGTAGGTGACTAACCATTTGTGAGGACAGGTTTTTAAATGATCTGCAAATTTTTGATGATCAAATTTTGTATGTAAGTCTCCATCTTTTCCATATAGTTTGGAATTTTTATTGCCCAAATAAGGGGGATCTAGAAATATAAATACATCTTTTCCTGCTGCTTGTAATAGTTCACTGTAATCTAGGTTTGTAATTCTGATATCTGGTGTTAAAATTTCTGCTAATTTTTCTAATCTTTCTATTGATGAATCGGTGAAACGTTTATGAAATGCTTCCAAGGAAAATCCGCCTGATTCTATTGTACCTGAAAAGGTAATTCTGTTTAGGACAAAAAAACGAACTGCTCTTTCTAAGTCTGTTAATTTATTAATATCTTCTATATTGGTTAATTCTGTAAATAGCTTTTTTCCATCTTTTTGGGTTTCTTTGATATAGAGAATTTCGGAAACTAATTTAGATAAATTTTCTTGGGCAATATACCAAAATAAATATAGTTCTCTGTTTAAATCATTGATCCAAACTTTTAAGTTAGGGTAGGTTTGTTTAAGATAAATAAAAACAGAACCACCACCAACTAATGGTTCTCTAAATTCGGTAAAGTTTGCTGGTAAATGTTGGGCTATTTGTTTGATCGCTCTTGATTTACCACCAGGATAACGGAGAGGAGTTTTAATCATAAAATATATACAATTTGCTAACTGCTAACTTTTGAATTTTGATTTACTTGAAAATTTCTTATATTCTTTTTTTTCCTCCTTCGTGTCCTTTGCGTTCTTTGCGGTTCGTTCATCAAAAAATATTCATCAATCAGATTAGATTGCGATTAGCACTCGAATATTTTAAAATTATACATTATGAAAATTAAAAATTGTTACCATGACTGGTTCAGCACCTTATCAACCTTTGTTATTACGGATTTTACACGGTATCAGCGGAATTTTAGTCATTGCGGCTATTATCACCGGGTTTTTAGTTTACAATACTTTTGACAAAAGATTCGGTAAACTTCCCATTCCCAAAATTGATCCGATTCAGGATATTCACGGAACTGCGGGTTTATTCTTTTTACTGTTATTACCAGCTTTCGCATTATATAGTTTTCATGCTGGTGAAAGGCGTTTATTACAAGCAGATTCTATCGAAAAACTCTCACAATTTAATAAACCAATTTGGTGGGTGAGTCTGCAACGTTTAGCAAATACTTTGATGCTAATTGCTTCAGTTTTAGCGGTGGTATCTGGCAGAATGATGAAGGAAGAATGGCTACCAATAGGGGAACTTGATCATATTTGGTATTATTTTCATTTGATAGCTTGGTTGATTATGATTTGCTGTTTAGCCATTCATCTTCTAATGTCTGCTAAGGTGGGTGGTACGCCTTTGTTATTATCAATGTTTTCATGGAAATTTAGAACAGAAGATAGTCCTAGAAATTGGTATAGTCGTTTTTCTGGTTGGTGGCATAATTTTCCTAATAATTTGAGTGCTGAAATTAATCAGTTAATGCAGAAGAATTTGGGTTTGAGAATTATTGAGGTGTTTGTTTTGTTGGGAATTGTAGCTGCTTTTGTGTTACCGCTGTTTTTTGCTGGTGGTGAATAAGTGGAGAAATTGAGGATAAATTTGTTATTAGATAAACCCAACCTTCCCTCTTTACATCTTCCTGAAACAACAAATTTAGAATTTTTTGGAAATGAGTTTCTATAACTTAAGTAACATAAGCAAGACTACCTAAAGCGAGATATATAGAATTTGCAGATTGTTCAAAATAGGGTTACGTAAGTCTTCAAAGGAATAACAATATGAGACTTTTAGCACCCGTGGCTTTACTAGCATTTTTAGGAACCGTTGCTGTTGCGGCCATACCCAAAGACCTTCAAGCTACGAACACACAACACACTATATTTGCTCAAACTCCTGAAGCTGAGGCTGAACGTAAACCAGAAGATCGTCCTACAACACCTCCTACTACTCCCCGTCCTACACCTCCTAATACTCCTGGTATGTAGCATAGATGAGCAGGGAAAACCGCAATGGGGTTTTCACCGTAAAGACCGAAATAGCACCCTCCCCGGATTTTCTTCTTGATTTATTCGTGCATATAAACGCAAACAGGTTAATACTTCTCCAGGTGTTCCACCATGCTCTAATTGTAGATCATCTTTGGAATAAGCACAAATATCAGCATAAAGTCCTGATAATTGTCTAATTCGCACATCATAACCGGCTTTTATCGCTTTATTGGCTACTTTTTTAATAATACGTCTTGATTCTTGTTGTAACTTACCCCACCAGGAATAACGCTCGGCTGGAGGAAGGAATACTAGGGAATGTATGGCTTCATCTATGTCAAGCCAAGCACGTAGATTGTAAATCGGATCAGTATTTTCCTCAGTTTTTTGGGTACGTTGTAAGCGATCGCTCAATGTTTGCAGATAAAGCTGACGTTGTTCTGGTTGGGAATGCAAGGAAACAACATCAAAGCTAAACACACTTTTTAAAGCATGATGTAAATCAGGTTCTATCTCTATAAATTTAGTATATAAAAGTAAAAATCCTGCTAATAAATGCAAATCTTCCGAATTATATAATTGTCCAATATCTGATTTGAGAAGGGCTTTTTTTGACAAACATAAACCTCTAGCTTGGATAGTACCATTTAAACCAGGATAAATAATTTCATCCCGCACAAAAGGTAGGTGAACAAGATTTACATAATCTTCTGTTGCGCCAATTTTTTTCGCCATTTCTAAAGCATATTTTCGCCAAGATGTGGCTAAATCTTCAGGAACTCGTAACAATTTACGGTGAATTTCATTCCATAAATCAGCATCATTTTGACTTTGTAATGGTGTATCTCCTAAATAAAAATTTAATTCTAAATCTGTATGAAAAACTTCTCTGAGTTCATTTAATAATTGATCAGGTTGAGATTCATCAATAACTACATTTTCTACAGGTTCTACAGTTTCTATATTTTCGGGAATTAGTTGAGGTTGTAAAAGGTTGTGAATTTCTAGTATTACCTTTTCACATAAATCATTACCTGGATCATTTAGATACTCTATCTGGGCTTGATTTAAAATTGCTTCTAGTCCGTATAAGTGCAATTTTAATAATTGAGAGATTTGAGAATTTTCTGTTGCTAATAATTGCTGTAAATGTTGGATCATAGGAAAGAGGATATTTTAAAAGGGCGATTAGAAATCGCTACTACACAAACTAAGCCCACCTGCGTGGACTAATTAAAAATTTAGATAGAACCCACGGAGGTGGGTTTTGTCTGTATAGTATAGCCGCGATTTCTAATCGCTGGTGCATTTTTCTGACAACTGTTAACTCATTTAATGTATTCCGCAAAAAGGATCGCGTTCTTTATCAATTTCATTGGGTTGTAATTCTAATTCTGCACGATAAACACATCCTTCTTGTTTCAGACATTCTTGATTATGTGATGTCCAATAAGGTACTTCACCTGCGTGCATTCTTAATATACCTTTATTATCAAGTGTGACATGATATTGACAGGGATAATCTGTGGTGATATCTGGTTTACTAAGTGCGCCGATACGTATCCATTTTTTGGTATTGGTTTCGCTATCTGTTTGATAAATATAAAAAGTGTGTTGACCATTTTGTGGGAAGGGAGGTAAAGGATTACTAATTAACCCTTTTCCTGGTTCGTTAACACCATCTTGTAAATAGTGAAATGTTTGTAAAGATTGATTTTGATTGCTATCAACTGCAAATACTAAATGATAAGCATCTGGTTGATCAACTGTTGCTGATTCTAATACATTGATGGCGATATCACCATCGGTTAAGTCTTTACGGGGTTGTTCAATGGCGATATTCCATTTTAATTGTTCATCAGTAAATAAATCGGCTGGTTCTGAATTTGCGGATATGACATAATTGATGTTAATTCCCTGATCATCTATTAAATAATGGGGATTACCTTGACATAGTAAAACGCTAAATTGTAAGGTTTGATCTATTTCAAATTGCACTTTAATTTTTTTGAGAAATTCTGGTTCTTCCATCCCTAATTTCTCTAGTAAATTTTTACCATCAAAGCTACCCCATAAACGCAATTCTCCATCTTCATAGTCTTGACGATAGATAATGTTTGTTAATTGGATACCTTGCCAATTTGTCCGCACTTTAGCTACACTTTCCCACGCTGCAAGTTGATAAAGTTCTTGTCCCGCGTTGAATATAGATAATAATTCGCTACTTTGGGTTTTGCGTTTGAAGTTGCAAGGTAGGTAATAAAATAGGTTTTTGACATCTATTTCTAGCTGGTTTGCACCTTTACGCAGTAAGCTTTTAGATTCTTCGGGATCAAATCTTAATCTTCTTAATTTTTCGGCGTAACAAGCACCTGCGGAAGTTGCTAATTTGGTAAATTCTAAAACGAAGGTAATGCGTTCTGGGTTCCAAACAAAATAGGGAGATTTGCTAAATTCTTGGTAGATTTGTTTTTGTACTAAATCCAAATTGCAGGTTTTACCCGAGAGAATTAACCAGTCTACTTTTTGTTTATTGTCTGCATTTAAACGGCTTTCCATCAAGCCTTTGGCAATACCTATTGCTTCTTTAATTGCGGAAATTGCCGCCCGTTCAAATTGTTGACTGTCTATGGTTATGGAGATAGCATCAGGGATAATTATTTGAAATTTAACTGCACTTTGGGCAAGGAGTTCACTAATTTGTTGTTCGGAAAGGGTGAAGGTGAATAAAGAACCATCTGCGGGTGATTTTTGCCCTAATTTTAATTTTGCAGATTCCGCATGATCCCACAGGGTGTAAAATGTTTGTAGACGTTGGGGTGCTTGTTGCCATCGGGTAGGTAATACTTTTTCGGCTGTATCTAAAGCATCTTTGAAAGCTACGTCACCTTCGGGGTTTTCTTTGTCTACACACTTTAATAAACTGCCACTTTTAAATTTGCCATCTTCTAAAAAGCGTTCGTTTAATTCTGAGTTGATTAAATCTTCTAATTTGTCGCTTTCTATGTCTCCGTTGGTTATTGCTGTTAAAAGAAAATCGGCAATAGCAACTTTTAAAAGTCTAAAAATGCGTAGGGTAATTAACTCACCACCTAACTGTAAATGTCCAGAAGAACCTAATAATTTCGGTGTCAGTTTATAATAACGTCCACCTAAACCCCGATCTTCATGATCTGCAAAAAATGGAGTTTTATCTTCTAATGTCAATTCAATTAATGCTAAGTCTGTAGTTCCACCACCGATATCTAAAACTAAAACATTTTGTGACCATTTATTTTTTTCTTGACGACAACGAGTTTTAAATGATTCAATACCAATATTTAAATTCCCACCAAATTCTCGCCATAAGAAAAAGATAGCTACAGAAACCGCTTCATCATAAGCTGTTTGGACATCATCAATTCCTAATTCTTCTACTAATGCTTTAATTTCTTTTCTCACTACTGGAGGTGCAACTGTAGGATAGGTGAAAACTCCTGTTAATAAATCTCCTTCAGAAAATCTCCTCCTAGCACGTTGACGATAATCTTCTGTTAATTCAATTAAATGCGCCCATGCTGCTTGAATTAATTGATTAACTTGAATGTTGTTTTCTTCCTCATTTAATATCACTGGAAAGGTACGATTTTGTCCAAAATAACGTTTAGGTGAATGATGAAATCTGCTAATTATATCCTTAACAGAAGTAATTGTACCTTGGGCAATGGCTTTTTTTCTATTATCCCTTGCTTCTCTACCCATCTGCAATTTTAAGGGTTCTATTTGTGATACTTCCATTTCGCTGGGAATTTCTGTTTCCCGTCTGTCAATATCTAAAACTACAGGAATCAAATTTTGTGATTCTAAAGTGGGAACTCTAAAAACTTCGTGATATATTTGATAAAGTTTTTTGCTAACAGCGCGGCGAAATCTCTCACTATTTCCTAAACATAATTCAATTTGGCGAATTGCTTCTAAAAAGATTTCTTTATTATCACTTTCAAAAACTTCGCTTAATTGTTCTGGTTCAATTTCTAAGTTTTTACTAATATTAGCAATAAACTTTTCCCACTCATTTACACCTATATCTGGTAAAGCTGAAGCAGCAGGAGAATTTAACCATTCTGCTAACCTTTGACGTAATCTTAATTCTTGTTCTCTGGGTAAAACTTCCGCAATGGGTACTTCAATAGGGTCAAAAAGTGTGACTGTAGAGTTAGAAGTCCCAAAATCTACCGCGAACCAACCAGGAAATCTTTTCTGAGGTTTTTCGTTGAGTTTTTCACTTAATTGTTGACTTAATTTATTGAGATAGGTATCTAATTCAAAAGGATTCATAGGTTTATTTGTTGTTGTTTCAAAATCAGGTGTAAACCAAAGATTACAGGAAACACCCATATTTTTCTTAATAGATAATATTGGTTTTCCTGTAGCATCAGAATCAAAATACTCCACAATCACTTGTAAATTACAGTTGACTGTTTCGCTTAAAGGGTTCTCTAACTGATAAGGATATTGTCCTAATTGACATAAGTTAGAGATTTTTTGCGGTGTAGCAGAGTTAAAGTGTTTATAAGTTTGTTGAATTTCCGTTGCTAATTCTGTGGGTGTTCCTTTAACGCTACAAGTAATACTAGAAATATGAGGAATATTACTATTTGTAGCGACAATTTGGATAGCTGGTAAATCCAAACTTTGATTTTCTTTAACTTTCAGTTGATATTTGGGTGGAAGATTAATTTCCACAGGCATAATTTAAGTTTGGTAATGGGTAATGGGTAATGGGTAATGGGTAATGGGTAATGGGTAATGGGTAATTGCTAATTGGTAATTGGTAGACGCGGAAAAAACCTAAGACTAATACCTATTTACTGTTCCCTGTTCCCTTCTTCCTTTAAAAATACTCATAAATATCACTCTCATTAATTGATGCAATATCTGCAAGAATTTCTAACCAATTAGGAATTGCTAATTCTGGGGTTGAGTCTCCAGCAGCAATATATCTGAGAAGTTCTTCTTTTTTAGACAAGTTTTGTAAACTGGGAATTATTTGATCTAAAATTCCTTCTAATTCTGCATTCACTTGTTGATTAACTTCGCTGATATATTGGACAAGGTGCAGACTAGCACTAGCTGTAATTTCATCTCGCAGTCGTAAAACAAAAAGTTGATGATTTGCTGCACGAGATGAAGATTGATTTCTCTCTGGAGACCAATCAAATATTTGTCCAATACTGTGTTTTTCATCCCGTCGTGCTAGGGGAAACATAATTTCAGGAGAGATTGATTTATCTTGATTATTTATTTCCACAATAATCGCTTCTTTCCATTGGTTTGGATCACATCCTAACAGGAGTTTATAAAATAAATCTGCGGCTTCAACTCCAAATGTATCTTCAATAAATTGTTCCATTTCAGGATTAAGAATTGCTTGTAATTTCTCCCGTTCTAGCACTACTTGATGGGCTAATTTATTCAACAAGTCTACCACAGCTTGACGAATGCGATCGCGAGCAAAATCTTCTAGTTCTTTAACTGTCTTTTCAAACTCTGGATAAAAGTCATCACTCTTAGTAGGTAGGGAATTATTAACTCTATTTCCTCTGTCAAATAATTTCCCCGCAGCACCTTTAGATTCTGCTAAAGCAATTGTCCCATTTTGACATTTATTAAATAGTAAAGTCCATTGATTCCAATTGAGAATTCTATAGGTTAATTCATCTTTGATCACATCGCTAACGACCAGTCCCCGTCTATCTTTGAGTGGTTCTTTACCCAAGTCTTTTTGAAAGTTTCTGTAAGTTTTATCTAAACTTTCAATAGCTAAACGTAACTCAATTAACGCCGGACTATCAGCCGTAGGTATGCCTTGTTCGTGAATTTCAGCGATGATATATTTCAGTTGTTCTTGTTGTTGATGAATAAGATCAGCCGCCCTGCGGGTATCTTCATATAATTGTTTTAAACCATGAGTAGCTACATGATTTTGAATCAATTCCCGCAGTTTACTAACACCCCCATCTTGGGCAAAATAACCTAACTGTCTACCTAGAGAATTACGCGGTTCAGTTGTTAATAATTTTTCGCTTAATTTACCCCATTTATGTTGTAATTTCTTGGAACGTTCTAGATAATCAGGATAATCTAAATTAGCTAAAAATTCTTCGGAACCGGCTTTAACTGTAGTCGAACGTTTGGCTAATTCTGCTAACCCTAACAATGGTGATAATAAAACGATGCGGTCTTTTTGGGTAGTAAAAGCCTCTGCACCATCAATGATAGTTTGCAGAACTTTTAATTTCTGAAAAACTACGTCTGTTTGTAAAGGTTGGGCGTTAGGATGATCTGCAATTAAAAAATCTAAAATTCTTTCCCCACCTTCACTATCTAAAGGTAGTTGATCAAAACGTCCCACACCTACCAGAATTAAATCTTTTAAATCTTGTCCGGGGCGTTGTTGCTGCATCATGGTAAATATTTTGTTGGCGCGATCGCTCCCCGGTGATTTACCATTTAATAACACTAAAATTGTTTGCACCTGTGCCAATTCTCTTAATGATAAAAATGTATCTCGCGCACCAGAATTAGCCGCACCTAAACCGGGAAAATCTAATAATACAAATTCTTCCGCACCAGATAAATCCCAAATTTCCCTTGATATTTTGACTTCAATATCAACTCTACGAATCAGGTGAAAACTATTTTGTAATAATTGAGTTTGGAGAACTTGGGGCGCACTCGGTAAACGAATATGTGCCGGCGGTAAATCATCAAATCTTAACGTTTGAATCGCCATCGGCAATTCAATTAATTGTAAACCTTCCTTTGCTGTTTCTGCATCAATGTGATAATGCTTACCACATAAAGCTTCTCCATAGGCTTGATAAGCCCGCAAAAATAACACTAATTCCCGTAAAAGATAGCGTAATTCTAAATTATTGGAACTCTTCCAAGCTTCTTCACACCAAGTAGAAATATCTTTACCAGTTTTAATTTTAGAAACTTGTAAAGGTGGTAAACCAGCAGCTACAGCACGACGGTTTGCTTCTGCTAACATGAAGTGTAAACACTCATTTACCCCTTCATGAGATAAATACTCAACAGTGTAATTATCTATGTGAGTAGTAGCAAAACCTTCCTGTGGTTTGATATGAATTGCAGTCACATTTCCTGTAGTCGGATTTTCACTCACAGGTAAGGCATCCGCATAACCAATTAAACTTCCTAACAGCAAACTTTTACCACTGCTAAATTCACCCATCACACCAATTTTCACAGGTGAAGTGGCCATTTCCACAGTCTTTTGTGCAGCTTCTCGCAAGCGCATTAGACAGTCATCCAGGCTAGTAGGGACCCAATCTTCTTGTTGGGAGGGATGTTGCGGTACAGAGTCAATTTTGCGGAGGATAAACTCACCGTACTCTTTAAACCTGGTTAGTTTGTCTGGTTCCATTAGTCGCTTCTGTCTAAAATCATTTTATGTGTGGGTTATAGCACAAAAAATGAAAACCTCCACTTTTTATGCAACTGGGAGTGGGGACTGGTGATTGGTGATTGGGGAATGGGAAGAATAAACTCTTGCCTTCTGTTCCCTGTTCCCTGTTCCCTTAATTAATCAACAAACCACCTAAAATAAGAGCGATCGCACTTTCAGTATGTTTCTCTACCATCTCTGGACTGAGGCGATCTATGTCAGGTGTCAAATGTTTCCAGTTTTCTTGAACTACAAAATAAAAAATACACACACTAATAATATGAGTTAAGGTCAAAAATGGATCTACAGACCGAAAATATCCTTCATTTATCCCCCTTTCTAAAACCTTCAATAGTGGTGCATATAAATTCATGGGGTTAATTTCTTTAAAGTACAAACCCTGATTTTGACTCGCTTCTTGAAACCACAACATTTGACGATGGGGATAAGCTGCTTCATAGGCGATCGCACTGCGAATAATTTGCTTTAATGCTTCCTGGGGATGTAACTTTTCTAAATCTAACTGATTTACCACTGATAACGCTTCATTGATCGGACGCTGCAAAACTGCTTTATACAAACCTTCTTTATTCTCAAAATAATAATGAATCATCGCTGTCGTAATTTTCGCACGATCCGCGATCGCACTCAACCGCGCCCCTTTTAACCCATCTTTAGCAAACTCAATCTCTGCTGCATCTAAAATCTGCTGCTGTGTCACCTCCGCATCACGCACCTGACGCACCGATTTAACTCCTCCCCTATTTCTCACAGATTTCACCACCATTTTGTTATCTATTACTCCTACATCCTAACAATAGTTGACAGCAATCTCACTCTATTGTTAAACTAACTAAAAAATTAGTTAATTAAATTAGAGGTTGTTTATGACCATGTTACAAGGCGCACCTTGGTTATTGGCTCATCGTTCCATGCTGCAACCAAATCAGCCCTTTAAAATTTCCCTGTATGGGAAAGATTACGTCATCTGGCAAGATCAAACAGGTAAAATTAGTTGTTTACCTAATGCCTGTCCCCATTTAGGTGCAATGCTTTCAGAAGGTTGGTGTGTGACAAAGTCCGATGGTAGTAGTACAGTAGTTTGTCCATTTCATGCTTTAGAATTTGATAGCACAGGTTGTACAGTTTTACCAAATAGTAATAAACAAACAAAACCCTTACTCCAACCATTAGAGTTAATTATTCAAGGGGATTTTATCTGGACTTATGGTGGATATGAACCGAAAATTAACATCCCCACAATTCTAAAAGATTTTGCCGCCGAATATGAATTTTTGGGACATACAAAAAACTTCAGCGTTAAAACCGAACTGCTGACAATGCTATTAAATATGCACGATTACGATCATCAAAATGGTACACATCGTCCATTATTTGAAATTGAGAAAGTAGACTTTAAACAATTTATTGATAACGGACATCACGCCCATGCTTACTTTGATTTAATCAGAAAAAAACACAAATTAAATGACCTACTCAAAAATCCTGGACTGTTAGCAATTCCCAACACAATAAACGCCCATTTAGAAAATTTCTTTCCTAGTTTTGTTGTTGTACATGGTGAAAGTCCTGTTGCTAGTGTTAAACAAATTCATTTCTTTGTTCCCGAATCAGCAACCCATACACGCACCTATGTTTTAGTTTATGGTAAAGTTAAAAATCCTATTGCCCATTTAATCAAGAAAAACTTTGTCCGTCTAGCAGAAGTAATCGTTGAACAAGATGTTGATATTTTAGGTAAACTTTATCCCAACATTCCTCAACATATAAAATTAAATAACGAAATAGGTATGGATTGGGTAAAACGCAACTTTGAAAAATTTCCCATGATTGAACATAGGTAATAGGTGACAGATAAGAATTTTACTAATGACCAATGACTAATGTGCGTATGTTTTTACCTAAGCTTAACCTAATGCTTGTCAAAAGTTAACCTTTCAGGTGTTAACTAAGGTTAAATTCACTTTTTGCTGCAACATTTTAAACCCCCAACTGACCTGGTATTTACAGGAATTGGGGGATTATTTTATGATAATAGCAGTACCCCAACAAGTGAGGAAAGCTATTATACACAACCAGCAGCCAAACAATATCGCCTACTCCCGTGTTATCCACCTGAGTCATTTAATTGACATAGGTATACCACAATGGCCAGGTGATCCAACCGTTAAATTTACTACTGTCGCTGAACTACAAGATGATGGCTATTATCTGCGACGTTTTTCTTTAGGGGAACATAGTGCTACTCATATCAATGCCCCTAATAGTTTTCACGGTAACGGTATTAGCATTGACGAATATTCCGCTCAGTCTTTGGTAGTACCTGCGGTAGTTATAGATATTTCTCAACAAGCAACAGAGAATGCTGATTATCTTTTAACTGTAGCTGATATTTTGGCATGGGAAGCAGAATTTGGGACTATTTCCGCTGAATGTATCGTATTACTTTATACGGGTTGGCAAACTAAATGGCTGGATAAAAACGCATTTTTGAATCAAGATGCAGATGGAAATATGCACTTTCCAGGGTTTGGCAATGATGCAACCCAGTTTTTAATTACAGAAAGAAAAATTGCTGGAGTGGGAATTGATACCCACGGCGTAGACTCTGGACAAGATACAAATTTTACTACTAATCGTTTGGTATTAGCAAAACCACGTATTGTCTTAGAAAACCTCACCAATTTGGATCAACTACCACCCCAAGGCGCTACCCTAGTAATTGGTATTCTCAGACTGCGTGGTGGTTCAGGTTCTCCCGCTGCGGTCATGGCATTGTTTTAATAGAGTGTGGGAAGACGGGAAGATCCTGCCACCTATCACCAGTCCCCAGTCAAGGGTCCCCAATCACCTCACTTCTTTTGTTGGGAAATAGAAAGAGTATAATTATACTGTCCTGGCGATAAATTGCCTACATAGACCAAGTAGTTGCCAAGTTGCCAGAAACCAGCAAGTTCGGGTTTATTTGCAGAGTAGTTATCTGCCAACACACAAAAGCGCCCTCCAGGTCCATCAATCAACATTGTAGGCTGTCCCTGTCCCTCAACTGTTAAGCGTAAATAAGGTAAAGATTCTTGTACCTGAAGAACTTGACTAGGTTGAGTGGTAATATTCCCGCAATTACTCTGGACTGTTCCCCCAGATGTGCCATTGACAACAAGTGGATCTGTCGGGAGTTGGTTATTAATTGGGATAAATGGAGTCTGTGCCAAAATAGGTTGGTTAAATAACAAACTCATTAGTAAAGTTGCGGGAACAAAAGTCAGTAGTTTTAATGTCTTCATTTTTATTCATGCTCCCAGCTTTTGATAGATAAATAAAGTGATATATATTCTGGATTATTAGAACCAGAGAAAGGGTTTTTGTTCCCAAGTTAGAAGTATAAATTTTTAGGGATTTTTATTTAATTCTGATTTGGGAATTGTGTAAATTTATAACTCAGGATGAAAAGATCCTGAAGTGACACTGGATAAGTAGAAAATTCTGGCTATAGGTCAAGATACATTATTTTCCTTCCTTACAGACGTTTAGAGATAGATAAGTAGGGCTTTGCGCTCGCCTACATCCACCGTCTAAAGCACGATAAAATATCTCCACCACGCTCCGATACTTGATCTCGGAGGTTTTGGTTCGCTCGATTTCTTTATAAAAGCTAAACACAAAAAGGCTTTCAACTCTGTCACCTGTCACCTGTCACCTGCTATATATAGTTAGTCGGTTGTAGAACCAGCGTTAGAGATGAGGTAAAAAATCATGAATTCTCAACCTGAAGAAGACTTGCAACGTCGCCTCCAACAATTAGAGGCGGAAATGAATTCATTTAGCCCAAACCTCAACCAACCAGAGACGCAAAAACAGACAAATCAGAGTGTTTTTGCCAAATTAAATCGGCATTTAGAGCGATCGCAAATTTGGTTTCAAGGGTTATCAGGAATGAAAAAACTTGCCGTTGCCAGTGTAGTAATAGTTTTGGGCATATTGGTACTGCAAACAGTATTTAGACTGGTAGCATCTGTGATCAGTCTGGCACTATTGGCAGGGTTAGTGTATCTTGGATACAAATTTTTGGTGTCTAACAGCTTGCAACGTAAGCAATAGCCTATTTATTTGTAAGAATTCAGGAGTCAGGAGTCAGAATGTTTGAGAAATTGGTTAATTATCAAATAGGTATTTTTGGCGTAAGCCGGAAAAAGCTGACTGCTGATGGCTGATAGCTGAATGCTTACATTTATTTTAACCGCGCCGAGATTGGCGTAAACATAGAATCAAAGGGAAATGATGCAATGACGACCCCAACTGTGAGGAGAAATATTGATCAATCTAGCAAGTCCCAAAAACCGCAAAAAGCTAAATCTTTGCCCTTGGGAACAAGGCGTTTAGCCGCTTGGGCAGCAGAAATCACATTAGTAGTAGCCAGTGGGTTAATTCCCTTTGGCATCGGTGTTTATGCCAATTCTCGCAGCGATATTCAAAGAGTACCCCTCAACCCAGTGCTGGTACTCACAGAAAGAGCGATCGCTAGGCCTTTAGCACTACCAGTTAGTTATGGCATTCGGAATGTTGCCAGTCCCACTAATTTTTTATGGACTATCGCCCTCTTAACACCTCTCACCCTCTCCGGTTGGCAGTTGTATTTACTGGGTAAAACAGGCAGCACCATTCCCAAGCGTTGGTTTGGGGTGCGGGTAGTTGATGAGGAAGGTCAAGCCCCTGGTTTAAGGGCTGCTGTAGTTCGTGAAGGGCTAGGACGCTGGACTGCTCCAGTGTCCATTGCTTATATCCTGTGGCGCTACAGCTTTGCTTTTCCCAATTTAGGTCTATTTACATTTTTAGCTCTAGTGCTGGTGTTAGGTGAAGGCATGGGCTGGACTTCCCAAAAGCGTCGTCGTGCTTTCCATGATCAATTAGCAGGTACATACACCATAGATGTCAAAGACATCAACAAACCGATAAAAACACCTGTAGAAAATACCAGCGAGCAACCACAACCAGAAAATGAGCAACAGCTAACTACATCTAGTCAGTGGTCAATCCCCAAACTGAAAATATTCAGCAACCCCAATTTCACTTTGTCTGTAGTTGGGGTAACAAGTATGATCGCTGTGTTGTCAACTTTAGTAGGCACACAAATTTACATCCAAAACCAAGAAAGCCTACGGAAAACACAGCTGATCAACAGTCAAAAGTTTCTCGAACTCGTCAAAGAAATTAATCCCAACTCTGGTGTCTCCAACGAAGAACGCCAAAGGGCAATTCTCGCCTTGGGGGGAATTAATGATACACAGTCCATCAAATATTTAGTAGATTTACTGGTGAAGGAAACTGACCCCAGCATCCTCGATACTATTCAACAGGCATTGTCAAATATCGGACCCCAAGCTTTACCAGAATTAAAACGTATGAATCAGTTTCTCACAGGAGAACTGGAATCAGGTGGTAGTGTTCGCAATATTCGACAACAACAGTTAAACCTTAACCAACAGGCAATAAACAAAATTTTGACTGTTTATAGCGGCAAAATTAATAACATTGATTTAAGTAGCATCCAACTCGGTCCAAAAAATGCTGAGGAAAGTTCTGTATTTAACTTGGTACTAGAAAATGCAGATTTATCAGGCGTTCTGTTTAAATCTGCCAATCTCAACCAAGCCAGTCTCAAAGCTAGTCGCTTCCGCAGTGCAGGTGAAGATGGGCGTTGGGATACCTATGATGATGTCATCGCCGATTTAAGTAAAACTGAACTCAAGCAAGCCAATCTCAGTGAGACAAATCTCAGTCGTGTGATGATGAACCGCAGCGATTTAAGCCGCGCCACCCTGAACAAAGCTAACTTATCTAATGCTCGGTTAGTGGGTGCTAACCTCAGCAGTACCCAACTCATAGGTAGCGATTTACAAAAGGCAATTTTGGAAGATGCGATTTTAACAGGGGCAGATATTAGCGACGCAAATTTAATAGAAGCAGATTTGTATGCTGCTCAGTTAGCTAGAGTTTCTGCTATAGGTACACAATTATCTCATGCCAATTTAATTAATACCAACTGGCAAGGAGCAGATTTATCTGAAGCTTATTTGAATAATGCTAATCTCAGCAATGCTAACTTCAGTGCAGCTCGTCTTGCTGGTGCTGTTTTACGCTCGGCCAACATGAAAAACGCCAACCTGCGGAATGCTGATATTAGTCGTGCAGACTTACGGGGAGCAAATTTGGATGGTGCTGATTTTCAAGGTACTATTCTCTTTCCTGGTAAGCAAGATCCCGGAGATAGGTTTGTGGAAACTTCCGATCTCGGTTCACAAGCAGCTATAGTTCAAGGTGTAGATTTTAGCAATGCTAAGAATTTAGATGCCCAGCAATTAGCTTTCATTTGTACTAAGGGTGGTATTCATTCCCGTTGTCCATAGTTAGGGGACTGGGGACTGGGGACTGGGGACTGGGGACTGGGGACTGGGGACTGGGGACTGGGGACTGGGAAGAATGAATTTATTACCAATTACCAATTACCAATTACCAATTACCAATTACCAATTACCAATCAGCAATATTGGTAACATATTTATTTAGATGGTGTCAGGAGTAGGGTAATGAAGCTTATTCAATATTTAGTTGCAGTTCTGGGGACTGGTGCGGTTTTAAGTTTGTTTATCAATAGTCAACCTGCACAGGCTCAAGTCGCTTATGGTAGCTATGTAGGTATTGGTCCGGCGGTTGGACTAAGTGAAGGTACTCAACTTGGGGGAGTTTTAGCTGTTCGCTACAAGTTACTAGAAAGTCCTGTATCTTTCCGCGCTCAAGCTTTAATTGGTCAAGCTACAGCAGTAGTACCTACCGTTTCTTATGATCTGCCCCTCAACTGGCAAACTGATGTTTATTTGGGTGCTGGAATAGTATTAACCAGTGGTGATACTCCTTCCCCTGTAGGTAATAAAATAAGTTTTGCTTTGCAACCAGGAATTGATTATGTTGTTCCTAATAGTAATACGGTGATTTTTGGTAACGCTATTATTGCTTTTGATGCTTATCGTAATGGTGGAGGTACGGCTTTATCTTTGCAGGGTGGTGTGGGTTTAAGATTTTAACTCATATCATGTTTGTTTGTATAGCTATCATATCTGTTTGGCGGGTAATTGGTAATTGGTAATTGGTGATGGGTAAATATCGACTTCTCAAAGCAGTTGGGGATTTATAATAGAAAATTGTGAAAATCTGCGAGGATAGGGATGACTACTGATGTAACTGCTCATAGTTTATTTGTGTGTAAAACCTGCGCTAGTGTTTGGCAAGATGGTAAGCGTGTCGGTGAAAGTGGTGGTCAAAAACTTTTACAAGAAATTCAACAAGTCGCGCAAAATTGGCATTTACGGGATCAGTTCCCCATCCAAGAAGTTGAATGTATGAGTGCTTGTAACCGTTCTTGTGTGGTAGCTTTTGCTGGTCAAGGGAAGTTAACTTATTTATTTGGTGATTTGCCGGTTGAGGGTTGTGCTGAAGCTGTGCTGGAATGTGCAAGTAAATACTACAATAAGCCTGATGGTGTTTTACCTTGGTCAGAACGTCCTGAACCTTTGAAAAAGGGAATTTTAGCCAGAATTCCGTCTTTATCAGTTAATTAAATCAGCTTAGGGCGGGCAAGATGCCCACCCCACAAGAGTTTTATCTAATTTAGATATGTTTTATAATTCATAATCTAAAATCTAAAATCCAAAATTGCTATGTTGCGCGTTTTGATTCTCGGTGGTACTGGTGATGCAGCAGAATTGACAGCAAGAATAAGCAAAATTACTGGAGTTGAGGCGATCGCATCTTTAGCCGGTCGTACCCGTGAACCTGTTGCACCTGTTGGTAATGTTCGCATTGGCGGTTTTGGTGGTGTTACGGGTTTGGTTGAATATTTAAAACATCAAAAAATAGATGTGTTAATTGATGCTACTCATCCCTTTGCTAATCATATCTCCTGGAATGCAGCAGCAGCAGCAACGGAAACGGGTATTCCTAGATTATTAGTAAATCGTTCCCCTTGGGAAAAACAAGCGGGTGATATTTGGATTGAGGTAAAAAATAATACAGAAGCAGCCACGGCTTTAGAAAATCAAGCGTTAGAAAATCAACTTTTCAAACATCAAACAAAACGGGTTTTTTTAACTATTGGTAGACAAGAAATATCTGCTTTTTCTCATTTACAGGAAATGTGGTTTTTAATGCGAATGATAGACCCACCAAATGCTGATGTGGTGATACCTCCTGGTTTAATGTTATTTGATAGAGGACCCTTTTCTTTAGAGGATGAAAGGGAAATTTTAACAGATTATCATATTGATACTATTGTGAGTAAAAATAGCGGGGGAAATGCTACTTATCCGAAAATTATTGCAGCGCGAGAAATGGGAATAAAAGTAGTGATGGTGAAACGTCCACCTATACCACCAGGGGAACAAGTTGCAGATGTGGAAAGTGCGGTAAAATGGTTATTGGAAAAGGTGGGAAGTTGAGAAATTTCTGTTAGTATGATAATCAAAATTCACTCTAGTCTTCATAAACCCCAAAAAATCAAGGAGTTGTAGATACTGAAACTATTCTATTTACTTGATTTCGGGAATTTAAAATCAAGTAAGTTTCTTGTAAATAAAATGTCTCTCCACCATTATCAATGGGATTACTATATAAAACAGTTCTATTTTTTAACCTTTCTGTTTTTGGGAAAGACTCACCATTATTAAAAGATTGTTTGGCAATATTTACAGCTTGTTGTGAACTGATACCAGAATTAAACTTAATATCTGTGGAAAAAGACTCAGTACCCTGAATTTTTAAATAAATTAGACCATCTTTAAACTGATAAGATTTAGCAACAGCACATAAACCCTTACCTGTCAATTTTTGACAGATATTATTCCATTTGGGTAATTGATTAATTAGTTTTTGTGTAATTTTAAGCTTTCGATATTTATAATCTGTAGGAAGTTGACGACAATATTCTGCACATTTGAGAAGATTATCAACATTAAAAGTTGCTGGTTGTGCTGTAACTTTGGGAGTGTGGATAGATGTGAATAAAGCGAGAGTAGCTGTTAATAAAAAGCTCAGAGGTGTAATTAGTTTAAATTTCATAATTTTACTGTTATTACAAAAGCATCTATTTGGGAAAATAACGATAGATTTCTTTACGGTGTAAAACTCTTTCAAAAATTAATGTCTCACCATCAAAAATAACACCAATACGATAATCACCTATACGAACACGATAAGCATTATCATATCCTTGCAGCTTTTTGATATTGGTGATTTCTGCAAAACTTGATATTTCAATTATTTCTTCAAAAGCAAACTTTTTAATAGACTCATAGTAAGGTGTACTTTTGAGTGCTTTTAGGTCTTTAATAAAACTAGGTAGATACTGGGTATTCACTCTTTTTCTAATTCTGCTAATGCTTCATCAAAATTTAAAGGAGTTTCATTTTCTACTTCTTTCATTGCTAAAATAAGTCCTTCATCTTCTAGTGCTTCTAGCAACCGTAAGTATTCTTGAAAATCCATGACTACTTTTCTGATATTACCTTCAATATCAGTAATTAATTCTTCAGCAAATGGATATTTATCAGCTTGCATTGGTTTGTATTGTTGATATCAATAAACATTCAATTAGATTAATTTTATCACAAATTTCAATAAAGATTTCCTTCCTAAAATTACTTAACAATAATCCGTGCATTATGACTAGATTTAGGTTTTACTATAATTTCTATATCACTATCAAAAGCATTGAGAAATTTAAACATTCTTTCTAAAGAAAAACCTGTTAATCTTCCTCTGATTAAAGCAGAAACTTTTGGTTGATCAATTCCTAATAATTCCGCAGCTTCAACTTGAGTTAATCCCCGTGCGGTAATAGCTTGACTAATTTTCCGAGCTAGTTCTGCTTTTACTAACATTTCATCAGCATTTGGTAATCCTAAATCAGCAAATACATTACCACTACTGGGTTTAATTTCGATATTTTCTGACATAATTCTCCTGGGTTTTATTGATTTATTTGATCATGATGTTCTTTAGCTTTTTTCAGTCTTGCTTCAATCAAATCAATATCTTGTTTTGGTGTAGCAATACCATGTTTTGATTTTTTCTGAAAAACATGAAGAACATAAACTGCTTTTGCTAATTTCACAGTATAAATAGCTCTATAGGTATCTCCATCAAAATCTTCTACAACTTCTAATACACTTGCTCCTTTAAATCCTTTTAAGGGTTTAGTATGAGGATGTTTTTCACCCATTTGGGCTAAATATAACGCATATCCTATTTCTCCTTGTACCTCTTCAGGAAATTTTTTGAGGTCTTCTAGAGAACTTCCTACCCATTGCAGTGGTTTTATAGGTTCTGTTTGCAATTGTCTGACTTATATCCTGATTATGCTAAATATAGCATATTTTTTGAAACAGCGATCATTATGAGAATTAATTATCAGGCGGTTTTGTGGGATAATGAAAGATGTATTTTAACAGCAAAAAACCCTCGATAAATTAATCGAAGGGTTGATTAAGCAAAAATTCATAAGTGGATAAATTTTACAGATTAGACGGGTTCTTCTTACCGACAAATAGAATTATGAAAAGAAAAGTTATAGTTGATAGAATAAAAGTACCTAATGCATTAGTGACCTTTATCCCAAAAACAAGTTCATTTAGTATTTCTGACTGAGGAACTAACCAAAATGCCGCAGAATAAAGTGCAAATACAAACAAAAATCCGCCAAATAACTTGTACATGGAAATGGTTTCACTAATATCTTCTGCACTGTATCTCTTCAGAAAGTCAAAAATGTTATCTTTCATGTGTAAGAGGTTAATAAAATAACAAGCTAAATTCTAAGTTAAAAGGCTTGAAAATGTCAATTCCTTTATCAATAAACTATAAAATACAGAAAATTATAAAGGAATCCACATCACAAATCATCAGGAGTTAAACCAGTAAGTTTACTGATTCTTGCTAACATTCTCGGACCTATCTCTTCATTATCATGAAATGCAAAAATGAAATCATCCCAATCAGGACGTGACAGAATTTTGTGTGAACCTGATTGACGTTTGATTTCCCATCCAATACGCAACAAGGCGGCTAAAACACGCTTTGCTTTTTGACTAGACCATTGACTCATGCTGCTGCAAAAGAAACACTAAATAAATCTGAGTGTACTTCACCATGTTCCAATTTATCCGCTAATACTCGCAAAGCCAAAGCCTGAACCTTGGCTACTGCTTCCTGTCTTGTATTTCCATAGGCCAAAACACCGGGAATATCAATCACCTCAGCAATAAAACGCCCGTCTTCCTCTTGTTCAATCTCAATCTTCAAGTTCATAGCTTGTAACGGTAAGGTAATAAAAGCAATATTTGAGTAAAACAAACAAAATATATGACTACCATAGATTCTAGCAAACACAAAAAAGCCAAAGCCCTCAAACCCGGAAGCGTGCGCCCCGCCAAAGAACTTTGTAGCGAATGCGGACTATGCGACACCTACTATATCCACTACGTCAAAGAAGCGTGCGCCTTCATCACCCAAAGAATAGACGAACTAGAAACCACCACCCATAACCGCCCCCGCAACCTAGAAGACGACAACGAACTTTATTTTGGCGTACATCAAGAAATGATAGCCGCCAGAAAACAACAACCCATAGAAGGCGCACAATGGACAGGAATAGTCAGCACCATCGCCATAGAAATGCTCAACCGGGGCTTAGTCGAAGGCGTAGTCTGTGTCCAAAACACCAAAGAAGACCGCTTTCAACCCATGCCCATCATCGCCCGCACCCCCGAAGAAATACTAGCTGCCAAAGTAAACAAACCTACCCTATCCCCCAACCTTTCCGTATTAGAAGAAATCGAAAAATCGGGAATGAAGCGGTTATTAGTCATCGGAGTAGGGTGTCAAATCCAAGCATTACGCGCTGTTGAGAAAAAACTCGGACTAGAAAAACTCTATGTCCTGGGTACACCATGCGTAGATAACGTTACCCGCGCCGGACTGCAAAAATTCCTAGAAACCACCAGCAGATCCCCCGAAACCGTAGTTAGTTACGAATTTATGCAAGACTTCCGGGTACATTTTAAACATGAAGATGGATCAGAAGAAAAAGTACCCTTCTTTGGCTTAAAAACCAACGTACTAAAAGACATCTTCGCCCCATCATGTATGAGTTGCTTTGATTACGTCAACTCCCTAGCAGACATAGTAGTAGGATACATGGGCGCACCTTTCAACTGGCAATGGATAGTAGTGAGAAATGATACCGGGAAAGAAATGCTCGAACTGGTAAAAGACCAACTCCACACCCAACCAGTGATGTCCAAAGGAGACAGAAAAGCCGCCGTACAACAAGGAATAGAAGCCTACGATAAAGCCGTCACCTTACCCATGTGGGTAGCAAAATTAATGGGAGTCGTCATAGATAAAATCGGACCACAAGGACTGGAATATGGGAAATTTTCGATGGATTCCCACTTTACAAGAAATTACTTATATGTTAAACGGAATCATCCAGAGAAATTGGCAGATCATGTACCAGAATTTGCCAAGCGGATCGTAGCGCAGTATAAATTACCGGAATAAGGTTTCGCGCAAAGGCGCAGAGGAGCAAAGGTAAGAAGAAGATACAAAGTAAGAAGAAGGATATGAAGATGACGGAGAATGAAATAGCAACTCAGATTGTTGATGCTGCGTACAAGATTCATACTAGGTGAGGACCTGGGTTGTTTGAATCTGTGTATGAGACTATTTTGGCCTAGGAGTTGGAGAGTAGAGGTTTACAGGTAGCAAGGCAACAACCAATACCTGTAGTTTATGAGAGTGTTCATTTACAGGAAGGTTTTAGGGCAGACATCATAGTTGAAAACAAAGTCATCATTGAAATTAAATCCTTAGACACCCTACACCCCGTCCACAAAAAACAACTCATTACCTATCTCACCCTTGCCAATAAACGCCTTGGCCTACTCATCAACTTTGGTGAAGTCCTCATCAAAGACGGTATCAAACGCATAGCTAACAAACTTTAAACTCCTCCTTCTCTTCCTTCTCTTCCTTCGCGCCTTTGCTCCTTAGCGTCTTTGCGCGAAACTCTTCTTATACTTCTCCTACAGCCTCAATAGCTGCCTGTAACGCCAAAGATACATGAGTCCAATGTGTCCCGCCCTGACAATACACAACATAAGGCTCACGTAATGGTCCATCGGCTGATAATTCCAAGGTGCTACCTTCAATAAATGTCCCCCCAGCCATGACTACTTGGCTTTCGTACCCTGGCATATCATCGGGAACGGGGTCGAGATAAGATCCTATGGGTGAATACTGTTGGATGGCTTTACAGAAGGCGATTAGCTTTTTGGCTGAACCGAGTTTGATGGCTTGGATAACGTCCCCCCGTGGTGCTAAAGGTGCGGGGTTAACGGGATATCCGAGTTTATCAAATACGTAACCTGTGAGGTATGTTCCTTTCATAGCTTCCCCGACTATCTGGGGTGCTAAAAATAACCCTTGGAATAATAAGCGGTTTTGATCAAAGGTTGCACCTCCCGCACTACCAATACCCGGGGCGGTAAGTCTACAAGCTGCTGCTTCTACTAGGTCAGCTTTTCCGGCTATGTAACCACCGGCTGTAACAAGTGTACCACCAGGGTTTTTAATCAATGACCCGGCCATCAAGTCAGCACCTACGTGGGTTGGTTCTTGGGTGTCAATAAATTCGCCGTAGCAGTTGTCTACAAAACAAACGGTGTTGGGGTTTTGTTGTTTGACGATGTGAACTATTTTTTCAATCTCAGCTATAGATAGGCTTGGCCGCCATGAGTATCCACAGGAACGCTGAATGAGGACTAAACGGGTATTTTCGGTGATGGCGGTGCTTAAAGCTGACCAATCTACTTTTCCTTCTTGGGTTAGTTCCAATTGGCGGTATTTTATGCCAAACTCAATAAGGGAACCTTGGTTTTGCCCTCGCAAGCCAATTACCTCTTCCAATGTATCGTAGGGAGAACCGACTACTGCTAACATTTCATCCCCAGGACGAAGCACACCATACAGCGCACAGGCGATCGCATGAGTTCCCGAAACAATCTGCACTCGCACCACCGCAGCCTCGGCACCCATCACTTCGGCAAATACTTTATCTAAGGTTTCTCTTCCTAAATCATCGTGTCCATAACCACTTACACCCGCAAAATGGTGTGATCCTACACGGTGATTACGAAAAGCATCGAGTACCCGTTTCAGATTATGCTTGACCTGAGCGTCAATACCAGAAAAAATCTCTAATAGTGCCTGTTCTGCTTGCCGTAGCTTTTCTATGCTGTTCATTGTTTCCTCATTCAAAAAAATATAGATATGCGGATTTATGGCGCGTAGCGCCTAGCTACTCGAAAAATCGCGCAGATTAGGCTGAACAAATTTCTATTCAGGATACTGCATGACAATTGCTACTTCTAAACCTCAAATTAACTGGGTTAACACCCTATTTTTCGTTGCATTACACATTGGAGCTATGTTCGCTTTAGTTCCTAGTAACTTTAGCTGGAAAGCTGTCGGTGTGGCTTTATTTCTTTACTGGGTAACTGGTGGTTTAGGGATTACCCTTGGTTATCACCGTCTTGTCACCCACCGCAGTTTTCAAACTCCCAAATGGCTGGAGTATCTCCTAGTTATTTTCGGGACTTTATCCTGTGAAGGCGGACCTATTGAGTGGGTAGGTACACACCGTATCCATCATTTACACTCAGATACAGAAAATGATCCCCATGATTCCAATCAAGGTTTCTGGTGGAGTCACATGGGCTGGATGATTCATTTTGCCCCCGCTCACGAACAAGTTCCTCGCTTCACAAAAGACATTATTGATGACCCAGTTTATCAGTTTTTACAGAAAAATTTCATTTTCTTACAAATTGCCCTGGGACTACTACTCTTTTTCTTAGGCGGCTGGTCTTTTGTCGTTTGGGGAATTTTTGTGCGGATTATCTGGGTTTACCACTGTACTTGGTTGGTCAACAGTGCTACCCATAAGTTCGGCTATCGCACATATCCAGAATCTGGTGACAATTCCACTAATTGTTGGTGGGTGGCGATTCTGGTATTTGGTGAAGGCTGGCACAATAATCACCATGCTTTTCAGTATTCTGCCCGTCATGGCTTGGAATGGTGGGAAATTGATATGACTTGGATGACTATTCAATTACTCCAACTGCTAGGTCTAGCGACAAATGTCAAGCTGGCAGAGAAAAAAGCATAACGCATAGTTTATCTTGAAAGTCAATAGTTTTATGTTCAAAATTTGGACGCTAAACTATTGACTTTTTGCGTACAACTACAGCGATTAAAATTTTTAATTTTTAATTTTTAATTTTTAATTTTAATTGCTGATTACCTACCCTAAGTTACTCTTAGGTTGCTATAATCTCAGAAATTAATGTTACAAAACTTTGCTGCAAGCTCATTTTTCTAGTGATTTTGCAGGAGGACTTGCTGTTTTTCAGGTATTCATGACTACATCAATCATCAAAAACCAGGAAACTTTCGTCTCCACAAGCCTTGGTAAAGACGAAATCAAACTAAAACATATTATCAAAAGTCTGCCCAAGGAATGTTTCCAACAAAATAGCCGCAAAGCTTGGACTACTGTAGTTCTCAGTCTATCTATGGCTGCATTAGGCTATTATTTTATAGCAATTTCTCCCTGGTTTCTTCTACCCATAGCATGGATTTTTACAGGAACTGCTTTAACAGGATTTTTTGTTATTGGACATGACTGCGGACATCGTTCTTTTGCTAAACGTCGTTGGGTAAATGATTTGGTTGGTCATTTTTTCATGATGTTTCTAATTTACCCTTTTCACAGCTGGAGAATTAAACATAATCATCACCATAAACATACAAATAAATTAGATGAGGATAACGCATGGCATCCCATCAGACCAGAGGTTTTTGAAAGTTGGAATAAAACCAGACAGTCTGCATTTCAATTTTTTATGCAGAAGCGTCTGTGGTGGGTAGGTTCTATTGGACATTGGGCAGTTGTGCATTTTGATGCGCGAAAATTTCAGCCAAAAGATAGAGCTAATGTTAAGCTTTCTGTTGGTGTGGTGGTAGCTTTTGCAGCTATTGTTTTTCCAACGTTGATTATTACCACTGGTGTTTGGGGATTTATTAAGTTCTGGTTTATCCCTTGGATGGTTTACCATTTCTGGATGAGTACCTTCACTATTGTTCACCACACTCTTCCAGATGTTCCTTTTAAAACTGCTGACAAGTGGAACGAGGCTATGGCACAGTTATTCGGTACAGTTCATTGTGATTATCCTCGTTGGGTAGAAATCCTTTGTCATGATATTAACGTTCACGTTCCCCATCATATTTCTACCGCTATTCCTTCCTACAATTTGCGGTTAGCTTACGACAGCATCAAACAAAATTGGCAACCATATCTCCATGAGGAATATAAGTTCTCTTGGGATTTAATGAAACTAATCACTAACGAATGTCAACTTTATAAAACTGACATTGGTTATACAACTTTTGACGAATATTACGCCCAGAGATAAAAGTCTCTAGCTAATAATTCCACCAATGACAAAATGATTTAATTAATCAAAATTTATTAAATCATTTTAGTTTCTAAATTTCAATGTTTGCGATATTTAGTGAACATTGTCTACCCGAACTTGATTTTTTTAACATCACCAAATCCAGTGCAATTAGATACAGTTCAGTTCAACCAAAGTCCTAGCTTGGAATCATCTCAAGGTGAAGATAAACTTCCGTTTACTCTCCAAGATTTAAAAGCTGCTATTCCTGCTGAATGTTTTCAGCCTAGTGTGGTTAAATCACTCTATTACTTTTTCCGTGATGTTGCCATTGTCGCTGCTTTATATGCAGTTGCACATTATCTAGATTCTTGGTATTTCTGGCCAATTTTCTGGGTATTGCAAGGAACAATGTTTTGGGCTTTGTTTGTGGTTGGTCATGACTGCGGACACCAATCTTTTTCTAAGCATAAATGGCTAAATGATTTG
Source organism: Cyanobacteriota bacterium (assembly GCA_046045965.1). Lineage (GTDB taxonomy): Bacteria > Cyanobacteriota > Cyanobacteriia > Cyanobacteriales > Nostocaceae > RDYJ01. The sequence continues at coordinate 53,895 of JBJOKS010000019.1, read as the reverse complement.
GTTGGTCATATCACTCATACTTTCATTCTTGTTCCTTATCACGGTTGGAGAATTAGCCACAGAACTCACCACAAAAATACTGGCAGTTTGGAAAATGATGAAAGCTGGTATCCTGTGTCTGAATCTGAATACAATAAAATGCCCTTATTACAAAAAATAGGGCGTTTCTATGTGTTCTTGTTAGCTTATCCAATTTATTTGTTTAAGCGTTCTCCTGGTAAGGAAGGTTCACATTTTGACCCCAGAAGTCCCCTTTTTAAACCTTCAGAAAAATGGGATATTATCACTAGCACTACCCTTTGGATTTGCATGGTAGGTTTGCTAAGTTTCTTCACTTATCAATGGGGTTGGATGTGGTTGCTGAAATACTACGCTGTTCCTTACATTGTGTTTGTGATTTGGTTGGATTTAGTAACTTATTTACATCACACAGAACAGGAATTACCTTGGTATCGTGGTGATAACTGGACTTTTTTAAAGGGTGCAATTTCGACCATTGATAGAGATTATGGCATTTTTAACCATATCCATCATGATATCGGTACTCATGTTGCCCATCACATCTTTTTGAATATGCCTCATTACAATTTGTTGAAAGCAACTGAGGCAATTAAACCAATTTTAGGCGATTATTACTACAAGTCTGAAGTTCCTATTTGGAAGGCATTATTGCATTCTGCTAAGGTTTGCCGTTTTGTCCCAGATGAGGGTGCTAAGGTTTATCACACTTATCATCATGAGAATGTTAAGTAATTCCTAGATAGGTTGAGATTTATAAAGTCCGCAGGTGCGGGCTTTTTTTATTTGAGTTTGTCAGAATCAGGATATCCAGGATTTGAGGATTTACAGGATGTTGGTTATTGTTTTGATTTTCGGGATTTGATAATTTTGAAGTTGTCAGAATCAGGATATCCAGGATTTGAGGATTTACAGGATGTTGGTTATTGTTTTGATTTTCGGGATTTGATAATCAATAAATAATAAAATATAAAGAATAAAAGGATAGAGGGGTGGAATATTAACAAAATATAGCGGTTTTATTATTAAAAATATATAAAATATACAAGACTTACCTTCAATTCAAGCAATTACAAAAAATCAAATCCTCTTCATCCTTAAATCCTGGAAATCCTGATTCTGACAAAATTTAATATTTAATTCTCACCCCAAATTAAAAAAGTCAAATCCTGTTCATCTTTAAATCCTGGAAATCCGGATTCTGACAAAATTTAATATTCAATTATCACCCCAAGTAGCAAAAAATCAAATCCTATTCATCCTTAAATCCTGGAAATGAGGCACAAAGATAGGGAAGTTAAGGTTTACTTTAATTGTTGATGTGTTTGCCATTAACTATTTTTTGAGCGTAGTTAATATATTTTTGATAATCAATAATCTTTTCTTGTGCTACTGCATAATTAGGATGAGAAACTGGTACTGTTTTGAGCATTTCTATGGTTTTTTGCCACTCTCTACCTACTTGATACCATTCGGTTTTGGTTTTTGCAGTTCGCGTTATTTGGGCTGCATTCTTGGCTAATTTAACAGCTATTTGAAAGTTATCTTCTTTTGTAACTTCGTTAGATGATTGAGCGTTGGGAGGTGATTTTTTCTTACCTTTCATTTGAGTTAATCCCATACTACCACGCAATCTATCCATTTCTAAATCTACAAAATTGGCATGATCAGCTTTTTCTTTATGCTTGACATTTTGCGGTGATGGTAATTCATTTGTTGATTTATCAGTTTCTGATGATATGGTTAATAGCCGTCTTTTAAATAAAAAATCTATTTGGTAAAATAAAGCTACATTGATAATCCAAATACTTCCAAATATAACTATTATAGCCTCTTCAAAATCTGTATAAAACTCAACTGATTTAGAAAAATTTATATCAAGTATGGGAAAGAAAATAATCAAAATTAAAAATGATATTAGTCCTGATAACCAAATAGCCATCCAACCATATAACCCTTCCCAAATGCTTACTATTCCTGGTATAAATCCTTTGGGTTTTCCTATTTCTGGGGCTTGTATACTAGGGAAAAATTGACTAATAATGATATGAAATATGTGATGGGTAAAAGTGATGACAAAAATAGGAGATATGATTGCCAAGATTGAAAATATAATAAATAATTCTGGGCTATTGGTAAAATTAGCAATTTTAAAGCCTAACTCTCCCGTATTAGTAAATACAAATGAAATAACTCTTAAAAATAAAGCCAGAATAATGGCTTTTAACCAAGAACTAGGATAGGGAAACCAGACAGGCCAGTTGAATTTTTTTGACGTTTCGTTACTCAGCCCGGTCGTATTAGGTTTAGTCATATATAGCACTAAAGCAACTATACTAACAGTAGCATAGTTTTTCTAAAGCGCAATATATTTGACATCGCTTGCTTTAGCGTATTTACTGAAATATCACCTGTTCCCTGTCACCTGTTTTAAAACCGTCCATTTCCCTGGATAATATGCTTCACAGTCGTCAAGGTTTCCAAACTAATAAACCCTCTACGGTGTCCTTTTTGATTGGACATTCCCAAAAATACAGAATCTCCCCGTGAGGGGTTACGGGCAAAACGGGGAGAAGCATTAATATAAGTAGAGGCGCTATTGACTCCTAATGCAAATTGGCGACTTTCTTGGTAGGAGTCTGTAACTATAGAATCAGCATGACCGCTACTATATTGATTAATCCAAGCGATCGCACTTTCTAAACTATCTACTAATTTAAATGCTATTGTTTTGGTTAAATACGGTGTTCCCCATTCTCCATCTTTTGCTAGTTGTAATTGGGGAAAGGCTTCTACTAATTCCGCATCTGCTTTAAGTTCAAAGCCTTTATCCTTTAAGCTATTCCACAACACAGATAAAGAAGATGGTAAAGCTTGACGATGAATTAAAACTTTTTCAATGGCATTGACTGGATCTGGTTCACTTTCATGACTATCTAAAATCATCCAGCGAACCATCTCTAAGCTACCATTAAGCGACCAGTAAAGGTAACAATTGCCCATTGCTGATTTTAACACCGGACAAGTTGCTTGTCTTACCACTTGCTGAATTAAGCTAGAACGCCCGTAGGGAATGACTAAACTTAAATACTGGTCTTGAGTGACTAAATCCCGCACAGAAGTACCATGTTCGGTTGTAACTAATTCTATACAACCTGCTGGTAAACCAACTTCAATAATGGCTGTTTGCAGAACTTCAGCGATCGCTGCATTAGAATGACTGGCTTCTGTACTGCCTTTGAGAATCACAGTATTACCTGTTTTCAGGCAAAAACCAGCAGCGATCGCCCCTAGTTCTGGGAAAGCCTCATAAATAAATCCAATCGCTCCCAAGGGCATCAACTGGGTATAACTTTGAGAATCTTCCTGTTGATAATCAGCATTTCTCACCCGTCGCAGCGGATCGGATAATTCTCCCAAGCGTTGGAGAATCTCAACGGTATTCTCTAAACGGGAGGGAGTTAATTTCAGCCAGTCCAAAATTAATTCTGGTACTGCCATTTCTCGACTGGCTTCTAGATCCAGGGTATTGGCTTCGAGAATGTCGTCAAATGAGCGTTTTAGCGCCCGTGCCATTGACAGCACAGCGCGGCTTCGGTCTGCCCCTTTGGTTGTCCCCAATCTCAGGGAGGCTTGATAAGCGCGTTTGGCGCTATTCACTGGTTCGGGACAATCATCAAAAACTTCAAAAGTCATTGAATTAACGTCTGTAGGTAAGCCAGACCATAATTGCTGGCAGAATAGCTAATAGCACCGCCACTATTGCCCAAGCAATAATACTCGAACCTTTTGCCCAGCTTAATGCTAATGGTAGCCATATAATCACTAGCACGAAAATAATGCCTAAAGCTATGGGCAAATAACTTTCTCTCAATTTCGGTTGGATCAGATTCCAACTATTCCCTGTCCAGCGCCAAGCTCGCTTATAGGGATAGGTGGTGGAAAGTTGTTCGAGTACATATCCATTTTCTTCAACAACGAATATTTGCTGACAGCGATCGCAGCCAAATGCGTCTGTTAGGGTGATGGGAATTAATCGCCCCCGACGACGACAAGGACAAGTATAATCCGTATTTAAGTCTATTTTTTCAGGTTTTTGAGATGGCACAAGCAGTCTAAATAACTTGAGCGAGTTTTTGTTAACGGTTTTGGGTGGGAATGCCAAAAATTACTTTTTGGATCACCTGTTTCCACAAGTCAGCTTAGTGCGGTGACTTCCGTTCTCAGCTTTGATCATGGCTAACATCCCCACACTTAGCACTATTTCTAGTATATTTCTGCCAGCATTGTAGCCGCTATTTTTAATTGGACAAAATAGGAGGCAGGAGGCAGAAGGCAGAAGGTAGAAGGCAGGAGTTAATACAATTAAAAATTTTAGGTCTGAGAATCGAATCATGATTTCCCAGACCTAATTATTTTTTTAACTATTATTTTTTTAACTATTTGTTTGATATCATTTCTCAGAGCGGGTAACGCGATTCGAACGCGCGACATCAACCTTGGCAAGGTTGCGCTCTACCACTGAGCTATACCCGCAATCTCAACTTAATATTAGTTTGTCAGATTTATTTTGGTTTGTCAACCCCTAAATTGATTTTTTTTGGAAATGGGAAACAAGGGAACAGGGAACAGGGAACAGGGAACAGGGAACAGGGAACAGGGAACAGGGAACAGGGAAAGAATTTTCTCTCCATCTCCCCATCTCCCCAAACCTTCTTTTAAACTACTTCTGACTCTACCGATTTTTGGAGTGATGCTGGTAAAGACTGGGCATTATGAGCATAAGGTTCTGCTAGGTTGGGGCGTAACTGACGCATCAAACTAGCCATTTCTATGGCGTTCATGGCATAATCCCAGCCGTGATTGCTTTTTATTCCGGCTCGTTCCAATGCTTGCTGCATGGTATCTGTGGTCAAAATGCCAAAAATTACGGGTACGCCAGTTTGAAAGCTGGCAGCGGCTATACCCTTAGCTACTTCAGCAGATACATAATCAAAATGAGGCGTTTGTCCCTTAATCACTGCACCCAAACAAATTATGGCATCATAACGTTGGGAAAGTGCCAACTGACGAGCTACCGTAGGAACTTCAAAACTTCCTGGAACCCATACATAGTCTACTTGATTGCCTTCAGGGTCAGGATTTATACCGTGACGTTTTAAGCAATCTTGACATCCTTCTAAAAGCTTAACGGTAACTAGGTCATTGAATCGACCGATTACCAGCGCAAACTTTAAAGGCTCTGTTTGAGTAAATGTTCCCTCAAAAACTGCCATGACTGCCTCTTAAATTAACTATAATTTCTTCGCCAATACAGTTTTCTGTGTTCAATATAGAAGAGCAGGAAAGCAAGTTCAGAAAAAAGTTACTTACACCTGTTTCCTCTAGCTTTTCTGCTCCTCTATTGTTTATGTTATGCGCTTGTGCCTGTCCGCATTTGTTAGCTACACCACAAAAAAGTTTAATAAACCAACTAAAAGCACTAAGGCAATCCAAACGCCTGAACCAACCCAAAGCAGCTTTTTAGATTCAACCCAGTTTTGAGGAGTTGCGTAAACAACGGGAACACCAACAACTAGGACGAAGGACATCAGAACTAGAGATACTAAAGCAAATTGGAATACTATGGTCATTTTTACTTTTCCCAACACAGCGAAATCGTAACTTTCTCCAGACTGTCGCGGTATGATGGACAGACTAGGTTGCTCAGTGACCCCTGTGAACTCACTTGATCTTCTGAACAATTAATATTTTACGTCCGGTTTGTAACAGTTGATCAGTTATCAGGAAAGAGGAGTCAGGAGTTCAGGAGTTCAGGACTTTAGAATTAATCGTTATTCCCAGTCACCAGTCCCCAGTCACCAGTCACCAGTCCCCAATCACCTATCATGGATATCATTCTTTGTCACACAACTGCTGATTTTGACGCTTTAGGGGCGGCTGTGGGGTTAACTTGCCTCAAGCCAGGGAGTAAGATTGTGTTAACTGGGGGAGCGCATCCACCTGTAAGAGATTTTTTGGCTCTGTATCGGGATGAATATTCGCTGATTGAAAGGCGTGCTGTCAATCCTGAAAAAATCCGTTCTTTGATGGTTGTGGATACTCAACAGCGCGATCGCTTGGGTAAAGCTGCTGCATGGTTCGATTTACCCAATGTTCAAGAGATTGTTGTTTATGACCATCATCTCGGACAAGATAGCGATATTCCCACGACAAAATTATATGTTGACAATGTGGGTGCTACTACAACTTTAATGGTGGAAGAACTGCAAAAATGCCAAATTTCTCTCACTTCTGCTCAAGCAACGGTGATGGCGTTAGGTATTCATGTTGATACTGGTTCTTTAACATATAAGCAGTCTACACCCAGAGATGCTTTAGCTTTGGCTTGGTTAATGCAGCAAGGGGCAAGTTTATCTGTAATTTCAACTTACCGTGATCCTGGTTTATCTCCCCAATTGCAACAATTATTAACTGAGTCGCTAGAAAATTTAGAATATCTTTGTCTGCGCGGATATACGATTGGTTGGATTACGCTAAAAACAGATGAGTTTGTACCAGGGTTATCAGGTTTAGCGTCAGAACTAATTGAGTTAACAGAAATTGATGCCATACTTTTGGCACATGAATATCCTTTGGGTGATGGTGAATTTAGATTAGCAGTAATTGGTAGAACCCAAATTCCCCACACAAATCTTAATTTATTATTTCAACCTTTTGATGGTGGTGGACATTCCCAAGCCGCATCTTTAAATATTAGAACTACTGACTCACAATCAATTTTACAACAACTATTAGATGGTTTGAAATCCCAAATTCCCCATCCTCCCACAGCCAGAGATTTAATGTCTTCTCCTGTGCGGACTATTCGACCAGAAACTACAATTTCTGAAGCTCAAAGAATTTTACTGCGTTACGGACATTCTGGTTTATCTGTTGTTAATAATCAAGATAAATTAGTTGGTATTATCTCTCGACGTGATTTAGATATTGCTTTACATCACGGCTTTAGTCATGCACCAGTTAAAGGTTACATGACAACAAATTTAAAGACCATTACACCAGATACAACCCTACCACAAATTGAGTCGTTAATGGTGATTTATGACATTGGACGTTTACCAGTTTTAGAAAATGAAAATCTCGTTGGTATTGTTACTCGCACCGATGTTTTAAGAGAATTACATCAAGCAGGTGCAAGTGATGAGGAAATAGAGAAAAAAAGTGAAATTAATATTAATTTACCACAATTACAAGCTAAATTAAAACCACAACTTTGGCAATTATTAAATATAGCATCCCAAGAAGCAGAAAAACGCGGATGGCATCTTTATTTAGTCGGTGGTGCAGTGCGGGATTTATTATTAGCAAATGCCCAAACTGGTACACTAATGATTAATGATATTGATTTAGTAGTTGATGGTTTTCATCAAGCAGCGGATGTGGGTGCAGGGGTGGAATTAGCAAAAGCACTCCAGCAAATTTATCAAAATGCTCGTTTGGAAATTCATGGAGCATTTCAAACTGCTGCTTTATTATGGCACAAAGACGCAGAACTAGATTCATTATGGGTAGATATTGCCACTTCGAGAACAGAATTTTATCCTTATCCTGCTGCTAACCCAGAAGTAGAAGCGAGTTCTATTCGTCAAGATTTATATAGAAGAGATTTTACTATTAATGCAATGGCATTAAGGTTAACATCTCCCCGCAGTGGTGAATTATTAGATTTTTTTGGTGGTTTTTTAGATTTACAAGCCAAGCAAATTAGAGTTTTACACGCTAACAGTTTTATTGAAGATCCTACTCGTATTTATCGCGGTGTTCGCTTTGCTGTGCGGTTTGAATTTACAATTGAACAACGAACCGAAGAGTATATTCGCTATGCTATAAACAGCGGAGTTTATGACAGAACAATTCAAGAAAATATCAGAACTCCTGCTTTACAAACTCGCCTAAAAACAGAATTAAAACATATCTTTGAAGCACCTTATTGGCAATCTGCTTTACAATTATTAGATAATTTAGGTGCGTTGCAGTGTATCCATCCTAGCCTAAAATTAGATGCTGAACTTTTACGACAATTACATTTATTAGAAATTTGTTTACGAAGATTTGACAAACAACACACTTTAAATCCTTGGCAAATGCGTTTAGAGCTATTAATTGCCCATTTAGAACCAAAATATAGAGCAAAGGTAGGTAAAAATCTGCAATTAGCTGATGACAGTATTAATAGATTAAAGAAATTAGCGGAAATGGAAACAGAGGTAATTCAATTATTACCAAGTTGTGAATTACCTAGTCAAATTGTCCACTTATTGAAAAAATATGATGCACCAACTTTGATGTTAATTACTTTGAAAAGTCACCGCAAAGTTAGACGTAAAATTTGGTATTATTTAACTGATTTAGCAAATTTTCAACCTTTGTTAAATGGCAATGATTTAAAACAATTGGGTTATAAACCTAGTCCAATATATAAGCAAATTCTGGATGATTTATTGACTGCTACTCTTGATGGTACAATTAAGGATGAATCTGAAGCGCGGGAATTTTTAGCTAAACATTATCCTCGTTAATTTTAGTTAATTTTAATATTGTCTGAATCAGGATATCCAGGATTTTAGGATTTACAGGATGTTGATGTTAAAATTTGGAATTTGTATTTAAAAAAATGCTATCATCTAATTCTGACAAATATCACCTTAAACACCAACATAAAATTAATCAATTACCATCCTGTACATCCTTTAATCCTGGTTATCCTGATGCTGACAATTTCTTTTTTAACGAACCACAGAGACGCAGAGAACGCAGAGAAAATGCAAAAATTATCTGCGTTTATCTGCGTTCATCTGCGTTCAATACTTTTCGGTTAAGCTCAAAATAATAAAATTTGTAGGTTGGGTTGAGGAACGAAACCCGACGTTTACAAGGTTTTGTTGGGTTTCACTTTGTTCAACCCAACCTACGAAAATCCTTAACCGAACAGTATTGCATCTGCGTTTAATTTCTGATATTGTATCCTATACATCCTTAAATCCTGGACATCCTGATTCAGACATTTCTTTAATTATTTTCATCGTCTCTACACTCACTGTACACACTCTCATCAACAGTTCTATTACCTGTTCTTTATAATCTGCAAACCGATAATTATTAAACTTTTCCGCAATGGTGGGATCTTTGGGTTTCTTTTCTTTATATTGATCTAATATCCATTCTAATGCACTCCGATTTCCTAACATATATTCCCAAGCTATTTCAGGAACTCCTGTTAATGTGGTAATATCATCTAAGATAATTACACCTTGATTTTTATCTGCTTTCAATTTAACTTTGATGGTTTTTTGGGTGTCTTTTAAGGTAATATCTACACGGGTTAATTGATAAGGTGTGACTGTTTCATAATTTATATGTAATTCCATGAGTTTTTTTCCCCAGTTTACCCATTTTTGGAAGTTTTCATAATAGGGTAAACGGGGAAATTCTCGTTTAAAATTTAGTTCGTATTTTCTGCGGTATTCTGGGTTATGTAATACTGCATAAGTATAATGGAAAATGTCTATTTTGGTGATTGTTTCATCTTGATAATGGGTTTGAATTTGTTTTAGTCCCCAGTCGGTTATATTATCAATGCGGTTTCCTTCTTTGTCGTAAAAATACAGAGGTAGACATTGATTTGCACCTGTAAAATGTACTTCTGGAAGTACATCACTAGCTAAAGTATTGAAAGAACGGTTACTACCAAAACTCTGAAAAGTAATCACAATATTAGAACTGTTCAGATTACTTGAAAACATATCATAGTGATTTTGGGTTAATCTATGACTAAAAATTTTCTCTGCATATAGATATAGCTTACAAAAAGGTCTATAAGTGGATGATATCATCAAATCCTCATTAAAATATGATTTAATTTTAGAAGTCATCACTTGTTCTAAAGAAGAATTCCATTTAATTGATAAATCTTTTGTTTGATTATCTACAGAAATATTAAAAGTGTCTATTAAAAAAAGTATTTTATTTTTTAAACTAGACTGATTGAAATCATAAACCCATTCATCTCGATTTGTTTCTACACCTCTTGAAAACAATTTAAAAACAGCTTCTTCTGCTTTTCCTGCTTTCACATCTTTATTCACCAAAGGTAAAAGATCATCAAAATCATTATCTGCTTGATTTATCCAATTATGATTTTTATCTGGTGTGATATGTTGAAAAGGAATTTGATTCAATTTCGTTTGTGATAAAAACTTTAATTTTTCCTCTGCTGTATCAAATTCTGGACGACGAATATAAAATATTTGACATTTATTAAAATCACTATTCTGTTTTTTCACCATCAACATAATAGATACACCAGTTTGAATCCCAAAAACATTATGTGTAGTTCCTGAAAGTTTGGGATTTTTTCTGACATCACCATGTAAGTCAACTACATAAATATAATTAAAATCATCACTTATCGCTTTTCTAAAACCGTCAAAAGTTCTCCCATCAATAAAAGATGAATTTGTAATAAACGCTATAATCCCATTTTTACCTAGTCTATCAGCAGCCCATCTAATAAATCTAGTGTACATATCATAAAGAACTATATTATTTTGCGCTTTGCTATATTTCACATAACTTTCCTTAATCAATTTATCAATATTCTGATAACTCCGATTTGCATTATTATCATTAAAATTTTCCTGCTTTGCATTATAAGGAGGATTACCAATAATAACCGAAATCGTCCGATCATTCTGTCTTTTAATCCTCTCCGTATTCTCCAAAGTCATCGCAAACAAATCCATTTGCTTACCTGCAAATAACGTATTATCCAAAGTATCCACAAAACAAATATTCTCAAACTCCTCATAAACCCCCATCTTCTGTTTATAAGTATATTCAATATTCAAATTCGCTATATAATAAGGTAAAATTGCTACCTCATTACAATGAATCTCCTGTTTATATTTATGCTGTAAACAATGGGGAGGTAAATAATCAATCAACTCTGTAATAAACGTACCCGTACCCGTCGCAGGATCTAAAATTTCCACATCTTTATCTGCTAACAACTTCCCAAAATGCTTATGTACTAAAAAATCCACACTTTCAATCATAAACCTGACAATTTCATTAGGAGTATACACAATACCCAACCTATCCGCAGCTTTGGGATTATATGCTTTATAAAAATTCTCGTATAATGCTTTCAAAAACTTCTGTTTTTCTTGATGATTGACAATATTTGCAGCAGTTCTTTTAATTACTGCATAATATCTTTCAATACTTCCCAAAGTATTCCGCTTTAAACTTCCTGTAAAAAACGTCGAAATTACCCCTTGTAACTCCCTCGCAACATTATTTTCTTGATGAAACTGCGACTCACTGAAAATATTAATAAAAATATCCTTAGTCAAAATATGTTGAATCATCATTTCCCGAATATCTAACAATGTAATTTCCGGGTTAATGGACTTTTTACAAAGTTCCCAAAACTTATTTCTTGCACTTTCAAAAGATTGATTATTCCCCTCTTGACAATCAATCAACTTTCTGAGAGAATCTAATATAATGGGAATATCCTGTTTAAAAACTTCAATCGCTGATCGAAAGTCCCGCACTTCAGGACGGACAAAATTTATAAAGTTATTAATAATACCATCTAGCGCGTCTGCATCTTGCATAGATACGCGCATAGTTTCCGTACCACCTTGAATTAAAACCGCAGTTTGGGAATCTTCAAATAAAATATTACTATCAGGATAACCCTTATTTAATTTCTTCTCAATTTCCTGATCTAAATTATCATATTCATCCTTACTTTCCCAGTAACCCCAATCTAACCGCAAAGCATCTTTAACCGTACCATCGGGATAAACGACTTTACCGTTAGGTAATTTAAAATCTAACTCAGGAATAAGTAAAAAATCACGGGGTTTGCAATATTCATTTAACAAATTTTGAAAAGCAAAACGAATAGAAGTTTCCTTTCTTGAACCACCAAACTGGATGATTTTTTGTACTTCTGTTTGATATTGAGTAACCAAGAGTCTTGACATAGTAAACCTTAAAAAAAACAACCAAAAATTAATCAATTACTATCCTGTAAATTCTTAAATCCTGGAAATTCTGATAATGAGGTAAAAATCATCTGCGTTTATCTGCGTTCATCTGCGTTTAATGTTTGATATTTAATCCTGTAAATCCTCTAATCTTGGATATCCTGATTGTGACCATTTAATTATTTTACTTAATTTAAATTGAACTAATAGATATTTAGTAGAAATTAAATATATTGCAACAAATATTTACGTATTTATTCATAATTATTTAGATATCAAAATTATTTAATACTTCCAGTATTTGAGAAATTACAAGCTAAAATTATACAGATTCATCAGCAAGCCAATACTGATAAACTCTTGAATATGGTCAACACCTGATGCGAAATGCAAGTTATAATTTTCTTGCGGAGCAACTTTACAAAAATTTATGAGTAATCCCCTTGTGCAAGCCTTTTTTGTAGGCAGAGCAGTAGCTGAAGTAATTAATGAGCGCGTAGAAGTCGCCTTGACTGACGCGTTGAGCGAACTGGGTAAATTTGATGCTGAAGCCAGAGAGCAGCTACACCAGTTTACAGAGGAAGTAATAGCACGAGCTAATCGGGCAGCTGAAGCAGCCGAAGCTGGAACAACTACGGGTAATAGTGCATCAGGAGTAGGTTCAACAGACTTACAGGCTGAAATAGACGAATTAAGAGCAGAAATAGCCTTATTAAGAACCGAACTGCAAAAATATCGCAGTACGTCAAAATAGATAAAGGGAACAGGGAACAGGGAACAGGGAACAGAAGGCATGAGGCAGGAGGCAAAAGGCAGAAGGCAGAAGCTATCTATAATTTTTGACTTTTGACTTTTGACTTTTGACTTTTGACTTTTGACTTGATTTCTCCCCAGCCCCCAACCCTATTAATCAAAAAAACTTAGAAAGTGTCTGTTCTTACTGGAGATTTGGTGAATACCCAACGGTACAAAAAAATATGGAACAAGGTTATTCAGATAAAGCTTACCGTTGGAATCGGGAGAAATACTCTAGCAAGCGCCGTTTTGTAGATATTTGGTCTTTTGTTTTGACCTTTATGTTCAAAATTTGGCGGTATAATAAGGCTTGGAGTTACCCTGGTGGTTTAACGGAAGCAAAGCAAGCTGCTAGACGGAAAGCCCAAGCAATTTGGATTAGAAATACGTTTTTGGATTTGGGTCCGACTTTTATTAAAGTTGGCCAGTTGTTTTCTACCCGTGCTGATATCTTCCCTGGTGAATATGTCGAAGAATTATCGAAATTACAAGATAGAGTACCAGCTTTTAGCTATGAGCAAGTAGAGGCAATTATTGAACAAGAATTAGGTAAAAAAATTCCTGAACTATTCCACAGTTTTGAACCTGTTCCCCTTGCTGCTGCTAGTTTGGGACAAGTTCATAAAGCTGTGCTACATTCTGGAGAATCAGTAGTTGTTAAGGTGCAACGTCCGGGACTCAAGAAGCTGTTTGAAATTGATTTACAAATTCTCAAGGGTATTGCTCGTTACTTCCAAAACCATCCTAAATGGGGAAAGGGAAGAGATTGGATGGGCATTTATGAAGAATGTTGTCGCATTCTCTGGGAAGAAATTGATTACTTGGGTGAAGGACGCAATGCTGATACTTTTCGCCGCAATTTCCGCGCTTATAACTGGGTGAAAGTACCCAGGGTTTACTGGCGTTATACTACTTCCAGGGTAATTAGTTTGGAATATGTGCCGGGGATTAAAGTTAGCCAATATGAGGCTTTAGAAGCTGCGGGTGTGGATCGGAAAGCGATCGCTCGTTATGGCGCTCAAGCATATTTACATCAATTACTCAATAATGGTTTCTTCCACGCCGATCCCCACCCTGGTAATCTGGCTGTTAGTGCCGATGGTGCTTTGATTTTCTACGATTTTGGGATGATGGGAACAATTAAATCCAATGTCCGTGAAGGACTTATGGAAACTTTGTTTGGTATCGCTCAAAAAGATGGAGATCGCGTAGTTCAGTCTCTCATTGACTTGGGAGCGATCGCACCAGTGGACGATATGGGTCCGGTGCGGCGTTCAGTCCAGTATATGCTGGATAACTTCATGGATAAACCCTTTGAAACCCAATCAGTGGCCGCCATCAGCGAAGACCTGTATGAAATAGCTTACAATCAACCATTCCGATTTCCAGCAACTTTCACTTTTGTCATGCGGGCTTTTTCTACCCTGGAAGGGGTAGGTAAGGGTTTAGATCCTGAATTTAATTTTATGGAAGTTGCCCAGCCTTATGCAATGGAGCTTATGACTAACAATAGTGGTTTAGAGGGGAATAGCTTTTTGAATGAATTAAGTCGTCAAGCAGTACAAGTCAGTAGCACTGCTTTAGGTCTACCACGTCGATTAGAAGATACTTTAGATAAACTAGAACGAGGTGATATTCGTCTGCGGGTTCGCTCTGTAGAAACAGAACGTCTGTTAAGAAGACAGAGTAATATTCAGATGGGAATGAGTTATGCTTTGATCATCAGTGGTTTTACTGTTTCAGCTACTATTCTCTTGGTTAATCATTATGTATGGTTAGCCGCGATCGCTGGTTTAATTGCCGCCGGAGTCTCATTCATCCTTCTCCGCCTAATTTCACGCCTTGACCGTTATGATCAAAAGTATTAATTATTGCCAACAAAATTTATGAAACTTAACTTCACGGGTTCTACTGATCCGGGACTTATTCGTTCTAATAATCAAGATGCTTACTATATAGACCCTGAAGGGCGATTTTTTATAGTTGCTGACGGTATGGGTGGTCATGCAGGAGGAGAGCAAGCCAGTCGCATTGCAGCCCAAGAAATTCGGGCGTATTTAGAAGAAAATTGGCAGTCTTCCAAACCTACACCAGAATTATTAGAACAAGCTTTATGGAAAGCTAATGCAGGAATTTTGCAGGATCAGCAAAATCATCCTGAACGTGCTGATATGGGAACTACTGTTGTTGTTGTAGTTTTCCGTGACTCAGAACCACCTTGGTGCGCTCACGTCGGCGATTCAAGACTATACCGTTATCGGGAATCCCAACTAGAGCAAATCACAGAAGATCATACGTGGATAGCCAGAGCTATCAAAATTGGCGATATCACCCCTGAAGAAGCTAGGTTACATCCCTATCGTCATGTTTTATCACGCTGTTTGGGACGTGAAGACTTGCATCAAGTTGATCGACAACCACTAGATATAAAAGTTGGCGATCGCTTACTTTTATGTAGTGATGGACTCACTGAAGAACTCGTCGAGCAAAAGATTAAAAGCTGTCTCGAAGATTTTCCTGTCCTAGATAAAGCTGTCGGCTCTCTAGTTAAAGCCGCAAAAGAGCAAGGTGGACATGACAACATCACTGTCGTCCTTGTCGCTGTCGAGGAAAATTCTTAATTTAGTCAGTAGTCAGGGAACAGGGAATAGGTGATTGGTAATTGGCTTATTAACCACCCATCTCCCCATCTCCCCGATGAGTCATAACTAATATTGACAGACTCCCCGCCCTAGAAGCGCGGAGATTCTGGGTTCAAACAACAGTTGCAGGAATCCCCGTCTTACACTGTCTCGCCCAACAGACAATGCCCTGCCTGTTTGTTCCATTCTATCAAAAAGTCGCCCTCAAGGGCGAGGCTTTAAACCCCTGTTTTTGGTAAATATACTTATCATTTTGTTCAATTTGAGCATTTTTTATGTTTGCAAATTGCTAAAAATATCTTTAAGTCTCTCAATTCACCTGATGAGGCTAAATTTTCATAATTTAGGAAATTGATATTTTTTACCTCTCATCCTTGTCAATCCCAACCGCAAGGATAGAAATTAACCCCAAACAGAGTCTACTGTAAAACACCTCGATTTTTCTATAGGTCTATTGACTCACAATCTACCTTGGTAAACCGGGTGTGTATCTTAGTAGGTTTAAGTGCAAGATACAGAAACAGGAAAAAACAACCTCATGGGAATGGGCAATTTGTCAAACAATTGTTATCTTTCTTAATATAGTGGGACAAACAAATGTTGAGGACAATATCAGCCGAAGCATTACCCAATTGGGTTTTCTGTCACCGATATCACTTTTACGAGTTGTTTTTTAGGTTTTAACTATGAATCAACCAATTGAGCTTTCCTTGGAACAGCAATTTAACATCCGTTCATTTGCTACACAAGTTAGGGAAATGAGCCATGAACAAGCACAAGAGTTTTTAGTTAAACTCTATGAGCAGATGGTTGTACGGGAAGCAACTTATAAAGAGCTTCTCAAGCATCAGTGGGGATTAGACTCAGGTTCCACTATGGCATAGAGTAAGGTTGCTTTTGTCGCAGTGGGCGACCTCCTTCTCTTGCTTGGTTCCCGCAGAGGAAAAAAGCTGGGGATGTTGGGGCGTCAACTTCGATCACCAATATTTCCAAAAAACATAGACAAATATCTCATGCCTTTGGTTTGCCGGGAATAACGCTGTAGGGACTACTTTATGTAAAATATTCAAACTACCATTGTCTATAAATTCGCCGAAGTTTTACAATACCCTCTCATCCTACCAGAGCAAATCTCTAGTCTGATTCAGCTTTCCATTTTATATAACTATAATTTAGGTTCATCAAGAGATTTTCTTTACAAAAGTTTACTTTTTTTGAATAAATTACTCTGACAACATATATACTGATTTTAATATATTTAATTGAACTTTAACCAGATATGTCAAAAGATGAACCAGTATCAATTGTTTGTAGTTTGATTAAGATTTGCTGTTTAATCTTTTCATACTCCTGTTTCAGCAAATTTTTACTAATTTGGGCATCAGTAGAAGATGTAGATACCTTGCTGATTTCTAACCACTCTTGCAGTCGTTCACGTTGAATGGGAGCAATACTGGAAAGTAGAACATGATTACAGCGGCTGGGTGTTTCTCGGGCAAAAAACAACAAGCGATAAAAACCTGTATAATGTAGCAAGCGAATGATTTCCTGACCGAAACTGGTTTTGAGATCAAGGTAGTAAGGCAACCATTTAGCCCCATGTTCACGGTTGTAGATGACTGTAATCCATAACACCATTGGATGGGGAAGAGAAAGAAACAGGAATTGATTGTAGCGAGTACAAATTAAACGCTTTTGAATTTCCTGTTGAGGGAGCATCACCCACAAGGCTGGAGAAAATTCACCATTGGTATCAATAGGTTGGGGAAAAACAATATCAGCAATTGGTTTATTTGCTGGCCAAGAAAGCAACCGAGTAATATCATCATTGATTGCGGATAACGGCAGGTCAGTTTTGAGTATTTTTTCAGGTATCGATGATACCCGTCGTTCAATTCTCCCCTTGTTTTCAGGCTGCGGCTGAGTGATTAAGTTTTGCGTGGATGCAGGAATATTTTGACTATTTGATTGACTGATTTTGTTTTGCTGTTCTGCGGCTACTAAAACATTAAGAATTTCCTTGATAGCTTGGGGGCGATCGCTGGGTTTTTTTTCCAAACAACTCATTACCAAATCTTGTACTTGCTTTGGTATTTTTAATTTAGGATTAGCCTCAGCAAAAGACATGGGTTTTTGAAATTTATGGGTTTGATACCAGGCTCCAAAAGAATGAGTTGATGGGATGAGTGGCATCTTAGTTGTGAGCATTTCAAACATCATCACACCCAAACTATAAATATCAGAGCGACTGTCTAGTTCTTTGCCCTCAATTTGTTCAGGAGAAGAATAAGCCAGAGTACCCAAATAAAATTTCGTCTGATCACTATCCGACATCACTAACTTGGCAATTCCAAAGTCTAAGACCTTGACTAATTCACCAAAACTGGGATCTTGAATCACCAGCATATTGCTCGGCTTAATATCACGATGAATAATAGGGCAGATAACTCCATCTACGGGGATACCATTGTGAGCAGACTGTAAACCCAGGCAGATCTGCCGTGCCATGCTTAGGAATCTAGATAGAGAAAGATTTTGGCTGCGGATGACAGTGCTTAAGCTTTGTCCTTGCAAATATTCCATAACGTAGTATGGGGTGTTATGTTCATCTACGCCATAGTCCATCACGCGGACGATATGAATATTTTTTTGACCTAGTAAAGCACAGGTTTTTGCTTCTCGCTCAAAACGTTCTTGCAAACGCATTTTTTCATTTTGGAGGGATAAAGCAAGAAACTTGATAGCAACAGGTACACCTCCCAACAAAATATCCTTAGCACGATACACTCGTCCCATGGCTCCAGTACCAATTAACTCTTGCAGCTGGTAGCGGTTGCTGAGTAAGCGACCAGTGTTGGGGTCTGACATAAAAAAATCGACTCTATTGTTCAAAAATCGTGGATGAAATAGGCTGCTGCCATAAGACGATGAATATACTTATTGGGGCTGACGTTCTAGACTGGCCTCCATCGTACTGGTGAGAAAATGACCGGCTAGGATACCACTAGTAAGGTAATAATGATCCTCTGAAATCTGGTGTAGAGTTTCAAAACCGCTGCGACGTTCGCGATCGCCTAGCACCCAATAACGTTGTACTATGGTATCTGGACAAATCCAACCTTCCCCTTCAATTTGTCCCAATATATTGTGCTGGAGTAAAAAAGTATATTGGCGCTCGCCATCATGCAGTCTTCCTTTGTATTGGCAAGATATTTCTGAGCGATCGCTACCAGGAAATATCAACTTTGTGGCCATAGAAAACCAGTCATCACGATCCCAAACTACCAAAGTCATCCCCTTAAAGCTGATCGGCAGACTATTCCTTTCCAGCCAACTTCCTTGCATGATCCAGCGTCCTGGTTCCAACAAAAAACTGTGAGTCACCTTGTAATTTCCTTTGATTTTTTCAACAACAATAATCTTAGGAGCCAGAAGTCAGGAGTCAGGAGTCAGGAGTCAGGAGTCAGGAGTCAGGAGTCAGGAGTCAGAAGGTAAATATTTCTCCCCATCTCCCCATCTCCCCATCTCCCCATCTCCCCATCTTCCCATCTCCCCATCTCTACTATCACCTCTCACCTCTCACCTGATGTACTTCTCCTAAAACCACTTCTTGATCTGCTCCAGTCGCAGTAGGTAAATTACCAGGAATACCTAACTGTCTCCAGTAGGCTAAAACAGCGAAAGCGATCGCTTCTTTAAACGCTGCACTTAAGCCAACTTCATCTGTAGTTAAAACTGCTACTGAACCTAACAATAACTCTAACCTATTTTTTAAGTAAAGATTCCGACTACCGCCCCCACATAATAATACCCGTTCTGGCATTCGCGGTAAAAAAGTACGGTAACTATGAACAATCGAAGCTGCTGTCAGTTCTGTAATTGTTGCCAGCACATCTGCTGTGCTGAGTTGGTAGGCTTGGCAATCCTGTAAACACTGATGTAGATAAGTTAAACCAAATAACTCACGCCCTGTAGATTTAGGGGGTGGTAAATGAAAGTAATCTTGACTTAGCCATTTTTCTACCAATGGATCACAGGGAGTACCACTAGCTGCCCAACTGCCGTTTTCATCGTAACTTTTAGCACCCTTGGTAAAATACTCTACCGCCAAATCCAAGAGACTATTTCCTGGACCTGTATCCCAACCGCGAATTTGAGACAGCCAGTTATCATGGCGTGGAGGCAGATAAGCAACATTACCAATACCACCTATATTTTGAATACAACGCCCCTCATGAGGATGACTGAGTAAATAGGCATCAACCCTGGGAACAAGAGGCGCACCATGACCACCCATAGCAATATCAGCCACACGGAAATTACTGATAGTAGTGATACTTGTCAAACGCGAAATTAAAGCACCCCGACCAAGTTGTAAACTGTAACCGAGTGACTCTTTATTGGGGACTGGGGACTGGGGACTGGGTAAAATATTTCCTGAAACAATATTTCCTGAAGTAGAAAATCCTAATGGTCGGTGGTAAACTGTTTGACCGTGGGAACCAATAAGGGTGGCAGGTGGATAACCAACTTGAATATTTTGGGCAGCTTGGGCAAAAACGAGAGCGATCGCATCATCTATATCTGCCAACTCTGCCATTGACATCGCCTCACCAGCACAGATAGCCAAAATTTTTTCTCGTAGTTCAGCAGGATAAGGATAGGTTTCCCCTGCTATTAATTCAACTTTGAGATCCAAATCTGTACCGACGATATCTACTAAGGCAGCATCTATACCATCCACAGATGTGCCACTCATTAAACCTATAACACGAGTCGGTTGCATTTACAGAGATTCTATTGTGATTGCAAAAAATAGTTTAACTTAAATGTTACCTTGATCAAACATTCTCTAGGTCTTGCCCACCCCAGGAGCCATACCAATAAATATTTTGTGTTTTCCCCTTCTACGCGAATACAGATATAATTGGCAGATGTTAAATGTATTTCACTGCTGGGAATCATATAAACTAATGACCAATGACCAATGACCAATGACCAATGACTAATTATTGATTTTGCCTACGGTTGATTTCTTGCAAATCAAGAGCATAATTTAAACGCAAAACATTAACTCCCGGTTCACCAAAAATACCTAAAAATCTGCCATCAGTATACTTATTAATTAAAGGGATAATTTCATCTTCTTTAATTCCCCGTGCCTGTGCCACTCTTGCTAACTGCTGTCGAGTTGCTTTCCAAGAAATATGGGGGTCTAAACCGGAGCCAGACTTGTAAATTAAATCTGCCACAGGTTGTATATTCTCATCTTCTAATTGAGTTGCTTCCTCAATAATTCTATTAGTTAGCTCTGAATTACTAGCAGCAAGATTACTTCCCCCAGATATACCCGTTGGTTCAGCTTTTCTACCTTGGCTATATCTCACAGCACTAGGACGACCATGAAAATATTTATCTGATGTAAAAAGTTGACCAATCAAAGATGAACCAATTGGTTCAGCGTTTATATTTAAAACAACGCTGCCGTTTGCTGAAGAAGGAAAGGCAAACTGGCCAAACCATAATATTGCCAAAGGATAAATAATTGCTGTTAACAACCAAATTAATAAAATCATCCGCATTGCTCGGATAGTTTCTCGAATAAATGTCATCATTGAATTTTAGATTTTAGATTTTAGATTTTAGAATTGGTAATCGGCAAGAGTATTTCCCAGTCCCCAGTCATCTGTGATTAAGCTAAACCAGCAACTGTAATTAGCATATCTATTAATTTAATGGCAATAAATGGAGCAATTATACCACCCAAGCCATAAAGAAAAATATTGCGTTGTAGAAGTTGATTAGCAGTCAAAGGCCGAAATTTTACACCCTTCAATGCTAAAGGAATGAGAGCCGGAATAATCAAAGCATTGTAAATCAGTGCCGACAATACCGCCGAATTAACACTGGTTAACCTCATAATATTCAAGCTTTGTAAATTAGCAGCCGCGAAAATTACCGGGATAATAGCAAAATATTTAGCAATATCATTGGCAATAGAAAAAGTCGTCAATGCTCCACGAGTAATCAATAATTGTTTACCAATACTGACGATATCAATGAGTTTTGTGGGATCAGAGTCTAAGTCCACCATATTAGCAGCTTCCTTAGCAGCTTGAGTTCCCGTATTCATGGCCACACCCACATTAGCCTGAGCTAAAGCAGGAGCATCATTAGTTCCATCTCCGGTCATAGCCACCAGTTTACCTTCTGCCTGTTCCCGTTGAATGACACTGATTTTATCTTCTGGTGTCGCTTCGGCGATAAATTCATCTACTCCTGCTTCTTTAGCAATAACAGAAGTAGTAATGCGGTTATCTCCAGTCAACATCACGGTACGCACTCCCATGCGTCGCAATTGCTCAAAACGTTCACGGATACCGGGTTTAACAATATCTTTAAGATAAATTACACCATAGATTTCATTATCGAGACAAACAGCCAGGGGTGTACCGCCTTGGTGGGAAACTTCTTCATAAGCAGTATCTAGTTCTGGAGTTTCCCGTCCATTGAGGGAACGAACAAAGCCTTTAATTGCTCCTACAGAACCTTTTCGCGCTTCATGTCCACCAGGAAAGTTAGTACCACTCATGCGGGTTTTGGCGGAAAATTCTACTCCTTGGGCTTGTTTGCGGTCTATATCAAATTTTGCCCCAAATTTTTCTGCCAATCGGACAATAGACCGACCTTCTGGAGTATCGTCAAATATACTGGCTGCCAAAGCAATGTTAGCAATTTCGACCATTGAGTGACCGTTGATGGGGATAAAAGCTTCTGCCAAGCGGTTGCCAAGGGTGATTGTACCTGTTTTATCTAAAACTAGAGTATTGATATCTCCACAGGCTTCCACTGCCCTTCCAGAGGTGGCAATGATGTTAAATTGGGCAACTCTATCCATACCTGCGATGCCAATAGCACTGAGTAAGCTGCCAATGGTGGTGGGGATGAGTGCTACCAAGAGGGCAATTAATACGGTAACGCTAACGGGACTATTAACATAATACGCAAAGGCGGGCAGGGTTGCGACCACAAACAAAAATACCAAGGTCAGCACTGATAGCAAAATTGTTAAGGCGATTTCATTAGGTGTTTTAGTGCGTTCTGCACCTTCTACTAAGTCAATCATCCGATCAATAAATCCCTTACCGGGGTCAGCAGTGATACGGATGATTAACTCATCGGAGATGATGCGTGTACCACCAGTAACAGAACTGGCAACGTCTGAACTTGATTCTTTCAATACTGGGGCTGATTCACCGGTAATTGCTGATTCATCGACGGAAGCGACACCCAAAATCACTTCCCCATCTGCGGGGATGATATCACCAGCAGAGACGTAGACCGTATCACCTTTTTTGAGACTGGTGGAAGGAATTTCTGTGATTGTGCCATCAACGACAATTTTTTTGGCGATGGTTTCTGTTCTGGTAGATCGCAAAGCATCGGCTTGGGCTTTACCTCTTCCTTGTGCTAATGCTTCGGCGAAATTGGCAAAAAGAACAGTGAAAAATAAGATCACTGTTAACAAGCCGTTGAACAGTTGGGGGTTTTTTTGGTTGACTGGTCCAAATATGGGGGGGTAAATTGTGGCGGCTAGGGTGATGATTGTTCCTAACCAGACTAAAAACATGATGGGATTTTTAATGGCATATTGGGGAGATAGCTTAATAAAGGTATCCCTAATTGCTCTGGTGTAGAGTCCTTTGGTGCTGATTCGTGATTTTTTGCGTTTGAGACGGCGATCGCTAGGACGCGGACGAGAAGATTTAGGTCTTGGGGTAGTTGCAGCAGAGTTCATAGGAAGAGGTGACAGGTGACAGGTGACAGGGGGCAGGGGGCAGGGGGCAGGGGAGGCAGGGGAGGCAGGGGAGGCAGGGGAGGCAGGGGAGGCAGGGGAGGCAGGGGAAGAAAAGATTTTTACCAGTCCCCAGTCCCCAGTCCCCAGTCCCCAGTCCCCAGTCCCCAGTCCCCAAACTTCCAGATGCTAGTTTAAAACCTTCGGCTACCGGTCCTAAAGCTAAAACTGGGAAGAAGGTGAGGACGGCTAAAATGATGGTGACAAAAGCTGTAACGGTGGTAAATAGTAAAGAATCGGTTCTGAGAGTAGCACGAGTTTGGGGGACTATTGGTTTGTGTGACATACTATCAGCTAAGAGGAGGATGGCAATAATGGGAATGTAACGCCCTGCTAGGATGCTGAAACTGCTACTCAAGTTCCACCATAGGGTATTGTCTTTTAAACCCTCTAGTCCAGAACCATTGTTAGCTGCGGCGGAGGCGTATTCATAAACTACTTGAGAAATGCCGTGAAAGCCGGGGTTGCTAATTCCTGATAGGGAGATAGGATAAGCTAGAGCGATCGCACTAGGCACTAATACCATGATCGGGTGAATCAACAGCACAACACTAGCCAGAAATATTTCCCTTTGTTCTATTTTGCGTCCGAAAATTTCGGGGGTGCGTCCTACCATTAACCCAGTTACGAAAACCGTGAGGATCAGATAAATAAACAGGTAGGCTGTTCCTATTCCCTGTCCTCCCCAAATCATCTGCATAAATAAGTTAAATAAGCTGGAAAATATGCCTTGGGGCATGAAGGAATCGAGCATTCCGTTAACTGCACCGCACATAGTAGCAGTGGTTGTCACTGCCCATAATGCCGTTTCTGCCCAGCCAAATCTTTCTTCTTTCCCTTCTAAGTTTGGTAGTTCTGTGTTCAATGCTTGGTTAATAATGGGATTTCCTTGTAGTTCACC
This sequence comes from Cyanobacteriota bacterium, assembly GCA_046045965.1. Lineage (GTDB taxonomy): Bacteria > Cyanobacteriota > Cyanobacteriia > Cyanobacteriales > Nostocaceae > RDYJ01. The sequence continues at coordinate 29,622 of JBJOKS010000019.1, read as the reverse complement.
AAAGGCTGTAACCCATATCAAAATCACAAAAATCACAAACACCATCCAAAACAGCAACCAGGTTTGTCTTTGGTTATTGGCAAATACTCCGTAGGTGTAAATTAAAGATGAGGGTATAGCAATCATGGCGATGATTTCTATTAGGTTAGATGCGCCATTGGGATTTTCAAAGGGATGGGCTGAGTTAGCAGCAAAAAAGCCGCCACCGTTTTGGCCTAGCATTTTAATGATTTCAAAGGAAGCAACTGGACCTCTAGGTATATACTGAGTTCCTCCTTCTAAGGTTTGGACTACTAAAGTTTCTTTTAGTGTTTCTGGTACACCTAAAGCTATGAGTGCGATCGCACCGATAATGGAAATGGGCAACAATATTCTGGTAATGGCACGGGTAATATCAATGTAAACATTCCCTAAGTTTCTGCCTGTCAAACCCCGAATAAATGCTATTCCTACTGCTAAACCGGTTGCTGCTGAGGTGAACATTAAAAAGCCTAAAGCTGCTGTTTGGCTAAAATAGCTTAAGGTTGTTTCCCCTGTGTAGTGTTGCTGGTCTGTGTTAGTTAAAAATGATATGGTAGTATGTAGCACTATATCCCAGGTTGGTGTACTAAATCCGTTGGGATTCCACGGTAAAACTCGCTGAAAATAAATTAGTGCATATACAGCAATACCCATAATTAAGTTACTGCTTATAACTGCCCGGATATATTGCCAAGCTGTCATCTCCTCTTTTCTACTCACACCCCCTACTATATAGATAATGTTCTCTATCGGGTTCATGATGGGATCAAGCATTGTGCTTTCTCCCAAAAAAACACGGGCTATGTATTTTCCCAATCTAGGAGTGATAGCTATGACAATACATAGCGTTAACGCAATTTGTAAAAAACCTTGTCCCATTTATTTCTTACTCGATTACACTGAATTTATAGCCAGTCGATTTGGAAAAATAATACCTAACTTATTGGTAAATTTGATTGCTGGTGATTGGATGATGTCTTAATATCACCCAATTTATCAATCTTGATTGACTATTTTCTGGATATTTGTTGAATTTGTGATTAAGAATATTTCATTTTTACTCTTACTCATCTTTTTTGCTAGTTAGCTTATTTATATCTGTTTATACAAGCAATTAAGTAAGTTTATGCTTTCAAAAATCTAAAAACTCCTGATCATTTTATTACATCTTTATTTGCTCATCGTATAAGACTACACTTGTAATATATTGGATGCCAACCATAACAAAGGTTAGCAGATAATTATATTCTCTATTTCCGAGTTTTGGGAAAAATTATGAGTTGTGTAAGAAGATATAGGGAAATTATATATGTTTGCACGATTGTAACCAGGGATACAAGGGTTGTTGGTTATGCCAATGTTGATTTTTGATTTGATTATTGTTATAAATTCTGAATTTTTACTGGATAACTAATTAACTGTTTTTGTAAAGCTACGGTAACAGCAGTTTGGCGATCGCTAACTCCCAATTTATGTAAAATTGCGTGAACATGAACTCTGACAGTACCGGTTGTAATATAAAGAATTTCCCCTATTTGATGATTAGTTTTTCCTGCTGCTAAAAGTTGGAGAATTTCTACTTCCCGATGGGTGAGAGGATTGAGAGTTTTGGAATTATTATCTGAAGATAAATGGGCAGAATTTAAAGTTAAGGAAGAACGAATTTCTTGAGTTGCGATTTCATCCCACCAAGATGCACCAGCAGCAACAGAACGGAGAGCCAAAACCAATGTTTCAGCAGCAACACCTTTGAGGCAATAACCTTGAGCGCCCGCAGTAATTAACTGTGTAATTAGAGATTTTTGAGAATGGGAAGTGAGAACTAAAACTGGTAAATTGGGGTATTTTTGTTTAATTTGATAACAAGTTTCAAGTCCGCCGATTCCAGGTAATCCGATATCTAATAAAACCACATCAAGAGAATGTTTATTAACTAAATCAATTGCTGTTTCTCCATCTTCAGCTTCGGCGATAATTTCCAAACCAATTTCCTGTTGCAATCGCACACACAAACCTAAACGAAAAAGTTCATCATCTTCAACAAGCAGAATTTTTATGGTGGTAGAAGACATTTTACCTAGATATTTGAGATATATTTAAAGACCAGAAGACTGAAATGGTAAAACAGGGAGCTTGAAGCCAAAAATAGCTCCATTAGGAACTCTGTTTTCTGCCCATATTATACCGTGATGGGCTTCAATAATTTGTCGAGATAAATAAAGTCCTAATCCTGAACCTTTAGCTTGACGTTGGGAAAGACCACCACAATCACTGTGTACTTGGTAAAATCGTTCAAACAAATGGGGAAACTGTTCTGGGGGGATACCAGCACCAGTGTCAAGAATTTTCACAACTTGATAGGAAAGTAGGGATTCTAATATAACTTCAACGCGATCGCCTCTTCGAGAATGATTAATAGCATTAATTAACAGGTTATCAACCACTCGTTGTAGTTGTAGCGCATCACCAAGAACCCAAAGCGATCGCTTCCAATCAGAATCACCATAGTTTAATGATATGTGAATGCGACGATTTGCTGCTAATTCCATCAAAGTAGAAGCCGCCGTTTCTGCTAACACAACTAAATCCACAGGTGCTAAATTTAGCTTTAATCCCTCAATATCATTACGATAAACATCTAATAAAGTTTCCAATAAAACTAAGGATGTTTGATGACTGCGTGCCATTGTTGCTAAAACTTTTTCTTGACTTGGTGAAACCGCACCAAATTTTTCTTGTTGAAATGCTTTAATAGTTTCAATTGCGCCTAAAATTGGAGTTTTTAAATCATGAGTCAGTGTAGAAGCAAAATCTTCTCGTAGTCTCATTAGTTGTTCTTGGGCTGCTAATTGATTTTGAGTTAATGCAATAGTTTGTTGAGTTTTGCTCAATCTTTGACTCAAAAATCCTGTAACTATTAATGCTATAGCTGCAATGAAGCGATTAGCAATAGTAAAAGCCTGAATAGATTCATTTCCAGGTATCCAAATATTTAATATAGTTAAACAAACAGCAAGAAAAGTGGCACTTCTTGTTGCCATACCTCCAAACCAATAATTAACTAAGACAATTGAACCACTATAAAGATATCCAAAAACATAATCATTGGGGGTAGAATATTCTAAAGAAACTAGCAATATAAATATAGTGATAATTACAAAACTTTTACCAAGGAAAAAATTTCTGTTGAATAAATTAATTTGTAAATATGTCATTTTTTAATTACCTAAACTCAATTTATATCAAAATCAAATACTTAGCTGCCCTAGTTGAAACTGGTAATGGGTATTGATGATAAAATATAAGTTTTAATCATCATGATAACAATCTATTAACCTAAAGATCAACTTCTCTTAAATATATCATCCATTAAACTTGAAAATTGTCAAGGCAAAAAAATTATCCTATTTCTCAGACCCTCATTTCTCTATGTATTTCGTGCTTCCGTGGTTAATTATTCCGTATTATATGACCTTTACATAAGTATTTAATGGAAATATCTGAACAACACTTAAACAATATTTAAACAAAAACATATCTAGTGTTTAGATTTCAACTAAACTTACTAAACAGTGATATATATCTTGCAGTAAACACACAAACATAAAAAATAAACAGTTTTTATATCCTTGTATCCCTTGCTTTCAAGATCAAAATCAATAATGATATAAATTGGTGAAGCTCATATTATGCCTATTTAATTAAGTCTATTAGGAGTTTTAATAATTCATGATACAAGGTTGGATACAAATAGCATTGACATTAATAATTGTCATTGCCACCACTCCCATACTGGGAAAATATATTGCTCGTGTTTTTCTAGGGGAAAGAACAGTATTAGATCCCGTATTAAATCCCACAGAAAGAATAATTTACGCATTAATTGGAGTCAGTAATGAAGATGACATGACAGGTTGGCAATATGCAAAAGCCATACTTTATAGCAATCTTGTCATGGCAATTTTAGTATTTTGTATATTCATGACTCAAGGATTTTTACCGCTCAATCCTACAGGATTAAAAGCACCGAGTTGGGATTTGGCATTACACACCACCCTATCTTTTTTAACTAACACAGATCAACAACATTACTCTGGAGAAACAACCTTTAGTTATGCCAGTCAAACCTTTGCTATCGGTTTTTTAATGTTTACCTCAGCAGCCACAGGATTAGCAGTAGGTATTGCCTTTATTCGCGGTTTAACAGGTAGAAAACTAGGGAATTTTTATATTGATTTAACTAAATCAATTACCCGAATTTTATTACCTATGTCTATTGTGGGGGGATTATTATTAATCATAGCTGGTGTACCAGAAACCCTAGCAGGAGTAGCAACAGCAACAACATTAGAAGGAGCAACACAAGCTATAGCTCGCGGACCCGTTGCCCATTATGAAATTATCAAACAAATTGGTGAAAATGGTGGTGGTTTTTTTGGGATTAACTCAGCCCATCCCTTTGAAAACCCCAATGGTTTTTCTAACTTATTAGAAACCTGGGCAATGATTTCTATTCCCTCAGCCTTAATTTACACTTATGGAGTATTTGCTAATAATCTCAAACAAGCATGGTTAGTATATTGGATGGTATTTATCATCTTTGTTTTCCTAGTAGCAATAACAGCTATTGGTGAATATCAAGGAAATCCTCTTGTTAATTCCCTCTTGGGATCACAACAACCTAATTTAGAAGGAAAAGAAGTAAGATTTGGTTGGGCGCAAACAGCACTTTGGGCAGTGATGACAACAGCAACAATGTGTGGCGCTGTTAATGGAATGCACGATTCCTTAATGCCAACTGGAGGATTTTCCACCCTTTCCAATCTGTTTTTACAAATTATTTGGGGAGGACAGGGAACAGGAACAGCTTATTTATTTATCTACTTGATTTTGGCAGTATTCCTAACAGGATTAATGGTAGGTAGAACACCAGAATTTTTAGGACGAAAAATTGAAAAACAAGAAATAGTTCTTGCCAGTGTAGTTTTATTAGTTCATCCCTTTGCTGTTTTAATTCCTTGGGCGATAGTTTTTGCCTTTCCTGATGCTATTTCAGGTATTAGTAACCCAGGATTTCATGGTGTTTCTCAAGTAGTTTATGAATATGCTTCTGCTGCTGCAAACAATGGTTCTGGTTTTGAAGGTTTGGGAGATAATACCTTGTGGTGGAATCTGAGCGCCAGTGTCAGTATTTTAGTCGGTCGTTATATTCCAATTATCGCTTTATTGTTATTAGCGGATGGTATTTCTAGAAAACAACCAGTTCCCATGACTTCCGGTACTCTCAGAACAGACACTCGTTTATTTACCGGAGTTACAGGAGGAGTAATTTTAATTCTGGGGGCGTTAACTTTCTTTCCTGTATTGGTTTTAGGTCCAATTGCAGAATGGTTTTTACTTTCTAAATAAATAATATCTTTCCTTTCTTACCCAGTCTCAAACTTGTATTTCTCTGTGTCCTCTGTGGTTCGTTTTTCCTAAAACAGAATTTAACAGTAACTAAAATTCCATGAAAACTACCAAAACTAGACAAGAACGTAAACACACTCCCAAAATTCAAAGTTCTGGGCTTTATTCCAGAGCATTTAAACAAGCATTTGTTAAATTAGACCCACGCCATCTCATCAAAAATCCAGTTATGTTTTTGGTGTGGGTGGGGACAATTATTACAGCTTTGGTAACTGTTGAACCCAACCTTTTTGGTGTTACATCTGGAAATAATCCGCGATTTTTTAATGGTTTAATTACCTTAATTTTGTTCTTTACTCTTGTTTTTGCCAACTTTGCAGAAGCTGTTGCTGAAGGTAGAGGAAAAGCTCAAGCTGATTCTTTAAGAGCAACAAAATCAGACGTTACAGCTAAAAAACTGCTTCCTGATGGTTCTATTCAAGAAATTAATTCCAGTCTTCTACGTCGTGGTGATCAAATTAAAGTTATCTCCGGTGATGTGATCCCCGCAGATGGAGAAGTAATTTCTGGAGTAGCTTCTGTTGATGAATCTGCTATTACTGGAGAATCTGCACCAGTATTAAAACAACCAGGAACTGATATTGCTAGTTCTGTAACGGGAGGAACTCGTATTACTTCTGATGAATTAATCATTAGAGTCACATCAGATCCGGGACAAAGTTTTATTGATCGGATGATTTCTTTAGTTGAAGGTGCTGCGAGAACTAAAACCCCTAATGAAATTGCTTTAACTGTGCTTTTAGCAGTTTTAACTCAGGTTTTTTTAGTGGTAATTGCCACTTTACCTACCGTGTCAGTTTATGTTAAATCACCTGTGAGTATTGCGGTATTAATTGCTTTATTAGTGGCGTTAATTCCTACTACAATTGGCGGTTTATTAAGTGCAATTGGCATTGCTGGAATGGATAGAGTCGCCCAATTTAACGTCATAGCCACATCTGGCAGGGCTGTAGAAGCCTGTGGAGATATTAATACCTTGGTTTTAGATAAAACGGGAACTATTACTTTAGGCAACCGCATGGCTGAGGAATTTATTCCCGTCAAAGGTCATTCTTTAGATGAAGTTGCTAAAATTTGTTTAGCATCCAGTGTTTTTGATGAAACTCCCGAAGGAAAATCTATTGTTAAATTAGCAGAATCATTAGGGGCAAAATTAGATTTTAATCCCAAAACTGCGGAGGGTATTGAATTTTCTGCTAAAACGCGAATGAGTGGCATTAATTTACCCAATGGTGTGGAAATTCGCAAAGGTGCTGTAGATGCAATTAAAGGATTTGTCCGTTCTCGCAATGGGAAATTAACACCAGAACTTGATGTAGCCTATGAGCGAGTTTCTAAGTTAGGTGGTACACCCTTAGCAGTTTGTAAAAATGATGAAATTTACGGTGTAATTTATCTCAAAGATATTATCAAACCAGGGATTAAAGAACGATTTGCCCAAATGCGAAGAATGGGTATTAAAACTATAATGTTAACAGGAGATAACCGTCTCACAGCTTCAGTTATTGCCCAAGAAGCAGGAGTTGATGATTTTATTGCGGAAGCAACTCCAGAGGATAAAATTGAAGTCATTCGCAATGAACAAGCTCAAGGAAAATTAGTTGCTATGACTGGAGATGGTACTAATGATGCACCAGCTTTAGCTCAAGCAAATGTGGGTGTGGCAATGAATTCTGGTACACAAGCGGCAAAGGAAGCTGCTAATATGGTGGACTTGGATTCTGATCCCACAAAATTAATTGATATCGTGACTATTGGCAAACAATTACTCATTACTCGTGGGGCTTTAACAACTTTTTCTATTGCTAACGATGTCGCTAAATACTTTGCAATTATTCCGGCAATTTTCCCTGGTATTGGTGTGAGTGGATTAAATATTATGGGTTTAGCCAGTACCCAATCTGCTGTGTTATCAGCTTTAATTTACAATGCTTTAATTATTCCGGCTTTGATTCCTTTAGCATTAACTGGTGTGAAATTTCGTCCTCTCACTGCTGACCAACTTTTGCAACGAAATATCTTTATTTATGGTTTGGGTGGTGTGGTTGCTCCCTTTATCGCTATCAAAATTATTGATGTTTTAATTGTGTCTGTGGGTTTAGCTTAATTTTAGCTTTCTTTTGGATTGAAAATCATGGAATATTTATCAATGGCATTTTCTAAAGGTCATCGTCTTCCTCTGAGTTTGTTTTTATTACTTTGCTTTAATGTGTTATTAGCGCCAGCAGTGCAAGCTGCAACACCAGGATCAGAATCACGTTTTTCTGCTTACACAATTACTTTATTGGGACTTGTTACTCTCTGTCTTTGTGTTTATTTGTTTGTTGTGATTTTTCAACCTGAGAGATTTTAATGATTTTTTCTAATATCCTCTAATAAGATCCCCTACTTCTGAGATCAATTCAGAATTTATTTATAAGATAAAAAAAGAAGTCGGGGATCTGTGTTAAACCAACAAAAACTTTAATATTTTTGAAATGGAGAGATTTTAATATGAGTCAGAGACACCAAATTAGTAAAGCAATTCGTTCAACTTTAGTTTTATGGGTGATAACAACCTTTATCTATCCTTTATTGATGTTGATTTCGGGACAGGTTGCTTTTTCTTATCAAGCAAATGGTAGTTTAATTACAAATTCCCAAGGTGTGGTTATTGGTTCAGCTTTAATTGGTCAACCTTTTACAAGTGAAAAGTATTTTTGGAGTCGTCCTAGCACTACTAACTATAGCACCGCAGATCCTAAAAATGATGAGGCTGGTATTTTGAAAACTGGTGTCTCTGGTGCTAGTAATTTAGCTCCTAGTAATCCCGCATTGTTGGAAAGAATTAATGGTAATGAAGGTGAAATTCAGCGACTTAAAAAAGCAGGTATTCAACCTACTGCTGATTTAGTTTACACTTCTGGTTCAAGTCTTGATCCTCACATTAGTCCTGAAAGTGCAAAAGTACAAATTCCACGCATTGCTAAAGCAAGAGGAATTGAACCACAGCAACTAGAAACTTTAATTTCTCAAAACACTGATGGGCGTTTTTTGGATCTCTTTGGTGAACCAGGAGTGAATGTTTTGAAATTGAATCTTGCATTAGATTTTTTAACGTCTGGGAGTTGAATTAGGAACAATAATATCAATTTCTATGCTGACAACAGAAAAAATTAAAATCTTGATTTGTTTGAACTTCCTTATTTGGATGTTATTTACGCCTTGCTATTCCTATTTCATATTAGGGGGGTTAAAATATCAAACTTTTCCATTATCACAAAACCCGATTTTATTACCTAATACTCAAGAAATAAAATTGTTTCAACGTGAACGTGGGGGTGTCAGAAGAGTAGGAAGAAATGGGATGAAAAATATCACAAAGGCAAGTTTGGAAAAATTTGTTTAAACCATTTAATTTAAGGAGTAATCCGTTGTATGTGCAGCGGTTTTCCCGATAAACAACAATACCTAAAGTTTTCAGAAGGAGATAACTATGCTGGGTTTATTCAGTCAAATACTCTTCTGAGTGGCCGCTATCGTCTCATAAAAAATATTGGGCAAGGAGGATTTGGAAAAACTTTTTTAGCTGTTGATGAGCAAGATGTTAAAATTAGGCAATACTTGGATGATTCAGTATCTAATTTATGTGTCATAAAGCAATTTTTTTCACAACCAGAAATAGACTATTATCAACAAAAAGCTAGGGCATTATTTCAGCAAGAGTCTGTGCGTTTAGCAGAACTAGGTCATCATTGCCAAATTCCCAAATTCTTAGATTTTTTTGAAGAAGAAGGTAAGCAATATTTAGTCCAGGAATGGGTTGATGGACAAAATTTAGAACAAGAATTATTTGATTCTGGTCCGTTCAATGAAGTAAAAATTTGCCAAATACTTGATGAATTGTTGCCTTTATTGCAGTTTATTCACACTCATCAAGTAATTCACCGGGATATCAAACCTGCTAATATTATTCGTCGTCGCACAGACAGCAAATTATTTTTAGTAGATTTTGGTGCTGCTAAATATAATTGGCAACCTTGGGAAACTGGAACAATTATCGGTAGTGCAGAATATGCTGCACCGGAACAAATTAGAGGTAAAGCTGTATTTGCCAGCGACCTTTACAGCTTGGGTGTTACTTGTCTACATTTATTAACTCAAATGTCGCCTTTTGATTTATATGATTGTAGTGAAGATATGTGGATATGGCAGTCATATTTAGTTGCACCGATCAGTCTTTCTTTAGAGAAAATTCTCTGTAACTTAGTACAGCCAGCAATTAAACTACGCTATCACTTTGCAGCAGAGGCACTGATAGATTTGAATAGTTTATTAGGTCATACTAAAACCACAAATATAGATGACTATTTTGAAACTCCTTTTTTTGATTTAAGTCCTCAAAAAAATTCACCAACTTCTGTAAGTGCGATCGCAGATAATCCTGTTTATTCCCGCACAGTTTTTAATCCTGAAACACAAGATTGGTATTACTTTCCTGCGAAGACTGAAGGTGGAGAACTGGCGCGAAAAGTAGCAGAGTTTTTAAGTCCTCGTTTAGCTGCGGCGGCGGCTGTACCTCCTGTAAAAGAGAAAAAATCAACGGCTGTTTATACGAAGACTAGATACAAGCTAAAAAAAATGTGCCAGATCAGTGTCACTGTGATTGCTTTTACTATTGCTTGTGTGGTTTTAGTCGTTGAATCAAATTCAATTCCTAGCAAATTGAAAACAGAAATCTCAAAAATTGTTTACCAAGTTCTGAATTTAGAAAGCAATTAAAACCCACTTTATAATTGCGGATCTCATTTATAATTCGCTATTTATAGCTATGTTATGAACTTCAATAACTTTCATCTTCAGCCTACTTTTTCCATTGGTATTATCCCTCAGCCTAGTCAGCCTAAATCTGTAAATCACCCTGAACCATATACTGGCTATCTGGCAGTATCTTTTGTAAATTTGGCAATTATTGGCTTGATTTTAGGGTGCTTTTTAAGGTATAGAAATTGTCAAAAACAGGCTCGTCTGCCTCCAAGAGAAATAATCCACCAAATTGAGCTATTAAATAATAGCCAAAAGCGAGTACCTGATATCGCTCAAGAAATGACTATTGAAAGAAGACAGCAAATAGAGACTTTGGAAAGAATCTGGAAGAAGTCTTCTTAGCAGTAAGTAAATTGTTGTCTACATAAACCAGGTGTGAGGAAAATCAAAATGTCTCATCTATTGTCTCAGCGACAATATTTCTATCACTCCAGGAATAATTTGGTTAACAAATCCTGGTCAAAGTTCCGACAATGATGATGCAGTAATTGGTACGTTCAGAACCACTTTTAACTTTTAAAAGTTACAAGAAAGGTGTAAATTTTTCAACTTCATGTAAAACAATCAAAGGCAATTATGAAACCGAAAGAAACTATCTTTGTAATTCCCACTCATAGACTCAGAGATGTAGCCGAAACAATCGAGAAATATGATGAGAATTTCTGGGTAAACGGACACGCAATCAAAATGATCGTTTTTGATGATTCAACTCTTGGTAATTACGAAAAATACTACCAACTTTTAGAACAAACGAAGACTGTCAACGATCTATATTATGTTGGACCTCATGAAAAAGAGCAGTTTATTACTTTTCTAAATGAAAGACTGCGCGATCGCAAGTTGGAATCACTTGTGAAAAACTTATTTCGACCTAGTTATGGAGGTAATCGTAACTTTACATTGATGTATACCCTTGGACATTTCATGGTCAGTGCAGATGATGATATGCGACCTTATGCTTTGATGGAAACTAGACCAGAATCTTTATCAAATTCGGAAATATGTCGAGGTAAATTGGTCAAACCTAATGACGAAGGATTTGTTCATAAATCCTTTGATTTACTCACTGCTTTTGGTGATGTTCTTGGTCAAAAAGCGAGTCATGTACCTGAAAACTTTGAAACAGGAGAATTTCTCATGGACACAGCAATGGATTTAGAAACTAACGCCACCAAGGGTTATTTTAGAGAGAACAGTCTTGTACTACAGGAAGGAACAGTATTAAATAATTCCATTGTGAAAATTGCCCAAACATTTCGCACAGGAACTAACGATATTGATACCATTGATTTCGTGAATATGTATCTTCATGATGAAACTCAAATCAGTCCTAATGACTTGAATGATTTTTATATTCTCACCAATTTTAGACCAGTAATTACTAACAAAAACTGGAGAATGGATTGCGGAGTCGCAGGATATGATAATCGCTTGGGTTTACCACCCTTTTTCCCAACTAGACTCAGGTTTGAGGATTATATCTATAGGTTATGGATACAGCAAGAAGGTATTGTAGCTGCACACGTTGATGCTGTCCAAAACCATATTAGAAATAACTATATGCGTAATCCTCTTGCTAGTGAGATATTTAATGAGGAAATATGTAACCTGCTGAAAAAGAAAATTAAGAACAGTGTTTATGAGCTTAATGATCTGGGAATAAAATTTCATTACTCAGGGGAAGTAACCTTACTGGATTCTGAGGAAATTTTGGAAAAAATCTCAGCAATACATACTCAGGTAATCAAAGCTTCAGAATCTACCCAAAATGAAGAACGTAAACAATCTCTCGAACTATTTGCTAATAATTTATCAAGAGTATTCTATGGATTTGAGCCAGACTTTTTTCAACAGAACGTTTCCAGAATTGTTGATGATGTCATTAGTCAATTTCATGGTTCTCTAGAAATTTGGACTACGTTAGTTGAAATTTGCTACCTATACAAAGACAAAAAAGATTTACCACAAATAAAGGTCAAAAATCATAAATTAAAGTCCAGAAATGGGCTAACAAGGTGATAATTTTCATGACGGTTTCGATGCTACATTAGCCAAATCTGGTTTATGAGAATATAAAAATGCCAAATCAAAGAGACAAAGATAATTTCCTCTACCCCCGCAGTTGCTACTATGGTCAAGTTAAGCCACAAAACCTAGTATTTAATGCCAACCTGCAAATATTTTCTCAAAAAGTTGCTTATATAACTGCCCTAGAAACAGGTGGTAAACTCTCTCCAGAGGAAGCCTATGATCAGATTGAAACACTTTGGAAAGAATTGAAAAGCAGTAAAAAAGAACTTGGGATTGGGATAGAATTAAATACATACTCTGGTGGGTTGTAAATAGAAATAATTCTCTGGGAGCTTTTTAGGATCAAACGGAAGTATAATGATAGTTATTAACTAAAGTTGATAATATTCATGTTTCATCCTAATACACCCTCCCCTGATAGTTCTTATATCCGTCCTGCGCGTCGAGGGAAGCATAAAATTTTTATTGGTATGGCTCCCGGTGTAGGTAAAACTTATAAAATGCTAGAGGAAGCACACCAACTTAAACAAGAGGGAATTGATGTTGTTATTGGCATTTTAGAAACTCATGGACGTAAAGATACTGCTCTCAAAGCTGAAGGATTAGAATTAATTGCCAGAAAAGCCATTATTAAACAGAATATCAAACTGCAAGAAATGGACACGGAGGCAATTTTAGAACGCTCTCCCCAACTGGTATTAATTGACGAATTAGCCCATACAAATATACCAGGTTCTGATAGAGAAAAACGCTATCAAGATGTAGAAATAATTTTAGCATCTGGTATAGATGTCTATTCTACGCTTAACATTCAACATCTAGAAAGTTTGAATGATTTGGTGGCAAGAATAACTGGTGTTGTGGTGCGAGAACGCATTCCAGATCGGGTGCTGGATGAAGCTGACGAGGTGGTTGTGATTGATGTCACTCCAGAGACTTTAGAAGAGCGTCTGCGAGAAGGAAAAATCTATGCTGCTAATAAAATTGAGCAATCTTTAAAGAACTTTTTTCAGCGTCGCAATCTCATTGCTTTGCGGGAATTAGCCTTAAGAGAAGTAGCAGATACAGTTGAGGAAGAAGCAAATACTTCGACTGCTGCGGGAGAAAGTTGTAAAATCCATGAACGGGTTTTGGTATGTGTATCTACTTATCCTAATTCTCTTCAATTATTACGGCGTGGGGCGCGACTTGCCAATTATATGAATGCTCCTCTTTATGCTTTATTTATAGCTGATCCTGAACGGTTTCTTACTAAACAAGAAAGTTTACACATTGATACTTGTGAGAAACTTTGTCGAGAATTTGGTGGTGAGTTTCTGCACGTCAAAAGTAGCAATGTTGCTAAAGAAATTGCTCAGGTTGCTGCTACCCATCACATCACTCAAATAGTTATTGGTGAAAGTCAACAACCGAAATGGAAAAGATTTATTAAAGGCTCTTTTACTCAGCGATTAATGGATTCAATTAGAGATAAGAAAATAGATTTACACATTATCGCCACTGAAAAATAGAAGGGTAGTGTAGCTTGATGTTAGCAATAGGTCTACCTAGCGTTGACTAAATGCTTACTTTTAATTATGATAGTCGTAGACCAGGGGTTATGACATTAACAAAATTAAAACTTAGACACTGAAAGACTTTGAGCATCGTCACCTGTTACCTGTCATTATTCTTTTTGACTTTGGATATCCAACCTTGGTATTTATGCAAAATTTCTCTGTAAGAAATATCCTCTGCAAATACAGCTTCAAATATAGGTGGGAAGAAAGTTTTGGGAAAGATTTGATGAAGAAGTTTGGCTAAGGCATTGCGAATGATAAACTCAGAAAATAACTCTTTGGAAGTAGGAAAAGAATAATCGCTTAACTCTCTTAAAGCAAACGCATCAGGTTGACGACGTAAGCTATATTCTGGTAATGATGATGCTAAATTATCAGCGTATTCATCTAAAATTCTATCAAAAATTAGCACATCTTCTAAAGCTGAATTACACCCTTGTCCAATGGAAGGAGAAACTGCATGAGCAGCATCACCAATTAACAATACACTATCTCCTAAATGATAGCGGTTGCAACGCACTGTTAAAACTCTAGATATCGGTTTTTTGGCAAATTCTTCTGCTTCTAATGTTGGCATTAATTGCCCAATAGTTGGAAAATTATCTTGAAAAAATTGCTGCACTTCTTCAGCAGTTGTGAGTTTTTCAATGGGATTTTCAGCATAGGGAAAAAGGATTACTCCGTTCATATTGCCATCTATTTGATGTAACATGAGTATGGAGACACCTCCATTCATTCGCCAACTGTGGACTCTCTGTTTTTGTAAATCAATTCCTGGTATTTGATCTGGGTTAGGAAGAAAAATAGATTTATAAGCATTGGGAACGTAATTTTGTTCAAATTGAAAGTCTTCGGTATTTAGAAAAACTTCTCTGACTACAGAACGCGCTCCATCAGCACCAATTAGTAAGTCATAATTGGCAGTGAATTCTGTTTGATGATCGGTGGATGTAGTTTGGTAAATTTTAATGTTTTTGTTTGCCAAATCTATTTCTGTACATTGACAATTAAAGTGAATATTAATGCGACTGCTATCATATTTTTCGAGTAAATTTTCTAAAATGACAGTTGCTAAATGATTTCTGTCTAGGGTAATAAGAGGTTTTTTGCGGTTGATGATGCGATTTTTGCCGTTTTTTTGATGCAGAACTGTACCTTTTATTTCTAGGCTTACGGCTTTCACTGCTTCCTCTAGTCCGGGAATTTGACGTAAAGCATTCATTCCTCTTTCACCAAGGGAAATGGGAAAGGTACGGGTTTTATCAAAGGAAATTCCACAAGGATCTGAACGACGTTCATAAATATCAATTTGGTATTTGTGATCACGACGTAGTAAATAATGAGCTAGAAGTAGTCCGCTAGGACCAGCACCGATAATTGCAACTTTGTTAACCATGATTTTTGTTTTTGATATTTACATGATATTGATAGGATCTACATCAATCGTTAAACTGACCGCAGGATGACAAAGCTTTCTGATTTCCTCCCAATCTGGTAAATTTGGTAGGGCATCGGGAGCAAATTTCAATAATATTTGCCAGCGATAACGATTAGCTACTCTTAATATACTAGCTGGTGCTGGTCCTAATATCTCAAATCCTTCTTGTTCGCTGAAATTTGTCGCAATGATCTGGGCTTTATTTTGTACTTGAATGGGATCAAGGCTACTCAAACGTAATAATATTAATCTACCATAAGGGGGATAATTTAAAGCTTCCCGTTGTTCTAATTCTGCATCACAAAAAGATTGATAGTCGTGGGTTTTCACAGCTTCAATAACTGGATGTTCTGGGGTATAGGTTTGCACAATTACTCTTCCTGGATCTTCTCCTCTTCCCGCTCTTCCTGCAACTTGGGTCAAGGTTTGAAAAGCTCTTTCACTGGCGCGATAATCTGATAAATGTAGTAACCCATCAGCCGCAACTACGCCTACAAGGGTAACTTGGGGTAAGTCTAATCCTTTGGTGAGCATTTGTGTACCCACTAATAAATCTGCTTCACCGTTGGCAAATTGGGTTAAAAGGTTGCGGTGTGCGCCTTTGTTGCGGGTGGTGTCGCTATCAAAACGAATTAATTTGAGGTGGGGAAATTGGCGGTTGAGTTCCTGGGCGACTCTTTGAGTACCACTACCAAAAAATTTCAGGTAGGGGGAACTACATTGAGGACAGTGTTTGGGGTGTGGTTGACCATAATTACAATAATGACATCTTAATAATTCAGGCGCACCCGCTTCTACATGGTGATAAGCCAAGGACACATCACAATTTGGACATTCCAGCACATAACCACAACTGCGACAGGACACAAAGGTGCTATGTCCGCGACGATGGATAAATAATATTCCTTGTTGTTTTCTCTCTTTTAATTCTTCTAAAGCTTGTTGCAGGGATCTACTAAATATCGAACGGTTTCCTTCTTTCAACTCTCGCCGCATATCAATTATTTCTACTGGTGGTAGAGGTCTGGAGTTGATGCGTTCGGGAAGGGATAGGTATTGGGGTATTGGGTTATTAACTTCCCCCTGCTCCCTGCTCCCTGCTCCCCTGCTTTCCTTGATACTTACCCAACTTTCAAGGGAGGGGGTGGCTGATCCCAGAATTAAAGGACAATTTTCTAATTCTGCACGCCATTGGGCGACGGTGCGAGCATGGTAGGTGGGGATGGGTGAGTCTTGTTTAAAGCTGCTGTCGTGTTCTTCGTCGAGGATAATTAATCCCAGGTTGGGTAATGGGGAAAAAATGGCGCTGCGTGTACCGATGACTACTTGGGGTTCTCCTGTGAACATTTGTCGCCAGGTGTCGTAACGTTCACCGTCGGAAAGGGCGCTGTGATAAACTTGGACTTTGTTACCAAAGCGGGCGCGAAATCTGTCTGTGAGTTGGGGTGTGAGTCCAATTTCTGGGACTAATACTAATGCTGATTTTCCTTGGTTGAGTAGGGGTGCGATCGCTTGTAGGTAAACTTCGGTTTTTCCTGATCCTGTGACACCGTGTAGTAAAACTTGTGTAAATCCATTTAATGATTTGATAGTTTCTAAGGCGCTATTTTGGGCTGCGGTTAATGATTTAGCTTGATCCCCAGCCATAAGGGGACTTTGTTCTCTGCGTAATATTTCCCGTTCTTCAATTACTATATAACCTTTTTGTTCTAAGGCTTTCAATGTGGAGGTACTGGTGCTGCAAGTTTGTAATAATTCAGTTTGCCATAATTCTCCACCTTGTCGTTTTAGCACTTCAATAATTTCTTTTTGACGAGGTGTTAAATTTTGGTCATTGTTATCTAATAGGGTGACTGCTTTTTGTAATTTAGGTTGATTTAGTCTTGGTGGTTCTAGGTAGTTTTCTGCTAATCCCAAGCGAATTAATTCACGAGTTCCCCGATAGGCAGATTTAATTTTTTGTTGGATATAGTAATAGCTATAGTCACCTGTTGAAGTTTTTTGCAAGAGTTGTAAAACTTGTTGCGCTGTTGGTGACATGAAAACTGAAGTGTTGCTCAAAACATCTTGATCTTTTCCCAAGGATGTCAAACGCAAACGACGTTGCGATCGCCCTAATATTCCTGGTGGTAAAGCTACCCGAATTACTTGAATTAAGGGTGTATAGTAATAAGCAGCAATACGATTGAGTAATTCCCAATAGGTGCTAGGAAAAAATCCTTTGCTAACTACATCTTCTACTTCCCGAATTTTCTCTGGTGCTAAATCTGCTGGTGGTTGAGATAAGAAACGAATCGCGATCGCTCCTACCTGTTGTGTCCCAAAGGGAACAGTCAAAATATCCCCTGGTTTTATTTCTAACTGTTCTGGTAATTTATATGTAAATAACTCTGAGCTTCCTGGAAAATCTACCAATACTTCAATCCAACGATAAACTGTTGTTTTTGAATTGTATAATTCCCCTGGTTCAGCTACTACTAGAGAGGATAAACTTACATCCTGAATATACATAATTTTGGGCTTTTTTAATAGATATTTGCTCACCAGCCTGGAGAAAATTTACCACGCTTACTTAACTGTAAGTTCTTACTTTACTACAAATAAACTGTATTTCGCAATACTTTTCTTACTCATCATACTTGATAACTTTGTTTATGTGTAATCTACTAGATCAATTAATATCTACAGTACGTGCAATAAATATTTGATGCTAACTACACAAATGAAAGTATCTTAGATATTAATGAATCGGTTTTTTATCTACTAAATAGGTAGTAGGCTTTTTCCACCTATTGATAGATATTCAAGAGATTTTGTATGTGAGATGCTCTTATACAATCAAGATTGTCCGGATTTTAAGCTACTATTTTTGTAATTTGGATCATTTGGGAAGCGTTGACTTTCCTACTCCAAATCCAACAAAACTTCATGAAAATACATGAAAATTTAATGTATAGGGTCTTTAGATGGAATTTTTATATTTGTTAAGCTGGAGAATGTTTGAGGGGGGTTTGACATATTTGGTGATTAAGAAAAAAATTAGGAATATGTCTGCTGGTAGTGGGAAAAGATGGTATTTTGGGTGCAAAGACAATATAAATTGTATCTAAATGTAACCAAAACATGACAGGCAGATACAGATTTTGATTCCGAATCAGGAATTTTCAAGAAGATTGTATTTGGCTGAGTAAATTGGGTGTATATGTCCTCTGGTAAAAACTAACTATTCTCAAACGAGCAGCTGTCACTAAATTATGTACCAAACAAAGCAACTATCCCGAAAGGAAACTATGAATCTTGCTGAATTGGGAACAATGGAAATACTGGATAACGCTGCTGATCATGAAGAACCATCACTGGATAGTTTAGAAGCAGTAGTATTTGAAGACGCTTCAATTGTCGAAAATTTGGAGTCAGATGAACGAGATGGGGATGAAATGGCAGCCGCTCGTCCTTCGGGATATAATAAAACCGAACATGACGATGCTGTGGGCGCGTTTTTTAAAGAAATGGCGCGTTATCCCCTCCTTAAACCTGATGAAGAAGTAGAATTGGCGCGTCGAGTTAGGTTTTTAGAAGAAGTAAAAGACTTGCAAGCGGCTTTAGAAGAAGAACTGGGACAACACCCCAGCAAAAACGAGGTAGCTGCTAAGTTTGATATGACGGAAAAGCAACTGGAAAGTCGGTTGTATCAAGGTAGGGTAGCGAAGCGGAAAATGATTCGCTCTAACTTGAGATTAGTAGTATCTATTGCTAAAAGATATCTTAACCGGGGAGTACCTTTTCTAGATTTAATTCAAGAAGGGGCAATGGGTTTAAATCGCGCTACAGAGAAGTTTGATCCTGATAAGGGCTATAAGTTTTCGACTTACGCTTATTGGTGGATTAGACAGGCAATTACACGAGCGATCGCTAATGATGCTCGCACTATCCGCTTACCAATTCACATTGTTGAAAAACTCAACAAACTTAAAAAAGCTCAAAGGGAACTGAAGCAAAAACTAGCTCGCAACCCGACAGAAGCGGAAATGGCAGAATGTTTGGAAATTAGCGTCCAACAACTGCGTCAACTGCAACAACTGCGTCGTCAAGCACTTTCCCTGAACCACCGTGTCGGTAAAGAAGAAGATACGGAATTGATGGACTTGCTAGAAGACGAAGATAACCAATCTCCAGAAGCAAAAATGAACGAAAATATGATGCGTCAGGAGATATGGGAAGTCTTAGGAGATGTACTCACCCCCAGGGAAAAAGACGTAATTTCTTTACGCTATGGACTGACAACCAGTGAACCCTGCACTCTGGAAGAAGTTGGTAATATGTTTAACCTTTCCCGTGAACGAGTACGTCAAATTCAAAGTAAAGCGATGCGAAAATTACGTCGTCCTCATATAGCTAAACGTTTAAAAGGTTGGTTAATTTAAGTCATTAGTCATTAGTCATTAGTCATTGGTCATTAGTTAAGAAAATTTACACACTTAGCTATAAACTATGTATGGACTTTGAACTATACGCTCAATACTAATGACTTACCATAGTGACTTAATTATCCGATTTGCCCAAGCTAGTGATAGTGCTGTATTGTTTGAATTGATTCAGGGACTAGCAGAATATGAAAAATTATCTGATGCTGTCACTGGTAATGCTCAAGCACTACAAGAACATCTATTTGGTGAACCAAAATATATAGAGGCAATTTTAGCTGAAGTTGCAGGTAAGGGTGTGGGTTTTGCTTTATTTTTTCACAATTATTCTACCTTTCTCACCAAGCCAGGAATTTATTTAGAAGATTTATTTGTTTTACCAGAATATCGCCGCCAAGGTATTGGTAAAGCTCTGCTGAATAAATTAGCCAAAATAGCTCTAGAACGTAATTGTGGGCGGTTAGAGTGGAGTGTTTTAGATTGGAATGTTTCCGCACAGGAATTTTACCGCAGTATGGGCGCTGATATTTTAGAAGATTGGCGAATTTGTCGTGTGAGTGAAGCAGTAATAACTGAGTTAGCAAATCAATAGAAATTTGTGCAAACAGAGATCCCCGAATTCTAAAATCTTCTGATAATTTATTGTTATTATCAAACAAGAAGTCAGGGATCTTATCACCAGGATTTATTTATACATATATCTCCCATTTTTTTAACCCTGAATCATTACCATTTTTCTCATGTTTAACTTTGAAATTATTATTAAAATACCTCGAATTAAGTTTTATATTTTAGTTCCAAAGAATTTAACATTTCCCCCAAACCACTGAAAGAATAAGCCTTAAATATATGATTATCAATTATTAAGTTCAAGTTTTACAGTTTTTATTTTGACTAATACAACACAATAAAAAGAGACTCATGGAGTATCTTGCTCCTGATCAGCAATTGTTGTAGAGAGAACACACAATGAAAAAGATAATTTCTGTATTACTGTTAGGCATTACTATCTTCACTTTTGCCTTCAGTAGTCCCGCTTTAGCTGCTGATGGAAAAGAAGTATTTACAGCTAATTGTGCTTCTTGTCATGCAGGGGGTAAAAATTTAGTTAATGCTGCCAAAAGTTTGAGCAAAGCAGATTTGGAAGAGTACAATCTTTACTCAGAAGCTGCTATTATTGCTCAAGTTACAAATGGTAAAAATGCTATGCCAGCTTTCAAAGATAGTTTAAACTCTGATGAAATTGCCAATGTAGCTGCTTACGTCATGGAACAAGCAGAAGCTGGCTGGGCAAACTAAGTTTATCAGTCAGATAACGAAATATATTCCCGACTTTTTTGTAGGTCGGGGATCTGATTGTTCAATTATATTAGTAGAATTATCAATACTGAACAAGGGGTATCGCAGACTTCTTCTGTTTACATAATTTTACATTTTTGACAAACCCTTGATATCACAATCAATCAATCTTAACATCTCAATTATTTAGCCCAAGTTTGACAGCCTGTCATTTGACTAATGCAACAAAATCAAAAGAGAATTATGGAGGATATTTCACCTAATCAGCGATTGTTGTAGAGAGAACACGAGATGAAAAAGATAATTTCTGTATTACTGCTAGGCATCACTATCTTCACTTTTGCCTTCAGTAGTCCCGCTTTGGCGGCAGATGCTGCTAATGGAGCTAAAGTATTTAGTGCTAATTGCGCCCAATGTCATGCAGGTGGTAAAAATTTAGTGAATGCTGCTAAAAGCCTGAAAAAAGCAGATTTGGAAAAGTACGGTATGTACTCTGCTGAAGCCATCATTGCTCAAGTTACAAATGGTAAAGGTGCTATGCCAGCCTTTGGCAAGCGTTTAAAACCTGACCAAATTGAAGATGTAGCTGCTTACGTACTTGAACAAGCAGACAAAAACTGGGTCAAGTAAATTGATATCTGAGTTGATCAACTAATAGTTAGCGGGGCTTTTTGTCCCGCTTAATTTTTATTAATGCTCCCCGACTGCTTTAAGAAGTTGATGTTATGAAATATGACAGATTGTCTTTTGACAATTTTTTTATTAATAGAGAAACTACCTAAAATTGTCGTTACCAGGTGTGAGTTCAGAAATATGAATAATAATTTTTTTTTCCTACCAATTTCTTTACTGACTTTACTGGGATCTTTTCCTGCTGTAGCTGATAATAATAAAAGTGAAAATAAGATAGTAAATTCACATATTCCTAGTTTAAGTGAAATTGAATTACCCGCTACTAATGCACAGTTATTAACTCAACAACCCGCAGCAAATCAAGTTGAGGAAGAAACTGAGCCAGAAGAAGATTTAACTCCTACAAATAATGCAGACATTTCCCTAGAAGCGATTGGAGAAAAAGACGCTTTACCCGAATCTACACCAACTTATGTCATTGAAAAAGAAGAAATTCAAAAACAAGGTGCTACCAGCGTTGCTGATGTTTTAAAAAGAATGCCTGGTTTTGCTATCAATGATGTTGGTCATGGTGCAGATATTCACACAGGTACATACTATCGTGGTGCATCTATTAATCAATCGGTTTTCTTGATTAACGGTAGACCTATCAACACAAATGTCAACACTTATCACGGTAGCACAGATTTAAATAGTATTCCTGTTGAGTCCATTGAAAGAGTTGAATTATATAGCGGTGCTGCTTCCTCTTTATATGGTTCCTCTACTTTTGGCGGAATTGTGAATATTATTACAAAAACAGGTGCTAGTCAACCAAAATTAACCGGTAGTGCGGAATTTGGGTCATTAAATTTAAATAATCAACAAGTAACTTATGCTGGTTCAGCTAATAAAGTCAAATACAATTTTAGCTTTGAAAGATATTTTATAGATAACCGCTACCGTGTTCCTGAAGGTGCAGCAAATCGTGATTCTGAAGGGTTTTTATTCAATGCTGATACTTCAACCAGTACCTATTTTGGTAGTATTGGTTTAGATTTAGATGCTAAAAATTCTTTGAATTTAGATGTAACTACCCTGAGTAGTCGTCGGGGTTTAATTTATTTTGGTTTTCCTTTGCAAAGAGACAGATTAGATCATGATGGTTTGAATATTGGCTTATCTTGGAAAACTAAACTTGGTCAGGGTAACGACTCAAATCTGACAACTAGCATCGGTTATAATCAAAACTACTTTAGCACTTATGGGCCAACGGGAGCGACATTTTTCCGAACTGGAGTTTTAGATACTCAACAAATCACAGCTAGGGTAGATCATGACTGGAAACTTAGTCCTAATAACCAATTGCGTTGGGGTATAGATTTACAAAATACTAACTTAAATGGTGAAGTTTCTAGTACATTACCTTCTCGAATTGCTCTCAATGAAACCGAAGATAGAAGTGTTTTAAATACAGCTTTGTTTGCGGTTAATACTTGGAATGTTAGTGATAATTTTCTAGTTGATTTAGGTTTGAGACAAAGCTTTGATGGGCTATTTGGTAGTTATTTAAATCCCAGTGCTGGTTTACGTTATGCCATTAATTCTGTAGTTGCTGTGCGGGGAAGTTGGGCTGGAGCGCAACGCAATCCGGGTTTAGACCAATTATATCTTTATGATACGGTTCATGGGTGGGATTCAAACCCAGATTTACAACCGGAAACAGGTTCTACTTGGACTGCGGGTGTAGATTTTAATTTGTTTAGTAATTTGCTGGCACAGTTTACATATTTTGGCAGTAGTTTAGATAATCGGTTAGGAGTAATTAATGGCAGATGGGAAAATGTTGGTTTGGTAGATACCAATGGTTTAGAAGCTGCTTTGCGATTAAAAATTGCTCGTGATTGGTCTACTTTTGTCAACTATACTTATACAGATGCTCAAATTAAAACGGGAACTGAGCAAGGTTTACAATTAGCTTTGATTCCTTATTCGTTGCTGCAAAGTGGAATTGGTTATCAAAAGAATGGATGGCAAGCTAATTTGTATCTGACTTATAATAGTGGTAGTCGCCGCGCTCTGTTTATTAATACTGCTGCTGGTGATAGAAATACAGATTTTTCACCTTCTTTTGTGAATTTAGATTTGAGTGGTCGTATTCCTGTAAGTAAAAATTTAGGAGTGACTGTTTACTTAGAAAATTTACTGGGTGAACAATATGAACGAGTTAATCGGATTTATAGTCCTGGGTTTACTTTTCGTCTGGGTTTAACTTCTAGTATATAGTTGTTTTTTAGATCCCCCCAACCCCCTTAAAAAGGGGGGCTAGGAGAAACGTTATAAAATATAATATAGAAAATATAATATAAAAAATCTAAAATCTAAAATCTAAAATCTAAAATTATTATGAGAGCGAGAATTGAAAATAATGTTTTATTTCTTCACCATGAGGATGTACCTGAATTTAAAAAAGGTGGTTCGGTGGTGAGGAATTCTTATTTTTGGGCGTTACGTTCTATTGCTGGTCGTGCTAGACGTGCTAGTGATTGGGAATATGAGTCTGAGGTATGGTTAGCACTAGGACGGATGTTAATGTCTTTTACTGAATCTGGATATTTGGGATATAGGGAAACTTTTTTAGAATTTCCCTTATCACAGGGAGAAATTCCTCTTGTATTCAGAGATGTGGCAACTTGGGAATAGGTTTACAAAATTAAGGTTCTGGTGTACCAAAATCAACAAAAGGTACTTTGGCAAATTCTTCTAGACCTACTGAGTTTAACAAATCTGTCCATAGTTCTGGGTTTTCAGTTCGCACGGAAGCAACATTACTGATAGTTTCATACCAAATCTTATTCTTGGCGTAAATTTTGGCTCGTTTTATAGGTGTTGCTTGCTCAAGAGAAGTATTTAAAAGTGAACCTAATGTAGTACGTTCCAATGCACCAAATATAGATTGATCCTGACTTCTATCTTCAGGATTACAAGTTATAGTAAAGTACCATTGATATGTTTTACCTATTTTTAGGGAAGCACTGGTTGGGATGGTAAGTTGCACTATTCCCGGTTGACTAGGTAGTGTAAAATTGGTCCGGTAAATGTCATTTCCCTGGTCATCTATAACTACAAATTCTCCAATTTTTGTGCTGCTTTTGGGAACATAAATGTATAATATGGGATTGTCGGTTACTGTTTGCCCATGATTATCTGATGTTGGCATGAGGGCTGTTAAGGATGGTTGGCCATTCTCAGTAATAATACAAGAATTTCCTCTTCTTCCTGCTGCACCTGTTCTTTGCGGAGCGCCACGATCTTGAGTAGTTGGGAAGATCAATCTTGCTCCTCCTGCTTGTGTTCTTTTAGGTCTACCTCTGTCATGTCCTGTGGGAAATTTGATACTTGGTTCAGTTTGTGCCAGTGTGGGTAAATTAGAACTAGATAAAATTACGAGGATAATTAGGGCTGGAGAAAGTCTGATTGCAATTTTTAACAGATAATTAATAGGATTTTGCAAGTTCATCATAGTAAGATTCCCCTTGATACTTAATTAAAATCCACATTCAAAAAGCCAAATTCCGTATTTATACAAGATATAATTTGGTCAGATCCCGGACTTCTGGAAGAATTTGGGGATTTTGTTTTTGTCAATGCTAGGAAATGGGTTCAAAAACCATTTGGGGAATCAAGATATGATCTTGTAAGTCTCCAATACCTAAAAAGCGGGTTTCTTGTTCATAGACTCGCACTATTCCTAACAGATCAGAATTTACTGCTACTTGCTGTCCTTGACACCATTTTTTGGCAAATGTTCCTGGTAAATTTACAGATGGTAATTTTTGTAAGGCTGTATCTGGGGGGATGGGTTGAAATGTGCCGGTTTGGAGTTGGGTTTCTAAGTCTGTGAAGGTGAGACTATTATGTAAGTGAAATCCGCTGCTTTCTGTTCTTGTTAAAGCCGCTAGTGTTCCACCTGTGTTGAATATAATTCCTAAATCACGGGCGATCGCTCGAATATATGTTCCTGCACCACAAGCGATCGCTATTTCTAACTCAGGGAAATCACTATCCCGCCAGTCTAAAACTTCTATATTAAATACTTCTACTGTCCGTACAGGTGCTTGCACAATTTCCCCTTGGCGTGCTAAATCATACAGGCGTTTCCCCTCAACCTGAATGGCACTATAACTAGGGGGAATTTGCTCAATCTTGCCGATAAATTGACAAAGTGCTGTTTTTATGTATGTTAAATTTAAGCCAGGACAAGGTTGAGATGTGATCACTTCCCCTTGTAAATCATCAGTAGTTGTACGTACACCAAGGCGGATGGTAGCTTTGTACGCTTTTTCACCTGGTAAATATTGTAATAATCTGGTGGCTTTACCTAAAGCGATGAGTAATACCCCTGTAGCTGCTGGATCTAAAGTTCCTGCGTGTCCTACCCGTTTTAAACGCAGCAGTTTCCGTACCCGTGCTACGCAGTCATGGGAAGTCCAGTCATAAGGTTTGTTTAAGTTGAGAAAACCCTGCACAGAATAATTTGTAATTTGTAATTTGTTATTAATTATATTCTATGTAGTGACGAATCAGATCCCCGATTTCTTAAAGAAGTTGCTGATCTAAGAAATGAAAAGAATCATGACATCAAACAAGGATACAGCAATATCTAATATCCGAAATCCCCATTTGACTATAGTTAAAGAGAGTTTTTTTTTGCGGGGATAGTTTGTTGATAATTATTACCTAATACTGGTGCTAACTGTGGACTGTTGAAAGATTGAACGAGACTCAAACCTAAAGACTGATTAGAAATAGTTTGAGCGTAAAGAGCATTCAAGTAGGGAAGATATTGAGGTTTTTGAGATACATAAGTTTGGAAAAAAGGCAAACTTAAAGAATTAATATAAGCACGTGCTTGGGAAGCATCACCAACCATGTCTGCGGGTAATGCTATTTGCTGACTTCCGGTTTTACTATTACCAATGCTAGAAAAATGAGTTCCACCAACAAGCATAACCAGATATTTGTGGGGATTAGTTAACCAAGAAAAAGGTAAGATTTGTTCATATAAAGTCGGTGCTACAGTATCTCCACTGCTACCGATAAACATGACAGGAGTTGTAATTTGATTTAAGCCGGCTTCACCGAATATCGAACTAGTGATGGGGTTAACTGCGATCGCTGCTTTA
Source organism: Cyanobacteriota bacterium (assembly GCA_046045965.1). Lineage (GTDB taxonomy): Bacteria > Cyanobacteriota > Cyanobacteriia > Cyanobacteriales > Nostocaceae > RDYJ01. Next base: position 2,777 of record JBJOKS010000019.1, on the reverse strand, counting down.
ACTCTTTCATCCTGCAAATTAACCCCTAAATTGAAATTATCTTTGATTCGAGATTTAGTTGTCAATTCTAAAGCGCGACATTGCAGCAATAAAGACATATTCCAGGTATCTTGCAGCGTCTCTGGTTGACAGTCTTTTTGTAGCTGGTGAAAGTTAATTTTTGCCCCTGCTAAAGCTAAAGCAGTGTAACCACCAAAAGACTGGCCAAATACTCCCACTTGTTGTAAATTTAATTTACCTTTAAATTCGGCATCGGACTGGTTAGCTTTTTCTAGTTGATCTAAAATATATTTGATATCTAAAGGTCTATTTATAAATTCATTTGCTTCTTGCAATTTTCTATTATTACTATTACTATTACTTAGATATCCATGCGGATGATTAGGAACAACAACAGCTAATCCATGAGATGCTAGGTATTTAGCTAAATAACGAAAGTTACTGCTATCTAAACCTAAGCCGTGAGAAATAACAATTACTGGTGTGGGATGTGGAATATTAGGAAGATAAACATCTGTTAATAAATGCCGATTTCGAGTGGAGTCAAAAAATTCTAGTGTAGATTTTTTAGATGTAAAAATTCCTTGATTTTGTAAATCTGGTAAGAAGGATAAATTTCCCTTGGGGATAGTAGCGGCTTCTATTTTTGATTGTTGTTGAATTATAGCGATCGCTTGATTTGTTTCACTAATTAATTTTTCCAATTCACCAGCGATTTCTAAGCTATCAGCTAAGTTCAGACGAATAATACTGCTGGGATGCTTCCGTAATAAATTTAATAATGTTAAACCTTCTGGTTCTCCAGATGCGGAAATTATTGCAGTGCGTAAATCATCAAATTCTGATTGTGTTTGAGGAGATTTAGCTGTAATTAATTTTGCCAAACGTCGCATTATAAATTCTCCCTGCTGTGTGTGGAGAAATTGTGAAGCAACTGCGGGACTAATTTTTATAGCCCTGAGTAAAATTTGGCGTAATTCTTGCAGTTGTTGAGATGAAATATATTGCTGATAAACTGCCAACTCATCATCAATTATTCCCGTTTTAGTATAGGTTTCTAAACTAATTACAGGAATAGGAATTTCTAGTATAGAATAAGAAGCGTATATTTTTTCTGCTGCCATAACAGAGTTACTAATTCCAAATGTGGGCAGCAAAATTGACAGTATCAGTAATAGGGAATTTTTTCTCATTCCCCTGGACAAGTTACCAAATAAACTATTCATCGCTCAAATGTTTCAGTGAAGTTGTTTAGCGAGGCGTTAAATTTGGTAGTTATTCAAACACCCTGTTGATCGATTAATTTATATACTATTGTTTGTCTCTGTTTTCTGGATAGTTTTGATTTTTTTATTGAGTAAAAAATAATAAAAGAATAATAAAAAATAAAATATTATATATTCTGATTCGAGAATAGCAAAATTAATAATATTTTTCCTCAGTGTTGATTATGTAGCTTTAAATATCAAATAATTTGATAATTCTGATCCCCAACTTATATTTTAATGTGATCAATAAATTACGAATTGAGGTGAGAAGTCGGGAATATATCTCAATTCTATTTTGCAGATTTACCCAAAGCGATCGCTACTGAACCAGAAACAACCAACAAAGCGCCAATAATTCCTATTAAGGTAATGTGTTCTGGGGGAATGAGATTAGGAAAAATACTCGCTACCAACTCAACAGCTATTAAAGTGATAATGGGAGCTAAAGCTAAAACTGCACTCACTCTGGAAGCTTCCCAATGTTCTAAGGATTCAGCAAAAGCACCATAAGCAATTAAAGTATTTAAACCACAAAAAAGCAGCATTGATAAAGGCAAAATATCCAGATCAAAAATTGCATTTATTTTAGCAAAGGGAGTAAATAATAAAGCACATCCACCGTAAATTATCATCATAATATGATAGGATGATAAAGATTGTAATAGCTGCTTTTGTGCCAAGGCATAAATAGCCCATGAAACAGCACCTAATACAAGTAATCCACTGCCTAAAAGATATTGTCCTTGGGCTGTAATTAAATTGGTAATTTGAGCTTTAAAAAATAACAGAAACCCTGTAGTTAAGATACTAACACCAAGCCATTGCCATAATGTATAACGTTCTTTAAAAATAACTAAACCACCAAAACCTAATAAAACAGTAGCTAACTGAATTAACACTTCTGCATTACCAGCTGTTGTTAAAGCTAAACCTTGCATGAAGAGAAAATAATTACCTCCCAAAAATATTGTCGCTATTACTAATAATTTGCCAGAACTAGAACGTAATTGTTGTAGAGTTGGTAATTTTTTCTGTACAAATAAATAAATTGCCAATAGTAAAAATGACATCAAAAACCGAAACCAAATGATGGTGTAGACATCTAGAACTTGTAGAGTTACCTTTAAGGCAATTGGTAAAATTCCCCATAAAAACACTGTTAGTAAGGATAAACTTAGTCCTAAACGCCAGCGACCAGAAGTTTGATGTATCATTTAGTTAAGATGAGATGGGTGAACCATTTGTGTAGAGAAATCAAAAATCAATAATACATAATTACTTCGAGTAATTGATTATTTGATCCGGGTAAGTTTCAAATCTGGTTGGCAGAGTTTTGTGTATTGAAATTCAGATGTCATTTTTAGTTTTCCAACATCTCTAATAACTGTGCTTCACTTAACTGAGTAATTCCCAAAGATTGGGCTTTTTCTAATTTAGATCCTGCATCTGCACCAACAACTAAAAAATCTGTTTTTTTGCTCACAGAGTCAGTGACTTTACCACCAGCTT
>JBJOKS010000018.1:0-120296 GCA_046045965.1 Cyanobacteriota bacterium | reverse complement strand
TGATGCTCAGTTGGTTACATCTTTTGAATTTTTAGAGTTAATTGAATTTTTACACAAGCGATCGCAAGAGGAGTTACCACCCCACCACCAAATGCCCCTTAGTGAAGCCTTGGCAGAACATATCAAGCGCCGTTTGCTCTACTCAGGTACAGTTACACGCATTGACTCACCTTGGGGAATGCCTTTCTATGCCCTAACTCGTCCTTTTTATGCCCCAGCAGACGACCAAGAACGTACTTACACAATGGTCGAAGATACTGCTCGTTATTTCCGCATGATGAAAGACTGGGCAGAGAAAAAATCAAACTCTATGCGTGCCGTGGAAGAATTGGATATCCCCGTAGAAAAAATGCAAGAAGCTATGGATGAGTTAGATGAAATCATCCGTGCTTGGGCAGATAAATATCACCAAGATGGTGGTAAACCAATGATTCTACAAATGGTTTTTGGCAATCAAGACTCATAAAACTAACAATCTTAGTTAAAAAAGCTAGAAGTTGTTTGCTCACTGCTGCTAACAACAACTTGATTAACTCAACTCGCCAAAATCACCACCAAAACTGAATATACATTACATCAGCCTGATTGACTCAATTGACTCACAAGTGCGGCTAATATGTAGAGAAAGCAAAGTTTCTCACATAGTTGGTAGTAGTCCGCTATCTTCACAGAGTCTCAAATTCTAGTCCCCTCTAAAGTAAGGAATTAAGGTGGAAAAAAGAAAAAGAAGGTATGAGGTGATTGAGTGGTAGCAGAGGTAAAATCTCAAGAAACGCTACACCCTAACACCCCTATACCAAACTCCACCATTTTTAACTGCTACCTGTTACCACCACTGGGAGTTGATGGTATAGGAACAGTTTCAAAACTAGGTGTTGTTCTTCCAGCCTCACTACCAACGGTGCGATCACTGGCATCTATACAACTATCAAAAGCCTGAATGGGAGCTAAATCAATTTCTTTACGCAAACCCACTACGCACTGGGCAAACCTGACAGGTAATAAACTGCGTCCACAGTAACTTAAAACATCAGGGTTAATTTCGTTGTTAGTGTTTTTGCTGACATCCACTACACAGGTAGCTATATCGTTAGGGTTGCGGGCTTGACGACAGGACTTAAGTGCATCTTGAGTAGCAATTTGTGTCTCTTTGCTAATTTTAATCACACAGCTAGATAACTCTCTAGGCCGCAGTGCAGTGGCACAACCTTCAGCAGCGGCTTGTGCTGTAACGCCCACACTCACTAATCGTGCTGCACAGACACGGTAGTCATTGTTGTTAGTAGCTGTCTGAGCCTGACTTGGTAGCATATTTGTCAATAAACCGGCGATTACTAGTACCGGGGCTGCGAAAAATTTGCTGATCATTTGTTTTTGATGTTTTTGGCTTGTTATTATTGTTATTCTATGTTATTCTCTCTTATTCTCGAAACACCCACAGTTATGCTAACTTAGGTTTTTACCAACCTGTAATTAAATTCAGGAATTTTCTCAGTTATGGAATAATTAGGGTTTGGGGAGAAAGTATTTCGGTTAAGACAGGGAACAGGGAATAGGGAATAGCTTCAGTCCAAAATCAATCCAAAATCCAAAATCCAAAATCCAAAATCCAAAATCCAAAACTCCTGACTTCTGCTATAAAATAATTTTTATGATTTTTCTCTGGATCATTGCCGCAAAGAATGTCATAATAATTTATTTGGGTAAAGTTTAAACAGGATTAATAAGGAAACTCATGTCCCGATATAGAGGGCCTCGCCTCAGAATTGTCCGCCGCTTAGGCGAATTACCAGGATTAACTCGCAAAAGTGCTAGACGTGCCTATGCACCAGGCCAACACGGTCAAAACCGTAAGAAACGGTCTGAGTATGCTATCCGTTTAGAAGAAAAACAAAAACTCCGTTTAAACTACGGTTTAACAGAAAAGCAAATGCTCCGCTATGTTCGTAAAGCCAGACGTGTGACTGGTTCTACCGGACAAGTGTTGCTACAACTGTTAGAAATGCGTTTAGATAACACAGTTTTTCGCATGGGTATGGCTCCCACCATTCCCGCAGCACGTCAGTTGGTAAACCACGGTCACGTTACTGTTAACGGTCGTGTAGTCAATATTGCCAGCTATCAGTGCCGTCCTGGTGAAGAAATTGCTGTTAGAGATAGAGAAGCTTCCAAGAAATTGGTAGAAACAAACTTGCAATATCCCGGTTTAGCTAACCTTCCCAATCACCTAGAATTTGATAAAAACAAATTAACTGGCAAAGTTAATAGTGTGATTGAAAGAGAATGGGTAGCACTCCAAGTTAATGAACTGCTGGTTGTGGAATACTACTCACGTCAAGCGTAAGAGTCAGGAGTCAGGAGTCAGGAGTCAGGAGTCAGGAGTCAGGAGTCAGGAGTCAGGAGTCAGGAGTCAGGAGTCAGGAGTCAGGAGTTCAGAAGAATAAAGCACTAATTTTTATTCAGATGTTCCTTGTTTCTAATAACTAATGACTAATAAATGACTAATAACCAATGACTAATGACTAATGACTAATGACTAATGACTATCCACCAATTTGCGACATGGTACGGGTGTAAGAGCCAGCTGTACCTGAGTCGCGTTGTTGAAAGTTTATTTCTGATTTAAAGTTTAATAGTTGCTTGACTTGTTCTTGTAATTGCTTGGTGCTACAACCAGCACGTAAAGAAGATTTTAAATCAATTTGCCCAGTTTCGTTTAATAAGCAAGGACGAAGCAAACCATCAGCAGAAAGACGGACTCGGTTACAGCGATCGCAAAAACACTCCGACATCTGGCTGATAAAACCCAGTGTTCCCTTTGCTCCGGGAATTTGAAATACATCAGCAGGACCATTACCACGAACTTGAGATTCTGTCAAGCCCCAACGTTGACGAATGCGATCGCGTAACTCAGCAGAAGATACCCAACCGCGATCGCCAAATAATTGACCATTACCAATAGGCATAAACTCAATAAATCGAACGTGCCAATTTTTATTAAGAGTTAAAGCAGCTAAATCCAAAACTTCATGGTCATTAACACCCGGTATTACCACTACATTTAACTTTAACGGGTCAAAACCTACATTATATGCAGCTAGAATCCCGTCCCAGACTTGTGGCCAACGTCCACGGCCATGATTACCGATAATTTGCTCAAAAGTATCTGCATCTAAAGAATCTAAACTAATATTAATTCTTCTTAAACCTGCATCATAGAGATTTTTAGCTATAGGTGCTAATAAAAACCCATTAGTAGTCATTGCTAAATCTTCAGTTTGGGGAAGATGGGCAATTTTTCTTACCAACTCCACCACACCAGGACGAAGTAGAGGTTCACCACCAGTCAAACGAAAGCGGGTAAAACCAACAGGAATAAAGACCTCTTGAATAAGAGTGAGCAGTTCCTCATCAGTTAACAACTGTTGCTTGAGGATGTAGTCTAATTCTGCACCTTCCGGCATACAATACAGACAACGGAAATTACAGCGATCAATTAAACTGATACGGAGATAGTCTACCTGGTTCATTGTTGTTTAGCTGAAGACTAATTTCTAGACTATCGAAAACATTTAGAAACTGCCTGATCATCGCGTAAATTAGATACAAGGGTGATATACTGCGAAATCAGATGAAAAGACATTGGTTATTATTGAGTATATTTTTTGTTGTAGCGTTAACCATTAGTCAAGTATTAGCACAGGATAGATTACAGGTAAGAGTTAACCGCTTTTTAGAAGTTCGTAGTGTTTCTGGAGATGTCACCTATCAAAATAAACAGAGTTCCCAACCAGCTCGCGTAGGGACAAAACTACAAAAAGTCGGCGATAGTATCAGCATAGGACAGCGTTCTAGTACCATGTTGGCACTAGATACAGAGATTGGATTTATACAAGTTGCAGAAAACACAAAACTGCAAATTCAAAAAATGCAAACTACCAACAAAGGTGGACGCATCACCCATTTACAGGTGACAGGGGGACAGGTAAGATTAAAATTACGTCCTTTTACCCACGATGATTCTAGCTTGCAAATTGAAACACCAGCTGGAATTACAGGAGTCAGGGGTACAGAATTTGGTGTGAGTGTAGAAACCAGTGGTAAAACAGGAGTAGCAACCTTAACCGGGAGTGTAGCTACATCTGCTCAAGGTAAAACAGTGCTGGTAAAAAAAGGTTTTCAGAGTTTAATTATTCCTGGAGAACCACCATCACCACCCATACCATTAAGAAATGATACTAGCCTAGATGTGAGATTTTTAGCAGCAGTAGCAAATCAACAAGCGCGAATTGCAGGTAAAATTGATCCTGTTAACTTGATTATGCTGGAAAATCAACCACTAACAACCAACAGAGATGGTACTTTTGACATTTTAATACTGCTTCCTGCTAATCGCCGTATTGCGGTTACAGTGACGACACCTTTAGGTAAAAAGCAGGAATATGAGTTAGCAGTTCCTTGAAGTAAAAGGAGCATCAGCTTATTTTTAACTTTCTTCCATCTGTGAATAAATTCTTTCGGCGCTCCTTTCCGGGTTGGATAGCAATATTAATAGTTGCTTTGTTACTGTTTCTTAAAGTCTTTCAACCACTAGAATGGATCATCTATAACAACTTTTTTCGCATCAGGGGACCTATTAACTGGAGTGAGCGTGTTGTATTGGTAGCAATAGATGATAAAAGTTTAGGTGAATTTGGACAGTTTCCCTGGTCACGACAAAGATATATTGAGTTATTAAACGTTTTGGCAAAAGCTCAACAGAATGTAGTTGCATTAGATATTATTTTTTCTGAACCCAGTCCTGATGATGCTATGTTGGTACAAGCCATGAAGCAACATGGTAGAGTAATCATAGGTCAAGCATGGAATACTGAAGGAAAACTGTGGCTACCGAGAAAAGAACTCAAAGATGCAGCTATGGGTACAGGCCATATCCTCAGATATAAGGATGGGGATGGTATGGTTCGCAGAGCGGAAACAAACATTAAAGGTATCCCGTTATTGGGAATAGCGGCTGTTAAAGGCTATAATTTTTTTGCGCAAACTCCCCCACTGGAAAATTTAGCTCATCCTTTGTGGATCAATTGGATCAGTAAAGCTGAGGATATCCCACAGTATTCTTTTGTAGATGTAGCACAGCAAAAAATTCCCCCTGAGAAATTTGCTAATAAAATAGTGTTGGTGGGAATTACTGCTCCTGGTATTGATGGTTTAAGCACTCCCTTTGATTATGAACCACCCACGGGTGGGGTGTGTGTACACGCCACAATTATTAGTAATTTTTTACAAGGTGATTTTTTGCACCTTTTTCCCCGTGGTGGTTGGGTGATGTTATTTTTGCTGGGTGGTCCTGGTTTAGCTTGGGTAAGCTATTACTGGCGAACTAGAACTAAATTATTATTTTTTGTGGTTTTGGCGAGTATTTGGGTATTTTTAAGTTTGGTGATGCTCAAACTTAATTATTGGTTGCCTGTAGCTTCACCTATAGTATTGTTAGGAATGACGACTGGTTTGGTGGCTTTACGGGAACATAGAAAAATCAAATTAGATAATAAATCTCTCTATTATCTTGCTAACTATGATAGCTTGACACAGGTGGCTAATCGTCGTCGGTTTGATGAGTATATCCATGAACAGTGGATCAGCATGACTAGGGAAAAATCTTGTTTATCGTTGATTTTGTGTGATGTGGATTTTTTTAAGCGATATAATGACACCTATGGACATCAAGCGGGTGATGTTTGTTTAAAAAAAGTTGCTCAAGCTATGATTCAAGGTGTAAACAAACCTGCTCATTTGGTGGCAAGATATGGGGGTGAGGAGTTTGCTGTGATTATGCCTGATACTAACACAGAGGAAGCTTTGCAGATTGCAGAAAATATCCGTTCTCAGGTAAAAGCTTTAGCTATTCCCCATACTGCATCACAGGTAAGTCAGCAGGTGACATTGAGTTTAGGTCTTGCTGGTATTTTTCCCAGTTCTGATACTACACCAGCACTTTTGATTAAAGCCGCAGATGAGGCACTTTATCAAGCAAAACAACAAGGACGCGATCGCTGTTGTACTTCTGTGAAATTGATTTAACTAATTTTGAATTTTTCCTCTATAATATTTACCTGCTTATTGTTGCTTATCCTGTGTAATTACTCAGAATTTGTAACAGTGAGTTGATCGCATCCACCAACCAGCTATCTACCGTGCAAGATACCGACTCTATGAATGACCTTGCTGCTGCACTGCAACAGCCTGTAGACTTGGATTTTGAATTACCAGATCCAGAAGATGAACAAATTGCTGAGTCTGACTTTTTACAGCAGTTAGATGTAGCTTGGCAAGTATGCGATCGCTTTGATCTGCAAACGGAAATTTGGCGGGGTCGCATTTTACGCGCTATTCGCGACAGAGAGAAAAAAGGTGGAGATGGTAGAGGTACTGGTTTCCTCAAATGGTTGAAGGAACGGGAAATTAGTAAAACTCAAGCTTATTCTTGGATTCAATTAGCTAACAGTGCTGATACATTAATTGAAGATGGTAAACTAGACCCCAGTACCGTCAATAATTTTAGTAAACGGGCTTTTGTAGAAACTGCTAAAGCTGCACCAGAAGTACAACAGATGGTAAGTGAAGCAGCGCAAAAAGGCGATCGCATCACCCGCAGAGAAGTCCGTCAACTCACGGATGAATGGACAGCGATGTCCTCAGAATTGTTACCTGAACCAGTCAAGGAAAAAGCCGCAGATAATAGCCTTCCTGCCCGCTACATCGCCCCTCTGGTGAAGGAAATGGAAAAACTGCCCGAATCACACCAGAAGGCGTTACAGAGGGAAATATCTGAAAATCCTGATGTTGATACTTTAAAACAAGCTACTACAGAAGCCCGTCAATTAGCAAAATATCTCAAATCTGCTGTGCAAGTGCAAGCACTGACAGAAGAAAATGTGGATATTGAAACCGCATTGGAAGAAGCGCAAAGAATGGGATGTTTGAGTATTGCAGCGGACTTGGTAAACCAAGCATCTCAAATGGAACAAGGTATAGCTAAGTTATACATGACTTGGAAGAAAATCAGTAATTTAGCTGATAGATTGTATGTAGATACGGGAGCAAGTACACCTAATTTGCGATCGCTCCTGAGTTGTGTTGAACCACTAGGAGGGGAAGTGATGGAAATTAAACTCAGTGGTGCAACAGAACATACTATTAGGTTACAAATTCAGGAGACAAATTAGGTAATGGGTAATGGGTAATTGGTAATGGGTAATTGGTTATTCTCCCCTATTCCCTGTTCCCTGTTCCCTAGTTACTATATATTTCTTCCATTTTCTTAGCTAGTTCCACATCTAAATTACTGATAGCATTACCGATATCGTGGGTAACAAGATTAACTATCACAGTGTTGTAAACATTAAACCATTCCGGGTGATGTCCCATTGTTTCTGCGTACACACCTGCTGTAACCATCCAACCCAAAGCGGTAGCAAAGTCTTTAAATTTGTATTCTTTGTATAATTTGCCTTCTTTAATTTGCCATCCTGGTAAACTGTTGAGGGCTTGTTGTAGTTCGGTTTCACTCAGTTTTTGTGCTGTCATTTTCTTAATTTACACAGATACTTCTCAATACTTATTCTATCCAATTACAATCTTTTTCTGTTTTTCCGTTGCCATCTTTTGAACAATATCCGTAAATAACGAAAATTCAAATAACGTCGATATCGCTGTACTACTTCCTTCCCAACAAGTAGCGCACCTAACCAAAATATAACTTCAGCCAAAACCAACAAAGCTGGTACTATTAAGGCTTTTTGGGCTACGGAAATTGGTAGAAATGGTAAAATGATAGCGATCGCTAACCAGGGTAAAAATGAGACAATGATTAAAACCAAACCCAGCTTTTGCATATTTTCTGTTTGTGACAGAATCTGAGTTTAGTATTTTTATATGTTAGGCTGGAGTGGTTTACCTTACATTGTGGATTTTTTTGTTTCACGCAGAGACGCAGAGGCGCAAAGGAAAGAGCGCAAAGAATTGTTTATTTCATTTGCTTGGATTTGGCTTTTTATATCTGTATGATCAGATTAACGTCGAAAACGGAAACTAGGAAAAACAAGAATTTTGCACTACTTGAAGAAATTGCTTAAATTTACCATGTTCTTTGAGGATGGTTTGAATACGCTGACAATAATGTTCTATGTTTGCCATTGTATGATTACCTCCTGATCTGGATTATATACTATAATTTTAACTTGATATTTTTTTACAGTAATTTTAGCAAATCGAGTTATTTGTCTGAATCAGGATGTCCAGGATTTAAGGATTCACAGGATAAAATTGAGTAATCAATTTGGAGGATTTAACGATTTTTTGATTTTGGAGGAATAATGATGCTAATACTTGAAAATTTTACTATATATGCGCGCACAGATTTCTACTCATAACATAATTGTAATTTAATTTTCACGTCTTGTCAAGTCTTGACATAAAAAAAATAGAAACCTACATCCTGTACATCCTAAAATCCTGGATATCCTAATTCTGACTAATTCTTAATCCCCGTTGCTGCAATACCGCGAATAAACTGCTTTTGTCCAATTAAAAATAATACCATGACAGGAACAGTAGTAATTGTCACCGCAGCCATCATCAACGGCCAATTATTGGTAAACTGTTCTTGAAATTCTGCTAAAGCTAGTTGTACAGTTCTTAATTCAGGTCTAGTTGTAAATACTAATGGCTTAAATAAATCATTCCATTCACCGATGAAGGTGAACAAAAACAAGGTTACTAAAGCTGGACGTGCTAAAGGTAACATGACCTGCCATAAAATTTGTAATCTGTTCGCGCCATCAATAGCAGCAGCTTCCTCCAATTCTACGGGAATTGTCTGGAAATATTGACGTAACAAAAAAATCCCAAAACCATTAACCGCAGTCGGTAAAATTAAAGCCCAGTAAGTATTGATCAGATGTCCCCACTTCAGTACCAGAAAAATAGGAATCACCAATAACTGAAAGGGAATGACTAAAGTTGCCAATACAACTAGTAATATTGCTTGTCTACCCCAAAATTTCAACCTAGCGAGGGCGTAACCAGCCAGAGCAGATGTGATAATCTGAAAAGCTGTAACTGCGATCGCTACTAAGGTAGAATTAGCAAAAGCCAGTAAAAACTTGCCTCGTTCCCAAGCTTCCTGGTAATTGGCTAAAGTCCAGTTATTTTGGACTCCAACTCCCGGTGTCCCACCCGCAGGAGCAAAGGAAGTGAGAAAAACCACGAATAATGGTAGTAAAACTATGAATGCTCCTAGCAGTAACAGTAAAAAGCTCCAAAGGTTCGTGTTTTGCCAATTTCTGTTGAGTTTCGACATGGTTTATAACTCCAAAATCATTGGTTTTTCCTAGTCAGATTATAGAAAACGGGGAATAAAGGATGGAAATGCTTGACTTTTGGTAAGTGCTGATTGGTAAAAATTAATCTAATTACCATAACTTCTTGTTAAGTTAAATTAAACAATAGTGATGATTACCCACAATTGAGAGGGTGAATTAAATTTCAGTAGCAAAATAACTTAGGGGTACGGAGTAAACCTACTATGCAGCAACTTGTTGAGCAAATTGAAAAAATTGATTTTCAGAGCGCAAAATATAAAGACGCTTATAGCCGAATTAATGCGATAGTGATTGAAGGGGAACAAGAAGCCCATGAAAATTACATTACATTAGCTGAACTGCTGAAAGACAGCAAAGAGGAACTAATTAAGCTCTCCAAGATGGAAAGCAGACACAAGAAAGGGTTTGAAGCTTGTGGACGCAATTTAAAAGTTACTCCAGATTTGGAATTTGCTAAAGAGTTTTTCTCAGGACTGCATGAAAACTTCCAAACAGCAGCAGCAGAAGGTAAAGTTGTCACCTGTTTGTTAATTCAATCTTTGATTATTGAATGTTTTGCGATCGCAGCCTATAACATTTACATTCCCGTAGCTGATGAGTTTGCCCGCAAAATTACTGAAGGTGTAGTTAAAGAAGAATATAGTCATCTTAACTTTGGTGAAGTTTGGCTACAAGCAAACTTTGAAGAATCCAAAAAAGAACTAGAAGCAGCAAACCGCCAAAACTTGCCTATTGTCTGGCAAATGCTCAACAAAGTAGCCAACGATGCCAAAATCTTGGGCATGGAAAAAGAAGCATTAGTAGAAGACTTCATGATTCAATACGGAGAAGCATTGAGTAACATTGGCTTTACCACCCGTGACATCATGCGTCTTTCTGCTTACGGACTAGCAACCGTCTAGAGAGCAGGGGGAGCAGGGGGAGCAGGGGGAGCAGGGGGGGGAAAATTAAGTCTTTCTTATGACTCCTGACTCCTGACTCCTGACTCCTGACTCCTGACTCCTTTTAAGAATTACGAACTATTTAGACCCTGGATGTAGTATTTTTAAGAATTAGAGATTATTATTCCCACGCTTTTCATAGCACACGCCTAAAATATCACTAATGTTTGGTCTAATTGGACATCTGACTAGTTTAGAACACGCTCAATCCGTAGCTCAAGAATTGGGATACCCAGAATATGCCGATCAAGGGCTAGATTTTTGGTGTAGCGCACCACCGCAAATTGTTGATCACATCACCGTCACCAGTATCACTGGGCAAAAAATAGAAGGACGGTATGTGGAATCTTGCTTTTTGCCGGAAATGTTGGCAAATCGGCGGATTAAAGCAGCAACACGCAAAATACTTAACGCTATGGCTCATGCTCAAAAGCATGATATCAATATTACGGCTTTAGGTGGGTTTTCCTCCATTATTTTTGAGAACTTTAATTTAGAGCAGTCCAAACAAGTCCGTAATGTCACATTAGACTTTGAACGCTTCACCACAGGAAACACCCACACAGCTTACATTATCTGCCGGCAGGTAGAAGCAGCTTCCAAACAGCTAGGAATAGAACTCTCAAAAGCAACTGTAGCCGTGTGCGGAGCAACTGGAGATATTGGTAGTGCAGTTACACGCTGGCTAGATAAAAAAACAGATGTCCAAGAATTACTGCTGATCGCCCGTAACCAAGAACGTCTCCAAGAACTACAAGCTGAATTGGGACGTGGTAAAATCATGGGTTTAGAAGAAGCACTACCTCAAGCAGATATTGTAGTTTGGGTTGCTAGTATGCCCAAAGGTGTAGAAATTGACCCCACAGTGTTAAAACAACCCTGTTTATTGATTGATGGAGGCTATCCTAAAAACTTAGGAACGAAAATTCAGCATCCGGGGGTATATGTGTTAAATGGTGGAATTGTCGAGCATTCTCTGGATATTGACTGGAAAATTATGAAAATCGTCAATATGGATGTTCCAGCACGTCAGTTATTTGCTTGTTTTGCAGAATCTATGTTGCTGGAATTTGAGAAGTTATACACAAACTTTTCTTGGGGGCGCAATCAGATTACCGTAGACAAAATGGAGCATATTGGTCAACTATCGCTTAAACACGGATTTAGACCATTATTAGTTTAGGGGCTGGTGATTGGGGAACAGGTGATTGGGGAACAGGTGATTGGGAAAAATACAAATAACTTCCCCCTGCTTCTTCCCCAGTCCCCAGTCCCCAGTCCCCAGTCCCCAGTCACTATTTCCTATTCCCTATTCCCTATTCCCTAACTATGGCAATTACTGAACGCAAACCCCTACTGTTGGATTTTGAAAAGCCTTTAGCCGAACTGGCTACCCGCATTGACCAAATTCGCCAACTGGCAGATGAAAATGGAGTAGATGTTTCTGGACAAATTCGCCAACTGGAAACAAGGGCTACACAGCTGCGCGAGGAAATTTTCAGCAGTCTGACACCATCTCAAAGATTACAAGTAGCAAGACATCCGCGCCGCCCTAGTACCTTAGATTACATCCAGGCTATTAGTGATGAATGGATGGAGTTACATGGCGATCGCTGTGGTGGTGATGATCCAGCTTTGGTTGGTGGTGTGGGTCGTTTGGGTGGACAACCTGTGGTGATGTTAGGTCATCAGAAAGGCCGAGATACTAAAGATAATGTCGCCCGGAATTTTGGGATGGCTGCACCTGGTGGCTACCGTAAAGCACTGCGGTTAATGGAACACGCCAATAAATTTGGTATGCCCATTATTACCTTTATTGATACTCCCGGTGCTTGGGCAGGAATAGAAGCAGAACACCAAGGACAGGGGGAAGCGATCGCTTATAACTTACGGCAAATGTTCTGCTTTGATGTGCCAATTCTCTGTACCGTCATTGGTGAAGGTGGTTCCGGTGGTGCATTGGGTATTGGAGTAGGCGATCGCTTATTGATGTTTGAACACTCTGTTTACACCGTTGCTACCCCAGAAGCCTGTGCCGCTATTTTGTGGAAAGATGCTGGTAAAGCACCACAAGCAGCTGTGGCTTTAAAAATTATTTCCCACGACTTGAAAAACTTGGGCATTATTGACCAGATATTACCTGAACCTATCGGTGGCGCTCATTCCGATCCCTTGACAGCTGCTACTAATCTCAAACAAGCCCTGTTGGATAATTTGGACGAACTAAACCGCTTAACTCCTACTGAACGCCGTCAACTCCGCTATGAGAAATTCCGCAAAATTGGTGTCTTTACTGAACTTGCTCACTAAAAATAATAGCTATAACTGATTAGCACATCAACAGTGCTATAATTGCCTATGGAAGCTTAAAGATTCTTAACAATCTGAGCAGCTATAGGCATTTGTGTTGTGTGTTCAGTAAACAAACCCAACCTCATGGGCTAGTTTGCATAGAATTCAGTAATTGGCCTTGAGTTTATAACCTAATTATCCAGGTCGATATTTTTTGATCTGACTGGTAAGGCTAATGATAGGCAATATACCCATATTGACAAGCAATTCTAGCAATATTCAGCAGAAAATCAATTGATTTTAAGAATTATTTACAATTGATTTTAAGAATTATTTAATTTATGGGTGGCTGGTAACTCACAGCACTGCCAAAAAAATTGGAGACACCATGAGTTTTGAGCAGAAACGACGCGCCTTAATTACCGGTGCAAGCAGTGGAATTGGCAAAGCAACGGCCTTAGCCTTTGCAAAGGCGGGAATAGATGTCGCCTTAGTCAGCCGTTCTGGGGAAAAATTAGAAGGGGTAGCAGCAGCAGCAAAAGAAATAGGAGTGGAAGCAAAAGCTTTCACTGTTGATCTAAGTTGTGTTTCCCAAGTACAAGCCAAAATACAGGCGATCGCCCATGAATTTGGCGACATAGACATTCTGGTAAACAATGCTGGTATGGGATACACCGCCAATTTGAGTGATACTCCCTTAGAAGAATGGCAGCAGGTGATTAATTTAAATCTCACCAGCGTCTTTATGTGCATGATGGGAATTTTGCCGGGAATGAGGCAACGAGGTCAAGGCACAATTATCAACATTGCCTCCATCGCTGCCAAACAAGCCTTTGCAGGTTGGGGAGCTTACTGTGTGAGCAAAGCTGGTTTACTAGCCCTTTCTCAAACCCTAGCACAAGAAGAAAGAAGCCACGGCATTCGTGTAATTTCCATCTGTCCAGGTGCTGTCAATACTGCAATTTGGGACACCGAAACTGTTCATGCTAACTTTGACCGTTCCCAAATGTTAACGCCAGAAATAGTGGCTCAGACAATTCTATACACTGCTTTATTACCACAGGAAGCAGTCATTGAAGAATTAACTCTGATGTCTAATGCTGGCATTCTTTAATTTTTAGGTGACAGGTGACAGTAAAAAGGCAAGAGGCAAAAGGCAAGAGTTTATTCTTCTCAATTACCAATGACCAATTACCAATCACCAATTACCAATTACCAATGACCAATTATCAATTACCAAGACTTATACCATGACTATTGCTAGTTCTAACGGTTCCAATCGCTCACAATCTCCTCTGATTCCTGATTTAGCGCAAGCTATCACTACCAGACCTGACAGAAACACCCATAATGGTAAACAGGCAGATTTGCATCCACCCTCAGAGGAAAGCATGGAGCAAATGATGGAAGCTGTGCGGACAATGCTGATCGGTGTCGGAGAAGATCCAGAACGGGAAGGACTACTCAAAACACCCAAGCGCGTAGCTGAGGCTATGATGTTTCTCACCGGTGGCTACAACCAATCTCTAGAACAATTAGTGAATGGTGCTATCTTTGACGAAGGGCATAATGAGATGGTGCTAGTTCGAGATATTAGTTTTTTTAGTCTCTGCGAACATCATATGCTGCCATTTATGGGTAGAGCGCACGTTGCTTATATCCCTAATCAAAAAGTTGTCGGCTTAAGTAAGCTGGCGCGGATTGTAGAAATGTATTCTCGTCGCTTACAAGTACAAGAAAGGCTAACTCGACAAATTGCTGAAGCAGTCCAAACCATTCTCGAACCTCAAGGTGTTGCTGTGGTCATGGAAGCGACCCATATGTGTATGGTGATGCGCGGTGTACAAAAACCCGGTTCTTGGACTGTTACCAGTTCTATGGTGGGTGTTTTCCAAGATGAGCAAAAAACCCGTGAAGAGTTCTTGAACTTAATTCGTCATCAAGCAGCATTCTTTTAGGAATTAGAAGCTGGGTATTGGGGACTGGGGACTGGGTATTGGGGACTGGGGATTGGGAAAAACTATTACCAATTACCCATTACCAATTACCTATTACCCATTACCTAATCTTGCAAACAACAGTGCTACCTTATCCAAATCTTTATCCCCTGGGGAAAGTTCCACACCACTAGATAAATCAATACCATCAGGGTGAATTTGACTCAGAGCAGTTAAAATATTATCTGGTGTTAGGCCTCCTGCTAAAAACCAAGGACGACTGGGACTAAAAGCCTGTAACATTTGCCAGTCTAAAGTTTGACCTGTTCCTCCTAATTGTTGAGGATGATAGGCATCAAGTAGTAAAGTATCTACATAATCAATATAGTTAGCAGTGGTTTCTAGCTGTTGCAAATTGCGAACTCTCAAGGCTTTAATAATTTCTACATAGGGTAGAGATTGGCGCAATTGGTAACAAAATTCTGGTGATTCGTCTCCGTGTAACTGCACACCAGTTAAATTAGATGCAATTACTGTATGAGTGATTTGTGAAATACTACTGTTGGCAAAAACGCCAATTCTATCAGTATTGTTAGGTATTGGTGCTACTGCCGTCTGAATTTGCTCTATAGTAACGTAGCGTGGCGAAGTCGGTACACAAATAAATCCCAGTGCAGTTGCACCGAGAGATACTATTGCTAGAGACTGCTGTGGTTGAGTAATGCCGCAAATTTTAACCCGCATTTAAGTCTGAAAAATTACAAATAATCACAAAACTACATTAAGTTAAACGAAAAACTTTTGCTTTGTCCTACGTAATTCTATAATTTTGTAGGCTTACATTCATTTTTTCATTGTAGGAGAATACATCTTGTTATCATCTATCTTACTAGCAGCAGCATCCATACCCGCAACACCTGAGTGGAGTCCTACAGTCGGTATCATTATCAGTGCCAGCTGTTTCGTGGTACTCTTACTGAGTTTAGCAAGTAAAGCGCCCAAGGTTGGACCCCAAATGCCTGTGCTTCCCGTTACTATCCCCGCGTTTATCGGTGCAATGGCTTTTGGTCATGTGATCGGTATTGGTATTGTTTTAGGACTGACTAATATTGGTCGTTTATAAAATTTAATACTTTCTTGCCATAGAGAGTCAAAATTCAGCGGTAAGTAAAAATAAAATTGCTTACCGCTTTTTATACACAATAGTCTACATCGGGGATCAGACTTTTTCTTAACTAACCTTCCCCACTCCCGCTAAATCTAAAATTGGCGCGATCGCCTCTTCTTTTTTCACCGCCATAATATGCACACCCTGACACAAACCCTGCGCCATCTGCACCTGTTCGGCTGCAATTTTCATCCCTTCCTGTAACGGATGTTTAGCTTTTGCTAACCTATCAATAATGTGTTCAGGAATATTCACACCCGGAACCATCCTATTAATAAATTGGGCATTTTTCGCAGATTTCAACAGAAAAATTCCCGCTAAAATAGGTTTATTGTAACGCGATGCAATTTGATCCATGAACTTTTCTAATTTTTCAAAATCAGTAATTAATTGACTTTGAAAAAATTGCGCTCCGGCTTCTATTTTCTTTTCAAACCGACTTTGTAAACCTGACCAACTTTTACTTTGTGGATCAACTGCTGCACCAGTAAATAAATCTAAAGCGCCATCATTCAAGGTTTTATGATTAAAATCAACCCCCTGATTCATGTTTCTAATTAACTGCAATAATCGCACAGATTCTAAATCAAAAACAGCTTTGGCATCAGGATGATCACCTGCTTTTACAGGGTCGCCGGTTAAAGCTAAAATGTTACGAATACCCAAAGCATGAGCGCCCATTAAATCTGCTTGTAATCCAATTCTATTGCGATCGCGACAAGCAACTTGACAAATCGGCTCAATTCCATTTTGCAATAAAATCACCGAAGCTGCTAGAGACGACATCCCCAACACAGCGCGACTACCATCAGTAATATTGACAGCATGAACTCTCCCCTTAAGAGTCGCTGCCATTTCAAGTGTATGGGTGATATCTCCCCCTTTCGGAGGTGCAACTTCAGCAGTAACAAGAAATTCTCCTGCTTGTACCGCTTTGCGGAAGTTGTTTAAAACACTGGTGTTATGGCTATCCTGCATGGTTCAAATTTATCTGGAGGTTTTCTTAAAGGGTAAAACAAATTACACTTTCTAGCGTAAACCTCAACGATTAGAAATCGCACCTACAAAGACAAAACCCACCTGCGTGGGTTAATTGCAGTCCGCGAAGGCGGATTTTGTTTGTGTAGACGCGTTCGCAAAGCGTGCCAGAGGCTCTATTATATTCGCAGTTATTTATTACAACCGCGCTGTATAACCTAAAGCAGCTTTCACATCTGCTAAAGTTTGGTTAGCGATCGCTTCCGCTTTCTCCCTTCCATCTTTTAACACTGACTCTAAATAACCTTTTTCGTCCATTACCTCCTTATACTTATCTTGAATCGGTTTTAAAGCGTTAATCGTAGTTTCGGTCAATAAAGGTTTAAATTGACCCCAACCCATATCCGCACATTCGGACGCTACCGCTTCTTTGGTTTTCCCAGACAGCAGCATATACAGAGTTAACAGGTTATTACATTCCGGTCTTTCTGGATCATCAAAGGTTAAACCGCGCACTGGATCAGTTTTACAACGTTTAATTTTATTGGTAATTTGATCTGGTGGATCTAAAACATTGATTCTGCTTAACTCCGAAGGATCAGACTTTGACATTTTCTTTGTGCCATCGGTTAAACTCATTACCCTTGCACCTTCTTTTCTAATCAAAGGATCTGGTAATTTTAATACAGGCTTATCCTTCGCAAATTGATGATTAAACCTGTTAACAATATCCCGCGCTAGTTCTAAATGTTGCTTTTGATCCTCACCCACTGGCACTTTATCCGCTTGATAAAGTAAAATATCCGCAGCCATTAAAACCGGATAAGTCAACAAACCTGCACCGACGTTTTCACCTTGTTTAACGGCTTTTTCCTTAAATTGAATCATATCTTGCAACCAATTTAAGGGAGTGATGCAGTTTAACAACCAACAAAGCTCACTGTGGGCAGAAACGTGAGATTGGACAAAAATGTTAGAATGTTGTAAATCAATGCCACAGGCTAAATATAAAGCAGCGATGGTGTAAGTATCAGCCGCTAAAGTGGCGGGGTTATGTGGTACGGTAATGGCGTGTAAATCTACCACACAAAAGAAATTTTCATACTGGTCTTGAATTTCTACCCAGTTGCGAATAGCACCCAAGTAATTACCCAAGTGTAAGTTACCAGTTGGTTGAACTCCCGACAAAACGCGCTGCTTACCCATAATTATTTCTTAGTTATCTCCTCTTCCCCGCTTTCTTAGGTGGCGGTTACAAAACCTATTTTAGTAGTCATTGGGGATTAGTTAATAAAAGTTCCACATCTACATGGAAAAAATCAGCTAAAACCTGAGCTTGTTTTTTATTGATCGGTAATTGATTATCAATAATTTCATACACTATATTAGGTGATCCAAGCACTGCAAACAAATCTTCTTGAGTCACATTTTGCGCTTCCATTAAGTGAAGTAAAATAGAATGTGGTGTTCCTTGAGGTATAGGATAATTTTCTTCCTCAAATTTGGAAATTAATGTTACCAATAATTCCAATAGTGCTTTTTCCTCTGGAGTGATATGGGAACGGTGTTCTAAATTCTCTACAATAGCGATCGCGTTTTCATTTTCTTCTTCTGTATTGATCACTTTTGGTTGATATTGAGCAAGTAAAGCACCGTAGGATTCTGGGTTAAAAGTAAGGGTCATTTTTCCATTTTCCTTGATCGTATTCAGCATGAGTTAAAATATATTTTATATAAATTCTTTGACTAGCATAGACAATATCAACTATTAAACGATAGTTATTGCCTCTAATGTTAAAAACCGTAAATTTTCCTACTGATTCAGCACTTTTATAAAATGATTGGACTTCAATCAAGTTTTGCCATTGAGCTTTACTTGCTACTCTATACCAGTCATAAAGTGCATCGCAGGAATCAGCATGGTTTAAACAGAAATCCCGCAAAATTTTTCGACTAATAACATTCACTCCTGTTTAAATCCCCATATTTTTTCGATAGCTGAGATAATTATAATACCTTGTCCATATTTTGTCTATATGTAAATTTATAAATCTGTACCTCCAGATGGATAAAAACTAACTCTTTCAGCCTTTATATTGCAAGACTAAATGGGTATTTACAAAAAAGCAAATCTGGGGGATGTGCTTGATGAAAGCTTTATTAATATGGCCAATCATGCCTAATTCTTTTTGGTCTTATCAAGAAACTCTTGATTTAGCTAATTTACGTGCTACAAATCCCCCATTAGGTTTGATCACAGTAGCAGCAATGTTACCAAGTGATTGGGAATTTAGGTTGAGCGATCGCAATGTTCGTCTAGAAACTGATGCAGATTGGCAATGGTGTGATATTGTAATTATCTCGGCAATGATTATTCAAAAACAAGATTTTGGTGAATTAATTCAAACAGGTAAAAAATTAGGTAAAAAAGTCGCAGTTGGTGGACCATTTGCCACATCTGTACCAGAATTTGCCCTAGAAGCAGGAGCAGATTATTTAATTTTGGATGAGGGGGAAATCACTATTCCCATGTTTTTAGCAGCTTTAGAAAAGGGAGAAGAAAAAGGTATTTTCCGCGCTACAGAAAAACCAGATGTTACCCAAACTCCCTTACCAAGATTTGATTTATTAGATTTAAATGCTTATATAGCAATGACCGTCCAGTTTTCTCGTGGTTGTCCATTTCAATGTGAATTCTGTGATATTATCACCCTTTTTGGACGTAAGCCACGCACGAAAACACCAGAACAAATTCTAGCAGAATTAGAAGTATTATATCAGATGGGTTGGTGGCGTTATGTATTTATTGTTGATGATAACTTTATCGGCAATAAACGCAATGCTAAAGTATTTTTAAAGGAACTAATTCCCTGGATGGAAAAACGTAATTATCCTTTTGCTTTATTAACAGAAGCGTCTTTGAATTTAGCAGAAGATGATGAATTATTAGAATTGATGGTAAAAGCTGGTTTTGTGATGGTATTTATGGGTATTGAAACTCCTGATGTTGAGAGTTTAGTAGGAGCAAATAAAGAACAAAATACTCGCAATTCATTAGTTGAATCCTGCCACAAAATTACTAAAGCCGGATTACAAATTATGTCGGGTTTTATTTTAGGATTTGATAATGAAAAACCAGGCGCAGGTAAACGCATTCAAGAGTTTGTAGAAGAAACGAATATTCCCCAAGCTCATCTCAATTTATTGCAAGCATTACCAAATACAGCAATGTGGACTCGTCTACAAAAAGAAGGACGTTTACTGGATGGGTTAGGTGAATTTGTTGGTTCTCAAAAATCTTTGATTAATTTTATTCCTACTCGTCCCATGACAGAAATTGCTGACGAGTTTATTGAAACTTTTTGGAATTTGTATGAACCATTACCATATCTAAAACGTACTTTTAAGCATTTTATGATGATGGAAGGTTGGCGGGCTAAATATCAACGGACTTTAACAAAAGCAGAGTGGGATTTTTTAAAGGCTATTTGTTGGAGACAGGGAATGTTGCGTTCTACAAGATTTCATTTTTGGTGGCAATTGGTAGTTATGGTATGGCGTAAACCAAATTTATTGTATGATTATTTAATTGCCTTGGGTGTGGGTGAACATTTTTTCAATTTTCGTCATGAAGTCAAAGCACAAATAGAGGCAGAATTAGCAGTATTACAGCAGCAAGAATTGGAGAAGAAAGAAACCGCAAGTTTGCAGTTAGAAACTGTGAGTTGATGGCAGTATGATTTGATTCTGATCTAGCACATCTCATCATCAATTAACAACAATATCCCTGACTTCTCAGAGAAGTTGGGGTTCTGAGCTTGAGAGATTTTCATAAATAAGATAAAATTGCTATAGTAGCTTATGATAAACATAGCAATAGCCTTATTAATAAAAAATGTCCCAGGTTTTAGAACAATCAATTAAAATTAATGCTCCTGCAACATTAGTAGAACAATGTTTTACAGATTTAACTTTAATGCACCGCTGGCTTAACCCTGTTCTCCGTTGCGAACCGGTGGGAGAAGTGTGGAGTACGGAAATAGGTAGTCGTAGTCGGTTTATGATTCAAATTCCTGTAATTAAACCAACTTTAAATACTGTAGTTCTCGAACGTCAACCAGGTTTAGTAATCTGGGGTTTTAAGGGCTTTTTCCAAGGTAGCGATCGCTGGGAATGTCAACCACTCCCTAAAGGTACACTTTTAATTAACCGCTTTGAGTTTAAAATTCCTAACCCTGTTGTTAGTTGGGGTTTTAACACTTTTGCTGCATCTTGGACAAAAGCAGATATGGAAGCACAACTCAAGAGATTTAAACGAGTTGCAGAAGAACTGGCTAATTCTCCTAAGTATGCTAAATAGGAGTCAGGAGTCAGGATAAAGACTTTATTTTTCTACCCAGTCACCAGTCACCAGTCACCAGTCCCCAGTCACCTGTTTTGCAAATTCTAACGCTTCCTGTCTTGTGTTAACTTTTCCTTCAGCTTGAGCGATCGCAATTTCACACAATATTTTTCCAATAAGTGGTGAAGCTGGAACATTTAGTGCTATAATCACCTCTTTACCACTCACCAACGGTGAGGGGTGAGCTACCAAATCATCAGGGTTCAGGTAACGGTCGATCAAGGGTGCATAGACGCATAGCGGATTATCGCCAGACATCGCCTCTACTACATCATCTACTAAGGCTAAGACAGTTGTAGCACTAAATACAACTCCCACGTCCTGAAACAAAAAATACTGTTCTCGCAAGGACATATTAACCGCTTTGAACTGCGGGAACAGTCGCAGGGCGGTTGTTACACCGCGAATTTCCATACGGCTATAAGTTAGTTCCTGTAATTCTATTTCTGCTATGTCTGGGTTGGGGTGAACAAGACAAGCAAGTTTAGCAATACCTAACCAAGTGGTTTTGACGGTATGACGGACAGGTTGTTCCAGTTCTCTCCCTAATTGTGGATATTTTTCCCCTATCAAGCTGCAAGCTTTGTCAACTGCGGCTAATTTCTCCAAGCTTTCACGGTTAGCATTTGTAAAAAAACTAGCGAGTAAATTATCTTCCCAGGCACTTTTTAACCAAGGTGTACCCTGAGAACTGGCTAAAAGATAACCAATTTCTACCCGTACTCTTTCGGCTGCAACTTTACTGATATCTGCTGCTAAGGTGCGAATAGTGGCTTGGGTAGTTGGTTCAATTGTAAACCCCAGTTGGGCAGCTTGACGATATGCCCGCATTAACCGCAAAGGGTCATCTTGCAGATTTTGGGGTGATATCATCCGTAATAAACCAGCTTCTATATCTCTATAACCTTGCAGAGGGTCAATAATTTCCTGGGTATGGGGATTATAGGCGATCGCATTTATTGTAAAATCCCTTCTATGCAAATCAGTTAATAAACTCTCTCCTTCCTGTTGGGCAAAATCTGCGGTAGCATGGGGAAAAACCACACGGGCAATTTTTCTTTCCGCATCCAATAAAACAAAACCAGCTTGATAATGTTTGGCGATCGCCCTTGCAACTTTGACCGCATCATCTGCAATAATAAAATCTAAATCTAAATATTCTCGACTTCTACCCAAAATCGCATCCCGCACCGCACCACCTACCATGTAAGCAGTTTTCGGCAACCATTCTAAGCTAAAAGGCCAATTTCGAGCATCCAAACGATTAACAATTGAATTATTCATTGTAATAAAAATCAACCCACCAACTAATGCTTAACATTTTGGCTTGAGCTACATTAACTATAAAGGTTCCAGGAGTTGGTTCTATTATGTGTATTTGCGTGAATTGCCACTATGTAGACCGTTGTGTAACCTACAATGCAGTAGAAGCACAGCACCAACAGCCCCACTTGACCGAAAACCCAAATTTTGACCCTAATGAACCTTCCATCAATGTTAATATTCGCACGAAAGATGACATCATTGAAATGGAATGGGATGTAGTCGGTTGTCTCAGCTTCAAACAAGAAATGGGTAAATGGTCTAAATTACGTCCCGGTGAATTAGTACCCACTTGAATTTTAGATTTTAGATTTTAGATTTTGGATTTTGGATTTTTAAGACCTAGATACCTAAATTCTCTTAGAAGTTGGGTATCTATGTTTTTATTAACGTTCGCGTAGCGTGCCGTAGGCATACCGCAGAGGCGCAGAGGACGCAGAGAAATGAGAGAATGAGAGTTTGATTTTATATTATAATTTACTTTGCTTATTTATGATCAATAAACTACCTTGACCACTAAACTAGAACCTCTCTCCCCCACAAAATACGCTTTAGGACTGCACACCACTACACCAGAATTAGGTTTAGTAATTAGTAATTTTGCAGACGATACCCGCGCTCATGTTTGGAATTTAGGACGTGATGTATCCAGTCATATCCATCAATATTTAATTGATTTAATTAAACCTCAAACATGGCAAGATTTAGCATTTATCGCTGTGGCTAAGGGTCCAGGAGGTTTTACAGGTAGTCGCATTGGTGTAGTCACAGCCAGGACTTTAGGACAACAGTTAGAAATTCCTGTATTTGCAATTTCTACTTTAGCAGCATTCGCTTGGAATGAAAAAAGTAAAAATTCAGAAATTCAGCCAATTATTGCTGTAGAAATGCCAGCCCAACGAGGGCAAATTTTTGGTGCAATTTATCAAATAGCTGCTGATAATTCTGGCATCATTGCATTATTACCAGATACTGTTTTTACACCAGAAAAATGGCAGGAAACTTTAAATAATTGGCAAACAGAATATCAATTAATTAAAGCCACATCTGGTTTAGCTGCAACTGTCACCAGTATTTTAGAATTAGCTTATTTAGATTGGCAACAAAATAAACATCTTCATTGGTCAGAAGCTTTACCATATTATGGTCAACATCCTGTAGATGTTTAATAATAGAATTAATTAATGGTTGAATTAGTGGGTTAAAAATTATGACACTGACTCAAGATACTATCAAAACTGTACAATTAATGCCACCTCTAGAAAACGGCGATAGACTTACCCGTTCTGAATTTGAACGTCGTTATCATACCATGCCAGATGTGAAAAAAGCGGATTTAATTGAAGGAATTGTTTATATGGCATCACCAGTAAGAATTAGAAGTCATGGAAAACCCCATGCTTATATAATGACTTGGTTAGGTTTCTATGAATCAGCTACACCAGGAGTAGAACTCGGTGATAATGCCACTGTCCGTCTAGATGCAGATAACGAACCTCAACCAGATGCACTTTTGAGAATTGAAAACGGCGGACAGTCACGGATAAGTGCAGATGATTATGTTGAAGGTGCGCCAGAATTAATTGTAGAAATTGCGGCTAGTAGTGCGGCTATTGATGCCCATGATAAACTGAAAGTATATCGGCGAAATCAAGTACAGGAATATTTAATCTGGCGAGTTTATGACGGTGAATTTGATTGGTTTATTTTAAAAGATGGAGAATATCGAAAGTTAGAAGCTAATGCTGAAGGTGTTTTTTGTTCTCAAGTTTTCCCTGGTTTATGGTTAGATAAATCTGCTTTGTTATCTGGAAATTTAGCTAAAGTATTAGAGATTTTACAGCAAGGTTTAGCAAGTTCAGAACATCAAAATTTTGTAGAAAAATTAGGATAGTTATTTTAACCTTGCTGTAGTAATTGATGAAAGGTAAACTTTCTATTCTGGTTAATGCGTTTCCAACCAGTTCAATAAATCCTCAATAGCGGTAAAATCTAGCAATGCTTCGCCAAGTTCTTCCAACTGATTTAGAGAAAGGGTTTGAATTTTTGTTTTAGTTTCTTTGGGTAACTCTCCTACCCGTTTTTGTAGTTGTCGTACCACAATATTTTGCTCACCTTCTTGTTTACCTTCTGTTATTCCTCGTTCGTAGCCAATGCGCTCACCTGTAGTAATATAAGCCATAGTCTGCTCCTGTTCAAATTGTTTAAAATCTTGCCAAAATTCCGCTTCTAATGCCTTTGGTAACATCATAACCCAGGTCATGTGTTATTCATGTGTTATTTGGTAGATGGTACGGTTATTTTTATTGTTAGTGATGGTTGAATAAATGCTGCTTACAGGGATTTTTAGGTAAATGAACTACATCTTTTTATCTCACGCAAAGACGCAAAGGCGCAAAGGAAGAGAGAAACATAGAGTGTTGTTTAGATTCCACTATTGTTTAGATTCCACTATATAAATAAAACTCCAATTTGAATTGCTGTTGAATTATTTGTTTTGCGAAAATTAAATAGTAATCACAAATACCTAATTACTCAGATTTTGTCCAACTTTTTGGTCTAGCAAGATAATCAGGTAAAATAGTCTTTTCATCACCATTTGCAACTTCAATCTGTTCTTGTTCTAGATTTTTAACTCCAGAAAGATCTGCTCCAGAAAAGTTTGCTCCATAAAGATTTGCTCTAGAAAGGTTTGCTCTAGAAAGGTTTGCTCTAAAAAGGTTTGCTCTAGAAAGGTTTGCTTCTTGTAGATAGGCAGCCTCAAAATTTACAAGTTTAAGGCTAGATCCATAGAGACATACATATCGCAATTTAGCCTTAGAGAGTGATACTAAATCCAGCTTGCTGTATATAAAATTAACTCTTTCTAAGTTTGCTTCATAAAGGTTTGCCCGTCGGATATTAATACAACTCAAATCTAAACTCTTATTTTCCTTTTCATTCTCGCAATTAATCCGTCCTATAACGGTTAGGGCAGCTTGAATATCTGTCCGAACTTTTGGCATTATTCCCGTTACTTCTTCCTCTTCATCTTTTTCCTCGTTCAAAGGTGCATTTTCTCGCACAAAAGCTGTGAGGACTTCCATAACTGTCCAATGATATTTTTCCGGGGAATCTTTAGCAATTTGTTCTAGGGCATAAATTCCGCCTAATTTTATTTCAATCTCTTTATTACCAAGCAATTCAATCGCTTTAGAAAAACGTTCTGTAATTTGTTTATCTTCTGCTGCTTGTGCATTTTTGTATACAGCTTTGGCATTTTCATTAGCAGCGTTAGCACTTCTCGATGCTTGGTAAGCATTAAAAAAAACTGCTATTCCCGCAAAAATTGTTCCTGTAGTTGTTACGGCTGAAATACCATACTGTAATCTCTTCTCTATTTCTAAACCTTTAGG
Source organism: Cyanobacteriota bacterium (assembly GCA_046045965.1). Classification (GTDB taxonomy): domain Bacteria; phylum Cyanobacteriota; class Cyanobacteriia; order Cyanobacteriales; family Nostocaceae; genus RDYJ01. The sequence continues at coordinate 94,474 of JBJOKS010000018.1, read as the reverse complement.
ATTTAAAAACGCAAAATCCGAAAAAGAAAATATCAAGATAACACTAAAAAAGAAGATAGAAAAAATAATCCCTAGAATTATTAAAAAATTCTTGAAAGAGTCTGTATTCTTCTCAAACATAAATAAATTGTTCTCCTCTTTTCTCAACAACAAGCATAAGTATACAAAACCTTAGAAAAATCCAACCGTTTAAGTGCAGAGGGCTGAATAAAAAAGTTACCAATTCCTGCATCTCCCCACATAATTGAATGCTCATCATCAGAGTCCATTTGCAATAACAGAAAATCGTAACCTTCCTCTTCCTCTACATTTTCACGATCATCATTCTGCACAAATGCGGGATATCCTCCTAAACGATGTCCTCCTAGTAATTCCTCATATTTTTCTTCATACTCATTGATCAAATCATCTACCAGTTCTTCTAAAGAATTTTCCTGTGCTTTAGTTAGATTACTTTGTTGAAAGATGGGAAAATAGCTTTTAACTAAGGTTCTAAACCGATAATCTGATGCACTCATAGGAGTTGATTTAACAGCGAAATTCAAGCCTAAACAGTCTTCTAATGGTAAACCTATTCCTGGAGGTAAAAAATCGAAATTATCTAGGAGATTATCAATATTTAAATCTGGTTCAGGAAAGTAAATAACTCGAAAAGTTGTTTGTGCTAATTGGGGATATTCTTCAATTCCATAGGCTGTCTGACCTGCGGCTTCAATGTAAAATTGAAGTATACCTTTTTCTGGTAAATCTTCTAATTTAGGAGTTTCTGAAAAGTTGATTTGTGCTAAAAGATGAAGGGGAGTACCATCTGGGGCTGTAGGATAATCCAGATGTTTAGGAAAGTAAGGTAAACCACCAAATTTACTTTGCCATAAGGTAGTTTCTGTTGTTGAAAATGGCGTAATTTCTATAGAAGGTTTGATAATTGTATTTGCAAATTCATCTACTTGATTTTTTAATTCTAAGAACATTCCATACAATTCATCTGGAGTAAAGTCTTTGTTATTTTCGTCTACTGGGCTAGATTCGATATCATACCAACCGTGTGTGAGTAATTCTTGAATACTTTGATTGAAAAAAGCTTCTGCTTCTGCTTCAGAAGAGAATTGATGCAGTTGTTGATAATGGGTAACATTGCATCCGTCTAAATGAATGGAAGTTCTGAGGGAACTTAATCTAAATATTTTATTGCATTTCATGATAATTAATCTCAGATGTGATCATGAATAATATTAGTGTATTTGAAAAGTCTCTCTTTTATTTTATTTGTAGTATGTATTATCCCAGTGTTAATAAACCCAACGATATATCTACCATTAACCGTCTATTTTTCAACCACTGACGACCGAGTAAAATTTCAGGTAATCCTTGTCCTACATGGACAGGAATATCAAAATATTGTCCGTCAATTCGCACTTTTCCTAAATAGATTTCAAATTCTGCATCACCCTGGGCTGTTACCATTGTTTGTTGTTCTAAATATATCCAACCAAGTGCTTCTATGTCCTGGTTGTTAATTGCCAGCCACCAAGAAAATCCTGTATCAAAAAGAGCTTCTACTGGTAGTTCTAATCCGTTAGCAGCTATCAAATCTATCTCAAAAAATAATTCATCCTCATCACCAAATTTACCCGAAATCATATCCTGCCACACACTCCAGTTTCATTAATTCTGAAAACGTGTAGTTTGATATTTGGGTATTTTTCGTGTGCCTTCTGTGCCGCTACTACAGCATCCTGATTAATAAAATATTCACCACTATTAGGCTCAATTGCTATGTACCAGTTATAGTGAGTTTTCATTAATTCAGTTTGTAACTTTTCAAAAATTATTTTGCAGCGTTTATACAATATTTCGCGTTCAGATTTCCATTGATTTTTCTGTTCTTGAGTCCATTGAATTTCTGGGAATATCCTTCCTGTGCGGACTGTATGAGTAGATTTTGTTTCTGTCATAATTTTTTAGATAATATGGCAAGATATAATCTATTTTATAGCATTTTATTTCCAATGGGAATCAAAAAAAATTCGTAATTGATAATTCTTAAATCACGAATTACGAATTACGAATTATTCTGAATTATGCTGTAACTTTAGCCAATGCCTTTTCTACAATGTGCAAGGCTTGATTTATGTCTGTATCTGTGACAATTAAAGGAGGCACAAACCGGACGACTTTGGGACCTGCTGGTACTAATAATAAACCTTCATCCATAGCAGCTTTAACAACATCAACCGCAGTTAAAGAAGAATCTGCTTTTATTTCCATACCGTTGATTAAACCCCAACCCCGCACTTCTGAAATATGCTGAGGATATTTGCGAGCAATCATTTTTAAGCCTTCTCGTAAATGTGCGCCTTGTTCTTGGACATTCTCTAAAATGTTCTCTTTTTCCAAAGTTTGGCAAACACTTAAAGCCACACCACAAACAAAAGGATTTCCACCAAATGTACTAGCGTGTTCTCCTGGTTCAAAAATATCGCAGAATTTCTTACTCATCATTGCACCGATGGGAATACCGCCACCAAGTCCTTTCGCACTGGTGAAAATATCCGGTTCTACACCCAGATGTTCATAAGCCCATAATTTACCACTGCGTCCCATTCCTACTTGCACTTCATCGAAAATCAATAAAATGCCGATTTCATCGCAAATTTGCCGCAACCTTTGGAAATACTTCACATCCCCAGGACGTACCCCGCCTTCTCCTTGCAAGGGTTCAATTAAAATCGCACCGACGCGATAATTACCTTCATCTAATTCAGTTACCGCAGCTTCAACGGCTCTAATATCGTTATAGTTGACATAGTGAAAACCAGGAACTAAAGGATCAAAGTGCTTTTGATACTTGGGTTGTCCGGTAGCGGTGACAGTTGCTAAAGTCCGTCCGTGAAAACTGGCATTAGCGGTTAAAATGATCGGGTGGGCAATCTCTAAGACAGTATGGGCATATTTTCGCGCTAGTTTAATTGCAGCTTCATTGGCTTCAGCACCAGAATTGCAGAAAAACACCCGATCTGCACAGGAATGATCCACAATCCATTTAGCTAATTCACCTTGTTCGGGAATATAGTACAAATTAGAGACATGATGCAGTTTTTGGATTTGGCGTGTTACCGCTTCTACCATGACTGGGTGGGCGTGTCCTAAAGTACAAGTGGCTATTCCCGCCACAAAATCCAGATATTCCTTACCTTGGGTATCCCAAACGCGACAACCTGCACCCCGTTCTAAAGCAATGGGAAACCGTCCGTAGGTGGACATCACGGCTTGATTAAAACTATCTGCATTAAAGGAATTGATGTCTGAGGGGATTATCGGCTGTTCAACTAAACTTTGGCTACTCACTACCGCACCTCCTGAAATTTTTATCCTATACTCTATTTACCAGTTTTTCATCAATATTTCAAAATTTCCTCTAGTATGAAGTAGCAGGTTTTTGTGTAAGAATTCAGGAGTCAGGAGTCAGGAGTCAGAATATTGGCTGACATCCAATACTTTTCGGTTAAGCCCAAAAAATATAATGATGTAGGTTGGGTTGACGATAGGAAACCCAACATTTACAAGGGTTTGTTGGGTTTCACTTTGTTCAACCCAACCTACGAAAACTCTTAACCGAACAGTATTGGGCTGACATCAGCAATATAGAGGAGCAAGTTTTTCAGGAAATTATCAAGTTAGTCTTGAAAAGCCTGATTGCTACTCAATTCTGTGTTCTTAGTCCTTACGTTGTTTCAATTTTCAATTTTTAATTTTTAATTTTTAATTTTTAATTTTTAATTGCCTGTGTATTCTACCCTGGAAGAGAAATTTAAGCGGATTCAACAAGAGTTAATGGCCGGGGCTTTAGCCTTGGTTTTGGTGTTTCTAATTGGCACTTTTTGGTATTGTTTGGTAGAGGGCTGGTCATGGGAAGATGCGGCTTATATGACTGTGATCACTTTAGCTACTGTCGGATATGGAGAAACTAACCCGCTAGGTAGTCGGGGAAGGTTGTTTACTATTGCTTTGATTTTGATGGGTGTGATCAATATTGGTTACATTGTCAATAGATTTACAGAAGCTATTATTGAAGGCTATTTTCAAGAAGGGATTCGACTTAGACAACAAAGGCGTTTAATGGAATCATTATCAGGACATTATATCATCTGTGGTTTTAGTCGGACTGGGCGACAAATTGCTCAGGAGTTTCGGGCTGAGGCTGTATCTTTTGTAGTGATTGATGCTGAGTTTGAATCTGTGCAGAAAGCTGAATCACAAGGTTATACGGCTTATCAGGGTGATGCGACTTTAGATGAAACTTTGTTGAAGGTTGGCGTTGAGCGCGCTCTTTGTATTGTAGCGGCTTTGCCTTCTGATGCGGAAAATTTATATACTGTGTTATCAGCAAAAACTCTCAATCCCAAAATTCGGGCGATCGCCAGGGCAAGTACGGAAGAAGCTGTACAAAAGTTACAACGAGGCGGTGCAGATGCCGTTATTTCCCCTTATATCACTGGTGGTAAACGTATGGCTGCTGCTGCACTCAGACCCCAGGTTTTAGACTTTGTTGATGGGATGCTTTCTGGTACAGATCGTCAGTTATATATGGAAGAATTTTTACTAGAACCTGCTTTGTGTCCTTTTGTGGGTCAAAGTTTACAAAAAGCGAAATTGCGATCGCAAACCGGTGCATTAGTTTTAGCTATTCGTCGCAGTGATGGTAATCTCATTGGTGGACCAACTGGAGATACTATTTTAATGTCAGGAGATACGCTAATTTGTATGGGTACGGCTGAACAATTGCGGAGTTTAAATCAAATTCTGAGTCCAATTAATTCTCAGCAGCTGCGGAGTCCGAGAAATACTTAATATTTCGGCATATTTTGACGATGAGAATAGACATTGTTGCACACCCAGCCTCAACAAAATTAAACACCAATTTCCATCCAACCATGCAGAGGAGCGATCGCTTTCGTTACTGATTCAATTATTTCTGGAGGTGCTGCCGAAAGCAACACGCTAGGATAAACAGCAGTACCCCACTCAGGATGCACGAGTACACAGCATTTATTTTTAATTACTGGATAATCTAGTAAAGCCTTAGCAACGGCTGTATCATCATGGGGAACTGGTCCTGGATGGGAAAGTAAAGGATAGCCAGTACGGGGATCAATTAAGTCTGTGATATAACCGCGATCGCGCAAATTAAACGCCACATCACAACCAAACCGCATAAACTTTTCCCGTAACCTTTCTTTTTCTCCCTCTATTTCCGCAGTCATTTCCACCAGTGGATATCTCGACTGTTGTAAAACAACCACCACCCACAAAAACTGTTGCTGTTTCCAATCTGGTAAAATCTGTTCGCAGTTGGCACAGATATATTGACTGGGATTATGAATAGAAATTTGCACAGCTTGTCCCGTTTTGCCAACAAAATTAATGGGATAGCCTGGCTGGGAAGCACAAACACTGGAAGAGTTCACCACATTTAATCGGTTTTTGCAAGTTTGTTTTTTATTCCTTGCTTATGTTGACACTCTCCGGTCTAAAGACACGGGGATTCTTGGTTCAATGAGACCACTTAAACTAGACTCCTTGCGTTATCTAACTCAGAGGTGGGACTCTCCACACCAGTTGCTTCAAGTCGGGAAACCCGCCCAACGCACTGGCTTCCAAGCGTTAACTTTCGGTCTGCCCGACCGTAGTTGCATGACTGCAAGTCCTGTTGAGTATGAAACAAGTAAAGTTTCAAAATTCTGATTCGTCTAGCTCCTATAAATCTTTTACCTACTGCTAGGAAGAAACTAGAATAATGCAGTAGAACCGGATAGATTTAATTGTCAAGGTACAGATTACCGTTAGGCAGTTAGGTTTTTATACAGGTTGATTACCCTTCCTGTTGGGACGATCATATCACAAATCACCGAGGCGTAAACGCCAAAATTTAGGCTTTCATCCCTTGCCTAAAGGACGGTTAAGTTTTTGAGCTTGGCGGAAAAACTTAACCTCCAGGGTTTTCAGCCTTTTTTCTTATAAAAAATCATCAAGATTTGATGTCAGAATTCAGAAATTAGCAGTTAGGAGTCAGGAGGAGTCAGAATTAAGGAGTCAACAGATTCGAGGTTTTCTCAACCAACTCTAAATCAATTGAGTTTTAAAGCATTGACTGGAACTTCATCCCAAGAATCTACTGTACGTAACTGTGCAACCCAGCCGGTGGCCTTTTGCTGTTCAGTCAATTTTTGTTGGAAGGACTCATGACAATCCTGAGCTTGACTCTCATTACAACAAGCAATGCAAGCATGAATCATTCCCGATGGATCAATTTGCTCATTTACCCAAATAGTCATAGATACCTCTTTCTAAATCTTTTGGCAAAATTTTAGTCAAACTGTTATTGATTCTTTCAGAATACTATTGAACTCGTCAATTGTGATTCAGCCTGTTTTCTTATCAGGGTGGCTATTCATCTTGTCAACGGCGTAAAAACTGTTTGATCATAGTTACCAATTGCTTGAGTCTAACAGGTTTTGTCAGATATTCGTTAGCTCCAACTGCCAAACATTTTTCCTGATCATCTGGCATAGCTAAAGCTGTTAGGGCAATAATGGGAGTATTTGCCAATTTTGGGTTTAATCGAATCTGCTTAATTGCCTCTAAACCGTCTACTTCTGGCATTTGCACGTCCATTAAAATTAAGTCGGGAATTTGAGATTGGCTCATATTAACTGCTTCTTTACCGTTTTTCGCCAAGATGAGGCGGTATCCTGTGGCCTCTAAATAGTTAGAGATAGTAAAAATATTAGCTTCATTATCTTCAGCTAGTAAAATTAGGGGAGATTCCTGTGCTGTTTCCTGGAAAATGCAGTCTAAATCAGATGGTGCGTGGTTTACAGACTCAGGGGTGGCCCCCTCAAAATTGCCAAAGGGTAAATCAACGGTAAAACAACTACCTACACCGAGTTGACTCCTTACCCCCACCTTACCATTATGTATTTCTACAAGCCGCTTCACAAGAGCCAGCCCCAAACCAGTGCCAGTATATTGGCGGTTTAAGGCACTATCTATTTGGATGAAGGGCTGAAAAAGTTTGTTGAGATTTTCAGGAGCGATACCGATACCTGTATCCATCACTGCAATACGAATAAAATCTTGCCAGGATGTGATCTCTGCATTTGGGGACGTTCGTTGGCGGCTAACTTCTAAGGTGATCCGCCCGCCTTCTGGTGTGAATTTTACAGCATTATTCAGCAAGTTAATCAAAACCTGACGGATGCGTCTTTCATCCAGTAACAATTCTGGCAGATTGGGCTGAATTTTTACTTGCAGCTGGATACGTTTTTGTAATGCTTGCTGTTTGATAAATGCCAAACTAGATTGACAAAGCGGACTGATAGCTGTGGGAGTATAGTGTAATTCCATCTGCCCAGCTTCAATTTTTGATACATCCAGGATGTCGTTAATTAATTCTAATAGATGCTTGCCGCTGCGCTCGATGGTTTGCAAACCCTGTCTTTGTTTGTCATTGATTAACCCAAATACCTCGTCTTGTAAGCCTTCTGATAAACCGAGAATAGCATTGAGGGGGGTGCGTAGTTCATGACTCATGTTAGCTAGAAACTCATCTTTAAGACGGGTAGCGCGGGCGAGTTCTTCATTGGAAGCAGCAAGTTTTTTATTTGTTTCTTGCAGTTCGGTTTCTGCTAATTTACGTTTACTAATATCTGTCACCCGCACCAGATTCATTTTCTGATCGGCTACGGTAATTTGCTTGGCGGCTAGGTTTCCCCAAAATGATTTACCTGTAAAGGTTTTGTATTCAATTTCCCGACTCCAAAAGCCTTGGATACTCATTTCATCCATAATGGCTTGCATTTCTGCGGGGGTGAATTGCTCTTTTTGTAAATCATGTCCTTCAATTCCAATCAGGTCAGTTTTTTTGGTAGCTGCAAACATCTGCACTGCCCGTTGGTTACAGTCTATAGTTCTGACGGTTTCTCTATCAACTAAGAATAGGGCATCAGCTGATTCATTAAATATTGCTTCTCGCAAATCCCGACTACGGATAATCTCAGCTTCTGCTAGTTTGCGATCGCTGATATCGTAGTTTATGCCGATCATCCGTTGGGGTTTCCCTTGGTAATTACGCTGAACGAGTCCATAGGCTTTGAGGATGCGAATTGTGCCATTAGGCAAGATAATTCTGAATTCGGTATCTAGTTCTTGATCTTCAGCAATGACTTGTTGGACTGTCTGGCGGACAGTAACTCTATCATCGGGATGGAGCAGCTGTTCAAATTTTTCCCAAGCTCCCTGACTGGGGTCAAAACTCACAGGAGAGACACCAAAGAGTTGATACATCCGTTCATCCCAAAGCAGGGAGTCGTTGACTAAATCTAAATCCCAAATCCCTATTTTTGCCGATGTTACTGCTAATTTCAGGCGATCTGAGAGGTTGCGGAGTTGTACTTCTGCTGCTTCTAACTTGGCTTTTGATTGTTGGCGTTCGGCTTCTAGTCGCGCCCTTTCGCTAATATCAAAGTTAATGCCGATCATCCGTTGCGCTTTTCCCTGGTCGTCACGCTGTACGAGTGCGTAGGCTTTGATATATTTGATTGTGCCATCAGGCCAGACAACTCTAAACTCTAGCTCAAAATCTTTTTCTCCGGCTAGTGTTTGCTGGATAGCGGTGCGGCCAGATAGAAGATCGTCGGGATGTAAACCTGCTTCCCATGCTTGGTAAGCACCTGGAAAGTCTGAGGCTTTGACTCCATAGAGTGCATACATGCGGTCATCCCAGACAAGATGATCGTTGATGATATCCCAGTCCCAAATACCAATTTGAGCAGATTTGATCGCTAGATCCAATCGGTCTGATAGGTTATGGAGTGTAATTTCAATCTGTTTACGTTGGCTGATATCGAGAATTAATCCCTCCCATAAAATATCACCGTTGGCTTGCTGTTGTGGTTGAGAAATAGCCTGTATCCATTTCATCTGACCTGATGGGGTAATGACTCGGCCTTCCCATGACCATTGTTGTAAGGATGAGGCTGACAGGATGATAGATTCCTGTAAAGAGGGGAAATCTTCTGGATGTGTTAACTTAAATACATTCTCGGCATTTTCTAAAATGGTGGCTGCTTCTAGTTCATACAGTTCTAGACAGCGATCGCTAATATATATAAATTCATGAGATCCATCAGGATGGAGAACATATTGATACATGACACCGGGAACATTGGCTGCTATTCTCTGAAACCGGGATTGATTTTGCTGTAACGTGGCTTCTGAGAGTTTACGTAAAGTGATATCCCGATCCATGCCACGATAGCCACGAAATTGTTTATTCTCATCAAAAATGGGAACTGCGCTGGTTTCTAAAATAATCAGTTGTCCATCTTTATGGCAGTTTGTATTTTCTAAGCATTGAAAGGGTGCTTGAATAGAAATGAATTTCATAAACTCTTTCAATACTCGTTCCGCTTCTGCTGGTGGCATTAAATCAAAGGGAGTTTTACCTAAAATTTCCGCTGGGGAATATCCCAAAACATTGATGATTTGCGGACTGCTATAGGTGTAAATCCCCAATTCATTAACTTCCCACACCCAATCACTGGATGTTTCTACAAGATTACGGAAGCGTTCTTTGCTTTGTTGTAGTTCTGCTGTTCTTTGCTCAACTTGTGCTTCTAAAGTCTGATTTTGTGTCTCTAAAATTTGCAGTAAGCGATCGCGCTCCTGTTCTGTTTGTTTGCGTTCTGTAATATCTTCGGCTATAGCACCAATACGATAAATTTCCCCAGCAGCATTGATGATGGGGAAACATCTTCCCCATATCCACCGCATCGTTCCATCAGATCGAACAATGCGGTACTCTTCACTAAATAATCCCTTGCCATCAGCGGCTTGATAGCTAACATTAATACTCTGACGATCATCAGGGTGCAGAAAATTCATCCAGGAGTTAGGATTTTCATACAAGCTTTCTCTGGTTTGTCCCCAGATTTCCTCATAGACAGGATTGATATAAAGTAATTCTCCAGAGTCAATCTGACGAATTAACATGACTTGCCGACTGTTTTCTGCAAACTGTCGAAATTTCTCTTCACTATCTCTTAGTGCATTCTCTATTTTTTTGTCTTCGGTAATATTTTGGGTCATGAGAATACCTGCAATCACATGACCTTGCTCATCTCGCACAGGAATATGATGACAAAGGTAGATAAAATCTTCATAAGGAACCTCAGAAATTACAGTTTCTCCAGCTAATGCTTGCCTAAACAGAGGGGCAATGATCTGACATACTTCTGGGGAAAAGATTTCCCAAATCGTTTTACCTTCCATCTCTGCTTTATTCAAACCTGCACGAGAGAGTTCTAAGCCTCCTACCAGCAGGTATCGCAGGTCATGGTCAAACAGTACAACCACACCATTAGGAAAGTTTTCTACCAGGGTGCTATAAAGCTGTTGACTGCGACACAAGGCTTCTTCTGCTTTTTTCCTACGACTAATATCTGTAATTGTTCCTACATAACCTGTCACGGTTCCTTCTGGGTCTTTTTCAGGAACGGCTTGTCCAAATACCCAGGTGGCCACGCCATCTGGTCGCACAAACCGATATTCTAAACTAAGGGTTTCACCTGTTTGCACAAGGCGATCCCATTCGTAGGCAACTATATCTCGGTCTTCTGGGTGCAAAGCTTGTTTCCATCCGCACCCGGCCGCTGCTTCAGGAGTCAAGCCAGTTTTCTCACACCAATGATGGTTAACATACAAATAATTTCCTACCGCATCGGCGCGATAAATACCAACAGGGGCTGATGTTACTAAAGTTGCATAGCGTTGTTCACTTGCCTGTAATGCCTGTTCAATCTCTTTGCGTTCTGTAATATCTTCATAGCAGACCAAAACGCCAAAAATCTCACCTTCAGGGTTATGCAGTGGTATTTTGTTAGTGCGTAACCACCTGTGAATGTTGCCACTTCTTGTAAATGGTTCTTCGATATTAAACTTAGCCTCACCAGACTCGATGACGATGCGATCGCCTTGTTGATAAATTGGTGCTTGTTTTCGCCAGACCATATCAAAGTCTGTTTTGCCAATAATTTCTGCGGCAGATGATAGTCCTGCATCTAAAACTAGTTGACGGTTGCAGCCCAAAAATCGGCTGTTTCTATCTTTCCAAAAGATGGCCATAGGTAGACTATCCATGATCAGCTGCAAGAGAATTTGGTTTTCTTGTAATGCTTTTTCTGCATTTCGCTGGATGATTTCGTTGCGTTTGGCTGCCGTGATGTCTCGTGCTGCCCAAATGACCGTTTCTGGTGAAATTGGTGAAACTTTGGCATTAAACCAAATTTCTTTTTTCCCGATCTGGAAGCTATACTCGCATTCTGAGGGTTGTTGTGTAGCTAGAGTTTGCTCAATCACGCTTACAAATTGGTCTGCTAGATGACTGGGTAAAACTTCATGGGCTGTTTTACCGAGCAATTCTTCCGCAGGTCGGTAAAGTTTATCTGCACCGGTGGGAGCAATTTTCAGATAACGTCCTTCTCTATCTGCCACGAGAATGACATCGCTCATGGCATTAAACAACCCCCGCAATTCAGCCTCTGAGGCTTGTAGGGCTTTTAGCGCCTCTTGGCGTTCACGTTCAAGGCACTTTTGCTCAGTAATATTTCGCCCCTCTGTAATCAGCATTACTACTTGTCCTGATTCATCTTTGAGGGGACAAAGAGAAAAGTCGATGGTGGCTATTTCACCTCCAGCACCCAATACATCTACTTCGTAGCGAATAAACTCACCTTGGGCTGCAATGGCGATCGCTTGTCTTAATTTGTCCTGAGTTTCTGGGGAAATTGTCCACCAATAAGTTTCCCAGAAAGGTCGATTGATCACATTTTCTAATTGTACTCCACCAAAGTTTAAAGCTGTTTGGTTGGCTTCCAGTAAAATTCCTGCGGTTGTCAGCAGTCCCGTAAATTGAAAGGTCTGATCGAAAATAGCCCGAAATCTGCGCTCACTCGCTTGCAGTTCTTGTGTTCTTTCTTCTACTTTCTGCTCTAAAATGGCGTTGAGATTTTGCATATTTTCATAAATTTTTGCCTGTTGGATAGCAACAGCTATCTGCACAGAAAGTTGCTGGAGTAGATCCAGTTCATTTGTCTCCCAGTGACGAGTTCTGCTGCACTGGTGAGCAATAAGTAAGCCCCAAAGTTGATGGGTATTGAATTCTGGCTCTGTTGCTTGTGCGTTGAGCAAAATTGGGACAATAAGACTAGCTTTAACCTGAAATTTCTCCAGAAAGTCGATATAGCAGGTTGTTAGTCCAGCATGATCGATGTCAGAAATTGCGAGGATTTTGCCATCACGATAGGCTATTTTTTGATTGTCCTGAAAGCAATTATCTGTAATAGGAGTTTTGATCAAAGTTTTCCAGGGTGAAACTACTGATTCAGCAACAATTTTACCATTCATATCAGGGTCAAACTGGTATACTACTACCCGATCAGTTTTCAGAAATTCCTGTACCTCTTCCACGGCTGTTTGCAGAATTTCCTCTAAACGCAAAAACTGACGAATTCGCAGTGATATACTGGCCAGCAACTGTTGTTGTTGCTCCTGCAATCGTATTTTCTGCATCAGATGGGTTTTATCTAGTACGGTATGAACAGCGCGGCAGATTCCAGTACGGGTAATTTTGCTTTTGACTATATAGTCCTGGCAACCATTTTTCATGGCTTGAACAGCTATGCTTTCATTCCCCTGCCCTGATAACATAATTACTGGAATTTCCAGGCTGCCAAATTGTAGCTGCAACTTGTTCAGAAATTCCAATCCATCCATATCTGGCAGTTGATAGCCTAAAAGTATTAAATCTGGCTTGCTTTCAGCCAGTTTTGTCAATGCTTCTAATCCTGTCTCCACTTCAATCAAATCATAGCTGGCAATCTTATCCTGACTTAAATAACGGGAATACAGCACCCTGTCTTCTGGCGAATCTTCCAGAATCATAATTGAGTAATGGGAGATTGCCATAGAACCTCGTCAGTAATTGTACGTAGTCAAGTATATATTTAGCAGATGATCTTTCTAATCTATCACAAATAATGGGAGGGGTTGTAGGATATAGGAGGATGAATTTTTCTTTAATTTTTCTTTAATTTTTCTTTAATTTTTCTTTAATTTTTCTTTAATTTTTCTTTATTTTAATAAATGTTAATGTACTTTGACCGATCCTTCCTGAAAGGAACTCCAGAAAATAAATGAAGTAAGTCGGTTCGACAAAACCGAAGCAAGTACAAAAAAGCCCTTCAAACTTCTGTGGGGTAAATCTAAAATCCAAAATCTAAAATCTAAAATCGAGTGAGATCAATTCATAATTTATTTACAAGATAAAAAAATTCGGATATCTAATTTGTTTACACTATAACTTTTATTTTAGCTGTCCATCTTCCATATAAATGATGCGATCAGCTATATCTAAAATGCGGTTATCGTGGGTGACGAGCAAAATTGTACAACCTTGTTCTTTGGCTAATTTTTGCATTAATTCTACCACATCACGCCCTGATTGTTTATCTAATGAAGCGGTGGGTTCGTCTGCTAATACTATTTTGGGATGACTAACTAAAGCGCGGGCGATCGCTACCCGTTGTTTTTGTCCTCCTGATAAATTCTCTGGATAATAATCAACACGATCTCCTAAACCAACTTCTGCTAACATTGCTATAGCTTTGGTGTTGATATCTTGATTTAAATATTCTTCATGCAACTCTAAAGACATTCTCACATTTTCTTTGGCTGTTAAAAAGGTCATCAAGTTATGTGCTTGGAAAATATAACCTATCTGACGACGCAATTTAGTTAATTTTCCTTTACTCGCTCCACGCATTTCTTGATCTAATATTTGTAAACTTCCTGTTTGAGCAGAACGCAAACCTCCCATTAATGATAACAGGGTGGTTTTACCTGAACCAGATGGGCCTGTCATGATCACAATTTCTCCGGCTTTAATCTCTAAATTAATATCAAATAATACTTGTTTTTTCAATGTCCCTTCACCAAAGTAATGATTAAGTTGAGAAACATTAATTACGGTATCTGAAGCAATATTTGATTGAGAATGAATTTCTAACATGGTTTTTTTGTGAGGGTAATTGTAACTTTCCTGAAATGTATAATTTCGTTATTCTCAACTCTGTTAATTGCTCAGATATTCTGACTCCTGACTCCTGACTCCTTAAAAAATGTCTGCTGGGTCAGCAGAACGCAATTTTCTCAGAGCGATCGCCCCAGAAACACTACACATAATTACGGTCATAATAAACACGGTAATTGCTCGATCTACTTTCATGTAAATGGGTAACAAAGTAGCTGCAAAAGTTAGTTTATATAGTCCAAAAGACAGAAAAAATGCAGGTAAATAACCTAAAATAGCTAAGATTAAAGCCTCTTGTACTAATACTCCTAAAAGATAAGTGTCTGTATAACCCATTGCTTTGAGAGTAGCGTATTCCGGGAGGTGATCGGAAACGTCAGCATAAAGAATTTGGTAAACAATAACGATACCAACAATAAAACCCACTCCTACACCCAAACCAAAAATAAAACCAATTCCTGTACTATTAGCCCAATAATTCTTTTCTTTTTGAGCAAAGTCTTCGGGTATTCCTACTTCCACAAAAGGATTTTTAGGATCTGAATTTAATCCTTTTCTCAGTTGTGCTTTTACCTTTTCAATATCTGCATCAGGTTGAAGATTAATTAACCCAACTTCAATTTGATCTGCTTTACGTTCAGGAAATAATTGCAGAAATGTGGAATCACTAGCAATAACATTACCATCAGCTGCAAAGGAAGCACCATTACTAAATACTCCTTTGACGTTAACAGATGTGCTATTCAGTTCTGTGGAAAAATTGCCTGTTTTTTTGAATATATTACCTACAGCACCATATTCAGGACGACTAGCTTGATCAAACATCACTTGATTTAGTAGTTTAAGATGATCTTTATTTTTTTGCACTTCGGGAAATTTCAATCCTGGTTTATTTGGATCTACACCCCAAACTAAAATAGCTCGATCAACTCGCGTTTCAGGATTTCGCCATTGTCCTGTACCAATATAAACAGAATTAACGGATTTTACACCGTTATAACTTAATGCTTGATACAGTCTTTCTCTAGAAAAGCTTTTGACTGAAAATAAAGTTTGAAATTGAGGATTAATTAATACTAAATCGGCTGATAAATTCCGATGAGGTTGAGTAGCAGCATCAAATAATGCACTTTCAAAACCCATCTGAATAAATATCAACATATCCGCAAAAGTAATCCCCGCAACTGCAACAGCTAACCGCGTTTTTTCTTTCATTAACTGTCGCAAGGCTAAAGGCGTTTTCAGAAATAATTTATTCATGATTGAAAAGATTTTATTGTCAGAATTCAGGAGTCAGGAGTCAGAATAAATATTGTCTTTTCCCCAATTACCAATTACCAATTACCAATTACCAATTACCAATTACCAATTACAATTCAATTGCTGTTTGTACTTGCAAGTTAGTTAAACCGACAACTTTTTTACTGTCTTCAGGAGTGAGACGAATTTTAACTTCAACGACTCGACTATCTAAATTTTCTCCTGGTTGGTTACTAAACACATTTTGACGATTGACTTGTAAGCCAATTTGGGCAACTTTTCCCCGCAGTTCACCTGTAAATGCAGGACTGGTAATTACGGCTTTTTGTCCTATTTTGACTTTGCTAATATCAGTTTGATAAACTTCTGCTACGGCTAACATTTGTTCTGTTTGTGCGAAGTCTGCAATACCAGAATCATTAATTTTTTCGCCGACACGGGTATGAATTTTGAGAATTTGTCCCCTCATGGGAGCGCGAATAAAAGCCGCTTCTAGGTCAGTTTGGGCGCGTTTGAGGGTAGCGATCGCACTTTCTACTTCTGTTTGTGCTAAGTTCACATCTACAGGACGAACTTCGGCAATACTGTTAAGTGTAGCTTTGGCTTCACTAATTTGTTTATTGCTAGTAGTGTTAATTCTATTTAATGCTACTTTCGCTTCTGCTAATTGTTTAGTTGCAGTAGTATTGATGCGGTTAAGAATTGCTTGAGCTTCACTTAATTGTTGTTTGGCAGTTTCTACATTTAAACGTTTACTATCAATTACAGAATTAGAAATTGCTCCTTCTGAATATAACTGTTGATAACGTTGATATTCTGATTCTGCATTATTTAATTCTGCCGTTAATTTATTAATGGTTGCTTGTTGGGCAATTCTATCACCTTGCCATTGTGCTTCTATCCTGGCAATATTTTCTTGTTGGGCGTTTTTATCTCCTTCATATTGTGCTTTTATTCTGTCTACGCTGGCTTTTTGTGCCTGAATTTCTCCTAATTTAGCTCCGGCTTTAATTTGCTCAAGTTTGGCTTGAGAAACTCTCACATCTTTCTCGGCTTGTTGGACTGCATTTTGCAATTTATCCCGTGAATCTAAAATTGCTATTACTTGTCCTGATTTCACAGTATCACCTTCTTGAAAGAGGATTTTTGTCACCCTATCTCCATCTAATGCTAAGGGTGCAGATAGCTTAATTACTTGGGTTTCTGGTTCTAGTCTGCCTAAAGCTGTTACCTTACTAGGAATTGGTAATGTTTCTGATAATTCGGAAGCGGTTGTTTTCCCAATTGTTCCAAAATTAGAAACTCCATAAATGGTAATTCCACCAGTAATAGCAGTAGCAGCAAAAACTAAGGCAATTACCCCTTGATTAGCAGGTTTAAATAACATTTTAAAACTCATTTTTTACCTATAAACTCCCCAATCAGATATCATTTTTGTTGTTGAAAATATGCGGTTAACATTTTTCCCAAAATTTCGCATTGTTCATGGAAATTAATGTTTTCATTACCCCATAATTTTTCGAGAATTACACCATTAACAAAACTCAAAACAAAGGATGCTAACACCACATCTTGAATACCTAATAAATCACAGGCTACTTGTTGACAACGTTGATTAGCGTGTTTAAAAACTGTACTGTTAGTCAGCATAGTTTTGGAGTCTTGATGTTGGCAGAAATTAACCCAGACATAGGTCCATTTAATTAAGTAATCTTCATTTTTGACGAGATAATTGCCCAAAGCAGTCATCATTTCTGATAAGTTGTTTTTTCCTCCTAACTCCGCTAAAGCTGTAATCACATCTTGCTGACTAATTTCTTCTACCAGTTGCTCAAATAAAGCTTGTTTACTGGGGAAGTAATGATATAGCGTACCCGTGGAAACCCCTAAACCTTGAGCAATTTGCCGCATGGTAATAGCGCCATAACCTTTTTCGGCAAATAAGTCAAAACACTTGCCGAGTAATTCTTTGCGGTACTGTTCATGATCCACAATTTTCGGCATAGGTTCAGTTTTTATATCGAACGGTCGTTATTTTATGTTAAATACAGAGATATGAGTTTGTCAAGGTGTGAATTTTTAACAAACTTCTATCCGGTTTCCCGAATTCTCAATCTGGGTAGGTCTTGTATAGTGAAATTGGTAAAGTTGTTATAATCTTAACAGATTTTATTAATTTTTTGGAAAAATTTACATTTGTCGGTGTATCTATCTAAAGACTGATGCTGATCGAGAGCGGCCAAAAAGCTGATAATGCTAGAATTGGGCAACAAAATCAGCCAAAAAAATATCTACATTAGTAATAGCTCTAAATATCCTTAATATCCTTCTAGACAAAAAATGCAAAACCAACCACAAGACAAAGATAATCTGTTAGCAAAAAGCCATGATCATGCACCTTGGAAAAAAGCAGCGGCTTCTTTATCCTTGGTGTTGTTAGGTTCAGGAATGACTTTTGCTGGTGGCTATCTAGCAAATAACCAACAGAATATGGCTGAAAGTGCATCTAAACTAGCTGTGGGGAGAGTAAACGCAGCGCCGCCATTACCAGGCAACACAGATCCTAATTTTGTGACTCAAGTAGTGCAGAAAGTGGGACCTGCGGTGGTGCGAATTAATTCTTCTCGTACTGTTCAAAGCAGGATACCGGAAGAATTTAATGATCCCTTTTTCCGCCGCTTTTTTGGCTCACAATTACCAACTCAAGGAAGAAACCGAGTAGAACGGGGTGCTGGTTCAGGTTTCATCATTAGTGGTGATGGTCGTATTCTTACTAATGCTCATGTAGTAGAAGGTGCGGATCAGGTGACTGTGACGCTGAAGGATGGACGTACCTTTCAAGGTAAAGTAGTAGGGAGAGATGAATTAACTGATGTGGCGGTGGTGAAGATTGAGGCGAATAATTTACCAACTGTAACTTTGGGTAATTCTGATCAGCTACAACCGGGACAATGGGCGATCGCTATTGGTAATCCCCTGGGGTTAGATAATACAGTCACTACAGGCATTATCAGCGCCACTGGACGCTCTAGCAACCAGGTTGGTGTTCCTGATAAGCGAGTTGAATTTATTCAAACCGACGCAGCAATTAACCCTGGTAACTCTGGCGGTCCGTTGCTGAATGCTCGTGGGGAAGTGATTGGCATGAATACGGCTATAATTCAAGGAGCGCAGGGCTTAGGATTTTCTATTCCCATCAACACAGCACAACGGATCTCTAATCAACTAATCAGCACAGGTAAAGCTCAACATCCATATTTAGGAATTCAGATGGTGGGTATAACACCTGAGTTAAGACAACGTATTAATTCAGATCCCAACAGTGGTTTAACTGTGAATGAAAATCAAGGCGTATTAATAGTTAAAGTGATGCCTGATTCACCGGCATTCAAAGCGGGAATACGTGCTGGGGATGTGATTCAAAAGCTGAATGGTGAATCAATTACAGATGCTGCTGCTGTCCAGAAAGCGGTAGAAAAAGCACAAATTGGCGGTAATTTGCGTTTAGATTTGCGTCGTAATGGACAAAATATCAATATTGCTGTCAGACCTGGTACTTTTCCCACTAATGTTCAATAATATAACAGGAGTCAGGAGTAAAAACCTTTTTTAGTGGGAGTTTCATTATCAATTGATGTCCTAACAACCCTGTCCATGGCAATATTTGAGAATTGGGGGCGGGATGATCCCGCCTTTAGTCGTAAATTTGGCCAAATATTAAAAACTGAAATAGTAGGAAATACTCACAGCACATATAGCTAAAAGCACAGGAATTACTGTACTAGATTCTAACTTGCGATTTTTCAGGATTTTGAAACAAGATAGAGGAATAATGAGAGGCCAGAAGATAGTAGTTATTAAAGACATGATCAAAGCTAAAAATTTATCTTCTGGAGTAGATGCAGGGTGACGAAAGGAAAATCTTAACCAATTGGTAAAAAAATAGCAAGTCATTAGCAGGTAACTAATCACTAAAGTCAATTGGATCTGAGTCACTGTTTGCACTCCTTAGATTATGTGATCTCCAGCAAGGATTGTTCTATTAAAGTTCTTAGTATAGTTTGTGGGGTGGAAATGGATGTGTTTGTAAACAGACTTTGATCTTGAATAACTTTGATACTAACTATACATTTATCAATTCAATCAATTTAAATCCCATACTCAAAGCACCTTAAGCAATAATTGTACTGGACTTAAATTTTTGCTGATGAGGATAGTAATTATACAGTGAGATGTTAATTAGCTATTCTCACCTTGGTATAGCACACATCTAAAAAAGTGGCAAATAAAATGCAGCATTTACTACATTCTACATTGATGTAGTAGAATCAGGCAGTTGAGAAAAGACTCAATGGCGGTAAAGATATTTACATTAAAAACCAGGAGCAATTACTAACTTAAATGGGAATTTAAAGTTAAAGTTGGGAATTGGACGAAGAACGATAGGTATAGCCGACCTGAGCATCTTTTTGAATGTATTGTTTAATACTGTCAAAATCAACGAAGTAATCCGCCACATCAATCAGGCTATCACTAGTCATGCTTTGCAGTCCAATTACTTCCACCCTAGATCCCAAGCTGCTGACAGCATTGACAGCATAGGCTAAATCTCCATCCCCACTGACTAATACAGCCGTATCATAGTAGGGAGCTAGGGTAATCATATCAACGGCAATTTCTACATTAAGGTTGGGTTTTTTGCCATTTTCGGCAACTGCAAGTATATCTTTGGTCACTACACGATAGCCGTTGCGACGCATCCACAGCAAAAACCCTTGTTGTTTTTCTTTGCTGGCATCGACTCCAGTATAAAAGAAAGCGCGTAACAGACGAGAGGTTTGAGTTAAACGACAAAGTAGTTTAACATAGTCAATTTCAATGCCTAGTTGCAAGGCAGCGTGAAATAAGCTTAAGCCATCAATGAAAATGGCTACTCTACCGCGATTGAGATCATCTCCAATGCTCATGTCGTTAATAGTCTCTTGTGGCTTGATATCTCGACCTTTGACAGTGTTTTTGATTGCGGGTGGCCCTTGCCAATGTGGCTTTTCTTTAAGTTCTTTATATTCGTTTGTTTTCTGGTTAAGTTTAGTAAAATTCATTGATACCTCGAGATTTTAAATTTGGATGTCTTTGATAAATTGCTAATGTCTAGTATAGTGCAACACAAAAGTTATACAAATCACTCCTATCTCAACAAATAGAGCATTTTGAAGTTTGCTTCTTGCTGTAACTAAGTCCAATGGCGGTTTATTGCCTACAGACGTAAATTCCTCATTTTGTCTCTATGTGCATTTATTAAAAATTAAAAAATTGTGATCTTTTTACGTGGAAGCTACTTGGGTGGTTTCGGTGTTTGGTGTGATGAGGGGAATTAAGCCTTGGATGGTGAGAACTGAACAATGAGCATGATGTAAAACGTAGTTGCTAACGCTGCCTAAAAAAACTTCACTGATACCAGTACGTCCCCTGCGACCGACTATAATTAAGTCAGCTGGGCAACTTAAAGCTATTTCACAGATAATGCGGCCTGCATCACCTACAGTTTGAGTAAATTCAGTTTTGACACCTGTATTAACTGCTGTTTGAGTTAGCGATCGCATCCAATCTAGTCTATCTTGCTTGAGTTGATCCCAAGCTTGCAAATATTGATTAATGGTTTCAGTGTGCAAGGTGGGATATATAGTTTCTGGCTGCAAAAATATCGGGTTGATATAAGGATCTTCTAAAGGAGATAAAACGTGAAGCAACATCATTTCTGCCTCACTGGCTTTGGCTAAAAATAGGGCTTGCTCAAAAATATACTGACTGCTGGCAGAGTTGTCGAGAGCAACTAAAATTTTGTTAAACATAGTTCATATTCCTTGGGGAGTATCTCAAATCTATACCTATTGTGGTTTTTATCTGACATGGCTTGGGCTATATTGGCCATATTAATCAATTTTTTGAAAATATGCAGCAATAATAACTCATCAGATGGATTTTAATAATTATTGTAATTTTGTTGTAAGAATTCAGGAGTCAGGAGTCAGGAGTCAGGAGTCAGGAGTCAGAATATTTGTAAAATCAGGAATTCAATTAACAGATTCGAGAGTTTATAAAAAATAATAATCATGATAGTGAAATTATGCTTGAGTATGATGATGGGTTCTGTATTTTGAATTCTTGTATTATGTACGTTTGAATAGTTATAACATCTGTTTATGCTGGTAATGGGTAATAGTGAATTATCAAGATAAAACAGTAATTTTAAATCTAAAAATCTAAAATCTAAAATCTAAAATTAGTACCAGGAGGTGATAGTGATGGTGTTGAGATTTCGTAACCGCACGGAAGCAGGACAAATGTTAGTTCACCATCTCAGAGATTATACTAACCAAGAAAACTTGTTGGTATTAGGTTTGCCTCGTGGGGGTGTGCCGGTTGCGTTTGAAGTAGCCAAAGCTTTAAATGCGCCTTTAGATATCTGTATAGTCAGAAAACTCGGTGTACCTGGACAGAAAGAATTAGCAATGGGGGCGATCGCTTCTGGGGGAATAGGGGTACTAAATTACAATGTGATCAACACTTTGGGAATTGATAGAGAAGCTATTCAGATAGTTGCTGCTGAGGAATTGCAAGAATTACAGCGACGCGATCGCACTTATCGGGGGAATGCTCCACCTATAAACGTCAAAGATAAAATAGTAATTTTGATAGATGATGGTATTGCTACTGGTTCAACCATGCGTGCTGCTATTGCTATTCTTAAACAACAAAAACCTAAAAAAATTGTTGTTGCAGTTCCAGTTGCGCCGGCAAGCACTTACGAACAATTGCAGTCAGAAGTAGATGAAATAGTGTGTTTGCAAACCCCAGAAAATCTGTCTGCTATTGGTGTGTGGTATGAAGATTTTTCCCAAACTACTGATGAAGAAGTACAGGAGATTTTAGATTTTAGATTTTAGATTTTAGATTTTTAATTGCTTTTTGATATTGATGATTACCGATTACCGATTACCTATTACCTATTACCTAAAAGGTTAAACCCATGAATAATAAACAATCTTGGAATATTTTAGAACAAATAGTTAGCATTGAGCTAGGAATGCTGCGACTCAAAGGAGAATTAGTTGTACCCCCAGAAGCTAAGGGAATAGTTGTATTTGCCCATTGTAGTGGTAGCAGCCGCTATAGTACCCGCAATCATTATTTAGCCCATTTGTTGCGTCAGCAGGAAGGATTAGCAACTATATTAATTGATTTATTGACTGAAGAGGAAGATGCAATTGATCAACGTACTCAGCATTTTCGACATGATATTAAGTTTATGGCTTCGCGGTTAATTACCGTCACAGACTGGTTGTTTGAAAATCCAGTTACTCGTGATTTAAAAGTTGGTTACTTTGGTGTAAATAGAGGTAGTGGAGCAGTATTTTTAGCTGCATTAGCTCGTCCTATGAATGTGGGAGCAATTGTTTGTCGTAGTGGTTATACTGATTTGGTAAGCGAAAGCCTTTGCTATATCCAAGTTCCAACTTTGTTGATTGTTGGTGGTAATGATTGTGCGATAATGGCCATGAACGAGGATGCGATCGCAGAAATTCCCACCCAGCATAAACAACTAGAGATTATTCCTGAAGCTAGTCACAAGTTTAGTGAACCTGGTGCGATGGAGGAAGTAGGAAGATTAGCGAGTCAATGGTTTAAATATTATCTAGCACCAATTGAGGAAAAGGAATTGCATTTACACGCGATGTCGTTATCTGAATGACTATACAGCAGGAGTCAGAATTCAGGAGTCAGGAGTCAGGAGTCAGGAGTCATTAGTTTCATTTAATTTTCCAAATTCCAACCCAAAGCTGCTGCTACTTGTCCTGCTAATTCTAGAGGATTAAATGGTTTAGCGATCGCACTTTTTATTCCCAACTGAGCATAACGACGACGGTCAGCAACTTGGATTTTTGCAGTTAACAAAATCACCGGAATTTCTTTTGTATTTGGATTTGCTTGTAAATTTTCAAAAGCAGCAATTCCATCCATATCCGGCATCATTACATCTAATAAAATCGCATCTGGTTGATGATTTTCTGCTTGTACTATTCCCTCTTGACCAGAACTAGCAGTCAGCACTTCCCAACCGGCAACAGTTTCCAAACAAATTTTAGCTATTTCTTGAATATACGGCTCATTATCAACTACTAAAATTTGCTTTTTTGTCATTATTCCTATCTCCTGATAAATTTTAGATTTTAGATAATTAAAAGTAGATTATAACATCATTTTAATTATCTACTTCCTGCCTTATTCAATGATTTTGAGTCATTCTTTGGAGCAGATCCATCACGCGTTGTTCAAATTCCTGGGTAGTAACTCGTCCTTTAGTCAAAAATTCTGTATGTCCTAATTTTAATCTATGGCGTTCCGAATCATCCAAATCCTTAGCAGAATAAACAACCACGGGAATACTAAAAAGGTGATTATGTTGTTTTAACCAATCCACAACTGTAAAACCATCACTTTCAGGCAAAATTAAATCAAGAATTAGTAAATCAGGATTGATTTTTTGACTGAGATGAATAGCTTCCCTACCAGTTTTAGCGATGAAAGTTTCAATATCATGTCTCTCAAACAAAGTTGCTAATAAATCAGCCAGATCATTATCATCCTCAACAATTAAAATTCTCGCTTTTCGAGAAGGTTCAGATATCACTTTTCTCAAGGAATTTAATAGAGAGTTTTCTTCTACTGGCTTACTTAACCAATCTACAAAATCAGCATTTGATGGATTACTTTGACTGGGTTTGTAGACACTACAAATCACAATAGGTATATCCTGAGTATCTGAGCTTTCTTTTAATAGTGCCATTGTTTCCCAGCCATTCATACCTGGCATGAGTAAATCTAGTAAAATCACATCTGGATGTTGAGAAACTGCTTGAGCGATCGCTTCTTCACCCCTATCTACCGTGATCACCCGATATCCTCCTTGTTCCAACAATTTTTGTAATTCATTGCGGATCACAACATCGTCATCACAAACTAAAACTAAAGGAGAATACTGATTAGCAATTAGCATTTCTTCATCCGCAGAATTTTCTGATTCAGCATTGTGAAAAATCTCGCAAATTGGCAGGGTAAAATAAAAATTACTACCTGTGTTTAACTCACTTTCTACCCATATTTCTCCACCGTGCTGCTGTACAATGCTCTTAGAAATAGCCAAACCTAAACCAGTACCTTCGTGGTTGCGAGAATCTGAAGAATCAACTTGTTGAAACCTTTCAAAAATACTATCTAGCTTATCAGCGGGTATTCCCCTGCCGGTATCTTTGACGATCACTAAAACCTCATTCTCTTTTAGTTCCGTCATCAATGAAACCGTAGAACCAGAAGCAGAAAATTTAATGGCATTACTCAACAAATTAGTCAAAGTTTGGATAATTCGATCTGGATCAGCCCAGAGTTGTACAGATAAATTAGAAATAGATAAATTTACTCCAGCTTTATTGGACAGAGGCTGCATAATATTCACAGCCGACTTAATTAGATCCTCCAGATTGCAATTTTCGCGCTCCATTTTTACCTGACCCGACTCGATGCGCTCAATGTCGAGAATATCATTAATTAACCTCACCAAACGTTCAGTGCTATCTGTCGCAATTTGTAGCAAGCGTTTACCTTGTTCTGAGTTTGTTGGTAACAACCCACTAGCTAACATTCCTAAAGATCCATGAATTGAAGTTAGGGGAGTACGCAGTTCATGACTGACAACAGAGACAAACTCATCTTTCATTTTCTCCACTTGTTTGCGTTCAGTTATATCTCGCAATATAACTGTATAAACACATTCTTCACCAACATCTAATTTAGAAATAGAAGCCTCAGAGGGAAATTCAGTACCATCTTTGCGGCGACCATATATTTCCCGTCTTTCCCCCATTCTGCGAGCAGGACTAGAAGTTTTACCAAAATCAGATACATGATGGCGATGTTGTTCAGCAAAGCGCATCGGTAATAGTAAATCTAGTTTTTCTCCTAGCACTTCTTGAGCAGAATAACCAAAAATCTTTTCTGCACCTTGATTAAATAAAGTAATGATTTGACTACCATCAATAGAAATAATTGCATCATCAGCAATGCTCAAAATGCCTTCAAATCTAGTTTGAGAAATTCGCAGAGCTTCCTGTGTACGTCGTCGTTCATCTAGTTGAGACTGCAACTGATGATTAACAGTAATTAACTCCGCAGTGCGTTCTACAACTCTTAATTCTAGTTCGTCCTTAGCTATATTTAGTGCTAATTCTGTTTGCTTGCGTTGAGTAATATCACGAGCGACAATTTGGGATGCTGGTTGACCTTGGTAAATAATATCTGCTGCGACAATTTCTATATCAATGGCGCTCCCATCCACCCTTAAAAACTTAACTTCATGTAAGGGAATTGATTGTTTATTTATTTTCAGGTATTGGAGATTTTCCCTAATTCCAGCTTGGTAATTGGGATGTACAAAGTCGAGAAATGGTTTACCTAATAATTCTGCTATTGAAGTAACACCAAAAAGTGTGACTGCGGCGCTGTTTACAAACACAAAATTATTGTCACTGATAATAAAAATTGCGTCTGGATAAACTTCTACTAAATTGTGATAACTTTCTTGAATAAATCGAGTTTGATTTTCCAGTTCATGAATTTGTTGATTTCGGGTTTGTGCCATTCTTCTCAAGAGTTTCACTCGTTCTAATCGGTTAATGATGCGGTTTACCAGTTCCGAACCGATAATGGGTTTGCTGACAAAATCATCAGCACCGGCGCTAAACACCTGATTCACAATTTCTGCATCATTATGGACTGTGAGAAACAAGATGGGTAGCTCACTTCCTTGGGGATCGTTGCGGATCAGTTGACATAATTCAATCCCATTTTTACCAGGCATTTCTACATCCAGAATCAGCATATCTGGCTTTACTTTTTGCCAAGTTTCCCAAAATTGAAGAGGATCATTAAGTGGAATAATCTCCAGTCCCCAAGGTGTCAGGAATGTTTGTAATAATGCTAAAATTTGTGGATCATCATCTACTACTAATATTTTCGCTTTGGTTGTTGTTTGGTCTAATTCTTCCTCAACAACTAAAGACTGTTGATAGCTATTAATTGTAGGGTGTGGATTTTTCTGATTTTTACTATCAATTTCTTGACGCAGTAACTTGACCCAATTTTGTAGGTTATTTATGTCAGTTGCAGTTAAATTTTTAGGAGATTTCCATAAATTCTCAATTTTTTTAGCTAATTCTGAACCTGAAGCCAAGCCAAAAGTGCCTAAAGAACCTGCTAATGTGTGGGCTTCTTTAGCAGCTTGTGATAGCAATTCTGGATTTAAAACTGGATTTAAAACTTGTTGTGTAGCTTGTTCTATAATGCTAACTTGCTCCTCTATCCGACCACGAAATCGCTGCCAAATTTCCCCAATAGCAGTCAGAGTTTGCTGAGATTTTGAATTAGTATCCTGCTCCTTGCTCCCTGCGTTTTGCTCCCCTTCTTCCTGAGCTTTGAGACGATAACCAATCCCATATACTGTTTCTACTAAATCATGAGGCGCTCCCACTGATTTGAGCTTCATGCGTAAACCTTTAATATGGGTGCGAACGGCTTCTTCTCCAGGTGTATCTTCATAGGACCAAAGATGTTCTAAAATCATCCCACAGCTAAATACGCGGCGATTATTTCGCATCAAAAGTTCTAACAAAGCGTACTCTTTTGGGGTGAGTGAGAGGAGGTTTTGGTGATATGTGACTTCACAGCTACTGGGATCTAATCGTAAATTACCCCACTCTAATACAGGTTTTGAGGTGATGCTACCCCGTCGTAATAATGCCCTAACACGGGCTACTAGCTCTTCTTGATCAAAAGGTTTCACTACATAATCATCTGCACCTGCATCTAAGCCAATAGCTTTATCATGAGAGCTATCACATCCTGTTAATAATAAAATTGGTACTTGCCGACCACTGTAACGAATTTTCCGGCATAAACTAATACCATCTAGCTTAGGTAGAATGACATCTAAAAGTATTAAATCATAATCGTAGGTTTCAACTAAATCCCAGGCTGCATCACCATCAGTCGCCACTTCTACCGCATAATTTTGGTCAGTGAGAACGGCGGTGAGTGCATAGGCATTTAACTCGTCATCCTCGATCACTAAAATTTTCATTTTAAAAGCTTCCTTGATCTAGTAGTTTTAAAAATTGGTAGTAAATTGGTAGTAAAAATGAAACAACTCCAGAAATAGGGAACAGTTATCTTTATTCTGACACCTAACTCCTGCTATACCAATCATCTATCCTCACAAGTTCCTCAAATTGTTGGCGTATAAAGCATAAGTGTAGAACCAAGTACAAGGATAGGTGTTTAGATTAACGAATTGTGAAGATGATTGTAACGAAATCCAAATGAAATAAACGTATTTTTACCAAACAGGAATTCATACAACAGAAAGAGCTATTGTTAATCATGAGCGAGCTAAAATGAGGGTATCTATGTTTAACAAAATTTTAGTGGCATTGGATTGTTCGGACATGGGTAAGCAAGTTTTTGAACAAGCCCTGTCTTTAGCAAAGCTGACATCAGCTAACTTAATGCTACTACACGTTCTATCACCAGATGAAGATGGTATTCCTGATATGATGCTTATTTCTCAGATGGATTATTATCCAGGCTGGGGTGATGACAGTATGAAAAGGTACTTGCAAAAGTTGGCAGTCCATCAAAACGAAGGTTTGGAAATGTTACAAGCATTCTGCGCCCAAGCCAATACAGAAAACCTTAACACAGAATTTACGCAAAATGTGGGTAGTCCCGGTAAAATAATTTGCCAAATGGCTAAGACATGGAATGCTGATTTGATTGTGATTGGAAGAAGAGGACTTTCTGGTATCACCGAATTTTTAATTGGTAGTGTCAGCAATTATGTTTTACATCATGCCCCTTGTTCTGTGCATATTATCCATTTTGAGGGAATAGAGAATGGGGAATAGGGAAGATTTTTAAATATTACCAATTACCAATTACCAATTACCAATTACCAATTACCAATTACCAATTACCAATTACCAATTACCAATTACCAATTACCAATCATGAAAACTTCTGTTTCACCCCCATCTACTCATCCCAGTGGTGATAAACGTTTGAAGATGTTGGATGCAACTATCAAACGTCATCAATATCAACAAGATGCACTAATTGAAATTCTCCATCGAGCTTCGGAATTATTCGGTTATTTAGAGTTAGACTTATTATTGTACATTGCCCATCAATTGAAATTACCACCGAGTCGTGTGTATGGAGTTGCCACTTTCTATCATTTGTTTTCCCTGGCACCGAAAGGTAAACATAATTGTGTAGTTTGTACGGGTACAGCTTGTTATGTGAAAGGCGCACAAGAAATTTTAAAAAGTTTAGAAACAGCCACTCATATTAAAGCTGGAGAAACAACCCCAGATGGGGAAATTTCCTTGATGACAGCGAGGTGTTTGGGTGCTTGTGGTATTGCACCTGCGGTAGTTTTTGATGGTGCAGTTTTAGGAAATCAAACCTCAGAATCAGTTTGCGAAAAAGTGGGAGAATGGCAGGAAAATGGAACTAAATGAATTATTAGAAATTGCGAGAACTGAACGTTCTCAAGCGAAACCTGTGCAGATTCGTTGTTGTACAGCTGCGGGTTGTTTATCTTCCGGTTCTCAAGCAGTAAAAGATAATTTAGATAAATCTGTAAAAGCTGCGGGTTTAGAAGATCAGATTCATGTTTCTGGTGTGGGTTGTATGCGGCTTTGTTGTCAAGGTCCTTTGGTACAAGTGGATCAAGAAAACAACAAAGAAACGAAACTTTATGAACAAGTTACCCCAGAGGAGGCCGCAAAAGTTATTGCAAGTATTCAAGGAGAAGAAACGAATTTAAAACAACAAGATTTGCAGCAGCCATTTTTTACTGGTCAGTTACCGATTGTGTTAGAAAACAGTGGTAAAGTTGACCCAGAAAGAATTCAATCTTACATTGTAGAAAATGGTTATCAAGCCCTTTACCAAGTATTAAGAGAAATGAAACCAACTGAGGTAGTAGAAACTATTACTAAAAGTGGGTTAAGAGGAAGGGGTGGTGCTGGTTATCCCACCGGTTTAAAATGGGCGACAGTAGCAAAATCAAAAGGTGAGAAAAAGTTTGTAATTTGCAATGCTGATGAAGGTGATCCCGGTGCATTTATGGATCGGAGTGTGTTGGAGAGTGATCCCCATCGAGTGTTAGAAGGAATGGCGATCGCAGCTTATGCCATCGGTGCAACTCAAGGTTATATTTATGTCAGGGCAGAATATCCGATTGCTATTAAAAGATTAGAAACTGCAATTCGTCAAGCCCAACGTTTAGGACTTTTAGGTTCACAAATTTTTGAATCACCTTTTGATTTTAAAATTGAAATTCGCATCGGTGCAGGGGCTTATGTTTGCGGTGAAGAAACGGCGTTAATGGCTTCTATTGAAGGTAAACGCGGTGTCCCTCATCCCCGTCCACCATACCCGGCTGAATCAGGTTTATGGGGTTATCCAACCTTAATTAACAATGTAGAAACCTTTGCTAATATTGCCCCAATTATCAGAAATGGTGCTGATTGGTTTGCTAATATTGGCACAGAAAAAAGTAAAGGTACAAAGGTTTTTGCTTTAGCTGGAAAAATCCGCAACACTGGTTTAATTGAAGTTCCAATGGGGACAACTTTACAACAAATTGTCGAAGAAATGGGGGGAGGAGTTCCCGATGGTATTGCTAAAGCAGTACAAACAGGCGGACCTTCCGGGGGATGTATCCCAGCATCAGCATTTGCTACACCTGTAGATTACGAATCCTTAACCGCGTTAGGTTCAATGATGGGATCTGGTGGGATGATTGTGATGGATCAAACCACAAATATGGTAGATGTGGCGAGATTTTTCATGGAATTTTGCATGGATGAATCTTGTGGTAAATGTATTCCTTGTCGAGTGGGAACTGTGCAACTACATGATTTATTAACCAAGATTAGTGAAGGAAAAGCAGCAAAAGCTGATTTGCAATTATTAGAAGAACTTTGCGACATGGTGAAACACACAAGTTTATGTGGTTTAGGCCAGTCTGCACCAAATCCCGTTTTTAGCACTTTGCGTTATTTCCATGATGAGTATTTGGCATTAGTTAGGGAATAGGGAACAGGGAACAGGGAACAGTAAGAAGGCAAGAGGCAAAAGGCAAAAGGCAAGAGTTTATTCTTTCTTCCCTATCACCAATTACCAATCACCAATTAGCAATTACCCATTACCCATTACCAAATTATTATGACAGTAAAAACATTAACAATTAACGGGCAAATGATTAGCGCCCGTGAGGATGAAACCTTATTAGAAGCAGCGCAAGAAGCGGGTGTGCATATTCCTACACTTTGTCATTTAGAAGGTGTGGGAGATGTGGGAGCTTGTAGATTGTGTTTGGTAGAAATTGCGGGGATGAATAGACTTTTACCAGCTTGTGTCACAAAAGTTTCAGAAGGAATGGAGGTGACGACAAACAGCGATCGCTTGCAAAAATACCGTCGTACAATCATCGAAATGCTATTTGCAGAAGGTAATCACATTTGTTCTGTTTGTGTTGCTAATGGCAATTGTGAATTACAAGATTTAGCTATCGAAATGGGTATGGATCACGTCAGATTAGAATATCAAAATCCTGTTCGTGCCGTTGATACTTCTCATGACCGTTTTGGGATTGATCATAATCGTTGTGTACTTTGTACTCGTTGTGTTCGTGTCTGTGATGAAATCGAAGGCGCACATACTTGGGATATGGCAGGAAGAGGATCAAAATCTCACGTGATTACTGATTTAAATCAGCCTTGGGGAACTTCTCAAACTTGTACTTCCTGTGGTAAATGTGTGAATGCCTGTCCCACAGGTGCGCTGTTTAATAAAGGTTCAAGCGTCAGTGAAATGGTACATGAACGGGGCAAAATTGATTTTTTAGTCACTGCAAGGGAGAAAAAACAATGGAATTTTTAGAAGGTTGGGAACCGGGGAATATTTCTTATCAATTACCGGGAGGTAAATCTGATGTTCCACTGGATTGGAAAAATATTTTTACGGGTGATATTACTGGGAATATTGACAATAGTTATATTCCTGGGTTTAGCAAATTTCACCTTCAAGAGTGCAATTGCTGTTGTTACCAAAATAGAAGAAATACCAGGAGAAATTCTTTATCGCTCACAAACAAAATTAGATGATCAATCAGGTAAGGTTTGGCAGGTTGTATTATTTAAACAAGTCTATCCTGGTGAAGCAACTACAATCAATCTCCGGTTAGTTGGTTTTCCTGGTACTGCGGAATTAATTCATCCCCAACCTTTAAAAATCACCTCAGATACAGGTAAAGTTTGGAATGCAGCAGATGTGTTTTTAGATGAAGCACCAGCCCCTACTATTGGTCAATATGATTTCACTAAAATACTGCCCCAATTACCTCCAGAATCTTTAAATTTAGCAATACCTTTACCTGGTCTCAAATCTATTAATCTCTCAGTTCCTGTTCATGTTGTTAAAGAATGGAAATCATTAATTACAAATGATCATTGAAAGTAAGGTTTTAGCAATCCTAAACCCCTACAAAAAACAAATTACTAACAAGGTAAAAAATGACTAAAATTAAATTCGCAACAGTATGGTTAGGTGGTTGTTCTGGATGTCATATGTCTTTTCTTGATTTGGATGAATGGTTAATAGATTTAGCCGAACAAGTGGATGTAGTTTATAGTCCCATTGCTGATATTAAAGAATATCCAGAAGGTGTGGATGTGGTATTAGTTGAAGGGGCTATAGCTAACGAAGAACATTTAGAATTAATCCACATTATTAGACAACGCACCAAAACAATAATTTCCTTTGGAGATTGCGCTGTAACTGGTAATGTAACCGCCATGCGTAACCCGACAGGAAATGCTGATGTCAGCTTGCAATTAGCTTATATTCAAGGTGCTGATATTAACCAAAAAATTCCCCATTCACCTGGTATAGTTCCCCCATTACTTGATACAGTTATACCTGTTCATTATGTAGTACCAGTTGATATTTATTTACCCGGTTGTCCACCTTCAGCCCCCCGTATTCGTGCCACACTTGAACCATTATTAAAAGGAGAAAAACCACTAATGGAAGGCAGAGAAATGATTAAGTTTGGGTAATTGGTAATTGGTAATTAATTATTATCCCCAGTACCCAGTACCCAGTACCCAGTACCCTATTTTTTAAAGAGGTGAATTATGTTAACAGCAGCAGATGTAATGACAAAAGATGTAGCAATGATTCGTGGTTCTGCTACAGTCAAAGAAGCGGTTGATTTAATGAAAGCTAGAGACTGGAGAGCGTTAATTGTAGATCGTCGTCATGAACAAGATGCTTATGGAATTGTGACTGAAAGCGATATTGTTTATAAAGTTATAGCTTATGGAAAAGACCCAAATAAAGTCCGTATCTATGAAATCATGACTAAACCTTGCATTGTTGTTAATCCTAGTCTGGGTTTAGAATATGTAGCGAGATTATTTGCTGATCATCATTTGCGGCGTGCGCCTGTAATTAGTGGTGAATTATTAGGAATAATCTCATTAACTGATATCTTGGCTGGAAGCAGTTCTTTAGAAAAACCTCATTCAATTCTGTTAGAACAAGAATTACAAGATGAAATTAGAAAAGCCCGTCTTGTTTGTGCAGACAAAGGTATTAATTCCCCCGAATGTGCAGCCGCTTGGGATGTGGTAGAAGAAATACAAGCCGAAATTTCTCACCAACGGGCTATGAAACCCCTAAAAACAGCTTTTGAAGAATACTGTGAAGAGTATCCAGAAGCCGAAGAAGCTAGGGTTTATGATCTGTAATTGATAATTCGTAATTCATAATTGGGGATTGAGAAAATAGTAATTCCCAGTCCCCAGTCCCCAGTCCCCAGTCCCCAGTCTCTTATGAAAAAAATAATTATTGATCCGGTTACTCGCATTGAAGGACACGCGAAAATTAGCATTTATTTAGACGATGACGGTCAAGTAAATGATGCGCGGTTTCATGTGACAGAATTTCGCGGTTTTGAAAAGTTTTGTGTGGGTCGTCCGTTTCCAGAAATGCCAGGAATTACTGCGAGAATTTGCGGTATTTGTCCGGTAAGCCATTTGTTAGCATCAGCAAAAACAGGCGACCAAATTCTGGCTGTAACTATCCCCAAAACCGCTACAAAATTACGCCGTTTAATGAATTTAGGGCAAATTGTCCAATCTCATGCTTTGAGTTTCTTTCACCTTAGCGCCCCAGATTTATTATTAGGAATGGATAGCGAACCTGCTAACCGTAACGTATTTGGTTTGATAGCCGCAGATCCAGAATTAGCCAGAGGTGGTATTCGTTTACGGCAATTTGGACAAGAAATTATTGAATTATTAGGAGGGAAAAAAATCCATCCTTCTTGGGCGGTTCCTGGTGGAGTTAGTGATCCTTTAACCCAAGAAAATCGCACTCACATTCAACAACGTATTCCTGAAGCTAAAACCACTGTTTTAAATGCCATAGATTTATTTAAGGGCTTGTTAAAAGATTACGAAAAAGAAGCGCAAACTTTTGGTAATTTCCCTAGTTTATTTATGGGGTTAGTCACATCAGAAGGTTTATGGGAAACTTATGATGGACATATCCGTTTTGTTGATAGTGCGGGAAACATAGTTGCTGATAAATTAGATGCTGCTAATTATCAAGAATTTCTTGGTGAAGCAGTTCAAGAAGATTCTTATTTGAAATCTCCTTACTATCGTCCTTTAGGCTATCCAGACACAAGTGATCATTGTCGTTTAGATAGTGGAATGTATCGGGTTGGACCTTTAGCAAGATTGAATATTTGCAGTCACATTGGTACACCTTTAGCTGATAAGGAATTAAAAGAATTTCGCAGTTATGGAACTGGTACGGTAAAATCTTCTTTCTTTTATCACTATGCGCGGTTAATTGAAATTTTGGCTTGTATTGAACACATCGAAATTTTACTTGATGACCCAGAGATTTTATCAACTCGTCTGCGTGCGGAAGCTGGTATTAATCAATTAGAAGCTGTGGGTGTGAGTGAAGCACCAAGGGGGACTTTATTCCATCATTATCAAGTTGATGAAAATGGTTTGATGTTGAAGGTAAATTTAATTATTGCAACTGGTCAAAATAACTTAGCAATGAATCGTACAGTTGCTCAAATTGCCCGTTATTTTATCCAAGGTAGTGAAATTAAAGAAGGAATGTTAAACCGTGTGGAGGCTGGTATTCGGGCTTTTGATCCTTGTTTAAGTTGTTCTACTCATGCGGTGGGACAAATGCCTGTACTAATAGAATTAGTGGCAAAAGATGGCACAATAGTTAATCAAATTGTCAGGGATTAATTATTGAGATTCCCCATTCCCTAACCCTCCCCTACAGGGGAGGAAAAAGGAAAAATTTTTGTTATTGAAAGGGGTGAAGTCAAGCGGTGATCATTGATTTAACAGAATAAATAATAAACTTGCACTAATCCCGAAGGATACGTTTTCACATCTATTAAATCTAATCTTTGCGTAATATTGGTATTCTTGCTAAATAAAGGAATACCATCCCCTAAAATAATTGGATGGATAGCAATAATAATTTCATCCAAAAATCCCTTTTCCATAAAAAATTCGATTACCTGTGAACCACCAACTAGCCAAATATCATCACCACTAGATCGACGTAAGTTTTTGATAAAGTTCTCTAAATCTTCCCCGACAAATTTGACATGATCATCTTGTTCTCCATGCTGCATCTTGGAAAAAACAAATGCTTCTTTTCCAGGATAGGGATATTCACCAAAACCGAGAATTTGTTGATATGTTTTATTTCCCATGATTAAAGTATCTATTTGGTTAAAAAACTCAGAATAACCATAATCATCGTCAGTAAATAACCAATCTACTTTCCCGGTTTTATCTGCAATATATCCGTCGAGACTAGAAGCAATAAATAAGCGGATCTTTCTCATGGGTTTTATTAATTTCGGTTGATATAGGACTGGTATTTGATTTTTGAAATTATCTGTGTAGAGAGGGAAATCTTAACAGGGAACTCTTAACAAGGAAAGTGTAAGGAGTGTTTTTCAAGAATCAAATATGATTCCTATAGTAATTTTTACTATAATATAACGTATGATATTGTAGAGTTGCTCAGTCTAATGAAGTAAATACCAATTTATTCCCTGTTAAGATTTCCCTGTTCCCTAAAACTAAAAAACTTTGTACCTCACGAGCATGGGAACTGCTATATATCAAATCTGCTATTATATTTGTCAAGTGATCTATTAGGGTTTTATTAACTTTTAATATTTACATCTGTATAAAAATAGGCGGCTGATATAGCCGCATCAGTATTCATCCGGTTATTTGCTCATCTTTACACCAGCTGTAATAGCATCAAAATTTGGGGGAAAATGGGTGTTATGGTCGCAATCTGCTTTTTCTAAACGTGTTCCCTGTAAATCAGCTTGACGCAGATCCGCAGAAAACAACATCGCACCTCGCAAATCTGCATTTTGTAAATTAGCTTGACTCAAATCAGTATAGCTAAGATCACATCCCCGCAGAATAGCACGGCTGAGGTTGGCTGTACTTAAATCAGCATAGCTGAGGTCAGACCCTTTTAAGTCTACACCTTGCAGATTAGCATCACCTAATTCTGCTCGTTCAAAGTCTCGTTTTCCCGCTACATATTCCTCAATCAGAGTAGCAGCACTCTTAATTGGCTGTTGAAAATTTACTTCAGGCATAAAACAGCCTCACAATTTATCTAATTTTTTTTAACGGGTTTGATTTCACCACGCAAATTAATCATATAACTAATAATTCTGAAAAGGAATAGAGTATTAACATAAATTTGTCAAGTTGTCGAAAAATAGTAATTGTTAAATTATTATATTTCCTCACAAGTTCCTCAAACTTTTGTTTTAAGCTCAAATATAAAGAAGAGAATGCTGATTTTAAATGACAATATGCCAATTCTACTAATTTGTCAAATGATTGTGAGAGATGGATTTCAACCAAGGTATATTTACAAGGGAAAGGGAATTAGCAATCCAAAAGCTAAAATGTCTAATAATACAAGCAATTAGTGACTTACTAAGAGGATGATCAGGTAATGAGTGGAACTGCAATAGTGATTGGTTACGGTAATGAATTACGGGGTGATGATGCCATTGGACAACAGGTAGCAAAGGCTATAAAATTTTGGTGTTTATCATCTGTAAAATCAGTTGCTGTTCACCAACTTACACCAGAATTAGCTGAACCTTTGGCAAATTCTCAGTTAGCAATTTTTGTGGATGCCTGTATTAATTCCCAATCTCATGAAGTACAGGTAAAACCATTATTACCTAGTGAATCAAATACTATTAATCCCCATACAAGTGATCCGCAAACCTTACTTTTTCTGGCTCAATTTCTCTATGGTAATTGTCCATTAGCATGGTTAGTCACTGTCCCAGGTGTTAATTTTGAATTGAGCGATCGCATTTCACCTACAGCACAAAAAGGTATTACCACTGCACTATCAAAAATTATGCAAATTCTAGATAAACATAACAATTTAGGGATGAATTCAGAGTGAAAAATGGGTAATAGGTAATGGGTAATTGAAAAAAAACACTAATACCCAATAACTAATGACTAATAACTAATTAAGGAGTAATTATGCAAGCATCTATCAAACCAACGACAGACAAAGCTTACGACATCTTACAAACCGAGAAAATCAACCCCTTAGACGCGATTTTTGCCCCTCAAACCGTAGCCGTCATTGGTGCAAGTGAAAAACCCGGAAGTGTGGGTAGAACCTTACTCTGGAATTTAATTACAAACCCTTTCAATGGTACAGTATTTCCCATCAATCCCAAACGCAATAGTGTATTAGGAATTAAAGCCTATCCGACAATTTTTGATGTTCCTGAAAAAATTGATTTAGCGGTAATTGCTACCCCTGCACCCACAGTACCACAAATTATTACTGATTGCGTAAAAGCCGGAATTAAAGGAGCAATAATTATCTCTGCTGGTTTTAAAGAAGCAGGAGAAAAAGGAATTGCTTTAGAACAAGAAATTCTGGAAATAGCACACAAAGGAAAAATTAGAATTATTGGACCAAACTGTTTAGGAGTTATGAGTCCAATTTCTGGTTTAAATGCTACATTTGCTAGTAAAATGGCACAACCAGGAAATGTAGGTTTCTTAAGTCAAAGTGGGGCATTATGTACATCAATTTTGGATTGGAGTTTACAGGAAAACGTTGGTTTTAGTGCCTTTGTTTCTATCGGTTCAATGTTAGATATAGGTTGGGGAGACTTAATTTATTATTTGGGAGATGATCCCAATACAAAAAGTATTGTAATCTATATGGAATCAATCGGTGATGCGCGTTCTTTTCTTTCCGCAGCGCGAGAAGTAGCATTAACAAAACCGATAATTGTTATTAAAGCTGGTCGTACCGCAGCAGCAGCAAAAGCGGCCGCTTCTCATACAGGATCATTAGCAGGAAGTGATGCTGTTTTAGATGCAGCTTTTCGTCGGTGTGGAGTATTAAGAGTTGATAGTATTTCTGATTTATTTGATATGTCAGAAGTATTAGCAAAACAACCGCGACCCAAAGGTCCAAGATTAACAATTTTAACTAATGCCGGTGGACCAGGAGTATTAGCCACTGATACATTAATAGAAAGTAAGGGAGAACTTGCACCAATTTCTGAAGAAGTCATGCAGGGTTTAAATGAAATTTTACCCCCACAATGGAGTCATAATAACCCTATTGATATTTTAGGAGATGCAGATCCTCAACGTTATACAAAAGCTTTAGAAATTGCTGCCAAAGATCCTAATAGTGATGGTTTGTTAGTAATTTTAACACCCCAAGCAATGACCGATCCGACAAAAATTGCTGAACAATTAGAACCCTACGCGCAAATGTCGAATAAACCAATTTTAGCAAGTTGGATGGGTGGAGAAGATGTAGCAGAAGGGCAACAAATTCTTAACCGTCAAGGTATTCCTACATATCCTTATCCCGATACCGCAGCGCGGATATTTAGCTATATGTGGCGGTATAGTTATAACTTAAAGGGAATTTATGAAACTCCTGTACTATCAAGTTTAGAATGTGATAGTAGTTCCCGTAATTGTGCATTAGTTGAAACCATTATTAACGATGCCAGAAAAGCAGGAAGAACGATTTTAACAGAATTTGAATCTAAGGAAGTCTTAGCTGCTTATGGTATTCCTGTAGTAGCTGGAAGCATTGCTAAAAGTGCAGAAGAAGCGGTAGAATGTGCTGAAAAAATTGGTTATCCAGTGGTTTTAAAATTGTATTCTCAAACAATTACCCATAAAACAGATGTGGGTGGGGTGCAGTTAAATTTAAGAAATGCCGAAGCTGTAAAAAAAGCCTATCATTTAATAGAAACTTCGGTATTAGAAAAAGCCAAGCCAGAAGATTTTTTAGGCGTAACCGTGCAGCAAATGGTAAAAACTAGCGGTTATGAATTAATCATTGGTAGTAGTTTAGATCCGCAGTTTGGACCAGTATTATTATTTGGTGCTGGGGGACAATTGGTGGAAGTTTTTCAAGATAGTGCCATTGCTTTACCACCTTTAAATAGTACCCTAGCAAGAAGGATGATGGAACAAACCAAAATCTATAAAGCCTTAAAAGGTGTGCGGGGTAGAGAAAGTATAAATATGGCAGCTTTGGAGGAATTGTTAGTAGTATTTAGTCATTTGGTCGTAGAACAACCAGCGATTAAAGAAATTGATATTAATCCTTTATTAGCTATTCCTCCTAGTCCTGATCATCCTGGTGGTTTAATAGCTTTAGATGGGAGGATAGTTTTACATCCTGCTGATGTTGAAGATGATCAATTACCGAAATTAGGAATTCGTCCCTATCCTCACCAATATGTTGGTAATTGGACATTGAAAAATGGGACACCAATTAATATCCGTCCTATCCGTCCTGAAGATGAACCATTGATAGTTAAATTCCATCAAACACTATCAGAAGAAAGTGTGTATTTACGTTATTTTCACTTAATTAAATTAAGTCAAAGAATAGCCCATGAACGACTTACCAGAATTTGTTTTATTGACTATGATCGAGAAATGGCATTAGTCGCAGAATATCAAAATCCAGAAACCAGAGAAACGGAAATTTTAGCAGTGGGAAGATTGAGTAAATTACATGGTAATGATGGGGCGGAATTTGCTATGTTAATTAGCGATCGCTATCAATGTCAAGGCTTAGGTACAGAGTTACTCAGGAGGTTAATAGAAGTAGGTAGAAACGAGAAAATCTCTTCTATATCTGCTGATATATTGGCTGATAATTTAGGAATGCAGAAAGTATGTGAAAGACTCGGTTTTAAGATGTCACATACTAATGATGCAACTGTGTTAAAAGCGGAGATTGATTTGTAGGTAAGTAATCAGTAGGGGTTTAGCAATGCTAAACTCTTACTATGTTCGGTTAATATATTCACAAAATATGAACAAACAAAACATTAATCAAATTTGGCTAAGTCTGGAATATCCAACAACAAAACAGATATTCACCCAAGATTTAATTGCGGAATTACCAGCACCAGTACAACGTTATTTCTTACACGCTATTACTCTGGGAACACCTTTAGCAACTGGTGTGAAGTTAAAAATGCAAGGTTATTTTCAACCAAATAAAGATCAAAAATTTACCATGCAAGCCACAGAAATTTTAACTCTTAAAGGATTTGTGTGGCAAGCAGTCATGGGTAATAAATTGTTTAATATTAAAGGGGCAGATTATTATTATAATAATTCAGGAAAAGTAGAGTTTAAACTCTGGGGTTTAATTCCATTAGTAAAAGAAGAAAATTCTGATGTTTCTCGTTCTAGTATTGGTAGATGTGGAGGTGAATTATTTTGGTTGCCATCTGCTTTATTACCGCAAAATCAGGTAAGCTGGCAAGCTATTGATAACAATATAATTCAAGCAAGTTTTAATATTGATAGTGATACGGTGAATCTCACTTTTATTATTGATGAAAATGGTAGAGTTTTAGAAGCTAAATTACCACGTTGGGGAAATCAAACAACAGATAAAATTTGGCAATACATACCCTTTGGTGGCACATTTTCACAAGAAACCAGTTTTCAAGGTTTTACTATTCCCTCCCAAATAAATGCAGGATGGTGGTTGGGAACGGAAAAGTATAATGTTTTTTTTCAAGCCACAATTGAAGCAGCAGATTTTTTTTAAGTGGGGAAAGTCTAGATATTAGAATATAACCAAAGAGGTAAACTTATGGAAGTGTAAATACTTGACTATGAATCAGATTATTGTAGAAGATTTAGATCCCAAGTGATTTTCTCTAATTACGGGAGATTTCATCCACTGATAAGCCACAAAAATCAACAATAAACCAATTAAAAATAGCAGCAACATCAAAGCGATTTGATACCATAAAACTTGTGGTAAAAGTAAATCTAAAATCAAGTGCATTAAATTCATAATACCATAAAAAATAGTTAAACCCAAATGTATGATTCGATAACGTTTATTTTCAGTAAAAGCAGTACCAATAATAGCTAACATTGGCAATACAAAAAAGCCTAACATTAACCAAAAAATTCCTGAAAGTTCATTGAGTGATGTAGCTGGTTGAGATTCAAGTACATTTAAACCATGAAATAATGGCATTAAACCTAGTTGAGTATGAAACAGTGTCCCTAATAGAAATACTGTCCACAAAGCAATAATTTTTTCTCGATAATTAATAGCCATATCCTTTCCACCCAGCTACAATTTATAACCTATATGACGCAGTAATTCTTGACGTGCTTTTATATCTTCATCACCTTCTACATCCTTGGCTGAAAATCCATCAATTACACCAAGAATACCCCGCCCTTGTTCAGTTTCTGCTAAAATTACTTGGACGGGATTAGCAGTAGCACAATAAATATTGCAAACTTCTGGACATTGTTTAATAGCATTGAGAAAATTGATAGGATAAGCGTCTTTTAATATAACTAAAAAACTATGTCCTGCACTGATAGCTTGAGCATTTTTAGTAGCTACTTCTTGCAAATTTTCATCATTTCCAGCTATTCTAATCAAACAAGCTGCTGATGCTTCACAGAAAGCAATACCAAACTTAACCTGTGAGGATATCCCTACCATGATTTCATATAAATCCTCTACAGTTTTGATAAAGTGGGTTTGTCCCAATATCAGGTTACAACCTACGGGAATTTCTAAAGTTACAATTTTTAGTTCCATTTTGAGTTACAATCTTATTTGTTAATAATAGCAAAATATCAGTTTATGGATCGTCAAACATTGAAAGAACAGTTCCAAGCATTAATTAAAGAAATTAAAATTCAGGATGATGGTTCTCCCATTACTAATTTAAAACTTGACAAAACTAAAGCCGCAGAAATAGAACAGTTAACAGTTGAATTAGAAAGTCTTAATCCCCATCCGCAACCACTCCAGAATGCTATTAATTTATTAAATGGAGCTTGGCAATTACAATACTCTACAGCTAGAGAAATTCGGGCTTTAGATTCTCT
The DNA here is from genome assembly GCA_046045965.1 of Cyanobacteriota bacterium. GTDB lineage: Bacteria > Cyanobacteriota > Cyanobacteriia > Cyanobacteriales > Nostocaceae > RDYJ01. Next base: position 52,384 of record JBJOKS010000018.1, on the reverse strand, counting down.
ACCTCTAGGTTTACAAATAGGTAAGGTTTATCAAGTCATTAATGTGGCTGATGCACAGTTTTTTAACCTTGCTTATGTCAAACATCCCCTCAAATTTATCTCAGGATATGTGAAAGTAACAGCTAGATTTGAACCTGATTTAGATACATCTAGTTTACCAGATAAGCGAATAAATGTTTATTTTGATAAACGCTATTTAGCGATTGATAAGATTATAGGTGTTAACACTCCTCAACTAAATCCATTTAAAGTCGTAGCTGCTACTGGACCTAAAGGTAGAGTTGCAACTCTTGATATTACTTACTTAGATGAAACATTAAGAATTGGCAGAGGAGGAGATGAAAGTTTATTTATCCTCAATAAAGCTGATGATTTACCTGATTTGAGTTTTTGATTTATTAAGTTAAGTAACATTAATAGGAGGATAAATAAATGTTTAAAAAATTGCGTGGTAGTTTATTTGTGGGAATAGGCTATATGTTATCGCCTTTATCCTGGTGGAATGATGTATTTTTTAATTTACCAATTGCTTTATTGTTTGGTTATCTGGTAAGTTGGGCAAAGCCGGATTGGTTTTTACCGTTTACAATTATGGGCTATTGGCTCTCAAATGTGTTGGGTATTGTAATGATGCAAATGGGAGCTATGGATATGTTTTTTAAAGAAGAAAACCGCAATTTAAAACGAGATTTAATTTTGGGTTTGGGTGGTTCTACACTTTATACAATTGTGGTGGCTTTGTTGGTATATTTTCATGTTTTGGAAGTACCTGATTTTTTAGTTAATTTGCCATAATAAAGATAGATTCCTGACTTATTAAATAAGCCGGGAATCTTGAAAAAGTCAACTATCAAACACCCACAGCAGTCCGTTTTTGTAACGCAATATCCCTAAATTTGCCCTGTAATTTTTCCCAAGTCATCCCTGCTAAATTGGGTAAAACAATGTGAGCAGTTCCCACCCTTTCCGGTGGTCCCATACCCACCGCCCACATACCTGCGGCTAAAGCTGCATCTATACCTGCGGACGCATCTTCAAACACTACACATTGGTTTGCTGGAAGTCCTAACTGCTGGGCTGCAAACAAAAATAAATCCGGTGCGGGTTTGGGTTTCTGCACACTATAACCATCAGCGATCGCATCCAATTTATCACTAATCCCCAACTTTTCAACTACTACACGAGCATTTTTACTCGCTGAACCAAGAGCTATCTTTAACCCAGCTTGTCGCAAATCATCTAATAAAGAAACTGCACCTGGTAACAAATTATCAGGGGTGATATTTTGAATTAATTCCACATAGTAATCATTTTTGCGCTCCATCATCTCTTGTATCTGTGTATCAGAATATCGCCTATCGCCAATAATTAACAGTAGCGAAGCACGGCGAGAAATTCCCCGCAACGCCTCATTAGCTTGACGGTTAAAAGGTATACCTTCCTCATCTGCTAACTTCTGCCAAGCTTGATAGTGATATTCTGCTGTATCCGTTAACACACCATCTAAATCAAAAATCACACCTTGAATGTTAGTAGCAGATTCTTTCCCAGTCCCTAATTCCTGGCGTAAATCAAAATCATGCCATTGACCACGCCAGTATAATTTAAACTTTAAGCGTGTCCAACCAGGAGGTAAATGGGGATGAGCTACGGGCTGATTATTTGTAAATTGGATACCTCCAAAACCAAAAACTATAGCTTGCCAAACGCCTCCAGCACTAGCAGCGTGAATACCTTCATTTGTGTTCCCCCGCATATCTTCCAAATCCACCATCGCCGCTTGCATAAAGCGTTCGTAAGCTTCTTGGGTTTTACCTAAATCTGCGGCTAAAATGGCGTGAATAGCTGGACCAAGGGAAGAACCATAAGTAATATCCGTGCGGGGTGCGTAGTAATTCCAATTTACTTCTAATATTTTTTTGCTGTAAGGAACTTCCGCAGATTCACGCATAAGATAAAGTAGCATTAAAACATCAGGCTGCTTTAGAACCTGGTGTTTGTTTGCACCTTCAATACCTAAAATTGCTTGCATTGACTTTTGACGCGGTTCATAGTCTGCTAAGTTAATATCATCTAATTGGAAAAATCCCTCAAATTGCTCAATTAGTCCTGTTTCTGCGTCGTAAGGAATCCAGATTTTATCAATGATTTCTGGCCAATTATGTCTAATTTTGTCAGTCAGCTGCAATTTTTTCTCTAGTTCCTCAGCACGTTCCGGGAAAATACGACGTAACCACTCATAAACTATACAAGCTTTTTCCAAATGCCACTGGACTATACGGTTAGTAAAAGTATTGTTATGCACTAACTCATGGTATTCGTCCGCACCGATAACACTACGTATTTCATAACGTTGAGTCTGAGAATTAAATTCAACGCGACTTGACCAGAAAATTGCGGTATCTAGAATTACCTCCGCACCATAATCTCTCAGCCATTCATCGTCCCCAGTCACTCGCCAATAGTACCATACAGCATAGGGGATAACTGAGCTAATATGAATTTCGCGATCGCGGCACCAAATACGTATATCCTCAGCATAATAATCACTCAATAGCGCCCAACGTGGTGTTACTTCATCCCCCGTCACTGCACTTTCCCAAGCGTACATTGCTCCTTGATATCCATAATGTATCGCTTTCCGTCGCGCCCCATCTAAAGTATGATAGCGGTAAGTCAGTAAATTCCGAGCTAATGCAGGTTGAGTAAATGTAAAAAATGGTAGAATAAAGATTTCCGTATCCCAAAAAATATGACCGTGATAACCGAATCCAGATAGGGTTTTAGCGGGAATACTCACTCTATCATCATCACGGGGAGCAGCAATTAATAATTGAAACAAATTATAACGCACAGCAAAAGCAGCTTTGCTATCTCCCTCAATCGTAATGTCGCTTTGCTGCCAAACCTCAGCCCATGCTTGTTGATTGGCATCACGTAGAGTCATATAATCTTGTATCTGGGCAAGTTTTGACTGTGCGGCTGACACTGGTTCTACAACATCGCGCGAAGTAAAAACTGTAACAATCTTTTCTATGGTTACGGTCTGCTGTGGTTCAGAGAAAAAAGTGGCGCTGATGCTAGGATAACCAGGAGCAGTATTGACTTGCATAGCCGCTTCAATTCCTGATATGCTCATTTTTGCAGCCATTCCGATATCAATGCGGGAGTAGCGAGTGCGACTGTGTAACCAGAACCCTTTGTCAATTTTCCCTTGGTCTAGTCCTTCCCAATGATTGAAACCTTTATTTTCTGGGTAGCCGTTGATACTGGCTTGAATTTCAATTAATCCATGAAAATCTACTGTTGTTAACTGGCAGCGTTGCCCTAATACATGATGATCCGCTAAACTTGCAAAGCGTTCAAAGCTGATATCTATGGTTTTTCCCGTGGGACTACGCCAACGCAGAGAACGGCTGAGAACCCCTTGATGCAGGTCAAGCTCGCGGTGGTACTGCAATATTTTACCTTGATCGAGACGAAAGCGTTCGCCATCAATCAGCACTACCAATGGTAACCAGTCTGGACAGTTAGCCAGTTCGGTATAAACTACAGGAACATCGTCATAAACACCATGAATGAATGTAGCTGATAATGCACGAGGATAGCTTTCTTCAAAGTTTCCTCTTGTTCCTAAATAACCGTTACCGATGCTAAAGATCGTTTCTCTGGCGTGTAATTCGTCAGGGTTAAATTGGTTTTCTATTAAGATCCAATCTGTGTAAATAAAATCGCGTTTGTTTTCCATTTTTATAATTATTTCTTGAAGAATGAAGGGAATTTATCTCACGCAGAGGCGCAGAGAAAGAGAGAAGAGAGAAGAAGGAGAAATATAAGTTTGTTGTTAATTTTCAAGTGTGAGCATATTGTCTTTGATGTTGTGCTAAAATCTTTTCGGCTCTGGGTTTATAAATGAGATAAAATAATGTTTCCATATATCTATCTCTTGCGTCGTTGTCTTCGGGGGCGATGAAGTTCCAAAAACTAAAGGTTTTAGTTAATAATAATAATTGTTCTGTGTGTGATTTCCAGTTGTATTTATGGCGAATTCTTTGGATCATCCATTGGGATGTTTCTTGCCAATATTCTGGGTTAGCATCACATTTATCTAAGAAAGTAATAATTGTCTTGGCTGTACCTTCTAAGTCTGTGGGGTTGAGATGAAATCCATTTTGCCAATCTTCGATAATTTCTAATGAACCACCAAATTTAGTAGCAAAGGTTGGTAAACCGGAAATCATTGCTTCTAAAATGCTGCGACCAAAGGCTTCATAAAGGGCAAAATGAATATAAATACCGCCATGATCGGCAATTATCCGATAAGCTTCCCCGATTTTTTGGCTAGGTAAGCGCATTCCTAACCAGCGGATTTTACCTTGTAGATGATACTCGTTAATAATGTTGTGCAGTTTGGCAATTTCTCTGGCTTCTTCTGGGTTTGTGGCTTCATCTGCATATAATTTACTGGTTAATAAAATCAGGTTACACCGTGTTTTTAACTCCTCACTTTTGCCAAAACATTCAACCAAACCAGTCAGGTTTTTAATTGAGGTAATGGGTGCTACTGCAAAAATTGGTCTTTTGTTGATATCGTCTATGTTACCGAAAATGTGATCATCTTGATTTTGAAAAAGTAGATTTTCAATTTCTTGGGTTTCTTGAATATTTCTATCTTTTGTTTGGTTATAGGGAAAAAAGAATGTTTCACTTACTCCCGGAGGTACCATATTAAATTTAGGGTTAAATAAATCAATGCCATCAACTACATGATATAATTCAGGCATTGTAAAACATTTATAGGATTCATATTGTCCCATTGTGTCTGGTGTACCCACAATTTCTTGATAGGTGGAAGCTATGATAAAATCTGCCGCATTCATGCTAATCAAATCAGCAGTAAATTGGGCTGAGAAGTGATATATTTCTTCTAAATCTTGCCAGTATAAGTTACTAAATAAGTGTTTTGGTTTTTCTAAGGCATGAGCAATATTGCATTGGGTAACTTTCAAACTATGGGAGAGAAGAAACGCCACTAAATTACCATCGGTGTAGTTACCAATAATCAAGTTTGGTTTGCCTGAAAATTGCGCTAATAGTTCTTTTTCTGCATCTTGGGAAAACTTTTCTAAATAAGGCCAAATTTCAAATTTAGAAATCCAGTTATTGGTAATTTCTGGTTCAACATCTGAGTTTAAATTTGTAAATGGAACCCGCAAAATCCAAGCATTTTCTGTATTGTCAACTTTTTCTAAACGCAGGTCACAAAATGTTCCTTGACAGTTGGGAATGAGGCGAGTCAGAATAATTACATGAGGTTTGATACCCAAGAGGTCAAGTCCAGCAAGTTTAATTTCCTCTCGGAGTTTGTTTTCTAAGCTGCGTGCTTGTTCAAGCACATAAATAACTTGACCTAATGTTTCTTCTCGTCCTAAAACGTCTTCTTGCGCTACCCACCCATGTATAGAAACAAGAACAACACGAAAAACTGCGGGAATACGCGCTACAAAAGCTTCCAGGATGGAGGGTTGGGGGGTGTCTATGAGTCTTTGTAAGAGTTCTAGGGTTTCCCTAACTCGCGCTGCATTATGACCCCAACCAGCTTCAAAACCAAGTTGTTGGAGTTGAAAACGAAACTGTGTGTAGGGTTCGTTGGGGGGAATTTGACTTAAAAAGGTGATAGCTGGTTTAATTTGTTTAGCAAACTTAATACCGGAATGAATGCGATCGCCAATTAACAGCCTAATGCCATTATATTCTATTCCTTGTAAGGCTTGAAACAATTTTTCTAGCCAATACTGAGGATCTGTGACAAATTCATTGCATAGATAATGGTTCAGGAAGGTTAGACCTTGACCAATGTTTCTAGGATCGGTAATTCTTGGAGATGTTTGATAAAATGGGTGGAGATCGATTTCTAGAATGTGAGATTGGTAACGGTTGACTAAGCGATCGCTCACATCTAAAAATTCTTTCGGTGTCATTAAATCAAACTTCGTAAAATCTGCGGTTAGTCTCCATACTTCTTGACTCGCAATTTTTGGCCTGACCACAAACCAAGTATTTTCACTTTCTAGAATTATTTCATGGGTATAGTGAATGAGTGTACCTAGAGAAGAAGAGTGGTAAAAATAAGCAGGTTTTTGGGACTGATGACAATAATATCCAAAAAATTGCAAAATTTCATTTCTTAAAAAGTAACGTTTATCCGTAGTGTTTAAAGTCAAGAGAAACTGAAGTATCTCAGTTTTTTCCTCACTGTTTAAAATAGCTTGAAATAATTCATACATAGGAAATTAACCAACCATCACTAGGTTAAGACCTCATTTTTCTACCCTCAAAAAAAACCACAGTAGTTTTAGATGATGGTTTAGGTGAGGTGTATTATCCTCTGCGATTATATATAAATTGTCAAAATTATCGCATCTAACTCAAGTGTGAAACCATAAAGTAATTCCTGAGATAGAGAACAATATGGTTTAGTTAGTAACTATTGTCTATCATTTTACCCATACTAAAGTCACCTTTTAGCTAACTAGCAAGTAAAGTTATTTAGTCTAATTTTTTTACCTGTCTCTTTCAATAGCTGCTAGTTGTAATTTTGTAAACTCCCCATGTGACACTATTTAAATAGGCATTTTATAAATATACAAAAATTGCCATCAACTATAATTTCTTTATATAAAAATTGCCAACTTGGCTAAAATGCTTAAAAAAAAATAGTATTCTGCATATCAGATGATTGTTTGTGTTCCCTATTTTTTTATCAGACAATTGACTGAGACATTAACATAAATAACCTTGGTCTAGAATTTACATAAATGTAATCTAAGGGGGAATTAGTAAGATAAAAATAATGATAAAGCAAGTTGATCAGCTTGAATTTAACTACCGAAAAGTGAAGCTAAATCTTTAGTCATTAGGATTACTTCATACATCTTTATTGTTCGATAATTTGGGCATAGTTGCCAGCGATCGCTAAATTTCTAGTTCACTTGATTTCAGAACTTTTGGCGATTATACAACCATGTCAATAGATCAGATCATTCCGCAGATACAGCAGATTACAGATCAATCAGGTACAGAATCAAAATTGAAACCTATAGACATTCGCCCGTTTCACCCCTGACTCCTGATAGCGTGGCGTAAGCCATATTCTGCTGTAATGTAACGCCAAATCTCCAATAATACCAGTTATATCAGGGCTAGTTATGAACTACCGAATTTCTTCTTCTCCAGCTACTTTTGAGAATGTTATTACACCTGAAGAATTAAATCAGATTATTGAAGTTATTGCTGATGGTAGATATTCTTGGGCTTGTGTGTTGATTTTACGTTTTATTGGCTATAATCCACTGCATTATATTCCCCAGCGTACTTATAGCCGTTTAATGAAAGAAAACAGCCACGTTGTCACAGCATCAGCATCTGCTACTAAACAGAAATTACCATCTGTTAATACCACTCATCGGGTAGCTTCATCTCAAGTCTTCAGCACTAACTAAGAAGACGCGGGAGGTACGGGAATACTTTTCACCATTCCTCCCCTTTCCTCCTCCTGACTCCTGACTCCTGACTCCTGACTCCTGACTCCTGAATTCTTACCTATAGCAAGTCTAAATTGATAGCCTGTTGCCAGACCTGCTCAAAATTAATTCCTTGTTTAGTAGAAATATATAATAATACTATAGCTGCTGATCGTTTGGAATTATTACAATGTATCAGCAGTGGTTTAGGCAATTCGTTAATAATTTGAAAAACCTGGCTTGCACCTTGAAGAGTTAGATTTTCAATTTTTGTAGGCTGATTGACATAACATAATCCTAGAAATTCAGTTTCTTCCTGTTCGCTTTTCCAGGAGCCTTGTTCATCGGCAAAACACAGATTTAGGACAGACTTATAACCATCATCAGCCAGCTTTTGTAGCTGTTCTGGTGTAATTTGTCCACTGATTGTTATCTCCTGATTAATCTTCCTGACAATATTCATTGGCAGTACATTGTCAATCATAGGTTTTGGTGGAAATGAAGTTAATATTTTGATGGCAACCCTGTCTCCAACTTGGTATTAAAAATTAATGTAGGAATTTCCTACAACCTTGTTATACAAGTCTTAACCGATTAGTCCTTAATCTACTATTAATTTAGAACTAGAAGTTGAGGAACTTGTGAGGAAGGAGAAAAATATACTCTATAGCTGATAACTGAATACTTAAGTCAAAACTTAAACAGGACTTCCGAGAAATTTGTATACAAGATCATCAAGTACAGGTTTTCCTCACAAGTTCCTCAAATTTTCAGTTTAGTTTCAAGATAGACACCAGGATACTGGGGACTGGGGACTGGGTTCGATTTTTTTCCATTTACTTTATGATCCATAGTTTAAAAATTCTCAAAGGTTAATGAATATGAAAACTAGAACTTATGCCACCATAGACGGTAACGAAGCAGTTGCCAAAGTTGTCTACCCACTCAATGAAGTTATTGCTATTTATCCCATTACACCATCTTCACCGATGGCTGAATGGTCTGATGCTTGGATGAGTGAAAATAAACCCAATATTTGGGGTAGTGTTCCCACCGTAGTACAGTTGCAGAGTGAAGGAGGAGTTGCCGGCGCTGTACATGGTGCTTTACAAACCGGTTCACTAACTACCACATTTACAGCATCCCAGGGATTAATGTTAATGATCCCGAATATGTACAAAATTGCCGGTGAACTTACACCTACAGTATTTCATATTGCGGCGCGATCGCTTGCAGCACAGGCATTATCAATTTTTGGTGATCATAGTGATGTCATGGCCGCTAGAAGTACCGGTTTTGCCATGTTATGCGCTGCTTCTGTGCAAGAAGCTCAAGATTTTGCCGTTATTTCTACCCGTGCAACTTTAGAATCTCGCATTCCTTTCTTACACTTTTTTGATGGTTTTCGCACCTCTCACGAAGTAGATAAAGTAGAAACATTAACAACCGAAGACTTACAAAAAATCATCCCCATAGAATTAGTAATAAACCATCGCTCACGGGCTTTAACTCCTGATAAACCAGTATTAAGAGGAACAGCCCAAAACCCCGATGTTTACTTTCAAGCCAGGGAAACAGTAAACCCATTTTATCTTGCTTGCCCAGATATCACTCAGAAGGTAATGGATGAATTCGCCGCAATTACACGGCGACAATATAAACTATTTGAATATCATGGAGATCCAGAAGCAGAAAGAATAATTATCCTCATGGGTTCTGGTTGTGAAACAGTTCATGAAACCGTAGATTATCTCAAAAAACAAGGAGAAAAAGTTGGAGTTATCAAAGTTAGATTATATCGTCCTTTTGACACCCAAAGATTTATTGATGCTTTACCAAAAACAACCCGCAGTATTGCAGTTTTAGATAGAACCAAAGAACCAGGAGCAATTGGCGAACCTCTATATACAGATGTCGTCACAGCTTTGGCAGAAAATCAACTCAATAATATTCAAGTAGTTGGTGGAAGATATGGTTTATCTTCTAAAGAATTTACACCTGCAATGGTAAAAGCTGTATTTGATAATTTGATCCCCCCAACCCCCCTTAATAAGGGGGACAAAGGGGGATCTCCAAAAAATCATTTCACAGTTGGTATTAACGATGATGTCACCCACACCAGCCTAGAATATGACCCAGAATTTAACATTGAATCTGATAGCATAGTTAGAGCTATTTTCTATGGTTTAGGTGCTGATGGTACAGTCGGAGCAAACAAAAACTCTATCAAAATTATCGGTGAAGAAACTGATAATTATGCTCAAGGTTACTTTGTTTACGACTCAAAAAAATCTGGTTCTGTTACAGTTTCCCATTTGCGGTTTGGACCTCAACAAATTCGCTCTACCTATTTAATCACCAAAGCCAACTTCGTCGCTTGTCATCAATGGGAGTTTGTAGAAAAATTCCCCATGTTGAAAGATATTGTCCCTGGTGGTACGTTCTTACTGAATTCACCTTATAACAAAGATGAAGTATGGGATAAATTACCCGCTTCTATGCAAGAAGAGATAATTACCAAAAATCTCAAATTTTATGTAATTAATGCCTATAAAGTCGCACGGGAAGCGGGAATGGGCGGACATATTAACACAGTCATGCAGGTTTGTTTCTTTGCAGTTTCCGGTGTTTTACCCAGAGAAGAAGCGATAGCCCAAATTAAAAAATCAATTCGCAAAACCTACGGTAAAAAAGGCGAAGAAATCGTCCAAATGAATATTCAAGCAGTTGATAAAACCTTGGATAACCTCTACGAAATCACAACTAAAGAACTCAAAAAAGAACTGTCACCTGTCACCTGTCAACTGTCACCTATTCCCCATTATGCACCTGCATTTGTGCGTGATGTTTTAGGTAAAATGATAGCCCGTGAAGGTGATGATTTACCAGTGAGTGCATTACCTTGTGATGGTTCATATCCTACAGGTACATCGAAATGGGAAAAACGCAATATTGCTCAAGAAATTCCTGTTTGGGACTCAGACGTTTGTATTCAATGTGGTAAATGTGTAATGGTCTGTCCACACAGCGTAATTAGGGGTAAAGTTTATGAACCAGAACAGTTAGAAAATGCCCCTACAACCTTCAAAAGTGCAAATGCAAAAGAACATGATTGGCATGATTTGAAGTTTACCATTCAAGTAGCAGCAGAAGACTGTACAGGTTGTGCTTTATGTGTGGATGTATGTCCGGCGAAAAATAAAGCCGAACCACGCAAAAAAGCCATTAATATGGAACCACAAAGACCATTAAGAGAAGCAGAACGGGAAAACTGGGATTTCTTCTTGAGTTTACCAAATCCAGACCGCAGAAATTTGAAGTTGAATAGAATTAATCAACAACAAATGCAAGAACCGTTATTTGAGTTCTCTGGTGCTTGTGGAGGATGTGGAGAAACACCATATATTAAACTGGTAACACAATTATTTGGCGATCGCATGATCGTAGCAAACGCCACCGGTTGTTCATCCATCTATGGTGGTAATTTACCTACTACACCTTGGACAACAAACGCTGAAGGTAGAGGTCCAGCTTGGTCTAATAGTTTATTTGAAGATAACGCCGAATTTGGTTTAGGTTTCCGCGTTTCTATTGATAAACAAGCAGAAATGGCAGCTTATTTACTCCAACAACTTGCACCCCAAATAGGCGACAATTTAGTTACCGCAATTCTTAATGCTGAACAAAAAGACGAAGCGGATATTTACGAACAAAGAGAACGGGTATCTATTCTCAAAGCAAAATTAGATGAATTGTTGAATAATACCGATTTCACCAATCTAAAATCCCAAATCCAAAATCTCAAATCCTTAGCTGATTATTTAGTGAAAAAGAGTGTTTGGATTATCGGTGGTGATGGTTGGGCTTATGATATTGGTTACGGTGGATTAGATCATGTAATTGCTAGTGGTCGCAATGTCAATATTTTGGTATTAGACACAGAAGTTTATTCTAACACTGGCGGTCAAATGTCCAAATCAACCCCCAAAGGTGCAGTAGCAAAATTTGCAGCAGGTGGTAAACCCGCAGCTAAAAAAGACCTGGGTTTAATAGCCATGACCTATGGTAATGTTTACGTTGCTAGTGTGGCTATGGGTGCAAGAGATGAACACACATTAAAAGCATTTTTGGAAGCGGAAGCTTACGATGGACCATCATTAATAATTGCCTACAGTCATTGTGTTGCTCATGGTATTAATATGGCTACAGCAATGCAAAATCAAAAAGCTGCTGTAGACTCTGGACGTTGGTTATTGTACCGTTATCATCCCGACCGTGTGGAACAAGGACAAAACCCCTTACAACTTGATTCACGCACTCCTAGAATACCAGTTGAAAATTCCATGTATATGGAAAATCGGTTCAAAATGTTGACCAAAATTAACCCAGAAAAGGCAAAAGAATTCTTGCAAGAAGCCCAATCTGATGTTAATACTCGTTGGCAAATGTATCAATATTTAGCCGCCAGGAAATTACAAGAAGTTCAAGAAAACAAACAACCAAAAGCAGTTAAATAACCCTGTAAATCTTGGATTAATTATTGATTGGGGATTGAGAAATGTTCATAATCAAATATATTGATATTTCTCAATTACCAATTACCAATTACCAATTACCAATTACCCATTACCCATTACCAAACTTATGAATATAACTACAACATATCTCGGATTAGAATTAAAGTCTCCCCTCGTACCTTCAGCTTCTCCCCTCTCCCAAGAAGTTGATAATATCAAATTTATGGAAGATGCTGGTGCTGGTGCAGTAGTTATGCACTCGTTATTTGAAGAACAATTAACTTTAGAAAAATACGAACTGCATCATCATTTAACTTATGGTACAGAAAGTTTTGCCGAATCCTTAACTTATTTTCCTGAACCTACAACTTTCCGCGTAGGACCAGAAGAATATTTAGACCATATTCGCAAAGCCAAAGAACAAGTAGATATTCCCATTATTGGTAGTTTAAATGGTTGTTCTGTGGGAGGATGGACTAATTACGCTCATTTAATTCAACAAGCAGGTGCATCAGCCCTAGAACTTAATATTTATTATGTTCCCACAGATATAGACCTAACGAGCCACGAAATTGAAAACACATATATTGATATTCTCGCCAGAGTTAAAGCCGCAGTTACCATTCCTGTAGCTGTAAAACTCAGTCCCTATTTTACCAATACTGCAAATATGGCCAAGCGGTTAGATCAAGCTGGGGCTGATGGTTTGGTATTATTTAATCGGTTCTATCAACCAGATATTAATTTAGAGCATTTGGAAGTAGAACCTCATGTACTATTAAGTACACCTCAAGATATACGTTTACCTCTGCGCTGGATAGCTATTCTCTATGGTCATATTCAAGGTAGTCTGGCTGCAACTAGCGGTATTCACAATGCTCATGATGTCATAAAAATGCTGATGGTAGGGGCAAATGCAACTATGCTATGTTCAGTATTATTACGTCATGGTATTGATCATATTCGGTGTCTAGAAAAAGACGTGCGGGAATGGATGGAAACCCACGAATATGAGTCTGTTAAACAGATGCAGGGTAGCATGAGTCAACGCAACTGTCCTGATCCTAGCGCCTTTGAACGCGCTCAGTATATGAAGGCTTTACAAAGTTACAAACCAGAATGGGGACGACACACACAGATGTCAACACAGATGAGGTGATTAGTGACTGGGGACTAGGGACTGGGTATTAATCTCTCCCTGTTCCCTGTTCCCTGTTCCCTGTTCCCTGTTCCCTGTTCCCTGTTCCCTGTTCCCTGTTCCCTGTTCCCTGTTCCCTGTTCCCTGTTCCCTGTTCCCTGTTCCCTGTTCCCTATTATGAAAAAACGCATTGGTATTCTTACAAGTGGTGGTGACTGTCCTGGTTTAAACTGTGTAATTCGAGCAGTTGTTAGTCATGCGACACTTACGTTTAATTGGGAAGTTGTGGGTATTCCCTATGCTACCCAAGGTTTATTAGAACGGCAAACTATCCCCCTAAATTTACACGGTTGGGACTTACGAGGTATTGACCCTTTAATAAATATGGGGGGAACGATTTTAGGTAGTATTAATAAAGGAGATACTTTAGCTTCTGCAACGGAAATTTTAGCCAGTTATGAAGCATTGGGTTTAGATGCTTTAATTGCTGTAGGTGGAGATGGTAGTTTAAAGATTATCCATGAGTTAGCAACTTTGGGTAATTGGAATTTAGTTGCTATTCCCAAAACCATTGATAATGATGTAGCTTTAACAGAACGCTCGATAGGTTTTGATACGGCAGTAAATACAGTTGTTGATGCTATTAATCGTCTCACATTTACGGCTGCCAGTCATGACCGAGTAATGATTGTGGAAGTAATGGGACGCACTGCTGGTCATTTAGCTTTACATTCTGGTATTGCTGGTGGTGCAGATGTGATTTTAATTCCTGAACGGTCTTATACTATCAAAGGTTTGTGTGATCATCTTAGCCAATTGCGCGATCTCTGGCGGCGAAAATTTGCCATCGTGGTTGTTGCTGAAGGTGCTACTTCTAGTATAGAAGATGTTGATAATCCTGCTAATTGTTCTTCTCCTAAATGTGGTCGTGGTCAATATATTGCAGATCAAATTGCTAGTTGTAGCAATAATTTAGTAGATACGAGAGTTTCTGTTTTGGGACATATTCAACGAGGTGGTATTCCCTCAGCTTTAGACCGTCTCACAGCTACAGTATTTGGTAAAACCGCAGTTGATTTAATTGCCCAAGAAAAATATGATCAAATGTTAGCTTGGCAAAATGGACAAGCTGTAGCTGTTCCTATCCAAGATGCTCTAGATAAAAGTCCCTCACTTGTTGATCCTAAATCTGATTTAATACAAATTGCTCACTCTTTAGGCATATATATAGGAGAAAAATAGGGAACAGGGAACAGGGAACAGAAAGAGATTAGTGATGCCTCCTGTGACGAATTACGAATTACGAATTACTTGATTTAAGTTTTTGAGTAAATCATTTGCCGTGTAAGGTTTTAATAAAACAGCTTGCACTTTTGTCTCAGCTGATTGTGGTAATAATTCTATTGTACCCAGTCCACTACAAGCAATCACTTGTACCTCTGGGTTCATTTTTTGTAAAGTGTAAATAGCTGTGACACCATCCATTTCTGGCATGATCATATCCATTAAAACTGCACTGATTTGCTGTTTATTTTGGGCATAAAGTGCGATCGCTTCAATGCCATTACTAGCAGTTAGCGTTCGGTAATTGTGATTTTCCAAAATGATTTTCGCCACATCTCTAATTTGCGGTTCATCATCCACCACCAAAATTAATTCTCCTGTTCCTGGAAGTATTTCTAACTGCTCTAAACTAGGAAGTTGATGAGCTTCAACTGATGGCAAAAATATCTTAAATGTACTGCCTTTACCAACTTGACTAGAGACTGTCACAAAACCATTATGACTTTTAATAATAAATGCTGCGGTAGACAAACCCAATCCTGTGCCAGCGCCAACTTCTTTAGTAGTAAAAAATGGCTCAAAAATCCTCTCTAATATTTCTGGACACATCCCCATACCTGTATCTGTGACACTAATCACAATGTAATCCCCCACATTAGCCTCAAGGTGCATCTGGGTATATACTTCATCAATAAACCTATTTTCCGCCGAAATTGTCAGCAGTCCACCTTCTGGCATCGCATCACGGGCATTAAGTACCAGATTCATCAATACCTGATGTAATTGTGTAGAATCTCCAGAAACAGTCCAAAGGTCTTCGGGTATCTGGGCGCTAAATTCGATAGATTTGGGAAATGTCTGTTTAGCAATTTGAATAATTTCTGTAATCAAGTGTTTAACTTGTACAATTGTCCGTTCTCCTTTTAGTCCCCGCGCAAAGGATAAAATTTGCTTAACTAAAGCCGCACCGCGTACAGCATTATTTTCAATGATTGTTAATAGATGGGGATGGCGTTCTTGATCTTTGGCAAATCTGCCTTTAAGTAATTGCGCTGCGACTGAAATAGGTGTCAATATATTATTCAAGTCGTGGGTAATACCACCCGCTAAAGTGCCAATACTTTCTAATCTTTGAGTACGGAAAAACTGCTCTTCCAGTTGTTTCTTTTCGGTAATGTCAGTATCTACGATCAGGATAGATTTTGGTTGTCCATCGGCATCAAACATCAGTGTCCAACGACTCTCAACAATAATTTCCTGGCCAGATTTGCTTTGTTTACGTAACTCACCTTGCCAAGTTCCCAACTTCAGAACAGCTTTGAGTGCGGCTGCTTCTTGTTGTAGTGCAGTTTTAGGGCAGAAAAGATCCTTGAGATTTTTACCTACAGCTTCATCCTTAGTCCAACCATATATCCTTTCTGCACCTTGATTCCAGAATAATATCTCTGTCTGGAAATCTCGGACAAAAATGGCATCGGTAGCAATATCTAATAAAGCAGCTTGCTCGTAAATTTTATGTTCTTTTTCCTTGCGATCAGAGATATCTTTAGTTGTACCAATCATCCGTATCGGCTGACTTTGTTCGTCATAGTAGACTTTTCCTCTAGTGCTTAACCAGTGCAAGCTACCATCAGGCCAAACAGCCCGATATTCAACACTAAATTCGCTTTTTTGCTCAATCGCAAGTTTTACTCCTTGAACAAATAATTCTCTGTCTTGAGGATGAATTAAATTTAGAAAATTATCAATACTAGGGCAAACTGTGCCACTGGGCAAGCCATAAAGCAAACCCATATTTGGAGACCACAACTTTTCATCAGTCCCAAAGTCCCAATCCCAAATGCCCATGTTGATAGCTTCTAGGGCTAAAGTTAGTCGCGCTTCACTTTCTCGCAAAGATTGGTCAGCCAGTTTAGGCTCAGTGATATCTTCAGTAATACTGCCATAGTAATCTAGCTGTCCTTGTTCATTCTTAATAGGAAAACATCTACTCCAGATCCAGCGGATTGCTCCATTGGGTTGTACAATGCGATACTCTAAACTAACACCTTCACCCTTTTGATGACGCTCCTCTATTTTTGCCAAAATGTCATCGCGATCTTCTGGATGAATGGCTTCCATCCAAGATTGGGGATTTTCCCACAGACTTTGGCAAGAACGACCCCAAATTTTCTCATAAGCCGGATTTACATATACTGTTTCGCCGTTATTGTAGGATTTAATCCAGATGATCTGTGTTTGAATGTTTTCCCCAAATTGGCGAAATATCCCCTCACTCTTCCGCAATGCTGCTTCTG
This sequence comes from Cyanobacteriota bacterium, assembly GCA_046045965.1. Lineage (GTDB taxonomy): Bacteria > Cyanobacteriota > Cyanobacteriia > Cyanobacteriales > Nostocaceae > RDYJ01. The sequence continues at coordinate 35,625 of JBJOKS010000018.1, read as the reverse complement.
TTTGCTGACGCTCCTGGATTTCTTGTTGCAAAGCTTGATTAACAACTACTAATTCTGCTGTGCGTTCTACTAACAATCTGTGTAAAATATTATCCTTATCCGTTTTACGGTCTACTTCTTTTATTTGCTGATTTGTATCCTGACATTCATCAGATGTTGTTGTTGATTTTTGTGACTCTTGGAAATAATTCTGTACGCTCTTGACAACACTAACTATGCCCACTAAATCCAACTCTTCCAACAGTGCAGATTCAGTAACTATTCCTACTAATTTTTCTCCATTATCCACAATCGGTAAATGATGTATTTCATGCTGCTGCAAGATTGATAAGACTGTGGAAATATCCTGAAAATCTGATTCTTTCAATGTGATGAGTTGCTGTGTCATCACTTCAGCTATTCTCGTCTTGGATAAATCTTTACCCAATGCTGTTAATCGGAGTACATCTCTAAGCGTAAATATTCCTAATAGTTGTGTTTTTTGTACTACCAAAATATAGCCGCTGGCTTTTTCTCTGCCTTTGCTCACTGGTAATGATTCTGAGGCGTTGACGATTTCCACGCTCTTATTTTGTTCTTGATTCATCAAGATTATAGCGTCTAATACATGACTATCAGGGCTAATCGTCAAGGGATAACGATCAATAACTTGATGTAAATTTGGCAAAGCAACTAGTTGATCGTTTAATTGCATAGGTAATCGTCGAGTTGAATTATCCTATTGATATCAGGGCATTCTCAGAAAATTGTTGTTTATAAAAAGATTTTAAATGTTAATTTTGGTTATTTTAGAAGCATTTTGGCATTTTTTTTCTCACGCTCATAAGTTAATTTAATGATTTTAACAACAAATAGATGATAAAATAATCACTTATATGGAAATATGAGCAATAAAATTGTTAACTGACCAATAATTCCTTGATGCTGCAAGCCTCCGGATTTATCCGTGGAGTCAATCCCAAATCCAAAATCGAATAGACAATTAGCTTACAAATTTATTGTACGATCTCATGGGGCATAAATGATCATTTTCTGCCAAAGACTAAACCTCAGAATTCAGGAGTCGGGAGTCAAGAGTCTGAATGTTGGGTAACGGTGATCAAAGTCCCCCTTTCTATACGGCATAACACTGAAGGGTCTGGTTGATAACAACTAGACCCTTTAGCTATTCTATTAATTACCTAGAATTACCAAGAATTACCAAGATTGTAACGCACGCAATTGAGGTGTTTTTTTGACTTGATGTGCTTGCATTCTGGTGAGAACATCATCTAAAATTCCCACAGCTTCCACAATATGGGGACCTTTATTTAACATGACACATTCTGCTCTTTCTGCCATTGCCGCATCAGTCATTTCTGCCCTTGATGGCATTCCATCTTTGACAAGATTTTCTAATACTTGGGTTGCCCAAATTACGGGTATATGGGCAGCTTCACAAAGCCAGAGAATTTCCTCTTGAATTTCTGCTAAACGTTGATAACCAATCTCAATAGCTAAATCTCCTCTAGCAATCATAATCCCAAAGGGTTGTTTAGCTGCTGCTTGGACAATTAATTCTGGCAAGTTGCTAACAGCTAGAGGTGTTTCTATTTTAGCAACAATAGCTGGAAGTGGAAAATTTTCTGGTAATCTTGCTGCTAATTCTTGTTGTAAAAGCTGAATGTCTTCAGGTGTCTGCACATAAGAATAGCCGACAATATCAATTTTATCGGCATGATCAGCAATAAAGTCTAAATCTTGTTTGTCTTTTTTCGTTAGAGAACTGAGGTGTAAGTCAGTATAAGGGAAATTAAGTCCTTTATCTGGTAATAGTTTTTCACCTTTGAGCCGAGCATGGGTGATTCGTAATAATACCCCTTTTTGTGTAATCGACTCTACAAGCGCCCCGATACGTCCATCATCTATCCAAACTGTAGCCCCTACGTTGAGTTCTTTGAGTATTTCTGGTAGTGTGCAACTGGCTTGGAAACATTTAGAACCAATGGTTGTGGGGGAGTCGGGAGTCAGGAGGAGACATTCACCTTTAAATATACGTTTTTTGGGATGGGGTGCGACTGCAAATTTAATTCTTGGTTTTGGTCCGCTTAAATCCATGAGGATTTTACAGGAATTTCCGATCTCTGCTGCTGCCTTATGGACATTGTTAATCATCTCCAACCATTGGATAGGTGTATCATGGGCGCAGTTGATCCTTACACAGTCAGTACCCTGATGAATTAGATCTCGGACAAACTCGTAATTAGTGGCGGCTTGGCTGGGTAATGTCACCATGATTCTTACCCTGCGGTGGTGCAGAGTCTGTCCGAAAATATTTTCTGTATGTTGTTGGAGTAGGCGATCGCCCTCAAAAAATGCTTCAATGGGTGGATGACTGGTTTCTCTTCCACAAACCGCTGCTAAGGTGGCTATCACCGCATCTAAAGTTGGCAAAACCTTGGCTTCTATTCTCCCCAAAGACGACAAACCCCAAGGCATCAAAGCTGCTTGGAGTGGACGCAGATCATGTCTGCGTAATGCCATATAATAGGCTAGATTGAGACTACTGTTAATAAATTCAGAACGATGAATGCGCGATCGCCATTGTTCAAATATTGCCCTACCTTCCTGATCAACAGACAAACGCAGTTGTTGTAAAGTTTTCAGTAAATTAGCAGGATCGGCAAGATCCAACCCTGCTAAAGTTTTTGTTTGAATATTTGTTTGCACATTTAATGGCTGCATATTCGTAAATTCCCCGTTACAAATTTTAAATCTTTCGGGCTGTACAGATATTTAAATTCACTTTTTGCTGCCAAATTTGGGGACTGGGGACTGGGGACTGGGGACTGGGAACTGGGGACTGGGTTATTCATCTTCCCCTGCTTCCCCTGCTTCCCCTGCTTCCCCTACTTCCCCTGCTTCCCCTGCTTTCTATTTCCCTTCTGCTGCTGCAATTTCTAACATGGTCTTGATTACAGAATCAGGGTTAAGACTGATAGAATCAATACCTAATTCTACCAAGAATCTGGCAAATTCGGGATAATCGCTGGGAGCTTGACCGCAAATACCAATCTTGCGATTATTTTCTTTAACGGTGGCGATCGCTTTGGCAATTGTCCGTTTTACAGCTTCGTTGCGTTCATCAAACAAATGTGCCACTAATTCAGAATCTCGATCTAATCCTAATGTTAACTGTGTCAAGTCATTAGAACCAATAGAGAAACCGTCAAAGACTTGGCTAAACTCATCTGCAAGTACCACGTTACTCGGTAACTCGCACATTACATAGACTTCCAAGCCGTTCTCACCTTGTACCAAGCCATTTGCTGCCATCTCTGCGAGTACCCGTTTTCCTTCTTCGGGAGTACGACAGAAAGGAACCATGAGAACCATGTTAGTTAAACCCATCTCATCACGTACCCGTTTCATCGCTTGACATTCCAGGGCGAAACCTTCACGGTAACGAGGATCATAGTAGCGAGAAGCACCACGCCAACCGATCATCGGGTTTTCTTCTTTGGGTTCAAATTGTCTACCACCCAAGAGGTTTGCATATTCATTACTCTTGAAATCAGACAAACGAACTATGACAGGTTTGGGATAAAATGCTGCGGCAATTGTACCAATACCTTGTGCCAATTGAGCTACGAAAAATTCAGCTTTATTTTCGTATTGGGAAGTTAATTCCGCAATCTTATATTTTGCTAGTTCGTCTTCTAATTGATCAAAATGTAATAATGCTAAAGGATGTGCCTTGATGTGGTTAGCAATAATAAATTCCATCCTTGCTAAACCTACACCATCATTAGGAATTGCGGTTAAACCTAAAGCTTCCTCTGGGTTGCCCACATTCATCATAATTTTGGTACGAGTACGAGGCAAGTTTTCTAAAGGCAATTCTTGAATTTCAAAGTTTAACAAACCTGCATAAACTTTGCCTGTTTCACCTTCAGCACAGCTAACAGTAATTTCCTGTCCAGTCTTTAATAATGTTGTTGCATTTCCACAACCAACTATGGCAGGAATTCCCATTTCTCTAGCGATAATTGCCGCGTGACAAGTCCTCCCACCAGCATTAGTAACAATGGCACTGGCTTTTTTCATAATTGGTTCCCAGTCCGGGTCTGTGCGGTTGGTAACTAACACATCACCTGCTTGGAATAGGTTAATTTGACTGGCATCAAGAATAACTCTAGCTTTACCTTGTCCAATCATTTCACCAACGCTACGACCAGTGAGCAGAACTTCACCTTTTTCCTGAAGTTGATAACTTTTAAGGACGGTTTTCGATTTTTGAGATTGTACTGTTTCTGGTCTAGCTTGGACAATAAATAGTTCACCAGTTATACCATCTTTTGCCCATTCAATATCCATTGGTGTGTCCATACCACGGACTTGGGAATAATGGTCTTCAATAATGCAAGCCCAGTTTGCTAGTTGCAGAATTTCGTCATTAGTAAGAGCAAATTGGCTGCGTTCAGAGGGGAGAACAGAGACGTTTTTGGTTAATTTTGTACCGCCCACATCATAAACCATTTTAATTTCTTTTGTCCCCAAACGTTTTTGGAGAATCGGTTTATATCCTTGTTTTAAGGTGGGTTTAAATACCAAATATTCGTCTGGGTTAACAGCACCTTGAACTACGTTTTCACCTAAACCATAAGCAGCTGTAATTAAGGCTGCATTTTTAAACCCGGTTTCAGTGTCAATGGAGAACATCACACCAGAACTCGCTAGATCAGAACGTACCATTTTTTGCACGCCTACTGACAGTGCGACATCGAAGTGATCAAAACCTCTTTGTTGTCGGTAGGAAATGGCACGGTCGGTAAAAATAGAAGCAAAGCATTTATGGCAAGATTCTAATACGTCTTTGAGTCCGTGAACGTTGAGGTAGGTTTCTTGTTGACCTGCAAAACTAGCATCGGGTAAGTCTTCTGCGGTAGCACTGGAACGCACTGCAACGTCTGTATCTTCACCGTATTCTTGACATAAAGCTTGATAGGATCTGGCGATCGCTTCTTGCAATTCTAGCGGAAATGGCGTTTCTAACATGAGCGATCGCGCTTGCTTTCCACATTGCCGCAAATTGTCTACATCTTCTACATCTAAAGTTGCAAAAATCTTTCTCAGTCTGGTTTCTAAACCTGCGTTGGTGATGAAATATCTATAAGCAAAAGCTGTGGTCGCAAACCCAGTCGGAACCTTCACTCCCTGGGGTTGCAACTGCTGTATCATCTCTCCCAAGGAGGCATTTTTCCCCCCTACAAAGGAAATATCTGCAATTCCAACGGTATTAAAAGGCAGGACTAATGCCTGTTCTTTGGCGGCTGGGCTATCATTTTGTTGATTGCTTCGTGTTTCCAGCATATTTTTGAGTCCTTTAAAACCTACAAATATTTTGATTAAAAAGCTTTTAGTAACCCGTTCTGCTTTTGATCGTCACAATTATTTTTATACACAGAAAATTTGAGGAACTTGTGAGGATAAAATGTGACGAACTGTAAAGTAAATATGGGTACTTTATTTTGGAATATTACGCTATATTTTGATAATTCAAGAATCCTCACAACTTCCTCACATTTGTAAACTACATTATATATATAAAAACGCTGTTTTTAATCCTGCTCGGCTCATCAACTGGCTACTGGGGATAAAAAACTTTTTGATTAAAAAGGATTTACTGAATATGAATTACTGTCCTTGCTGTTCTGACCTACTTTTAAAACATATACGTAATTCGCAAAGTTACTGGTTTTGTCGCTCCTGCTGGCAAGAAATGCCTGTGATTAACAAAAATCTTTCAAGTTCTTTGGTAAAGGCTATTTTAAATCCCATCCCAAAAAAGAATCAAAAACAAAAACAAGACCATCGATATGCAAGCTTGAAGCTGATCCTGACTTAATAGACATTAGAATTCAAAGGCGATCGCGGCAGAGTTCCTTTAAGCTTAAGTTTCACTTTCTAATATTTTCTTAGCTTCTAAAAGCTTATGTTGATGCTCTTCACTAACAGTAGGATATTGTAAATTTAATTCTCTTAATTTTGAGCAAATAATCTCTGACACAATTAACCGTGTAAACCACTTGCGATCCGCAGGAATAATATACCAAGGAGCATATTCAGTGCTAGTATGATTAAAAACATCCTCGTAAGCTATCATGTAATCATCCCAAAAACCACGTTCCCGCACATCGCTGGCTGAAAATTTCCAATGTTTGCTGGGTGATTCAATTCTATCTAAAAAACGTTTTTTCTGTTCTTGTTTCGAGACATTGAGAAAAAACTTGAGGACAATAATCCCATTATTCACCAAATATTTTTCAAAATTATTAATTTCCTCAAACCGCTGGTGCCATATTTGATTACCATTAGGAACATAGTGAAGCTGTTGTTTTTTTAGAATCTCTGGATGTACGCGCACCACCAGTAATTCTTCATAATATGAACGGTTAAATATACCAATTCTTCCCCGTTCAGGTAAAGCTTTCATCGAACGCCATAAATAATCATGATCCAATTCTTCATTACTAGGCGCTTTGAAACTAAAAACCTGACATCCTTGAGGATTTACCCCAGACATAACGTGTTTAATGGTACTATCTTTACCAGCCGCATCCATGGCTTGAAAAATAATCAGCAAAGCATAAGTATTTTGAGCATAGAGAATATCTTGATAATTAGCAAGTTGTTTAATACCTGCTTTTAGTTTTCTTTGTGCATCAGCTTTTTCATGAAACTCTGCTTTATAAGTTGGGTCATAATCATCTTTTAAAGAAATCTTAGCCCCTGGATGTACAATAAAAGGATCGTGATTCATCTGTAAAAGCACCTTCATAAATAGTCGTGCAAAATAAATTTTATAAGTAGGTAGGCGTTAAAAATTGTCGTTAGGGCAAGGCAGGAGGCAGGGGGCAGGAGGCAGGGGGCAGGAGGCAGGAGGGAAGAGGTTTTTAGCCATTTTACATTTTTGTACTTGCTTGGTTTTTTCGTGCCTACTTACTTAGTTAGAACAGGGAACAGGGAACAGGGAACAGGTGACAGTAAATAATTCATTACCTATTACCCATTACCTATTACCCATTATTACCCATTACCTGATTGTAGTTTTTCCAGTCGTGCTAAAACTTCTGTACTGTGAATATTAGGATTCACCTTGACAAAAGTATCCCGGATCATACCCTGGGGATCGATGATAAAACTATGACGCATAGATACATAGCCAATCCAAGAACCATAAGCTTTACTAACTGCACCATCAGTATCCGCCAACAAGGGGAATTTTAGCCCTTCTGAATCACAAAATTCGGCGTGGGAATCAATATCATCCGCACTGACACCAATAATCTGAGTGTTTTTTTGGAGATATTTGGGTAAGTCCTGTTGAAAACGCCGCGCTTCGATAGTACAACCAGAGGTAAAATCTTTGGGATAAAAATACAAAACAACCCACTGACCACGCAAGTCAGAAAGGGATATTTTACCATCTCCTGTGTTGGTGGGTAAGGTAAAATCAGGCGCTGGTTGGTTAATTGCAGGTAGTTTACCACCCAAAGCATCAGCAGTGGGGGTAAAGTTTAAGCAACTGATCAGGGATAAACAACTAGCCAAGAAAATGCTGATAAAAGCGCGACGTGAAATCATTTTGCTCCCCCGGAATATTAACTTATATTAAGTTTACTCTGGCTCAGGTGCAGAAGCATTTTCTGTACTTTCAATGTATTGAGTATCTATAAGGAAAGCACCTCCAGCAAAGCGTACACCCCAATATCCTCCAGGACGACGATCAATAACTATACCTTCTTCCCCAATGCTAATCACATCAGGGGGACGTAACATAGGCATAGGGTCAGCGGTCTTGACGTAGGGTGGTAATGTGACGACACGGACTTTACTACCAATAGGGAATTCTTGAGACATTTGGAAATATTGAGAAATTACAACATTTCTCACTTTTAACAGGGATCTGCCTCATTCTATATCTATATATTTGAATAATGGGAATAAATCAGATTAGTCCCAATTTAATTCCGAAATGTTATGCCTGAAGTAGTTTCAACTAAATACGATTTTTTACCCCGCTTTTCTCGGCTGGCAAGTGTAAGTGTATTGTCTAATATGATGGTTCCCCTTGCGGGGTTAGTGGATATTGCCTTTTTGGGACATTTGGCAGATATCCGTCATCTGGCTGGGGTGATTTTGGCAACTATCCTTTTTGACTACCTTTATCGGGTGTTAAAATTTATGCGGTCGAGTACCAATGCTCTGACTGCTCAAGCTGCGGGACTAGATGAACCAAAAGCTGTATTATTGGCTGGTTTACGCAGTGCTTTGATTGCTTTAACTGTGGGGTTAGTGATTCTACTGCTGCAATATCCTATACAGAAGTTTGGTTTTTTTGTGTTAAGTGGTTCTCCTGAAATTGAAGTTTCTGGGGTTGATTATTTTTACGGACGTATTTGGGGCGCACCTGCTGTTTTGCTGAATTTTGTCCTTTTTGGTTGGTTTTTAGGACGGGAAATGAATGGTGTCGTGCTGCTGATGTCTATTATTGGTAATGGTTCTAATGTTTTGCTTGACTATCTAATGATTGTTAAATGGGGTTGGGAAAGCATGGGTGCGGGTTTAGCCACGGCTTTAAGTCAGTATTTGGCGCTGGGAGTTGGTTTGGTTGGTGTTGGTTTGAGTATTCAGTGGCAAGTGTTACCTAAAGCACTACAAGAAATTTTTGATTGGGTAGCACTTAAAGATACTTTTGTTCTCAAGAGTAATATTCTGATTCGATTTGTAGCACTTATTTCTGCCTATTCTATCTTTACTAATCTGAGTGCGGTGCTAGGAACAGATGTGTTAGCTCAAAATGGGTTGCTATTGCAAATTGCTTTTTTGAGTCAGTTTGCAGTTCAAGGTGTGGGGTTGACAACGCAAACCCTAATCGGCAATTTTAAAAGTAAGGGAAATCAAAAGCAGATGATGCCATTGCTAACTGTGTCTATGGTTGCAGCTTTAGCGCTCGCTTTCGTATTTGCTTTTATATCTATTGTTTTTCCCGATCAGGTTTTTGGGTTGTTGACTAATCACCCAGAAGTTAATAACCACATTTCTGAATATACAATTTGGTTGTTACCTGTTTTGGTAATTACGGCGATCGCTTTTATTCTCGAAGGTTACTTTATCGGTTTAAAGGCTGGTGCAAGTCTACGAAATGCTGTATTACTGGCTTTTTTCGTGGGTTTTTCGCCTTTAGCGATCGCCGCCTGGTATTTCCACAACAACCATTTACTATGGGCAACTCTTGTTTCTTACATGACAACTATTATGGTTGTATTAACGATACAAATACCTGGAACTTTAAATATCCAAAACTTAGAAAAAAATAAACCTCTAACTAATTCTTAACCACACCAAATCATGACAAAATAAGACTTTTTCAAACATCCTCTATGGGTAATAGGTAATAGGTAATGAATTATTTACTGTCACCTGTCACCTATCACCTGTCACCTTTATTAAATAGAATTACCTTGTTGACGACGAGATTTCCAATTCTGCTGTATTTGTTTCATTTGTTCCCGTTGTGCTGGTGTTAAAACAGCTTCCATTTGTTGTTTTGATGATTCTTTAATTTCCTGCATCCGGGTTTTTTGTGCTTCACTTAAATTCAAGGAAGCAAAAGGATTATTTTTCTTCCCTTTACCTCTACCTTCACCTTGTGAACGCTGTCCCCGACGTTCTTGCATTGCAGCTTTTAACTGTTCTTTTTGTTCTGGTGTCAAAACTTTCTCCATTTCTGCACGGGTATTGCGGCGAATTTCCTGCATTTTGGCTTTTTGTGCATCTGTTAGTCCTAACTGTTTCCAAGGACCTTTTTCTGCAAATTCTTTACCTGGTTGACGGGAAGGAAAGGTTTCTTGTGCTTGCGCTACAAAGGGGGTTGCTGTTAAAGTTAGAGCAAAAGCAGCAGCTATCAGTGATAATGTTTTAGTTTTCATAAATTCCCTTGTTTTTCTCTCGGTTGGATATCACCATGATATGAAATCATCCCCCATCAGCGCATGAGTAAATAGTCACATCTACACCCATGACTTTAGTCATGATGCCAATCTGGGCAATATATAGGATAATCAAATTCAAAAGTCAGCAGTGTTTTCTGCTTTGTTTTCTGCTTTGTTTTCTGCTTCAATTATGAATTATAAATTATGAATTATTATGTCTCGTCCTATCCAAATTAATAATCATCCATTTCGGTTTCTGCTTTATTTAGAATGGGTATTACTGGGGTTGTCTGTATTAGTAGTAATTATGCCCTCACCATCACCAAAATTTGCCGCCAGATTTCCAGAGTTAACTATCTGTAGTTTGGCTGTTTTTGGTTTGATGGGTTTAAGATTACCTACCAGTAATCATGTTGGCAAAATTATATATACAGCCACGGAAGTTTTTTTAATTTTAATTACTGGTTTTTTCGGTGGTAGAACAGCTAGACTTTTTCCTTTTCTATACTTAATTTTGGTAACTCGCAGTTGCTTGATTTTTCAATTACCAGGGCGGTTAACGGTTACTTTTTTATCATTTATCTTTTTTTTAATGACACTGAAAAGTCGGTTTCCACCTCATAGATTACCACTAATAGTACAAGAAAAATTCAGATTTTTTAGTTTTAGTTTAGCGGTTTTATTTGGGTTAAGTTTAGTATTCGTTTTACTTTTGATGAATGCAGTTTTATCCGAGCGTCAAAGTCGGGATAAACTAGTTCTTGCTAATGAAAAACTGCGCCAATATGCTCTGCAAATTGAAAATCAAGCAACTTTACAAGAACGTAATCGCATCGCTAGGGAAATTCATGATTCTTTGGGACATTCTCTCACAGCTTTAAATCTACAATTAGAAACAGCATTAAAACTTTCTAAGTCTGATATACCTAGAGCAATGACTTTTTTAGCAACTGCTAAGGAACTTGGTTCAAAAGCTTTACAGGATGTGCGTCAATCAGTTTCTACTATGCGATCGCACCCTTTACAATCACAATCTTTAGCACAGGCTATTACTATTTTAGCAGCAGACTTTCAACGTGCCAATGGGATTTTACCAACTTGTTTAATTTCTCTAGAATATCCACTTCCCCCAGAAATGAGCATTTCCATTTATCGCATTATTCAAGAGTCATTTACCAATATTTCTAAATATGCAAAAGCATCATCTGTACAACTAGAACTAACTACAACAAACAAGGCTATAAAATTAAGAGTTCAAGATAATGGTAAAGGTTTTGATATCACACAAAATACAACTGGTTTCGGTTTACAAAGTATGCGCGATCGCACTTTAGCATTAGGTGGAGAATTTACAATTAACTCTGCTCCTGGTGCTGGTTGTAAAATTATAGTTACTATTCCTTCAACTAGGTAAAAATCATGATTAAAGTTTTACTTGTAGATGATCAAGGTTTAATTCGTCAAGGTTTAAAAGCATTATTAGAATTAGAACCAGATTTAGAAATAGTTGGAGAAGCCGAAAACGGTGAAATTGCTATTAATTTAGTGGAAAAATTGCAACCCAATGTAGTTTTAATGGATATTAGAATGCCTATTATGGATGGAGTTGCAGCAACAAGAGAAATTCACAAACAGTTTCCAAATACGAAAGTTTTGGTATTAACAACTTTTGATGATGATGAATATGTCAAAGCAGCATTACAAAATGGTGCAATGGGTTATTTACTCAAAGATACACCCTCAGAAGAGTTAGCTGTTGCTATTCGCGCTGTTGATAAAGGATATTCTCAACTAGGTCCGGGAATAGTCAAAAAACTGCTGACTCAGTTTCCATCCCCAGCACCCAACCTCACACCATCTGTACCACCGAGTTTAACCGAATTAACACCTAGAGAGAAAGAGGTTTTACGATTAATTGCTACAGGTGCTAGTAACCGAGAAATTGCCCAAGAACTCTACATTTCTGAGGGAACAGTTAAAAATCACGTTACTAACATTTTAAGTAGACTTAATTTGCGCGATCGCACCCAAGCTGCTATTCTTGCTAATACTTATTTTTCCTCTTTGTACTAAAAATGCTCTGATCTATTTTGTGACTGAATGATTGAATTTACTAAGAATTATTGCTGATAATTATTTTTTGGTTAAAATTATGCTTAAGTATTTTTTTGATGATTTTAAAAACATTCATACCAACTTCATACAGATAAATTTGCATCTTCTCGGAACACAATGACAGCTATATATAGTCTTCTAAGCACTAACCCATAAATGAGCATTGACTCACATAAACGTAACTTATGTTAACGATAAAGAAACCTAATTTCAGTAGTATTACGGTGTGATCTTAGTTTTGAATCCCAGATAATGAACTCAAAAGGAAATGAGGCATAGCTCGACAAACAAAGCATAAATTTACACGTTGAAATTGTGAAGAATATCTACATTGGAGAGATAAAAACAGCCAAAATAGATTTTCTCTACTCTACGTAAAAATACAGTTTAGTTGAATTAGAATGGAGTACATTATATGCCAGAATTACTAAGACCACAACTAGGAGATTTCAACAGCATAGTTTGTTTCAAAGCAGTAGTTATCGGCATGGAAGAAGCTTTAGGAGAAAAAGCCACAGCCATTGCCCTAACCACAGCTGGACGCGCACGGGGCAAACAAATAGCTGCAAGTTTGGGTTTATCAGGATCTGTAGATTCCTTGGATGTAGCACAAGCCAAATTAGCCCTAGCCGTAGGTAAAGAGGGAACCAGACTTTGCATAATTGATAAAATTGTTAAAGAGGGTGATACTATTAAAGTATACACATCTGAAACAGTTTGTTCAGCAGGTGAACCACAGGGTTCAGAACGCAAGTGTACCTTTACATTGGGCGCGGTTTGGGGAGCATTAGAAGAAATACTTAGCAAACGTTTACGGGGAGTGCATACTGAATCAGTCCTCAGAGGCGGTAATCACGACGTATTTGAATTTACAAACCGAGACTAAAAAATCTGTAACTTTAAATCACAGATCAAGACTTTATGTAATCAGGAATAAATTTCCTACTCACGACCAAATTTGAAGCAACCTGGAGAATAAATTATTATGGCAATTAACACAGAAAAATTGGGTCTGATTTTACAAAACTTTGTAGCTGCTACAACAGATGTTCAAGGAGCAGCACTTGTTACCCCAGATGGTCTACCTTTAGCCACAAGTTTACCCGGTGCAATGGACGAAGAACGGGTATCAGCAATGTCAGCATCTATGCTGTCTTTAGGTGAAAGAATAGGTATTGAGTTAGCTAGAGGCACAGTTGATCGCATCTTTGTAGAAGGCAAGAAAGGCTTTGGTATCTTAACAGGTTGTGGTGAAGATGCAGTATTCCTGGTTTTGGCTAGTGAAACAGCTAAACAGGGGGTATTAATGCTAGAAATTAAACGTGTTCTTGCAGAACTCAAGCTAGTTTTGGTCTAAATGATCTATAACAAAAGTCACTCAATTCTAAGTTCCCTCCTAAATAAATATCAAATTAAGTGAGGGAACTTTTGACCTAATACCAAAAAGCTGTAAACAACATTGAGGAGCTTAGTCAAACTAGTGAATAATGACTTATTAATTGTTTATTTATGGAGTAAATAAACATGGAGATTATGCGCTTGATGGTGACGGGATCTGTAGGCGCGGGAAAGTCCACTTTTATCCGCTCCGTCAGTGAAATTGAAGTTGTAGATACAGATACCCGTGCCACAGATGAAACAGCATTACTCAAACAAAGAACTACAGTAGCATTTGACTTTGGTCGGCTGCAATTTGGACCCGACATGGCTTTACACCTGTATGGTACACCTGGTCAGTCTCGTTTTGATTTCATGTGGGATATTTTAATTCGCAAAGCTCATGCTTATATCGTACTGATAGCAGCACATCGAGCTAGAGAATTTCGTTATGTACGTAAAATTCTCAACTTTATGCAAGAACGCGCTGACATTCCCATGATTCTTGGTCTCACACATACAGATTGTGCTGGAGCTTGGTCTGAAGAAGATGTGTATCTTGCTCTTGGATATGTTGATGAAGCTCAACGACCTCCTATGGTTAGAGTCAACCCTAATCAAGGAGATTCTGTAGCTGAAGCAGTAATTGTCCTAGTGCAGCATTTAATGGAAAGTTGTGCAGTTTAATTTACCGCAGCAGTCAGCAGACAAATCATTTTTGTAGAAAATTATTCTGATTAGTTAACTATTTTAATTCCCCCAGGCGGGAGGTGGATTATGACTATTACTGGTAACTTTGCAGATTTTTCCTTACCCGAACTCCTTCAGTTTTTAGATCAAGGTAAAAAAACCGGAATACTTTACATTGAATTTTTAGCTGAGGAAAATGATAAAAAGAAAAAGCAAGTCTATTATATCTGGTTACACCAAGGTCGTGTAGTTGCTGCTGCTGATCGTTTAGATCAACAAGCTTTAACATTAATGATTGCTCAAAGGGGATGGATAAGCGAGCGAGTAATTTCTAGAGTAACTCAAATTTCCGCTTGTTTTGTCAACTCACCACTAGGTTTGTGTCTCAAATCTCAAGGACTACTACAACCAGAACAACTAAAACTACTATTTAATAGCCAAGTTTTGCGTCCAGTATGTGGCTTATTCCAAGTCAAGGATGCTCTATTTAGATTTGAGCCAACACCAACATTACCTTTAGGGGAAATGACTGGCTTGAGTATGTCTGCAACTGAGGTCATATTAATTGGACTGCGTGCATTACGAGATTGGAGAGCTTTAGAAGAAAAACTTCCAGACCCTACTTCGGGTTTATCGGGTTTGATGGTCAAACAGCCCAAACTACAGCTAAATGCTCAAGAATGGCAAGTGTGGGAATTTGTCAATGGACAGGTTTCTTTACAGTACATTGCTAATCAAATCAATCTACCGATAGCAAATGTACAACAAATTGCTTTCCGACTAATTGTAGTTGGTTTAGCAGAAGAGTATTTCATGGTTGCTGCTACACCCACATTCACTTTAGAAGATCCTCTTTCTACTCCTGCTCCCACAATTACTTTTCCAGAACCAGTGCCGGAAACCGTACCTGCAACTAAACCCACAGAAAAGCCAACAGAAAAACCTGCTGTTAGTCAATCATTCCTGAAAAATTTAGTTGGTTTTCTCCGCAGTAAAACTGCTTAATTTTAAAAAGTAATTTTGGTGTTCACAGGGAAGATACATAGTAAACAATAAACAATAAAAAAGGACTAGTTATGACTGTAGAACCTAGCGTTTTTATGCAAACGATGGAAAGAAGAGTTGGTTTAACTTCTGAAGATAAAGCTATTCTTAACGTCCACGCAGATTGGGGGCTAGAAAGCGCACCCATTATGGCTGATCACTTCTATGCTTATTTAGGACGTGATGAAGAAATGAATGCCATTTTAAATAAAACTGAGGGACGAATTCACCGTCTACATGAAACATTTGTTGAATGGTTTCATCAAATGTTTACTGGCATAGATGATTGGGGTTCAGCCTACGCTAATTGTCGTTGGCATATTGGACTTGTCCATGTCAAAATTGGAATAGGCCCTCAGCACGTAGTTCCAGCTATGTCAGTTGTCGTGCATGAAGTTGGTAAAAAGCTGAAAATTGATGGCAAACCAGAGGTATTGCAAGAAGCATTGGGTAGAATTTGTATGATTGATTTAGCTTTTATTGAGCAAGCTTATGTAGAAGTTTCCTCAACTGCGGTACTTAGAGAAACTGGTTGGTCAGAAGCCTTATTCAAACGACTTATTGCCACTGGTGCATCCTCTATGTAAGCGCAAGTCTGGAAAGTTAATCAGATTAATTTAATAAAATTTCTGGTACTTTTTTTTCTTAACACTTGTTACCTTTAGCCATAAATTCAAACGCCCTGGTATATTACTGGGGCTTTTTTATGCAAATAATTCTAGACAATCTTTCCTTAAAATTCCTTTCGTTACCTTAATTTCTCTAAATGATTTAGCTATAACTTCTTCACAAGATATACTAATTTGTCCTTGATGAATGGCAATTAAATCTGCTATTGAAGCACCATAGATAATTTCCGATATCCCAGCCCATACACAAGCTGTAGCACACATAGGACAAGGTTCGCCAGTGGTATATATACAATAGCCTTCTAAAGAGGGTTTTTTTAGTTGCGCGGTTAAACTGCGAATGACATTAATTTCTGCATGGGCTGATGGATCACTATCTCGTCTAACAGTATTATAAGCGGCTGCAACTACTTGATGATCTTTAACTATCACAGTCCCATAAGGCGCATCTCCTTTTTTTGCTTCTTCTATTGCTAGACGCATAAAATATTCTTGGTATTCTTGGTTCATCTTCACAGGACATTGGAATAGCATAATTTTTCATTATAGCGCATTTTTGGTGTGATCTCTGTGAATTAGCTAATTTATTTGGGGTTACATTATGTTACTAAATCGAGCAAAAATAGAATTTTATTTAACTGACTTAGAAACACCAATTGGTAAAATAATCAATTTAACAATTGCTTCTCTAGTTTTATTATCATCAGGGATTTTTGTGGCAGAAACTTATAATATTTCTAATGATGCTCGTTTAGAATTAAAGGCATTAAATACCTGCATATTAATAATTTTTTCTATAGAATATTTACTCCGTTTATGGAGTGCAGAAAATAAACTTAAATATGTTTTTAGTTTTTATTCAATTATTGATTTAATGGCTATTTTACCATCTTTAATCGGCTTTGTAGATATTAGATTTATCCGCTTATTGCGATGGTTTAGAATTTTAAGATTACTCAGGTTTATAGATAGTAGATTTTTATTTAAGAGTATCAGCAGTGAAGATAGCGTAATTTTTACGCGAATATTATTTACATTATTTGCTATTATTTTTGTTTATTCTGGCTTAATTTATCAAGTTGAGCATCCAGTTAACTCGCAAAACTTTGGCACTTTTTTAGATGCCTTTTATTTTTCAGTTGTGACGATGACAACCGTAGGATTTGGAGATTTAACACCAATTTCTGAATTAGGGCGGTTGCTCACTGTATTGATGATTTTAACAGGAGTAGCTTTGATTCCTTGGCAGGTGGGAGATTTAATTAAACGATTGGTAAAAACTGCTAATCAGATCGAAAATGTTTGTTCAAGTTGCGGTTTAAAGTTTCATGATACAGATGCTGAGTTTTGTAAAAGATGCGGTACTAAGTTGCCGTGAGAAAAAACCTTTCAGCCCCAAGCATTGATTTACAAGAATTAGGGATATTTTTTCGTAAAATTAGAAAATAAGGAAACATGATCTTAAAAAATAATGTTGTTCTCTTCCCTGATCGAAGTAAACAATCTAGAACAGGCAGTTGCTGATACTCCCTTAGTTGTGACTGCGAATACATTAGCAACTGATGCGATCGCCCTCATGAGTAACGCCAGAGGAAGTTGCACATTACCGGAAGAGGATACCAGTTATCTGTTAACTGATTGCCGAGCTAGTTGTGTACTTGTGATGGAGGGAACTCAATTAATAGGAATTTTTACAGAGAGAGATGTGGTGAGATTGAGTGCGGAGGGGCGAAAAATTGCCGGAGTGGCGATCTCGGATGTGATGACTCACTGTGTAATCACCATGAAGCAGTCCGAATTTACGGATATTTTTGTGGCGCTCAATCTTTTTCAACGCCATCGGATTCGTCATTTACCAATTCTAGACGAGCATGGACAAATAGTAGGACTGCTGACTCACGAAAGCTTGCGTCAATTGCTGAAACCTGTAGACCTGTTGCGTTTGCGTCTTGTATCGGAAGTTATGAACTTTCGCCTCGTCAAAGCTACTCCCCAAACTTCTGTGCTAGATATCACCAAGTTAATGGCGCGGGATAACGTCAGTTCGGTGATCATTGCCGAAGAGCAAAATTCTCTGCTAATACCAGTAGGGATTATGACTGAACGCGATATTGTGCAGTTTCAGGCCTTAGGGCTGGATTTGCAGAGCATTCAGGCGCAAACAGTCATGAGTAGTCCGGTTTTTTCTTTGTCACCAAAAGAAACTCTCTGGTCAGTATTAATGCTCATGCAATCCAGGCGTATCAATCGGGTTGTGATTACTGGTGAACAAGGAGAATTACTAGGAATTGTTACACAAACTACCTTATTACAAGCCTTGAATCCTTTGGATATTTATACTTTAGTAGACAATCTCAAACAGGAGGTATCGCGGTTAGAGGTTGAAAAGCTGGAGTTATTGCAGATTAGAAACGCAGAACTAGAAGGAGAAGTAAAAAAACGTACCGCAGAGTTGCAAGCACAGGCACAACGGGAACGGCTATTGAGTGGGATTACTAGCCGGATTAGGATATCATTAGACTTGCAAGAAACCCTGAATGCGATCGCTCTGGAAGTGCGACAATTTTTGAATTGTGATCGCGTTCTCATCTATCAATGTTATACTGATGGCAACGGTATCGTCATTGCTGAAGACGTAAAAGCAGGATGGTTATCCTTACTAGGGCAACTAGTCAGCGACCCTTGTTTTACACCTGATTGGATCGAACAATATATTCATGGCAGGATTCAAGTTGTTGATGATATTACTACAGATGATATGAGTCCCTGTCATCGGCAACTATTAGAAAGTCTGCAAATCAGAGCTAAAATATTAGTACCGATTGTTGTTGGTGATCAACTTTGGGGATTAATGCTGGCCTGTCAAAATGACGCTCCACGAATTTGGCAACCAGAAGAAACCGAACTACTACAACAGCTGTCTATTCATGTAGCCATTGCTATCCAACAAGCGGATCTCTATCATCGCATCCAGCTAGAACTTCAAGAACGACAACGTGCCGAAGCTGCTTTATCCCAGTCTGAAGAACTGTACCGCACTACCCTGAGTACCATTTCTGATGCCTTATTTATTACTGATGACCAGGGTAAATTTACTTTTATCTGTCCTAATGTCGATATTCTCTTTGGTTATTCAGTAGCAGATGTCACTCAGATGGGAAACATTAAATTTCTACTTGGTCAGGATCTATTTGACCCGCAACAGTTAGCTTTGTCTGGTGAGATTGCCAACATTGAGCGTGATATTGTTGATAAACATGGTAGAAAATATACAGTCTTGGTGAATGTAAAACAGGTCAAAATTGGTAGCGGTACACTGCTGTATTCCTGTCGCAACATCACTGAACGCAAACAAGTAGAAAAAGCATTACAAGATAGTGAACAACGCTTGCGAACCATAGTTGAAACCAGTGCTAGTGGTCTTGTCACCGTTGATCGGCAAGGTAATATACTCTTCGTCAACCCGGCAGCTGCAAGGATGTTTGGTAGGGATATTGAAATGCTCTGCGGCTGGCCTTTTGCCCTCCCTTGTGATTATGATACTCATCGAATAGAAGAAATTGAAGTTTTACAAGCATCTGGCCAGCGACGGACGGTGAATATGCAAGCTGCGGCTATTGCTTGGGAAGGACAAAATGCTTTTTTGATGTCACTTTCAGACATTACTGAGTTAAAACAAACTGAAGAATTATTGCGTCAAAGTGAAGCTAAATATCGACTGTTGGTAGAAAATTTACCCTTGGGTTTGGTTGTTCATGCAGTCGATACTTCTATTATCACCTGTAATGCTAAAGCTTGCGAACTTTTAGAATTAACTATCTCGCAAATGCAGGGAAAAACAGCCGTTGATCCAGCTTGGCATTTTTTGAGGGAAGATGAAACATTAATGCCATCTTCAGAATATCCAATTAATAAGGTAATCTCTACACTTAAACCCCTGACTAACTATGTAGTTGGGGTGAATAGACCTCAAAGTAAAACCCAAATTTGGTTATTGGTGAATGCTTTTCCTGAATTTAATAACGATGGCAGTTTAAAACAAGTAGTAGTCACATTTGTGGATATTAGTGAGCGGCAAGCTGCATTAAAAGAACGGGAACAGGCAGAAATTGCCCTGAGAAATAGTGAAGAACGGTTTCGACAAATTGCCGAGAATTTGCCGGAAGTAATTTGGATGACGAATATAGAAAAGTCGGAGATAATTTTTGTCAGTCCCCAGTATGAAAAAATTTGGGGTCGGAGTCTGGAGAACCTTTACCAGCAACCGATAACCTGGGTTACTGCTATTCACGAAGATGATCGAGAACAGGTAATCAAATCTCTGCCAAATCAAATTACACCAGGTGAATATGATCAAGAATACAGGATTATTCAACCTGATGGGACAGTGCGCTGGATTCGCGATCGCGCTTTTCCCATCGCCAATGAACAGGGTATAATTTACCGTATTGCTGGTTTTGCTGAAGATATTACCGAACGCAAGGAAGCAGAAGCAGAATTACAGCAACTTAATGAAGAACTAGAAGCTAGAGTTGAGCAAAGAACTACTGCTTTACAAGAATCACAGGCTATGCTGCAATTGGTATTGGATACAATCCCGCAGCGTGTTTTCTGGAAAGATCTTCAATCAGTGGTAAGAGGTTGTAACCGCAAGTTTGCTGAAGATGCTGGTCAAACCCCAGAAGAAGTTATCGGACAAGATCCTTATGATATGTCTGCAACTCGTGAAGAAGTTGATTTTTACCTAGAATGCGACCACCTTGTCATGACAACTGGTCAACCACAACTGCACATCCAAGAAACTTTCCATAAACATGATGGTTCTTTAATGTGGATAGAAACCAATAAAGTTCCATTACGGGACGCTGATGGTAATATTATTGGGATTTTGGGAACTTATGAAGATATTACCAGCAGACGTAGTGCGGAAGAAGCCTTGCGCTACAGTGAAGAAAGATTTCGCATTGCTTTAAATAATTCGCCTATTGTCGTATTTAACCAAGACCTTAATCTGCGTTACACCTGGATTTATAACCCTGCTTTGGGCTATAAAGTTGAAGATGTAGTTGGTAAGTTGGATACTGATCTTTTCCTAGCTAAAGATGCCGAAAAATTAGAAACTTGGAAACGTCAGGTGATAGAAACAGGTCAAGGCATAAGAGAAGAAATTGTCATTGGTACAGAAGATAATTTTATTTGTTATGTGTTGACAATTGATCCACTACGCGATCGCAATGGTGAAATAGAAGGTGTAACCTGTGCCGCTCTTGATATCACTGATCGGAAAAAAGCCGAAATGGCTTTAAAAGAAAGTCAGTATTTAATTGAAAGGATCACCGAAGCCAGTCCAGATATCCTTTACATTTACGATTTGCAAGAAAAACGCAATATTTACATTAACCGAGAAATTACGCGATTACTAGGCTATTCTCCCACAGAAATACACAGTATGGGGTCAGAATTTATGCTGAAAATCTCCCATCCTGATGATCTGCCCAAAATAGTTGAATATCATGCTCATTTTGCCACAGCCAAGGATGAAGATATCAGGGAAATTGAATATAGAATGCGCGATATCCAAGGTAACTGGCACTGGTTTCTCAGTCATGATACCGTATTTAGCCGGGATGCTGAAAATCAACCCACGCAAATTATTGGTGCGGCTTTAGAAATGACAGAACGCAAGCAAATGGAAGCAGAATTACGCCAAACTAATGCCGAACTTGCCCGCGCTACTCGCCTTAAAGATGAATTTTTAGCGAATATGAGTCACGAACTGCGGACTCCTCTGAATGCGATTTTGGGAATGTCAGAAGGGTTGTTAGAGGGAGTTTTTGATCAAATTAGCGATCGCCAAAAACAAGCCATCAAAACTATTGAACGGAGCGGTAAACACTTACTAGAATTGATTAATGATATTCTTGATCTCTCCAAAGTTGAAGCCGGCAAACTAGAACTACAACTCGCACCTGTTGCTTGTAGCTATCTTTGTGATTCCAGTTTGACATTTGTTAAACAACAGGCACTGAAAAAAAATATTCAGCTATCTGTAGAAATCCCTCCCAATCTACCAGATTTAGTTGTAGATGAACGTCGTATTCGTCAGATGCTGATTAATTTGCTCAACAACGCCGTAAAATTCACTCCCAACGGTGGCAGCGTTAAGTTAGTGGTACAGCAAATGGGAAGTGTCGAAGATGGGGGAATTGGCGAAAAATCCTCCCTTTCCTCCTGCCTCCAATGGATTTGCTTTTCAGTAATTGACACCGGAATTGGAGTTGCGAAGGAAGAGTTAGATAAACTGTTTCAACCTTTTGTGCAGATCGACAGTAGTTTGAACCGTCAGCACAATGGTACAGGATTGGGTTTAGCTTTAGTACAGCGACTGGTAGAGTTGCATGGTGGTCAAATAATAGTAACTAGTGAGGTAGGTGAAGGTAGCTGTTTTACAGTTCGCATACCCTGTATCGGGAAATCGGAAGATGAGAAAAAAACTCTATTACCTACCACTTATCAAGTATTACCGCATCATAAATCTGAAAATTTACGGGTGCTGATTATCGAAGATTCCATAGTTGCAGCAGAACAGGTGGCCCGATATTTGCATGAACTGAATATGGAAACTACAATTTATAGGAGGGGTGACGGAGCAATTGATCAAGCCATATCTCTTAATCCGTTGCTGATACTTTTAGATATCCAGTTACCCAACTTATCTGGGTGGGAAGTTCTAGAGCAGCTAAAAGCACATCCCCAAACGAAAAATATTCCTGTAATTGTGATTTCGGTAGTTGATGAGCGATCGCAAGCATTATCTTTGGGAGCAACTGATTACTTCGTTAAACCCATTAGCCGCAACCAAATCCGACAAATATTAAATAAACTTCTAACAGCAGATAATTCTTCAACAAATGCAGTGATTATTGCTCCCACAACTACCCCAGTTGCCGCACCAATTGAATCAACTTCCCCATATCTCATCCTGCTGGCAGAAGACAATGAAGCCAATATTGCCACTATCTCCAACTATCTAGGTGCTAGGGGATATAACATAATTATGGCAAAAAATGGTCAAGAAGCTGTTACTCTCACTAAAGAACAACATCCTAATTTAATTCTCATGGATATTCAAATGCCTGGTATGGATGGATTACAAGCAATGCGTCTCATTCGTGCCGATCACCAGTTTATAAATACGCCAATTATTGCTTTGACAGCATTAGCTATGGCTGGGGATCAAGAAAAATGTATTGCAGCAGGAGCTAATGATTATTTAACTAAACCAGTTAAACTTAAATTTCTAGCAGATAAAATTCAACAACTTTTAAATCAGGGAATGGCTTACAGGTGACAGGGTACAGAGTTTTTGCCTTCTGCCACTAATAAGTAATAACTAATAACTAATAACTAATGACTAATAACTAGTAACTAATAATGGAAACGCCAGCAAAGATTTTAATTATTGATGATGAGCCTGATAACTTTGATGTTATTGATGCCTTATTAGATAGTGAAGGTTATGACTTAAGTTATGTGGCTAATGGACTACAAGCACTGGATCTTCTAGCTTCTTTTCAGCCCGATGTAATTTTGCTGGATGTGATGATGCCGCAAATGAATGGTATCCAATTTTGTGAGAAATTCAAATCAAATTCTCAATGGAAACATATTCCCGTAATTATGGTTACGGCTTTGAGTTCTAAAGAAGATTTAGCTGAATGTATAGCTGTAGGTGCTGACGATTTTATTAGTAAACCTGTAAATGCCATAGAACTGCGATCGCGAGTTAGATCCATGTTACGCATCAAACAACAATATGATTCTCTCCAAGAAATGTTACACTTGCGGGAAGACCTTTCTAATATGATAGTTCATGATTTACGGAATCCCTTAACTTCAATTATTCTTTCCGCAGAAATGTTGCGCGTTGGTAATTTATCAACTGAACGTCAGTTTCAAAAAAGCAATCAGATCATTGCATCTGGACAACAATTACAAGCCATGATTGATAGTTTACTACTGATGGCAAAATTAGATTCAGGAAAGTTAATTCTGCAACGCACAGATGTTGATATCTGTGAACTCTGTTCCTTAGCAATTTCTGATATTCAACCAGCTATAATTCACAAAAATCTAGAACTAATCACTGATCTACCCAAACCAGGTGGTAGTATTAGTTTGGATGTAAACTTGTTCCGTCGAGTTATTGATAATTTGCTGTCTAATGCAATTAAATTCACAAAACCATATAGTCAAATTGTTTTACACGCTGATTATCAAGCCCCAGGAAAAGCTAAAATTCAAGTAGCTGATTCAGGCTCAGGAGTGAAAGAAGAATTACGCCAAATCATTTTTGAGAAATACGAAATCGGCACTTTCAAACAAGCAGCATCTCAGATTGGTTTAGGTCTGGCTTTCTGTAAAATGACAGTTGAAGCACATGGTGGAAAAATCACGGTAGAAAGTAATCAACCACAAGGGGCAATTTTTACAATTGAAATATAACATAACAGAAGGCAGAAGACTGTATTAGTTTTAAGAGGCAATAACAAAACAATTACGCCCTGATTGTTTAGCCTGATAAAGAGCTTGATCAGCTTGGGAAATTAAAGATTCAGGAGAAGTTTGATCATGGGGAATCAAGGTGGCAATCCCTAAGCTGAGGGTAACATATTGGCTAATTTGAGAACTAATATGACCAATAGCAGCAAGTGTGATTTGGGATCTAATTTCCTCAACTATGTGAACTGCTCCTTCAGTATCTGTATTGGGAAGAATTAATACAAATTCTTCTCCACCATAGCGTGCTACCAAATCAGCAGGACGATTTATAGCTTGATCAAGAATATTGGCTACTTGTTTAAGGCAATCATCACCAGCGGGATGTCCATAAGTATCATTATAATTTTTGAAAAAATCAATATCACATAAAATTAAAGACAATGGTAATTTTTCCCTTTGCAGTCGTTTCCATTCCTGAAATAACACTTCATCAAAGCAGCGACGGTTGGCAATTTGAGTTAAGCTATCTATATTTGCCAATCTTTGCAATTCTTGGTTAGCCGCTTCTAATTGTTGATATATATGTGCTTGTCGAATACCTATAACTAGCTGATCGGCTATTTTTTGGAGCAAATCTATTTCCAATTGCTGCCATTTACGGGGTGCAGAACATTGATAAGCAACTAATAATCCCCATAAATTTTTACCTTGAACAATGGGAACAACTAAATTAGCCTTGGCTTGCAACTCACCAAGTAAATCAATTTGACATTGAGGCAGATCAGCCGCATAAATATCGTTAATAATATAAACATTACCTTTTTGATAGTCTCTTCCACATTTCTCTACAAAGTAGCAATCAGTAAGTTCTTTTCCCAATGCAGGTTTCCATTCAGAACTTACTGATTCTACTAATACAATTCCGCTACCGTCTGCTTGAAAACGATAAACAATTACCCGGTCGGTGTGCAGTAATTTACGTACTTCAGTTACGGTTGTGTTGAGAATTATCTCTAAGTTTAAAGATTGCCGAATTTTATGAGTAATTTTGGCAATAAGTTGTTCTTGTTCTATCTTCTGCTGTAATTCTTTCACAGCCCAATTCATTTGCAAGAGACGACGAACTCTTTGCCGCAACACTGCCCAATGAATTGGTTTAGTAATATAATCACTTGCACCCACAGCAAAGGCTTTATCTACTGAATTGGGGTCATCCAGTCCTGTAATCATTAATATTGGAGGCGTTTGGCTAAAGTTATCTGTAAATTTGTCTGTAGCTAGGGCTTGTAATTGAGCACAGCAGGTAAAACCATCCATAACTGGCATCATGGCATCTAAAAGTATAATGTCTGGATGTGAACTAATATAAATATCTAAGGCTTCCTTGCCATCACTAGCTGCTATCACCTTGTACCCTTCTTTGTGCATAGCTTGACGTAGCTGCATTTGTATAACTAGGTCATCGTCTACGACCAATACCAATGGTTGATTTGTGTGTAAAGAAATAGTCATACAAATTCAGCACATCCCCATTATGTCTATGTTTTTAACGTAAGTATTCAGCTATCAGTAATCAGTAATCAGCTAAAGTAAATGATATAAGTCAGGAGAATAAAGGCTTATCAAGTAAGTTATGATGATTTTTAGAAAATATCACTTGTCTCTATTCCTGATTTCATAAGCATTCTGACTCCTGTACGGGCGAACGGCCGTTCGCCCCTCCTGACTCCTGAATTCTTACTTTTTAACAGCATTCTATCTGCAAAGCTAACTTTACTCTCTCATATTCAATTTCTATCTGCTGTAATATTTTGCGACATTGGTCTATGGTTCCATAGTGACTGATAGTTTCCATGTTTTTGCAAAGATTAGATAAGTGTATAGCACCCACAGAGGCACTACTAGACTTAAATTTGTGTGCCATTTGTTTAACTTCATTTGTATCTATTTGTTCGATTGCTACGCTCATAGCTACTAATATTTTTGCGGATTCTTTTAGATAGATATTAATCACTTCTGATAAGAAAACAGTAGCATCTTTACCTGCCATATCCCTGATTGATTGCAGAATGCGAAGATCAATTGCAGTACCAGGAGTGAGTGAGGATAATTTTTCGACTGGCTTTACTTCTTGGTAGTTACTGTTAATATCAGGCTGTTTAACTGAAATTTTCTGGACTTTTAGAGGACATTGGCTAAGTACCCTAACCAGTTCTTCCAATCGGATAGGTTTACTAATATAATCATCCATACCTGCCTCAAGACAAATTTCTTTGTCACCCTGCATTGCATTGGCAGTCATAGCAATAATTCGTGGTTGTTCGTCCCAATGCCACATACGAATTTGTTTAGTAGCTTCTAACCCGTCCATTTCTGGCATCTGTACATCCATCAATATGACATCATAGGACTGACGATGTAAGGCAGATAAGACTTCTATGCCGTTACCCGCTACATCAGCTCTCAAACCTAGTTTGGTCAATATTAAAGTTACCATTTTCAGGTTAACAGGATGGTCTTCTGCTACCAAAATCCGCATTGGTAGATCACCTAAATAGGGATAGGTTTGGACAACATTATTCTCCGCACAGTTAAATATAACAGGTTGCTGACTAATGAGATTTAGTAAACTGTTATAAAGTTGGGATTGTTTGATGGGTTTATTAAGGAAAGCTATTGCTTCTCTGGGTGTATCTGGATGTTCTTCGGACTGGTTGATATCTTTTAATAGTACCAAAGGTAATGTGTGGGCATTTGGTTGTTGACGTATTTCTCTTGCTAATGCCAAACTATCTATTTCAACAAATTGCGTATCTAGAATTATAATGTCAAATTGTTCTTCTTGCAGACATGATAATACTTCAGCAGCAGATTTCACTGTACGTACTAACATTCCCCAAGACTCAGCTTGCATAGTTAAAAATTGCCCATGAGTCGGATGATTTTCTAGAATTAGTAACCGTTTGCCCTTGAGTAGATTGACTGAATTGATGAAGTTGATTGGTTCAGAGTGAGGATCTGCTGGAATTGTGATTGTAAAATAAAAAGTAGATCCTATATTTATCTGGCTTTCCACCCACATTCTTCCGCCCATCATTTCACTTAATCGTTTGCTGATAACCAAGCCTAATCCTGTGCCGCCATATTTGCGTGTCATAGAGGAATCAACTTGACTGAAAGATTTAAATAGTCGATCTTTTTTTTCTGGGGGAATGCCAATACCTGTATCTTTAATGGCAAACTCGATTTCATAGAGTGGGAAAGTTGGCTCTGTTGTTGTTGCCAATTGTTTGGCGGTGACAGTAATGATCACTTCGCCAATGTTGGTAAATTTGACCGCATTACTCAACAAATTCACTAAAATTTGTCGCAGCCGGGTGATATCTCCGATGATAATATTGGGTGTTTGAGGAGTTAATAAATAAATTAGTTCTAGTTTCTTTTCTGCGGCTTGGGGAGCTAATAAATCCAAAGATTCTTCTACACAATTAGATAAACTAAAAGGTTGTGCTTCTAAATCTAATTGGTCAGATTCTATTTTGGAAAAATCTAGAATATCATTAATTATTGATAGTAAAGCATCACCGCTGCTGCGAATGGTGGACACAAAATCACGTTGTTGGATATCAAGGTTTGTGTCTAATAATAATCCTGTCATACCAATAACGGCATTCATGGGAGTACGAATTTCATGGCTCATCATGGCCAAGAATTCGCTTTTAGCTTTATTGGCGCTTTCTGCTTGCTGTTTTGCTTGTTGACGAGCAATTTCACTACCTACCCATTGTGCCATTAGCATTAATAGCTCTTGTTCTCCTAATTTAAATGGTTTTTGTCGGGGTTTATGACTAGAAAAACTGAGAGCGCCATACAATTGGCCCCCAATCATAATTCTGATGCCAATGTAGGCTTCCATCTGGAATGTTTGATAGCCTGGATGCTTTGACCAGTCAGAAGCACTAGCATGAGTAATAGTTACAGGTGTTTCTTTATCAATGACTTCGTTACAATACATCTGTCGGACATCAAAAGTATCTCCTGGTTGCAATGAATTATCTGGGGTTTGAACCAATAATAGGTGATAACTTTTATTTTCATCAATATGACCAAGAAAACCAAATTCCATCCCAAATGTTTGACATCCCAATTTTAAAAATCCTTGTATCCGTGATTCAAAATCTAAATTTTGAGCTGCTGCTTCATATAAATTTCGCAGGGCTGATTCACTTTGTTTTAATTCTAATTGGGAACTAAATATAGCTATAACTTTAGGTGTAAAATTTATGAATTTTAGGGTTGTATAGCCGGAAATTAGGGCTGTAATTGCTTTAATCACAACAGATAGCCCATAATTTGGATACCACACTGTCCATATTGCCATGAATTCGTTTGTACCCGCAGAAATAATCAAAGCTGCAAATAAGACCAATATACTTCTAAATGGGATATCGGGACGCTTATTAATAAAGTAAACTAACATTATGGCAATTGAGAAATAAGCGAATGCAATCAGTCCATCTAAAATGATGTGCAGAGACACCAACTCTGGTTTCCACAGGTAGCAGTCTCCATGAGGTAGAAACAGTGGTGTCAAAAATAAGCTATTAAAAAAGTCCAACATGGCTGCTCCCTGGAAAATATGATAAGATGCAGAGATAGTCAGTTTGCTATTTTTAACTAGTCTCTTCCCATCTTCTCTGTATTCCTAATGTTTATTTCCCATATCATACTCAAGAATTGGCGTAATTTTTTATCAGTAGATGTTGGATTGGGTGACAGAGTTTTTATAGTCGGTTCTAACGCTTGTGGTAAATCCAATTTTCTTGATGTATTTCGCTTTCTGCGTGACATTTAATCATGCTGCAAAAGGAACGCCTTATATAGTTTTAACATACCTCGATAGAGCAGAGTGTCCACTGGAACTAATTCAAGAATGGCTACCATATCCAAAACATCCTAATTTGTTGTTTCGTATCGCTGTCAAGGAAATAGAAGCATGGCTTTTAGCTGATCATGAAAGCTTTGCCAAATTCTTGGGAGTTTTACCAAAATTGATTCCTCAAAACGTAGACGAAATTAGTGATCCGAAACAAACATTGATT
The DNA here is from genome assembly GCA_046045965.1 of Cyanobacteriota bacterium. Lineage (GTDB taxonomy): Bacteria > Cyanobacteriota > Cyanobacteriia > Cyanobacteriales > Nostocaceae > RDYJ01. The sequence continues at coordinate 6,189 of JBJOKS010000018.1, read as the reverse complement.
AATATTGCGAGGAAATCTAAAAAACGTGAATTGCGTGAGGCTATAGTTCCACAGTCTAACAGTACGGCAAAGGTAGGTAGAGACTATAATGGACAGATGATTTACTTTGTTAATAACTACTGGCAAATGGAAGTGGCTAAATTATTTTCACCAAGTCTACAAAGGACTATTAATACTATAGCTAAATTTGAGCCAATTTAAATATAAACAATAGTGATTAATGGTAAGCATTCAGCTGTCAGCTTTTTCCAGGGTACTCCCAAACCTACTACCCAAACTCACTATTTGATCATCTACTGATTTATCAAACATTCCCACCTATACTTCCTGACTCCTGACTCCTGACTCCTGAATTCTTACGATTAATAGGTATTGAATTATGCCATCATGCTACAAAAAAAGGGCAGGATTTTTATCCCACCCTGAAAAAACAAAACTATTTCGAGCAATATTCTGTTGCTAATTAACCCAATAATGCCTTAGCCTTAGTTAACACATTCTCAACTGTGAAGCCAAACTTCTCTAAACAAGTACCACCGGGAGCGGAAGCACCAAAGGTATCAATACTCACGGTATCACCTTCAGTCCCAATATACTTATGCCAACCAAAGCTACTAGCTGCTTCTACAGAAAGACGCTTGGTAACTGCTTTAGGTAGAATTGATTCTTTGTAAGCTGCATCTTGTGTATCAAACAAGGTAGAAGAAGGCATAGAAACAACGCGGACTTTCTTACCTTCCGCAGTGAGTTTCTCAGCAGCAGTGACACAGAGGCTGACTTCTGAACCAGTACCAATTAAGATGATATCTGGTGTACCAGCACAATCTACGATTGTGTATGCACCCTTAGCTACACCTTCAATAGATGTACCAGCTAAGTTGGGGACATTTTGACGGGTGAAAGCCAAGAGAGTGGAAGCGTTGGCTTTGGATTTGGCGATCGCTATGCTATAAGCACCAGAGGTTTCGTTTCCGTCCGCAGGACGAATCACAGTCAAATCTGGAATTGCCCGCAAAGAAGCTAAAGTTTCAATGGGTTGGTGAGTAGGACCATCTTCACCTTGACCAATAGAATCGTGAGTCATCACCCAAATTGAGCCAGCTTCCGAAAGCGCAGCCAAACGAATGGCAGCACGCATATAATCGGTAAAAATCAGGAATGTCGCACCATAGGGAATTAAGCCTGAACCATGCAACGCGATACCGTTACAAATTGCGCCCATAGCGTGTTCCCGGACACCAAAGTGAAGATTTCGGTTTTGGAATTGTCCTTTCTGGAAGTCGCCAAAACCTTTGAGTTCAGTCAAGTTGGAGTGAGTCAGGTCAGCAGAACCACCGATGAGTTCAGGTAACACGGCTGCCAGCTTATTGAGACAGATTTCTGAATGTTTACGGGTGGGCTGTGCTTTATCTTCTGCTGTGTAGGTAGGTAGAACTTTGTCCCAACCTTCGGGCAGTTTACCGCTGACGAAACGTTCAAATTCTGCGGCTTCAGCGGGATATTTAGCCTTATAGTCAGCAAAGGTCTTGTTCCATTCACCTTCGGAAGCTGCACCACGTTCTACAGCCTTACCCAAATGGTTGAGGACATCTTGTGGAATTTCAAAAGGTGCGTATTCCCAATTTAAGTGTTTGCGGGTTGCGGCTGTTTCTTCTGGACCCAATGCAGCACCGTGAATACCAGCGGTGTTTTGCTTGTTGGGAGAACCATAACCGATGGTGGTTGTCACCTTGATCATGGTGGGTTTGTCGGTGACAGCTTTTGCTGCTTCAATTGCTTTAGAGATTGCTCCTAAATCGGTGTTACCGTCTGGAACGTGGAGAACGTGCCAACCGTAAGCTTCAAACCGTTTAGAAACATCTTCGGTAAATGCCACATCTGTAGAACCATCAATGGAGATGTGGTTGTCGTCGTAGAGTGCGATCAGTTTACCTAAACCCCAGTGTCCAGCGATAGAAGCCGCTTCACCAGAAATTCCTTCCATGTTACAACCATCACCCAAAATTACATAGGTGTAGTGGTCTACAATTTTGGCATCGGGTTTGTTAAACTTAGCGGCGAGGTGTGCTTCTGCTATGGCTAAACCGACTGCGTTAGCAATACCTTGACCTAAAGGACCAGTGGTTACTTCTACACCAGCTGTAACAAAGTTTTCTGGGTGTCCAGGAGTTTTAGCTCCCCATTGACGGAATTGCTTGATATCTTCAATACCGACGCTATCGTAGCCTGTCAGGTACAGCATGGCATACTGTAACATAGACCCGTGACCAGCAGACAAGACGAAGCGATCGCGATTGAACCATTTGGGATTTTTGGGGTTATACCGCATGAATTTATCCCAAAGGACGAAAGCCATCGGAGCAGCGCCCATCGGCAGTCCAGGGTGTCCCGATTTAGATTTTTCGATGGCATCAACAGCCAAGAAGCGAATCGAGTTAATACAAAGTTCTTCGAGGGATTGGGTTGCAACAGCCATAATTTCTTGTTTTTAACGACGGGTTAGGACTCTTTGTAGCTTTCTCTTTCTGGGGTCATTATAAAGCGATCCCACCATTCTCATCATCCCATTCCTACTGGTCGATGGACAAGCGGGATCTTCTGAGTTTCTGGTGATGAATAAAGCTAATAATTTGGTCATGCCGAACCCTTGGTTCAGCTGGGAATGGTATTATATATAATACGCTCCACAGGTTTACTTCAGGAGGCAAGGAGCAAGGAGCAGGGGAAGCAGGGGGAGCAGGGGGAGCAGGGGGGGAAAGATTTTTACCAATGCCCAATGCCCAATGCCCAATTACCGTTAGTGGTACTTCTTAAAAGCCAAAGTGACATTATGACCACCAAATCCAAAGGAGTTGGATAGTGCTACTTCTACTTTTTGAGGGCGGCTATTGTGGGGTACATAATCTAAGTCACATCCTGGATCGGGGTTATCCAAATGGATGGTAGGGGGAATTTGGTCATTGGCGATCGCCAAAACTGTAGCTACTGCTTCTATTCCTCCTGAACCACCTAACAGATGACCTGTCATGGATTTAGTAGAACTAATTGCGATCTTTTTAGCATAATCGCCCAAAGCCTTTTTAATGGCTGCGGTTTCTGTGACATCATTAGCTGCGGTGCTGGTTCCATGAGCATTGATATAGCTAATCATTTCTGGTGTCAGTTGACCGTCTTTGAGTGCCAGTTCCATTGCTCTAGCTGCACCTAAACCTCCGGGGACGGGAGAAGTCATATGATAAGCGTCACAGGTCATCCCATAGCCCACCATTTCTGCATAAATCCGAGCGCCGCGCTTGAGAGCGTGTTCTAATTCTTCCAGAATTAAAATTCCTGAACCTTCACCCATAACAAAGCCATCCCGATCTTTGTCAAATGGACGACAAGCCTTGGACGGGTCATTTTTTGTAGAAAGCGCCCTGGCTGCGGCAAATCCGGCTACAGACAATGGTGTTACTGCTGCTTCCGCTCCGCCACAAATCATTGCTTGGGCGTATCCATTTTGAATTAAGCGAAAGGCATCACCAATGGCGTTAGAACCAGCCGCGCAAGCTGTAACAGAACAGGAATTTGGACCTTTTGCACCAGTATGAATTGCTGTTAATCCTGCTGCCATGTTGGCAATCATCATCGGGATCATGAATGGACTACAGCGGTCTGGTCCCCGATTGAGGTAGACTGTTTGCTGGTCTTCTAATACTTTAATTCCTCCAACGCCTGAACCGATCATGACACCTATTTGTTCGGCGTTGAGGTCATTGATAACTAATTGCGCGTCTGATATAGCCTGTTTAGAAGCTGCGATCGCAAATTGAGCAAACCGATCTGTGCGCTTGGCTTCTTTTTTCTCCATGTATTCATGCGGATCAAAGTTTTTCACTTCCCCCGCAATGCGGCAGTCATGTTTAGACGCATCAAAAGCTTGGATGTAGTCTATACCATTACGTCCGCTTAACAATCCTTCCCAATATTCAGATGGTGTGTTACCAATAGGTGTAATCGCGCCAACACCAGTTACAACAACGCGTTTACGTTTATAGTCTGTCATGATTCAGTTAAAGGTGGCGAAAAAGCAGCAGTTAGAAAAATAAGGAGACTAGGGATGAGGGATTTAAGATAATTGGCATCAAAATTAGGAACAGTTCAAAATTTAGGATTTCTCGCTCCCCAGTTTCTGATACCCAGTCCCTCAACACTCTTAAGCAGATGCAGGAGCGTTACTCTTGATATAGTCTACTACCTCTTGAACCGTTAAAATCTTTTCGGCGGCTTCATCGGGAATTTCCAGATCAAATTCTTCTTCCAAAGCCATTACCAGTTCCACGATATCTAGGGAGTCAGCCCCTAAATCCTCTGTAAATGAGGCATTTGGTAAAACTTTTTCAGCTTCAGCGTCTAGTTGTTCGACGATGATTTTCTTTACTCTTTCAAAAATGTCAGCTTGGCTCATAGATAAAATTCCTTAACCAGTTGCTATGATCTGCTCTTTATGGGCAATGTTTTTTGAGCATATACATCTTATCGGAAAGGGTGATCCTGAGTACAGTTATCAGAAAAAGGGAACAGGGAACAGGGAACAGGGAACAGGGAACAGGGAACAGGGAACAGGGAATAGAATAATTAAAAATTAAACAACTTCTGTCTTCTGCTTTCTGTCTTTTTCAAGCTAAACTCACGGGTGATAATCAAACTGTTGGATTTCTTGTACCAGGGCGTTCACCACGCCTTTAACTCAAATATAATTTTATGCTATCTCAAACCCTAAAATACGCTTACTACCCCGGTTGTGTTGCTCAAGGAGCCTGCCGAGAGCTTTATCTATCCACTCAATCACTTACCAAAGCTCTGGGTATTGAATTAATTGAACTTAAAAAAGCTGCTTGTTGCGGTTCGGGTACGTTTAAGGAAGATTCCCAATTGTTGGAAGATACCGTTAACGCCAGAAATATCGCTTTAGCAGAGGAATTAAATTTGCCTCTTCTCACCCATTGCAGCACTTGTCAAGGTGTTATTGGTCATGTTGATGAACGCCTCAAGGAATGCCAAACAACTAACCCAATTTATCTTAATCAAGTTAATGGGCTGCTAGAAAAAGAAGGTTGTTCTCCTTATCGGGGTAGTACAGAAGTTAAACATCTACTTTACGCTTTAGTCACTGATTACGGTTTAGAGAACATCAGTCAACGTGTCACCCGCAAGTTATCTAACCTCAAATGTGCAGCTTTTTATGGTTGTTATCTCCTCCGCGCTCAAAAATCTATGCCTTATGATGATCCATTTCAACCAGAAGCAATGGAAAATGTGTTTCGGGCTGTAGGGGCAACTCCTATATATTATCGTGGACGCACCCAATGTTGTGGTTGGCCTCTTTCTAGTTATGCTACTACCGAATCTTTTAAAATGGCAGGAATGCACATTCAAGACGCTATCTCAAGCGGTGCTGATTGTATTGTTACACCTTGTCCTTTGTGTCACCTCAATTTAGATTCTCGTCAACCAGAGGTAGAAAAGGTCATTGGTAAAAAGTTAGGTTTACCTGTTTTACATTTACCTCAATTAATTGCTTTGGCTTTAGGTGTTAGTCCTAAAGAATTGGGTTTAGAACGTCACATTGTTTCCACAAAACCAGTTTTGGAAAAATTGGGTAATGGGTAATGGGTAATGGGTAATGGGTAATGGGTGATTCTTGATTTTCTTCCCATTACCCCATCTCCTTAGTTTCACGCTTGATGTTTATGATTAATTCCCAAGCATTGCGATATTCTGCTGAACGAGGTTTGCGCTGTCTTTTTTCAGCCTCCACAAGATGTATTTCACTTCCATAGCTAATAAAAACATCCACAGGAAAAATATAAAAAAGGTCAAGGTTTTCTACATATACCAACGCAAAATCAAAGTCTGACAGCTGATAAACATCTCTAACCATTATCCGTCTATTTGTTTTCGGGCGGCGATTATCTACCACATAATTACCAGAAGGTTCATCAAACCAAGCGTATTTGACTTGTATTTTAATTAAGTTTCCCCCAATATCAAACACTAAATCGTAAGCTAGTCTATCACCAACCATTAGTGACAAGTTAAGGAAAAAGGGAAATTGTCAAGGGTGGTATTTGTAGTGGTCAAAAACATGGGAAACTCAATCTAGACAAGTAATTGAGCGATTGAGAGCAGCCATGACAACCAGCAAAA